>CACGGX010000007.1 GCA_902572735.1 uncultured Alphaproteobacteria bacterium
TCCGCTAAAGAAAGAGTAAAATCATTTGACGAAATTTACGCTAAATACGCCTCGCAAAAGGCAGAAGAACAAGCTTCCAGATGCTCTCAATGTGGAGTTCCTTTTTGCCAAGTTCATTGTCCGTTGCACAATAATATTCCAGATTGGTTAAAGCTTACTGCTGAAGATAGAATGCAGGAAGCATTTGAAATTTCTAGCTCTACCAATAACATGCCTGAAATTTGTGGTCGTATATGTCCCCAAGATCGGTTGTGTGAAGGTAACTGTGTAATTGAACAATCTGGCCACGGTACTGTCACTATAGGATCTATAGAAAAATATATCACGGATAAAGCTTGGGAAGAAGGTTGGGTTAAAAATATAGAACCAGCAGAAGAAAGAAATCAAAGTGTTGGAATTATCGGTTCTGGTCCTGCTGGATTAGCTGCAGCAGAAGAACTTCGTAAAAAAGGATTTCAAGTTACAATATATGATCGCTACGATAGACCAGGCGGTCTTTTAATTTATGGTATCCCAAATTTTAAACTAGAAAAAGATATTGTTATAAGAAGAACAAATCGACTTAAAGAAAGTGGAATTAAGTTTGAATTAAACTGCGATATTGGCAAAGACATTACTTTTGAAGATATTAAAATTAAGCATGATGCAGTTCTTATAGCAACCGGGGTTTACAAATTTAGAGAAATCAATCTAAATACATCTAATTTTAATAATGTTGTACCAGCTTTAGATTTCCTAATAGCGAGTAACAAGACTGGTTTAAAAGATAAAGTTGAAGATTTCATAAATGGAAGATTAAACGCAAATGGAAAAAATGTAGTTGTCATTGGTGGCGGTGATACTGCTATGGATTGCGTTAGAACAGCTGTAAGACAAGGAGCGAAATCTGTTAAGTGTCTTTACAGGCGTGATAAGACAAATATGCCTGGTTCGCAAAGAGAAGTTCAAAATGCAATAGAAGAGGGAGTTGATTTTCAATGGCTGACTTTACCAACTGAGTATTCGGGGAATGGGTCATTGAAAAATGTCAGAACTGTTTTAATGCAACTTGGAGAACCTGATGAGTCAGGTAGAAGGAAGCCAGAGCCAAAAGAAGGTACGGAAAAAGATCTAGATGTAGATTTAGCTATAGAAGCTCTGGGTTTTGAACCTGAAAATTTACCAAAGCTTTTTGATCATAATGACCTGACAGTTACAAGATGGGGTACACTAAAAATTAATTATAAAAATATGATGACATCAATTGAAGGTGTATTTGCTGCTGGAGATATTGTTCGCGGTGCAAGTTTAGTTGTTTGGGGAATCAAAGATGGTCGTGATGCAGCAAAGAATATTAATGAATATTTAGAAAACAATTTTTCCGATCAAAATAATATTAATAAGAAAGTAGTAAATGCCTAATCATTTTATTGAAAAGTATAAAAAGGATAAAAAATACTTAGAAGAAAATCACGTTTATAATGAACAAGATGAACATTCATCATGTGGTGTTGGATTAATAGCATCTTTAGATGGATCTGAGACAAGAGAAATAGTCGAGTTAGGAGTGCAAGCTTTAAGAGTTTTGTATCACCGAGGAGCAGTTGATGCTGATGGTAAAACAGGTGATGGTGCAGGTATACAGTTATCCATACCAAAGAATTTTTTTACTCAACAAATAGAAAGAACTGGTCACGCTCCTAATGATTTACCTTTTGGGGTTGGTATGATTTTTTTACCACGTACAGATTTTGCCGCTCAAGAAAATGCTCGTACAATTGTTGAATCTGAAATAATTAAAGAAGGTTTGAAAATATATGGTTGGAGACACGTTCCAATTAATTCATCGATTATTGGTGATAAAGCTAAAGCAACAAGGCCTGAAATAGAACAAATACTAATTTGTAATGAAGAACTAGAAGATGAAAAGCAATTTGATAATAAACTTTATATAATTAGAAAAAGAATAGAAAAAGAAATTAGAAATCAAAATATTTCAGACTTTTATATTTGCTCACTATCTTGTCAGTCTATTGTTTATAAGGGCATGTTTTTAGCAGAACAGCTGTCCAATTTTTATCCAGATATCCAAAAAGAGAATTTTATTTCTAGATATGCAGTTTATCACCAGCGTTATTCAACTAATACATTTCCTACATGGTCTTTAGCACAGCCTTTTAGAGTGATTGCGCATAATGGTGAAATAAATACACTTAAAGGTAATAAAAATTGGATGGCTGCTCATGAGCCAAGAATGGAACATAAAAATTTTGGAAATAATGTAGATGATTTAAAACCCATAATTGATTCTAAAGCTTCTGACTCTGCTGCATTAGATTCAACAATAGAGTTATTAGTCAAAGCTAATCGCTCTTTACCTATGGCTAAAATAATAACAATTCCAGAAGCTTGGTCTCACAGAAGAGATTTTCCAAAAAAAATAAAAGATTTATACGCTTATGGTGGAGCAGTTATGGAGCCATGGGATGGTCCAGCAGCAATATGTGGCGCTTACGGTGATTGGGCTATTGCTGGAATGGATAGAAATGGTCTTAGACCTATAAGATATACACTGACAAAAAATCTTCTTATTGCGGGTTCTGAAACTGGAATGGTTGATATTAAAGAAAATGAAATAGTAGAAAGAGGTAGGGTAGGACCAGGTCAATTAATAGCAGTCAACTTTAAAGAGAAAAAATTTTTTAAAGATCATGAGATAAAAAAGTATTTAGCAGAAACTAAACCATTTGGTGATTGGACTAAAAAAATTACGTACATTGATAAACTTGTTCAATCTGTTGATGAGGAATTTAGAGATTTAGACTCTGGAGATCTACGAAAAAGAATGGCATGCTTTGCCTGGTCAGTTGAAGACATTGAATTAATACTTCATCCGATGATTGCCGAAAAAAAAGAAGCAACGGGATCGATGGGAGATGACACTCCACTAGCTGTGCTCTCAAATAAATATAGAGGACTCCATCACTTTTTTAGACAAAATTTTAGTCAAGTTACAAATCCACCAATTGATTCATTAAGAGAAAGAGTTGTTATGAGTCTTCGAACTAGAATTGGAAACTTAAGTAATATTCTTGATGAAGATGAAGATCAATGCGATCATTTACAATTGAACTCCCCTGTTCTTTCAATTGAGCAATTCAAATCTATGCGTAGATATATGAAAGATACTGTCAAAATAATTGATACTACTATGGATAAAAAAAATCCTAAAAATAATTTTGAGACTGAAATATCAAGAATAAACCGAGAAGCAGAACAAGCTGTTAGAGAAGGGTATGTTCATATAATTTTAAGTGACAAAGAAATGTCTAAAACAAGAATAGCTCTTCCTATGATATTAGTTACAAGTTCTGTTCATCATCATTTAATTAAACAAAATCTTCGAACTTTTATTTCCTTAAATGTTCAATCTGCAGAATGTTTAGATGTACAATATTTCGCCGTGCTTATCGGAGTAGGAGCAACAAGCGTGAATGCATATATGGCACAACAAGCGATAGCGGAAAGACATAAAAAGGGATTATTTAAAGATCTCTCATACGAAGAATGTGTAGAAAGATTCATTAATTCCATAAATAATGGTTTGCTTAAGACTATGAGTAAGATGGGAATATCAGTGATTAATTCATATCGAGGTGGATGTAATTTTGAAGCGATTGGCCTTAGTAGAAATTTAATGAGTAAATATTTCCCTTCTATGAGTTCTAAAATATCTGGTATTGGAATCAGTGGTCTTGAAAGAAGATCAAGATTAGCTCATGATAATGCTTATGAAGAAAGTGTTATTACGCTGCCGATTGGAGGAAACTATCGCTATAGATTTGGTGGTGAAAAACATGCTTTTGAAGCAAGATCAATTCACATGCTTCAAACTGCAGTAACTTCTAATAATTATTCTTTATTTAAAAAATATTCTTCGATGATTGATGAAATGGATCCTATAAATATTCGTGATCTTTTAGACTTCAAAAATAATAACGATAATAATAATTCAAATATGGTAGAACCTTCTCAAGAAATTAGAAAAAGACTAGTTGCACCAGGGATATCACTTGGAGCCTTAAGTCCAGAAGCGCACGAAACTCTTTCTGTAGCAATGAATAGAATAGGAGCTAAATCAGATTCAGGTGAGGGTGGTGAGGATCCAATTAGATTTAAACTTAAGCCAAATGGAGATAACGCATCATCAAAAATCAAACAAATAGCAAGTGGACGATTTGGTGTAACGGCTGAGTATTTAAATAATTGTGAAGAAATTGAAATTAAAGTTGCACAAGGTGCAAAACCTGGTGAGGGTGGACAATTGCCAGGAGGAAAAGTTACAGAATTAATTGCTAAACTGAGACATTCAACTGAAGGTGTGACACTTATTAGTCCTCCTCCTCATCATGATATTTATTCTATAGAAGATTTAGCTCAGCTGATTTACGATTTGAAACAAATAAATCCAAAAGCTAAAGTATGTGTTAAGTTAGTCGCTCAGTCAGGTATTGGAACAGTTGCAGCTGGTGTAGCAAAAGCAAAAGCTGATACGATACTCATTTCTGGTCACAATGGTGGAACTGGAGCAAGCCCGCAAACAAGCATTAAGTATGCAGGACTTCCTTGGGAACTTGGATTAAGTGAAGTACATCAAGTTCTATCTCTAAATAACTTAAGAGATAAAGTCGTTCTTAGAACTGATGGAGGTTTGAAAACAGGAAAAGATATTGTTATTGCGGCCATGCTTGGGGCAGAAGAATATGGAATTGGGACAGCAAGTTTAGTTGCTATGGGCTGTATAATGGTTAGACAATGTCATTCAAATACTTGCCCAGTCGGAGTCTGCTCACAGGATGAAAAACTTAGAGAAAAATTTACTGGAACACCCGAAAAAGTAATTAATCTTTTTAGTTTTATTGCTGATGAAGTAAGAGAAATTTTAGGATCACTTGGCTTTTCTTCTCTTGATGATGTAGTTGGAAGATCTGATCTATTATATCAAGTCAGCAGAGGAAGTTCTGATCTTGATGATTTAGATTTAAATCCAATTATTCAAACCATAGATTCATCAGTTGGAGAATTTGATATAAAGAAAAATACAATTAATAAAGTTAGCGATAGTCTTGATATTAAAATTATAGGGGATGCTAAGTCTTTCTTTGAAACAGATCAAAAAATTGAACTTAACTATAATATAAAAAATACTGATAGAGCTATTGGTACAAGACTTGCATCAGAAATTACTACCACAAAAGGAATGAGTTCTCTTCCAGAGGATTTTTTTACTGTTAATTTTCATGGTTCCGCTGGGCAATCTTTTGGAGCATGGAGTGTCCAAGGAACTACTCTTAAAGTTTTTGGTGACGCTAACGATTATGTTGCAAAAGGATTATCAGGAGGTAAAATTGTTATTCAACCAAGCTCATCTTCACAACTAAAAACAAACAAAAATGTTATCATTGGAAATACTGTCTTATATGGAGCAACACGAGGCAAACTTTTTGCAGCTGGAACTGCTGGCGATAGATTTGCTGTTAGAAACTCTGGCGCACATGCTGTTATTGAAGGATGTGGTGACAATGGATGTGAATATATGACTGGAGGAAGCGCAGTTATTCTTGGCGAAGTAGGAAATAATTTTGGAGCTGGAATGACAGGAGGTATGGCATTTGTGTATGATAAAGAAGGAACTCTACCACTTCGAATTAATCTTGAAGATATTTTCTATCAACAACAAATGACAGATTATTGGGAAAAAATTTTATTCCAAAAAATTGAAGAACATATCAAGGAAACAAACTCAATATACGCAAGAAATTTACTAGAAAATTGGGAAAATGAAAAATTACTCTTCTGGCAGATTGTACCAAAAGAAATGATTAATAAATTTGATCAACCTGTATTAATTCAAGAAGAAAAATCTGCTTAGTTTTTTATTATTGATTGAATAGAATCATTTATTATTTTTAAATCAAATAGATCGGATAGTCGGTGATCACTATTTTTTAATAATTTAATTTGTATTTGATTTCCTTTTATTTTTTTTATTATTTTTTCCGGAACATCTGGATTGACAACATTATCTTTTAGGCCTTGTATTAAAATTAAAGGCTTATTCCATTTGAATTCTTTATTTAAAATTTTATTTTTTCTACCGTCAACGATATATTTCTTTTTTATAAGATAACTAAACCCATAAGAGGAATATTTGATAATTCCTCTTTTCTTCATTTCTTGTTTTTTCTTTAAATGGAGTTTTTTATAAAAATCATCAATATAATCAGGTGCTGCTGCTAGGCCAACTAATCCAGCAATTCTTTTTGGTCTCGCTTTGGCAGCTAAAAACATTAACCATCCACCCATGCTACTACCAACAAGTATTTGCGGCCCTTTGGCAATATTATCAATGATGTCAATTAAGTCTTTCTTCCAATCTGAAATTGTAAAATTTTCGAATTTTCCATCAGATTTACCATGCCCACGGCATTCAAAACGGATAAACCGCAATTTATTTTTTCGCGCAAATCTTTCTAAAGACAAAGCTTTTTGACCACTCATATCTGAGTTAAGGCCATGGATAAAGATGATACCAGGCCCCTTACCCTTTATAGATTTATAGCGAATTCTTTCTTTTTTCTTATTAATAAAGTAAGGCATCTTTGATACAAATACTTATATTTTAATAAAATGTCATCATTTAATGTCGCTCAAATTCTTCCCTCTTTAGATTCTGGTGGTGTCGAAAGAGGTACCATTGAAGTTGCAAATTATTTATCTGAATTAAATTTAAAAAATAATATTATTTCAAATGGAGGGCGTTTAATTAAGGAAATTGATAAAAATTATACTGATCATTTTCAATTACCAGTTAACTCAAAAAATTTTTTTATTTATCCCTTAATTGCTAATCAATTAAAAAAATTAATTTTTAATCAAAATATTAATGTTGTTCATGTACGATCAAGAGCACCAGCATGGATTTTAAGTTTTATAAAAAATAGAAACTTCAAAACAATATCTACATTTCATAATGTGTATAGTGGTAATTCTTATTTTAAAAAAATCTATAATAAGCAATTATCCAAAGTTGATCAGATTGTTGCGATTTCAAATTATGTAAAAAATGAAATTAGTAAAAAATACAATTTGGATTCAAATAAAATTAAAGTAATTAATAGAGGAGTTGATGTTAAATATTTTGAAAAACCAATTTTAGATTCTCAAATAGAAAATATAATAAATAAGTATCAAATTGATACCTCAAAAAATATTATTCTATATCCTGCAAGACTAACAAACTGGAAAGGTCAAATTGAGTTTTTAGATATATTTAATAAGATGCAAAATGATAATTTTTTGCTTTATTTTGCAGGTGATACAAAAAATCAATCTTATACAAAGAAACTACAAAATAAAATTCAAAGTTTTAACCTTAGTCATAAATGTAAGATTATAGGCAATCTACTAACAGATGATTTGAAAACTTTATATTACCTATCATCAATTATTACCTCTTTTCCTTTACAAGCTGAAGGGTTTGGAAGAACTATAAGCGAAGCGTTAATAATGAAAAAAAAGATACTTACTTTTAACTATGGCGGTGTCAAAGATCAACTTGATAAATTAGATGATATTTATAAAGTAGATCCTCATAAATATAATGAAATAGGTATAAAACTTCAAAATATTATAAAAATAGATAAAGAAAAATTTTCTAATATTTCTTTAAATAGTAAAGACTACATATCAAAAACATTTTCAAAAAACCAAATGGTACAAAGTTACGTAGATTTATATGAACAACAATCAATTTAACAAAATACTAGTTGTAAAGCATGGATCGCTTGGTGATATTGCATTTTCTATACTTGCTATGGCATCAATTAAGCAATTTTTTAATAATGCCACCATTGACTTGCTCACTGAAGAAAAATATGTAAATTTTTTAAGCAATTCAAATTATTTTAATTCGATTTTTAAAGATAATAGAAAAGGAATAATTGATTCACTTAAGGTTATATTAAAAATTAATCAAAATAAATATGATCTAATCATAGATTTACAGAATTCTAAAAGAACAAATAATTATTGGTCATTCTTAAAATTTATTTCAGAAGTAAAAGTTAACGGATCTCGTTCTAATTGTGATATTCAATATGTAATTCCTCCACAAGGAACTGAATCTCCACAACAAGGTTTATACAATCAACTAAAGTTACTTGGAGTAAATGAAATTAATCAAAATATAGATTGGCTTTCCAGAGATATTACCGCAATTAATGAAGATAAAATAATCTTAATGATACCCGGTGTTTCTAAATCAGGTAAGGACAAGCAATGGTCACCAGATAAATTTGCAATACTTGCAAGTACTCTTGAAAAAAAAGGATATAATATTTGTGTTATTGGGCAAAAATCAGATAAACAAACAGTAGAAAAGATCAATAATGCATGTCAGAAGATTATTGATTTAATGGATAAATCACCTCCTGAAATCATCTATTCCATTGCTAAAAAAAGTAATTTTATAATTAGTAACGATACTGGCCCAGGTCATATAGCTGCTCTAAGTAACTCACCTATACTTTTTTTAGCTAAAGATAATACTATCTCAAAATCAAACTTATCTGAATATAAAAATGCTTATACGATTTTGACCGATACAATGGACTCAATTTCAGTAAAACAAGTTTTAGATTTTTTACATAATAGTAAATTAACTAATAAATGAAATTAATTCTTTTTCTAAATTTTGGTTGTTAGAGAATAGTTTAGTATATTTTTTCTTCCACGGTGCATATTCTTCTGCAATCATCTCTGGAACATTATCTGAATCATAAATAACACAAAGTTTCGCTTCAGAAAGTGATGCAATATGTGTGCATCCACATTCAGGTGTAATTACATAAGTTGAAGAATTTATTATTGATGTCCAATTATCAAAATTTAATTGATCTAAGATTACAACATTATTTATACTTTTAACATTTTCAAATTCTTCATTAGTAATAATCTCATATTTTTTAAATATTTCATAGAATACATTTTTTGATGATCCATCAGTTGTCATTACAATACTGATTTTCAAATTTTTAAGATTGTCTAATAGATTGATAAAGTTTTCTTCAGAAAAATATTTATTGATCCATTTTGAAGATAAATGAATTAAACATAATTTTTTAGAACTTAATTCTATTTTATTAAATCCAATTTCATTCTTAATCTCTGCTGTATTATTAAAATTTAATCCATTTTTAGTAACCAACTCCATCATAATTTCTGTTTGATGAATTGGGATTTTTTTTGAATATCTTAATTGGCGATCAATAATTAAGTAGTTAGTAAAAAAGATTTTACCCAAAATTCTATCAAAAAATTTACTCATGTAATTATTTTTGTATCGAGATTTAAAAATTAACAATGACTTTATTTTACTTTTAGAAAAAATTGATATTAATATACTGTTTATACCAGGACTAAATGTGAAAATATAATCATAATTTTCACCTCTTAATTTTGAAATTATTTTTAAGACTTCATAAAATTTATTTTGAAGTAAAAAAATTTTGTTAATAGATTTATAGTTTTTACATATTTTTTGATTATTTTTAGAAGATACAATATCAATTTTATAATCCTGATTAGCTTCTTTTAGTCCTTGAACAACTGGAAGAGTAAGGATCATATCTCCCATTTTATCGGTTCTAACAAAACAAATTTTCATAAAGTGTATTTAATAACTTAAAAAACAATTTATATTTTTTAAAATCAGCCCTTGAATTTAAATTCATTTGAGATTATATCCTAACAAAATATGACAAAATACTTAATTTCTTAATATGCTATTAAATAATAGCTTTAACTCAATCTCTATATAATTTTGGCTGTAAATTTCAAAACAAAGAAAGATACTGGTCCAAGAATCAATGAGCAGATTACTGCAAGTGAAGTCAGATTAATATCTAGTAGTGGTAAACAAATGGGGATATTAAGCATTCGTGAAGCTTTAATTCAAGCAGAAGATGAAGGTTTTGATTTAGTTGAAGTGTCTCCCGAAGCTAATCCACCAGTTTGTAAAATTATAGATTATGGTAAATTAAAATATAGAGAGCAAAAAAGTAAGAAAGAAGCAAAAAAGAAACAAAAAACAATTGAAGTCAAAGAGATTAAAATGAGACCTGGTATTGATACACACGATTATAATGTTAAAATAAAAGCACTATCAAAATTTATAGGTGGTGGTAATAAAGTTAAAGTCTCTATGCGTTTCAGAGGACGTGAAATGGAGCATCAAAATTTAGGCTTTGATCTTCTAAAAAAACTAACTTCAGAAGTTGAAGAATATGCAAAAGTTGAAGTAGCTCCTAAGTTTGAGGGAAGACAAATAATGATGATACTTGTCCCTCAAGTTGCTAAATAATTCTACATATTGCAAAATACTCAATTATCAGTATAAGCCTTCCAAACTTGTTATGGCCTGCGGGGCAGCCTAACGGGTAAACTTATAATATAGGAGATAGTAATGCCCAAGCTTAAAACTAAGAGTAGTTTAAAAAAAAGATTTTCTAGAACAGGTACTGGTAAAATTAAATTTAAACCTGCTGGAAAGAGACATGGAATGAGTAAACGTTCCAATAAATTTATTCGTAACACTAAAAGATCTGCAATTATGTCACCAGGTGACTCTGCTTTGATTGATCATATGTTACCATACAACAAGTAAGGGGAAATCAATGGCAAGAGTATCACGAGGTGTTACAGCAAGAGCTAGACACAAAAAAGTAATTAAAAGAGCAAAAGGTTATTACGGTAGAAGAAAAAATGTTTTTCGAGTTGCTGTGCAGGCTGTCGAAAGAGGAATGCAATATGCTTATAGAGATCGTAAAAAAAGAAAAAGTGATTTTAGAGGTTTATGGATTCAAAGAATCAATGCCGGTGTTCGAATTCATGGTTTAACATATTCACAATTTATATCTGGTCTTAAAAAATCATCTATTGAAATAGATAGAAAGATTTTAGCGGATCTTGCAGTTAACCAGCCAGAGGCTTTTAAAGCTTTAGTTGATAAAGCTCAATCTGCTAGATAATTTTAATTAATAAAATATAATAGATATTGATGGCATTTGCTGAAAATAAAATTGATGTTCTAAAAAAAATTAAAGCTTCAAAATCCTTCGAAGATTTAGAAAAAATTCGATTATATTATTTAGGTAAAAAAGGATTAATACCTGAAGCTTTAAAAGGATTAGGCTCTTTGTCGATTGAAGAAAAAAAATCGAAAGGACAAGAATTAAATATTATTAAAAAAGAAATTGAAGAAGGTATTAAAAACCAAAGAACAGAAATTGAAAATTTTGAAATTTCAAACAGGATTAATTTAGAAACAATTGATGTTACCCTACCACCTAATATTTCTGACAAAGGAAAAATACACCCAATTAGTCAAACAATATTTAATATTATAGAAATTTTTGGAAATCTAAATTATGCAGTGGAAACAGGTCCAGATATAGAAACAGATTTTAATAATTTTACAGCTTTAAATATACCAGAACATCACCCTGCAAGAGAAATGCAGGATACTTTTTATATTCAGGATAACGGAGATAAAAATGTTCTTCGAACTCATACTAGTCCAGTTCAAGTGAGAACTATGCTCAACACAAAACCACCTATTAAAATTATTGTGCCTGGCAGAACTTATAGAAGTGACTCAGATGCTACACATGCTCCTATGTTTCATCAGGTAGAAGGTTTAGTCGTTGATACAAGTTCTACTATGGTTGATTTAAAATCAACACTCGTTTCATTCTTAGAAGAATTTTTCGAAGTAAAAAACTTACAATACCGTTTTCGTCCAAGCTATTTTCCTTTTACCGAGCCTAGCGCGGAAATGGATGTAGCATATACTAAAGTTAATAATAAAATTAAAATTGGTGAAGGAGATAAATGGTTAGAAATACTGGGTTGTGGCATGGTCAATCCTATAGTTTTAGATAATTGTAATATTGATTCAAAACAATATCAGGGTTTCGCTTTTGGTATGGGAATTGAACGTTTGTCGATGCTTAAATATGGTATTACAGATCTAAGAAGTTTTTTTGATCCAAATTATAGATGGCTAGATCATTATGGTTTTAGTATTTTGGATAATCAATCACGATCAGGACTATAAATGAAATTTACTTTAGATTGGTTAAGAGATCATTTAGATACTTCTAAAAATTTGAATATTATAACAGATACTTTAACCAATATTGGTTTAGAGATTGAAAGTGTCGAAGATAAATCAGAAATATTTAAGAATTTTACAGTAGCTAAAGTTTTAAAAGCAGAAAAACATCCAGATGCAGATAAACTTAAAGTATGTCAGGTAGAAACAATAAATGGAAATTTTCAAGTTGTTTGTGGCGCTCCAAATGCAAGAGAGGGGATGCTTGGCATTTTTGCACCAGAAAATAGCTACATTCCAGGTACAGACATACATTTAAAAAAAACCAAAATAAGAGGAGTTGAGTCTTGTGGAATGCTTGTATCAGAGAGAGAAATGGGTATTTCTGATGAACACGATGGTATTATTGAAATAAATGATAATTATAAAATTGGAGATCTATTTAGTAAAATTTTTACAATAGATGAACCTGTTATAGAAATTAATTTAACTCCAAATAGGTCTGATTGTTTATCAGTTAGAGGTATCGCTAGGGATTTAGCGGCAGCAGGAATTGGTAAATTAAAAGACTTAAATTATAAAAAAACTAAAGAAACATTTAAAAGTCCAATTACTTGGAAAAAAGATTTTCAAAATAATAACCTATGTCCTGGTGTAGCAGGTCGATATTTCAAAAATGTTAAAAATATAGAAAGTCCTAAATGGCTTCAAGATAGATTAACTGCAATAGGCTTAAGGCCTATTTCAGCTCTTGTTGACATTACAAACTATATTACTTTCGATTTAGGCAGACCACTTCATGTTTATGATGCGGACAAGGTCTCAGGCAATTTAACAATGCGATTAGCCAATAAAAATGAGGAGTGTTTAGCACTAAATGAAGTTAATTATAAATGTGACAGTGATATGATTGTAATTTCTGATGATGAAAATAAACTTCATGGAATTGGTGGAGTTATGGGTGGCCTAAATAGCGGTTGTAGTATGAACACTAAAAATGTCTTTCTAGAAGTTGCGTTATTTGATCCAATCTCTGTAACTAAAACTGGAAGAAAACTAAATCTTCAAAGTGATGCACGCTATCGTTTTGAAAGAGGGATAGATACTGATTCTATCTATTGGGGTGTAGATGCTGCAACTCAAATGATTTTAGAATTATGTGGAGGGGAAGTAAGTGAGTTCGTTTCTTCAGAAATTAATATAGAGAAAAGTAAACCATTTATGTTTGAAACAAATAAAGTAAAGACTTTTGGTGGAATTGAAATCAATAAAAATGAACAAGAAAAAATTTTAGTTTCACTTGGTTTTTCTGTTAATGAAAAAAAATCAAAATTTGAAATTCAAAGTCCTACTTTTAGACCAGATATTGTTGGTGAGGCAGATATCGTAGAGGAAATAATTAGAATTTATGGTTATAATAAAATTCCTCTTAAAAAAGTAACTAATCAAGAAGAAAAAAAGCAGATTTTAAATTCCAAAACAAAAACTTTTTATAAAAGTAAAAAAACTATTGCTCTAAATGGATATTCTGAAGTTGTAACTTGGTCATTTATGGATGAAAATAACGCAAAAATTATATCAGATGAAATAATTAGTTTAAAAAATCCTATAAGTACTGATTTAAATACGATGAGACCATCAACGCTTCCAAATTTATTAGAAGCAATTAATCAAAATAAATCTAGAATGTACTTAAGAGCAAAAATATTTGAAGTAGGTCCAAATTTTTCTAAATCATTACCTGACCAACAAGAAAATGTGGCCACTGCTATAGCTTATGGCTCATCTGATGAACAAAATTGGTTATCAAATAAAAAAAATATTGATGCCTTTAGTATAAAAGCTGATTTATTTTCTATTTTAGCTGATTTAAATGTACCTGTAGATAATTTGTTATATGAAAAATTAGAAGGTCAAATTTATCATCCTGGCAAATCATCTTCTTTGAAGCTTGGTAAAAACAAAATAGCTAATTTTGGAGAATTACATCCAATTCTATTAAAAACAATGGATGTTAATTTCAAGGTATACGGTTTTGAAATATATTTAGAGAATATTTCACAATTTCAAGAAAATAAATCTTCTTCTAAAGGTGGTTTTGCTAACAATCCTTATCAAATGGTTGAAAGAGACTTTGCCTTTCTTTTCCCAAAAGAAGTTAGGGCTGGTGAGATAATTAAAAAAGTAAAAAAAATAGATAAAAATATAATTCAAAACGTAATGATATTTGATGTTTATGATGGAGATAAACTTCCAGAAAATAAAAAAAGTATTGCTTTTAGGGTTTTACTTCAACCTCAAGATAAAACATTCAATGATCAAGAAATTGAGGAATTATCAAATAAAATAATAGACGAAATATCTAAATCGCTTGATGCATCTATAAGAAACTAATGACAGAACTTAGTTCTATTCGTAATTTCTCAATTGTTGCTCACATAGATCATGGAAAATCAACGTTAGCTGATAGACTAATACAGTTTTGTGGAGGTCTAACTGATAGAGAAATGAAAGAACAGGTTCTAGACTCAATGGAATTAGAAAGAGAAAGAGGCATTACAATAAAAGCTCAAACAGTTAGACTTTCTTACAAATCAAATGATGGCAAAACTTACATACTTAATATTATGGACACTCCAGGTCATGTTGATTTCTCATATGAGGTATCAAGATCTTTAGCAGCATGCGAGGGATCTTTGTTAATAGTTGATTCTACACAGGGTGTTGAGGCACAAACATTAGCTAATGCGTATCAGGCTATTAATAATGATCATGAAATTTTACCTGTCCTAAATAAAATTGATCTTCCTTCTTCAGAGCCAGATAAAATAAAATCACAAATTGAAGATGTTCTTGGTATTGAAACAGACAATGCTTCTCTTGTTTCAGCGAAAACAGGTATAGGTATAGAAGATTTATTAAAAAAAATCATAACGCTTCTTCCTTCTCCATCAGGTGAAATAAGTAAAGAATTGAAATGTATGTTAGTTGATAGTTGGTATGACAGTTATCTTGGTGTTGTGGTACTTGTAAGAGTTATAAATGGAGAGCTAAAAAAAGGTCAGAAAATAAGATTTATGGCAACAGGTGCAACATATACAATTGATAGAGTAGGGATATTTTCTCCTAAAGCAACTGAAGTTGATACTCTTGGGCCAGGTGAAATTGGTTTTATAAATTCTGGAATTAAAAGTGTTTCCGATTGTAAAGTTGGTGACACAATAACAGATGATAAATTTCCAACTGATGAAGTTCTCCCAGGTTTTAAACCATCCCAACCTGTAGTTTTTTGTGGAATGTTTCCAGTTGACTCAGATGATTACGAACATATGCGAGATAGTATGTCTAAACTTGCTCTGAATGACTCAAGTTTTTCTTATGAACCAGAAGTAAGTCCTGCTTTAGGCTATGGCTTTCGCTGTGGTTTTTTAGGTTTATTACATTTAGAAATTATTAGAGATCGGTTTGAAAGAGAATTTAATTTAGAACTTGTTACAACAGCACCATCAGTTGTTTATAAAATTTTAATGAAAGATGGCTCTACTATAAATCTCCACAATCCTACAGATATGCCAGATCCAGTTAAAGTTGAGAACATTTCTGAGCCCTGGATTAAAGCTACAATTATTGTGCCTGAAGAATTCTTAGGATCAGTTTTAGAATTATGTACTTCAAAAAGAGGTATTCAGCTAAATATGAGTTATGCAGGTAATAGACCTTTAGTTGAATATAAACTTCCACTAAATGAAGTCGTTTTTGATTTTTACGATAGATTAAAATCAATTACAAAAGGATATGCAAGTTTTGATTACGAAATTACTGGATACGAAGTTAATAATTTAGTTAAGGTAGGTATACTTATAAACGGAGATCCAGTAGATGCACTTTCATTAATAGTGCATAAAGATAGATCCGAGCAGAGAGGTAGGGCTTTATGTGAAAGACTTAAAGACCTTATACCAAGGCAACAATTTAAAGTGGCTATTCAAGCAGCAATAGGTGGAAAAGTAATTGCTCGCGAAACAGTAGCTTCTTTTAGAAAAGATGTAACCCAAAAACTATATGGTGGTGATGTAACGAGGAAAAACAAACTTTTAGACAAGCAAAAAAAAGGAAAAAAAAGAATGAGACAGTTTGGAAAAGTAGACATACCACAAAATACTTTTCTTAATGCTTTAAAAATGAATGATAATTAGTATCGCTTTCTATCAATTAATTTACCATTATATATCGGAGGCCAACTATCATATCTTTTATTATACCAATTATATTTTCTAATATTTTCAGTTATAAAATATAATAAAATAATAATAAGAAAATAATTAGAATAATTTTTTATATTTATATTGAATTTTTTAAACAAAATTACCCAAAAAGGTAGAAATAAAAATATGATAATTGACAGATTATAGAATAAACCAAATCTATATGCTGGGGTAACAAAAAACCAAATAATGTTACATATAAAAATAATTCCAAGTAAAAATAAATATTTTTTATTTATAAATTTTATAAAATAAAAATTTGTATAAACTTTTTTTGATTTAATAAATAAATATAAAACTGGGAAAAGTAGCAATAATATAAAGACTAAATAAGTTTCTATCAATTTAACAAAATGACCATCAAACCAAATCTTTATCCAACTAAAACCTTCTACTTTATCGCTGGTAATTCTATCTCCTTTTGCAAAAGACTCAATTATATCTCTTTCATTAATTGCTAGTTCATTATTTTTAAAACAAGTTATTTCTATAGGCCAAATTAAACATCCACTAATATTTATATTTTGAAAAAACCACACAAAAATTATAATTAAAGGAATAAGTAGTTTGATAAATTTTATTTTTTTAATTTCAATATTAAATAAAATTATAAAAAGATAAAAAAATATTAATGTATTAGTAATTTTAAAAACAAAAGCTGTACATGTAAGAATTAATAGTAATAACAAATAATCGTTTGTATAATTAATTTTTACATCAAAAGATTTATATAATATTACAAAAAGAACATATATAGATAAAATAAAACCAGGAACATCTGTACCAAAATCTTTATATTTATTTAATACACCAAGTAAAAAAATTAATACAAATAATGAAGATATACCTAAATATAAGTTTCCATTTTTTATTGATTTATTATACAATTTATATGTATCATAAATAGATAAGGCGTATAATAAAGATCCAAGAGTAAAATAAGTGCTTGAGAAATAATTAATTGTGAAGACTGAATTTAAAAATAACCAATAACTATTATAACTTATTCTCCTACTATGTTCTATTTCATATAAATTTTTAGATTTATAATTGTTTATTAGTTCTAAATGATAATCAAAATCATCATTAACACCAGCATATATAGCAAAAAATAAAACAAAAATTATTATAAAAAAAATAAATTTTATTTCTTTTAATTTAAACAAATGTTTTGATAAAAAAAAATAAATAAATAATCCTATAATTAATACAACAATAGTTAACTGATTATTTATTGGAAAAAATATGTTTATTATACCAAGTATAATTCCAATTAAAAATAATCCTTTGATAAAAACTAAATTCTTTAAACTAAAAAAATCAGTATCAATTTTTAATATCTTATTTAATGCTAATCCATATCCAATTACACTCAGTAAAGTGAACAAAATATGAAAAGGAAATACTATATAGTTTAAAGTAACCACGAAATAAATTTGTTTAACATTTATAAAATTTTTCTAAGATTTTAGTAGTTTTAATTGAAATATCTAATAATTCAGATGATATTAAATAATCTTTATTTCTAATTATATTTTCAAAATTATCTAGTAATGATTCTAATGGAGTTTTTGAATTTCTAAATATTAAAATATTATTAATGTACACCTCATGCTTAATAAAATCACATAGTAAGAAATCTCCATTTAATAAAATTATTTTGATTAACCTTTTTTTAATTTGAAATAAATTTCCAGTTATTATTTTAACATTTATAGTATTATTTATTGAAAATATAAATTTTGATACCAACCCTTTGTTTGTATTATTTTTTTTAATTTCACTATTTTTATATTTGTTAGTAATATCTTTTTTAAATAATTTAAATATTAAGGCAAAAGAGTGAAAGCCCCAGTCCCAAATTGGATTAATATCATCTCTAAAAGGTCCATTACCGCCCTCAACAATAATTATTCTTTTGATATTTGTTTTATTTTTATTAACAAATTTTTCAATTTCATTTGAACATTCAGAAAATATATTAGTAATATTGGGTAAAACTAATATTTCGTGATCTTTAGATATTTTCTTTAAATCTAAAATATTTTTATAATTATTTGTAACTGGTTTTTCTAAAATTACAGGTAAATTATTATTTACTAACAATTTTATTACATCTAAGTTTATTTTTGGTGATGAGGCTACATATATGCAATCAATATTTTTTGCTTCAATCATTTCTTTAGGTGTTTTAAACACCTCAACATTTTTATAATAAGATTTATGTCTATGTTTACAAACTATTTTTTTTAGTTGAAAAAATTCATTTTTTTTTACTTCTCTAATAATTGTATCTGACCATTTTCCACAACCGACTAAACCTAAATTAAAAACCATTAACTAATATTTATAGTTTCTTGTAGCCCACATTAAGTAATTTTTAAGACCTTTTTCGATAGAAATTTGAGGTTTATAATTTAAATGTTTTTTAGCTTTCGAAATATCTGGGCATCTTCTAAGTGGTTCGTCATCTGGATAAGACTTTGGATAAACTATTTGTTTTGATTGTATTTTTTTTTTATAAACTTTATTTAAAATTTTTATTACTTCTTTTACTGAAATTTCTGGATTAGTATTTCCAATATTATAAACTTCTCCTGATTTACCTAAACACATAACTCTTAAAAAACCTTCAATTGCATCAGTTATATAACAATAAGTTCTAGTTTGTGACCCTGATCCATAGATATTTAGTGTTTTGTTTCTTAAAATATTACTTATAAAATTTGGAAAAATTCTGTAGTCATTTTGCTTCATTCCAGGGCCATAAACATTAAAAGGCCTAATGATATTTGTGTGTGTATTGAAATATTTTTTATGTATATAACAGTAAGTTTCTCCTAATCTTTTACTTTCATCATAACAAGATCTAGGACCAATTGATGTTACATTTCCATTATAATCTTCTCTTGTTGGAATATTTTTTTTATCAGGATTTCCATATATTTCACTAGTGCTAAAATAAAAAAATTTAGTTTTATTTCCTTTTGCTAAATTTAAACAATTTTTTATCCCTTCTATTGTTACGTCAATTGTTTCAAGTGGATATTTTCTATAATAAAATGGACTAGCAATACCTGCGGCGTGAATTATAAAATCAAATCTTTTTTTCGTTGTAAATGATTTGGAAAGATCTTTCTTTATTAGTTCAATATTTTTATCAATTTTTTTACTACTAACATTCTTATCAAATACTACAAGTTTGATTGGTTTTTTTAATTTATAATTTAATCTTCTAAAAACTTCTACAAAATATTTACCTATAAAACCATTTCCTCCAGTTAATAAAATCTTTTTATTTTCAAAGTATTTTAATAAATCATTTGAGTTTTTTAATATTATTTCAATATCGCTATCTAAAAAATGTTTCATATTAATTTTTTTAATGGAATTGGTTTGTAGAACTTTACATTTATTTTTTTGAAGTTTTTTTTAATGTCTCTAAAATATTCATAAGCAAATACAATAACAACATTTATATTACTTTTTATATTTTTATTTTTATTTAAAATTTTAATATGACTTCCAGGGGTAAATTTATTTTGTTTAATTGGACTATCATCAATAATATAATCAATTAATTTACTATTAATTTTTGAAAAATTTGTGATTGTAGAAACTCTTGCTGGAGCTCCATATCCTATAATTCTTTTTCCATCTATTTTAAATTGAGTTAACTTATTTTTAAGATTATTTGATTCTTTAATAATTTTTTTATTAATCTTGTTTAATGTAGAAATATTTAAATATTTTTTTTCTTTTGATAAAATTTCCTTACATCTTTTGGTTTTTTTTACAACTTTAGCATTTTTAATATAAAGTCTTAATGAACTTCCATGAATATTTATTAACTCAATATCAAATAAACTCATACCAAAAGATTGAAAAATATAGTTTATAGAATTAGCTGAGTAATAAAAAGGTCTATCAAAATAAAATCGTTCATATTCCAAGTTCTTAATAAAATTATATAAATATTCTATTTCTATAATTAAAATTCCATTTTCTTTAAGAAAAAATTTTGAATTTTTAGCAAACTTCAAGGGATCTTCTAAATGAGTTACTACACTTGATGCTACCAAAACATCTGGTTTTGAATGCTCTTTTATAATCTTGTTAATTACTCTTTTTTCAAAAAAATCTATATAAGTTTTCAGTCCTCTATCATTAGCAATTTTACCAACGTTAAATGATGGATCAATTCCTATACCTTTTACTTTATTTTTTTTCAATGGCTCCAATAAAATTCCATCATTTGAACCAATATCAACAACAAACTTATATTTTTTTAGTTTTTTTGCTAATTTATTAAAATGATCACGTAGCCCTTTATTTACTGATGATAGATAAAAGTATTCTTCAAACATTAATTTTCTACTTATTATGTTTTTAATTTGAGCAGTACGACAAACTTCACAAAAAAAAATAGATAAGTTAAATTTTTTTTCTTTTTTTATTTCTCTAATATTTTTAGGATATTTATTTGCTAGTGGTTGTTTACCAAGATTTAAAAATTCCTTTGTTTTATTTGAATGACATACTCTACACTTCATATTAAAAAATTGTCTTTATTCTTGTAATTAATATCCAATAAATAACTGAAAACACATCGAAATATCTAATTTTTTTACCATCTTTATATTTTCTTGCATCATAGTTAATTCCAATTTCATAAATTCTATTTGATTTTCCAACAACATAGGTCAATATCTCTGCGTGTTGTCCCCATCTTAAAGATTTTAATTTTTCTTCATCTAAATTATCTTTTTTAAAGAGCATGTAACAGCAATAAATATCTGAAAAAGTTGTATTATTGATTAAATTAAATAATGATGTAATAAATTTATTACCGAGCATGTGCCAAAAGTGCAAAACACTCCTCTGATTACCTATAAATCTACTTCCTAGTATCAAGTCTGCTCCAAAATTTTTTATTTTTTTTATAAATAAAATCAGATCAACTGGATCATATTCTAGGTCAGCATCTTGAATCACTACATAATCTGATTTAACTTTTTTTAATCCTTCCATTACAGCTTTGCCCTTTCCAGAATTATTTTTAATTTCTATAAGTTTAGTATATAAATTTTTATTTTCTATTAATATTTCTAAAGTTTTGTCAGTTGAACCATCATTTATAACAATAATTTCTAATTCAGAATATTTTTTTAAAACATCAATTTTTTTAAGAATTTTTAATATAGTTTTTTGTTCATTATAAACTGGAATAATTATAGATAATGATATTTTCATGATAATTAATTTTTTTTAATTTATCATTTATCATTATTTATAAAAATAATCATAAAATTAAAATAAAATTAAAAGTGAAGATGTTATTAAAATACTATAATAACTTGAAACATTCGTATAAGATCTGTAATTGTTTAAAGCCTACTTGCAGATCTATTTAGTAACAATTAGATATATTTATTTGTATTAACTAAAATGCACCTATGTTTGGACTAAGCCAACCTTGACAACTAGTTAGAAATAAAGGTAATTGAATAATAAATAGATAAACCAAAAAATTTTTAAAATTTTTCATAATTATATATCTTTGAATTAGTATAGAATATGCATTAAAGCTATAGTAAAAATATGACCTGAAAATTTTTTTGTGATTAACTAATTTTTGCTTTTGTATGGAGAGATGTGAGAGTGGTTTAATCAGCACGCTTGGAAAGCGTGTGTAGTAGCAATACTACCGAGGGTTCGAATCCCTCTCTCTCCGCCATAATCACTCAGTACCATAAATATTTATCAATTACTAAGGCACATTTTTTTTGATCTGGGATTACGAATATATAATTATATTTTTTATGTATTTTTTCTATACATTTTAATCTAAAACTAGAGGCACATAAACCTTTTATATCAAAACAATAAAGCGGTTTTCCAAGTCTATCTTTTTTATTAATAACTCTCTCTGTGACTGCAACTTGAAATTGATTATTTATTTTAAACTGATTATTTTCTATATTTGGATATTCATAATAATTATTGAATTCTTCAAGGCTAAATCCATGAAAATTATCAATTATTCTATCAACATTTTTATAACCATAGTAGGAAATTGATATTGTAAAAATAATAATAAAAGGAAATATTTTAATTTCTTTAATTTTATAAAAAATAAGTAGAGTACATAAACATATTACTGAAAAGATAATACCATATCCTCCATATCTAGTTTGAGGTAATAAATATAACCAACTTAAAATTGGTAAAGAAAAAAATATTATATGAATAAAATATTTTCTTATACTATCTATGATTTGATTAAAATTAATTTTATTAAAATTAAAAATAAGAATAATAATTAAAGAAAAAACAAAAAAATAAACAATATTTAAAAATCTATCAATATCATATTCATATTGCCACCAAATTTTAAACCAGGTGTAATTAGCAAGGTATGTTTCGGGATTAAAAAAATCTTTATTCTCTCTAAATTTATAATAATTAAATATATTTTCTATAAAATTTTCATTGATTAAATATAATAAGTATCCTTTTGATTGAGATGAAAGATGATAGAATCTTAATTTTGCTTGCTCAATTCCTACACCCCATTCTATTGAATCTAAACATGTAAAATATATAGGATAGGCTAAACACCCAGAAATAATAAAGTTTTTTAAAAGGTAGAGTAAAGAGAAAAAAAATAAAAAAGAATAAAAGAGTTTATGGGTTAAAATATTTCTAATAATTGAATTTATATTATGAATAAAAAATACTAAAATTAAAGGTGCAAAGATTATTGAATTTGTTCTTATTAATATTGCAAAGTAAAATAACAAAACAATACAAGTAATTAAATAATTTTTAAAATTATAATCATTAATTAAATAATAATTAAGAACTAATATACTAATTATTAAATAAATAAGATTGCCTTGAATTTCACTGCCAAAGTCTTTACTATTTGAATAAATCAAGCAAACAAAACAAAAACAAAAAAAAGCAAATATTTTAATAATTTTTTCATTAGACTTTTCAAACATATCTTTCAGAAAAATTAAAAAAAAACTCAAAAATAATATTGATACAATTGAAAGGTATTTTGTTCCAAAATAAGGTAATTGGAATATAGCTAATAGATCATACCAAATATGACCATAACCAAGATTATCATTTAAGTTTGCAATTCCAAAAATTATTTTAAAATCATTTACAAGATTTACATAAGGTAAATGATACCAAAAATAATCTGCATGATATTCAAATAATATCAATGATGGAATTACGATTATATAAATTAGAATATACTCTCGTTTAAGATATTGTTCATTAAAACTTTTATAAATAATCACAAATATTATACCTATAAATAATATGATAGAATTAAAGATATTGTTTAGTGGTATAAAAAAATGAAAAAAAATTGATATAAAGCTTAAAAAAAAAAGACCAAAAAGCCCAGTAATACCTAATGAAATGTTCTTATTATCTCCAACAAATAATTGTTGAAAAAATTTTCCGTATCCAACAGAAGTTAAATAAATTAAAATAAAAAAAAATAATGAAGAAAATATTTCTTGGAACATTTAGATTACTTACCTTATCAATATAATTTAATGTCTAAAATTAAAGTATCAGTTATACTTCCAGTAATCAATGAAACTTTTTCTTTAGAAAAAACGATTGAAATAATAATTAAAAATTCACTAGAAGATATTTATGAAATTATTATAGTAGTTTCAAAATATAAAACTACAGAAGCTTCCTTAAAATCTATAAATTATTTACAAACTAAGAGATATCCAAATTTAATAAAAACATATTTTCAAGATCTTCCATTTATAGGTGGAGCGATTCAAAAAGGGTTTCAAATTAGCACAGGTAGCCATGTAATAATGATGGCTAGTGATTTAGAAACTGATCCACACGATGTAAAAAAATTGATAGATTTATGTAAATGTAATCCTTCGAGCATAATAACAGCAAATAGATGGATTAAAGGTGGTAGTTTCAAGAAATATAATATTATCAAATTTATTCTAAATTTCTTATTTCAATTTATACTTAGATGTATATTTATAACTAAATTAAGTGATATGACTTATGGATATAGGATTTTTCCTATAGAGATAGTAAAAGTTATAAAATGGCAAGAATTAAAACACCCTTTTTTATTAGAAACAATTTTAAAACCCCTATTGATGAAAACTAACATTATTGAAATACCTTCAAAGTGGGAAGCAAGATTAGAGGGCGCTTCCCAAAATACTTTTATGCAGAATTTTAGTTATATAAAAACTGCTATATTTGTAAGATTTTTTTGGCAAAACAAATAATATGCAGAATAAATACATAATAACAACAACAATAAATAATCCTACAGAAGCAATTTACAAATTTGATAATATGGCAGATTGGAAACTAATTGTTATTGGTGATAAAAAAACACCCTCTAATTATAATTTAATAAATGGAATATATTTAAGTCCTGAAGATCAAGAAAATTATGATAAAAATCTGTCTGATGCAATAGGTTGGAATTGTATTCAAAGAAGAAATTTTGGTTTACTTAAAGCATATGAATTAGGAGCTGATATAGTAGCAACGATAGATGATGATAATATACCTCTTGATAATTGGGGGAATAATTTGATGATCTCAAAAGAGATTAATTTAGATTATTATCTAACTGATGAAATTGCATTTGATCCTCTTTCTGTAACAAATCATAAAAATTTATGGCACAGAGGTTTTCCTTTACAATTATTAAATAAAAGAAAATTTAAAAAAATAAAAAAAAATATTTGTCCAGATATCCAAGCTGATTTCTGGAATGGCGATCCAGATATTGATGCAATATGTAGAATGGAGCATATGCCAGAATGTAAGTTTGATGAAAATTATTTTCCATTTTCATCAAATAAATTTTCTCCTTTTAATTCTCAAAATACATTTCTCTCTAAAAAAGTTATAAAGGATTATTTTCTTTTTCCCCATATAGGTAGAATGGATGATATTTGGGCTTCATATTATGTTGAATCGTTAGGATTTAACGTTGTCTATAATTATCCAACTGTATATCAAGATAGAAATGAGCATGACTTGACAATAGATTTGAAAAAAGAAATTATTGGATATGAAAATAATTTAAAACTTTTAAATGAATTAAATATAAATCCTAATAATATCTTAAAATTTATTCCTGAGAGAGCAAAAGATGCATTTAGCTTGTATCAAAGACATTTTTTATGAAAAAAATACTTATAACTGGTGGAGCAGGTTTTGTTGGAAGATATTTTACAAAATATTTTTTAGATAAAAAAGATGAAGTTCATGTAGTTGACAATGTTTCACATTACACTGGTGGCAAACAACCAAAGGATTGGCCACTATATTTACCAATTGACTATAAAAATTTTTTCTTTCATTATAAAGATTGTAGAGATTGGTTTATTTCTAATGTAGAAAATGATTTTGATTATGTTCTTCATTTAGCTGCAATGGTTGGTGGAAGAATGATGATTGAAAAGAATCCTATCGCTGTTAGCGATGATCTTTCTATTGATTCACATTTTTGGCAATGGGCTGTAAAATCTAAACCAAAGAAAATTCTAACATTTAGTTCAAGTGCTTGTTACCCAGTAATCTATCAAAAAAAAGATAATTATAAATTATTATCAGAGGATCTGGTTAAATTTGACCAATCAATTGGCGTCCCCGATTTAACTTACGGATGGGCAAAATTAACTTCCGAATACCTGGGTAAAATAGCTTATGAAAACTATGGTATTAAAAGTGTAGTTTATAGACCTTTTTCTGGTTATGGAAAAGATCAGGATTTAAGTTATCCTTTTCCAAGTATTTGTAAAAGAATTTTAAATAATAAATATTCTAAAACGATTCAAGTTTGGGGTACTGGAGATCAAATGCGAGATTTTATTCACATTGAAGATTGTGTCAAAGGGGTAGTGTCCACTATGGATAAAATAGATGATGGTTCACCGATCAATCTTTCTACTGGAAAGCTTACAAGTTTTAAAGAATTTACAAAAATTGGTTGCAATATTTTAGGTTTTGAAACTAAAGTTATTGGTACTTCTGATAAACCTGAAGGTGTATTTGCAAGAGGTGGTGATACTAAATTACAACAAAATTTGGGTTTTGTTGCGGAGATCGATTTTAAAAGTGGAATAGAAGAAGCTCTAAGATATTTTGAAAATAATAAATAGTTTATATTATTTTGTATTAATACACCAAAATTGATACATACCAGCAAATACTCTTTGATTATTTTTTTCAAAAACTTCCCATTTATCTAGATTATACAAATCTACCTTATCATTATGAACTTCTTTCAATTATTAATTTATCTTCAAATCCCAAAAAAAATAATCCTAATTCATTCAAATGTGATTTTATTTTACTAATAGTAAATTTATGTTCTTTTACATGAAACAACAAATCTCTTACCCCACTTACAGTATAAAAATCTGGACTTGCTTTGATGTTATCCCATCTAGAATTATTACTTTCTAATAAATCTTTTCTAAATTTTATAATATTTTCAGGATTAGGTTTAATTTTAAGATTAGTAATTTTATTTTTAATTTGAGTAATATGTTGTCTAGCTTTTTCACTATACAATCCTATAACCATTAAGGAACTATTATCCCTTAAACAATTTTTTAAGATTTTCCAGCCCTTTAGTGGTTCATCCATATGATGAAGAACCCCAACTGATTCAATTAAATCAAATTTTCTATTCAAAGATTCTAAATCTAGTAAATCTCCTTGAATGAAATCAATATTTTCAATTTTAAGTTCATTAGCTTTTCTTTTTGCATATGATAAGCTTGTAAAGCTTAGATCAAGTGCAAGTATTTTTGCATTTTTGTACTTTGAAGCAGTTGTGATAGCATGTTGACCTGTGCCGCAACCAGCGATAAGAATTTCAGGATTTTCTGAAAATTTAATTTTTTTAAAATCTAAATTTAAATCACTTTCATTTATTACCTGTGACATATTTCTTGATTCAAAACTTAATCCTAAATTTACCCATCTAGGATAAGGGTTTTCTTCATATTGATTTTTTACATTTTTAGAGACTTTATTTTTAACTATTGATATTGATTTTATTGATTCAGATATTTCTATTTCTCTTTCTTTTTGCTTTAAATGTATTTCAAATATTTCATTTAATTCGTTTGAAAAATTAATTTTATTAGAGAAACTAATATCACTAAGAGGTTCATAGCAAGATAGGCATAATATTTCTAAATCATTGATCTTTTTATTATTATTTAAGTTACTTTTAATTTTTTCTTTAATTTTTTTTATTTTCTTTATCTCTTCCTCTGATTTTTCATATATGAATTCATTAAGGTAACACTGTATAGATAGTGAGATTAAAAATTTAATATAAACTTTTTCAAAATTTAATTTATATATCTGATTTAATATCTCTTTTCTTATTTGTATGAATTTTTTTTCAAGATAATAATTAGGAATTGGACAAACCTTCATAAATTGAAGAAGTAAAGGGTTATTTCCTAGACTATTCATTATAATATTCAGATTCTTTTTAGAATTAATATTTTTAATCAAAGATAAATCATTTTTCAGATCTGTATTTAAAAATAAACTACTTAAAATATTGTTAGCAATTGAATTTGGCCTAACAATTATTTTTTCTTTTAAAAGATATAGTAGGTGTTTGTTTATATTTTTATTCTCCCTATTTATCGTATAAAACTGTAGTGCTACTGCTAAGTTATAGTATGCTAATTTATAATTTGAATTGACTTCTAAAGTTGATAAATAACAATCTATAGCTTTATTATTTAAACCTTTTTTTCTAAAAATATTGCCAAGATTATTATGAGCTTTAAAATAATTATAATCCAGCTCTATAACCTTTTCATAATATTCTATTGCTTTATCTTCTTTATCTAATTTATTATAAATATTAGCTAAATTATAATAACCATCAGTAAATTTGGGGTTCAGATTTATTGTTTTAATAAATAAATCTTTTGCAAAATTATAATTCTTAAGTTCTGTGTATATCACCCCTTGTATGTTATGAATAAAAATGGAATTAGGATATTGTATTAAAATATCATTTGTTAATTTTATCAGTTCATCAAATTTTTTTTTATTAAATAATGATATTAACTCTTTTATTTTTATTTCCGAAGGCTCTTGAGGATTCATCTAAATAACAGAAGAAATAAGTTTTTTAGTATAATCAGATTTAGGAGAATTAAATATATTTCTACTAATATTTTCTTCTATAATTGATCCATCTTTTAATACAATTATTCTATCTGATATTGCTTTGATGACTGTCATATCATGACTAATAAATATATAACTAAGCTTAAGTTGTTTTTGAAGTTTATTTAAAAGACTTATTATTTGATTCTGAATTGTTACATCCAAAGCTGATGTAGGTTCATCTAAAATCAAAATTTTTGGCTCCAAAATTAGAGCCCTTGCAATTGCAATTCTCTGGCGTTGACCTCCTGAAAATTCATGAGGGTATTTTTCAATTGTATTATTATACTGTAGACCAACTTTATCTAATATATTTTTTATTTTTTCCTCTTTTTCTTTTTTACTTATGTTTGGATAATGAATTAACAAACCTTCAGAAATAATATCCTCTATATTCATTCTTGGACTTAATGAAGAAAATGGATCTTGAAAAACAATCTGTATTTCTTTTCTTAAATTTAATATTTCTTTTTTATTTAATTGACTAAGATCTTTTTTATTTATTTTTATTTTTCCTTTTGATTCTATCAAATTTAAAATTGCTAAAATAAGAGATGTTTTTCCCGAACCTGATTCTCCTACGATACCAATGCTTTCACCAATTTTTAAATCAAAACTGACATTTTTAATTGCTTTTACATAGTCAACTGTTCTTTTAAAAAGACCTTTCTTAATCGGGTACCATACATCTAAATCATCAACTTTTAAGATTGAATCTGAATCAAAATTTTTACTTTTTTTAATATTACTCTGATAAGAAACTAATTCTTTTGTATACTCATTTTTTGGATTATTAAATATTTCATCATTTGAACCAAATTCAATAATTTTACCATTTTTCATTACGTAAATATAATCTGATAACTTTTTAACTACTGATAAATCATGACTTATAAACACTAAAGACATGCCTAGTCTTAATTGTATATTTTTTAGTAGTTCTAAAATTTGTAATTGAATTGTAACATCTAATGCTGTTGTGGGCTCATCAGCAATAAGAACTTCTGGGTTATTAGCAATGCTCATTGCAATCATTGCTCTTTGTCTCTGTCCACCTGATAATTCATAAGGATATATTTTTGGCCTTGAAGCAATGTCACCTAAACCCACTTCTTTTAATAAATTTATAGTTTTTTTCTTAGCATTATTCTTGCTAATTACATTGTGAGTTGTAATCATCTCCTCAATTTGTTTGTTAATTGTGTGCAAAGGATTTAAGCTTGTCATAGGTTCTTGAAAAATTGTAGATATTTTATTTCCTCTTATTTTTTGGATTTCACTTTTGTTTAATTTTAATAAATTGACATTGTTGAAAAATATATCACCATTTTTAATTTCGGCACCATTGGGTAGTAATTTTAAAATACTCAATGCAGATAAGGTTTTGCCTGAACCTGATTCACCTACTATAGCAGTAGTTTTTCCTCTTATAACATTTAGATTTATATTTTTTACTACTTCAATATTTCTATTAAATTCAATTGTGAGATTCTTTATTGAAACTACCTTATCCATTTTAATTAAATGTCTTTCTGGGATCTAAAGAGTCTCTAATAGCTTCACCCACAAAGACTAAAAGACCTAACATCAATCCTAAAGTTAAAAAACTTGTAATTCCAAGCCAAGGAGCTTGTAAATTATTTCTTCCTTGATTAACCATTTCACCTAAGGATGCAGATCCTGGAGGTAAACCAAAACCTAAAAAATCAAGACCTGATAATGCTGTAACTGATGCACTTAAACTGAATGGAAGAAAAGTAACAGTAGCTATAGTTGCATTAGGTAACATGTGTCTTATCATTATTTTTGTATTAGAAACTCCTAATGCTCTTGCTGCTCTTATATAGTCAAAATTTCTCGCTCTCAAAAATTCTGCACGAACTACGCCAACATAACCCATCCAACTAAAAAGTAACAAGATAATCAAAAGCCACCAAAAATTTGGTTGAATTACACTAGCTAAAATTATTAAGACATACAATGTTGGAATGGCTGACCAGACTTCCATGAATCTTTGGAAGAATAAATCAGTCTTTCCACCAAAATAACCCTGTATTGCTCCTGCAGATACTCCTATAATCATTGAAAAAAATGTTAAAGTAAATCCAAATAATACCGATATTCGGAAACCATAAATTAATCTTGATAGTACATCTCTTGCTTGATCATCAGTACCAAGCCAATTTTTATTTGAAGGTGGTGAAGGAGCAGGGGCAGATAAATCTCTTATTATGGTATTATATGAATATGGAATTATAGGCATAATCATCCATCCATTTTCCTCAATTAAATTTTTAACATATGGATCTTTATAATCTGCCTCTGTTTCAAAATCCCCTCCAAATGTTGTTTCTGAATAGAAAGAAAATATTGGGTAATAAAAGTTTGAGTTATATTTTATTAATAACGGTTTTTCATTCGCAATAAAATTAGCAAACAAAGAAATAATAAATAAAAAACTGAATATCCAAAAAGAATAATAACCTCTTTTATTGTTCTTAAAATTATTCAGTCTTCTTTGATTTAATTTTGATAATTTCTTCATTGTCTTGATTCAAAATCTATACGTGGATCAATAATTGAGTACATAAAATCGCCAATTATTCCCATAACCAATCCGAGTAATGAGAAAAAATAAAGTGTTGCAAATATAACTGGATAATCTCTAGTCAGAGCAGCTTCGTATCCTAGTAAACCTAAACCATCTAAAGAAAAAATAACCTCAATGAACAGAGAACTTGAAAAAAGAATTCCAATAAATGCTGATGGAAAACCAGCAATTACTATTAACATTGCATTTCTAAACACATGACCATAAAGAACCTTTCTTTCAGTTAAACCTTTAGACCGTGCTGTAATTACATATTGTTGATTTACTTGATCAAGAAATGAATTTTTTGTTAAAAAAGTCAAGCCAGCAAACCCGCTTACCAGCATCGCAGTTAAAGGTAGTGCTAAATGCCAGAAGTAATCTACTATTTTTTTAAATAACGTTAACTCATCAAAATTTTCAGAAAACAAACCTCTTAGAGGAAAAATATCGTAAAATCTTCCTCCTGCAAAAAATACTATTAGTATTACAGCAAATAAAAAATTTGGAATTGCATAACCAATTGTTACAATTGAACTTGATATTATATCAAACTTTGATCCATCCTTTATCGCTTTTCTTATACCGAGAGGGATAGATATTAAATATACTAATAAAGTTGTCCATAAACCAAGTGATATTGAAACTGGCATTTTATCTAAAACGATAGAAGTAACTTTTTGATCTCTAAAAAAACTTTCTCCAAAATCAAATGTTAGATAATCTTTTAACATTTTCATGAAACGTTGATGTGCCGGTTTATCCATTCCATACATTTTTTCTATTTCTTTTATAACATCTGGATCAAGCCCTTGTGCTCCTCTATATTTACTATCATTAACTGATGTAGAATTATCTCGATTAAATTCTAAAGTTTCACCCTCGCCACCACCAGAAAATCGAGCTGTTGATTCAACAGCTGTACCAGTCATTTGTGCGATCATTTGTTCTACTGGGCCTCCTGGAACAATTTGAATGATTGCAAAATTTATAACCATTATTCCAAAAAGAGTTGGGATAATTAAAAGAAGTCTTTTTATTAAGTAAGCACCCATATTGTGCTATTTTATATTATTTCTAATAAACTTTAATAATTAGTTTGATGTTCTATTTGATTGGGTTATTTCAAATTTATTTTGATTGATCCACCATGTATCGAAGCCTAAAGAATATTTTGGTTTTATTTTAGGTTTATCAAAAAAATCCCAATATAGAACTCTGTATGAGGAAATGTGCCATTGTGGAATAACATAATAATTCCATAGAAGGACACGATCTAAAGCTTTGGTTATTGTAATTAATTCCTCTCTATCACTAGCATTAATGAGACTTTCAATTAATCCATCTACAGCATAATTTTTTATACCAATAACATTTCTAGAGCCATCAGTATCTGCTGCATCAGAACCCCAAAAATTTCTTTGTTCGTTACCTGGAGATAAAGATTGACCAAAGGTTTGCACAACCATATCAAAATCAAATGTTTCCATTTTTTTTTGATATTGTGCACTATCGATTGTTCTTACCTCGGCAGTTATTCCTAATTTTTCAAGATTATCTTTAAATGGGAAAACTATTCTCTCAAAAGCAGGTGATCGTAATAAGATTTCAAATTCAAAAGGCTCTTTTGTACTAGAATGTAAAAGTTTGCCATCAACTAATTCCCATCCAGATTCTTCTAAAAGTTTTGAAGCTTCCTGCAATTGCATCCTCATATAACCGGAACCATCTGTAACTGGATTTGTATACTCTTCTGTAAATATTTCTTTTGGCAGTACATCAAAATATGGATTTAAATAATTTAATTCTTTTTTTGAAGGAAGACCAGAGGAAGCAAGTTCTGAATTTTCAAAAAAGCTATCTGTTCTTTTATATGCATCAAAGAATAAATTTTTATTAGACCACTCAAAATCAAAAGCATAAGAAAGAGCCTTTCTTACTCTTCTATCTTTAAATTTATCTTTTCTTATATTAAATGCAAAACCTTGCATACCTTGTGGATTTTCATGACCTATTAATTCTTTTTTAATTAAGCCTTTATTCACAGCGTTTATATCGTACGCAGTTGCCCATTCTTTTGATGAATTTTCAGAGAAGAAATCAATCTCACCAGATTTAAAAGCTTCTCTTTCAATACCTCTGTCTTTGTAATAATCATATCTAATTGTGCCGAAGTTATCTTTACCAATTTTAATTGGTATTGATGCACCAAAACCCCAATAATTTTGATCTAGTTCGTAAGTAATTGATCTTCCACTATCAAATGATTTTATTTTATATGGACCACTTCCAATTGGTATTTCCAGAGATGTTTCTTCAAAGTTTTTATTTTCCCAATAATGTTTTGGTAGAACAGGTAATTGACCAACAATTAATACTAATTCTTTATTCGTGTTTGTTGTAAAATTAAATCTCACTTTATTTTCTTGTTCTTTAATTACTTCTTTTACATCTCCATAGTAGTATTTATAAAATGGGTGCCCTTTTTCTATTAAGGTATTAAATGTCCAAACAACATCGTCAGCTGTAATTTTTTTCCCATCATGCCAATATGCTTCGTTTCTTAATGTAAATGAAACCCAAGATCTATCATCTGGCCATTCAATCGTTTCTGCCAATAATCCGTATTCCGTAAATGCTTCATCACTTGATCCCGTTGTTAATGTTTCATACAATCCTCCAATTCCGGCTGCTGAGGTACCTTTTAAAATAAATGGATTAAAACTGTCGTAGGTTCCAATAGCACTTCTTACTATTGATCCACCCTTTATTGAATTTGGATTAATGTATTCAACATTTTCAAAATCTTTTGAGTATTTTGGCTCACCATGCATTGCAATTGCATGTGAAATATTAGTGTTTGCTTGTGCTTTTAATTGAAAAATTAGAGTAAACGTAAAGATGAGTGTGAGTATTTTCATATTTGTAATATATGTCTATTTATTAAAATTTAAAATAAATTTTAGTTTATTAATTTAATTATTTCATCATGAAGAGAGCTTGTACTAGAGGCAACTAAACTGCCATCTGAGTCTAGTGATATATCTTGTCCAAACTTATCCGTAATTACTCCACCAGCTCCTTCAATCACATTTACAAGAGCCATATAGTCATGCACTTTTAATGTATCTTCTAAAACAATATCAATTAAACCAGAGGCTAACATCCCATACATATAACAATCACCACCAAGTCTATAGTATCTTGATTTTTCTTTGAGTAATTCTAACCCCTTTTTAATTTGAGGCTCATCAAAATATAATCCTGATGTAAAAAGATAGGCATCTTTGATTTGTTTAATTGCAGAAGTTTGAACATCTTTTCGATTACATTTTGTCTTTTGATTTTTTATTCCTATCCATCGCTCATTGTGTGCTGGACAATTAATAATTCCTAAAACTGGTTTTTTGTTATGAAGTAATGCAATTAAATTACCAAAATCTTTATGTCCAGCTATATAACTTCTTGTCCCATCTATAGGATCTAACACCCATAAAAATTCAGAGTCTATTTTTTCATTTTCATACTCTTCACCTAAAATTCCATGATGAGGATATTCTTTTCTTATTTTCTCTCTTAATACTTGTTCTGTTTCTTTATCTGCTAAAGTTACAGGACTTTCATCATCTTTAATTTCTATTTCAATTTTGTTTCTAAAATAATGCATCGAGGTTTTAGATGCATCATCGGCTAAAGAGTTTGCAAATTTTGAAAACTCGTCTGTGTTTAAAATCATTACTTAAATTTATGGGAGTGGTGCTGGATTATCTGAGTGTTCTCTTAGGAAATAAACTAAGTCTGCTCTATCTTTTACTTTTTTCAAACCTGCAAAGTTCATTTTTGTTCCTTTTATATATTTTTTTGGCTTATATAAAAATTCTGCCAATTCTTCATACCCCCATTCTCCACCGTATTCGGCTAAAGCTTTAGAGTATGCAAAACCTTCAACATTTGCTTTTGGTCTATTTATAATGTTCCATAAGTGTGGACCTACTTTATTTGCACTACCTTTTTCGTAATTATGGCACGTAGCACATTTTTTGAATAATTTTTCTCCATTATCAAGAGAAGCACTTGCTAATAACATTGAAATTGGCTCTATTACTTCTTCTTTTTTTTCTACTACTCCAACGCCAGTAGAATCCTCAGGAACGTCTATTTTATAAGCTGTTTCTTTTTTTTCATCATGATCAATATCAATGACTAAATCTCCAAAATGACCGATAAGGGTAACAATTAAGACTGCTAATATAATAGATGCTAAAATTTTATTAACTTCAAGCCCAGACATGTATAAGTACATATACAGATTTTTTAGAAAAAATAATATATTTGTCGTAAGTATGAAATTTAAATTCTCTTGCCTAATTGTCGCATAAATTATGAAAAGTGTAATAATTATACCTTCAAGAATGGCCTCCACTAGACTACCGGGCAAACCATTAATGGCTATAGATGGTATTCCAATGATACAACGAGTATGGCAACAAGCAATTGAGTCAAATATTGGAGAAGTCTTTGTTGCTTGCTCAGAAATTGAAGTGCACGACTTAATTGTAAGTAAAGGTGGCAAAGCTATTATGACAGATCCAAATCTCCCCTCTGGAACTGATAGAGTTCACTCCGCTTTTTTAAAGATAAAAAATAACAAAGACATTGATGTAATAATCAATCTACAAGGTGATATGCCTCTTATAAATCCAGAACATGTTTTTAAAGTTATTGACCCAATAATAAGAAATTTTGCAATTGGTACACTTGCAACAAACTTAAATGATAATGAATTAAATAATCCCAATGTAACAAAAGTTGAAGTTGATTTTAAAAAAAATAAAATAGCGCAGGCTTTAAGTTTTTATAGAGAAGTTACGATAGAAAATAAAAACTTATACCATCATGTTGGTATCTATAGTTATACTCCAGATTCAATAAATACATTTATCAATCTACCAAAATCAAAAAATGAAATAGATCTAAGTTTAGAACAAATGAGAGCTATGGATTCTAATATTCCAATTGGAGTCACGTTTGTTCCTGAAGTTCCAATGAGTGTAGATACAAAAGAGGATTTAATAAATATTGAAACTAATATAAGAGAGCACAATGATAAAAGTTGATAGTTTTTCATTTCAAGGTGTAAATGGTGCTTATAGTGAACAAGCTGGAAAAAATATTTTTCCAAATGCAACAAGTATACCTTGTGCAACTTTTGAAGATATGTTTGAACATGTTAGATCAGGAAAATCTGAAGCAGCAATGGTTCCAATAGAAAACTCACTTGCAGGAAGAGTAGCGGATACTCAAAGATTGATACCTGACTCTGATTTAAAAATAACTTATGAATATTTTCATGAAGTAAATCACAACTTACTTGGAATTAGAGGTGCAAAAATCTCAGATATTAAAAGAATAAGAAGTCATGAACAGGGAATTGCCCAATGTCGAAACAAAATTTTAAAATTAGATAAGCAAATGATTATTGAAGCTGATACAGCTGGATCTGCTAAATTAATTTCAGAGTTAAATAATATTGAAGATGGAGCTATCGCATCTGAACTTGCTGCAAATATATATGATCTTGATATATTGGAAAAAAATTTCCAAGATACTCAAAATAACGTAACTCGATTTCTTGTTATGCAAAAAAATTTATTAGATATAAATTCAAAAACAAAAGATATCCTTACAACATTAGTATTTACAGTTAGAAGTATTCCAGCAGTTTTGTACAAATGCCTTGGTGGATTTGCTAGTAATGGCGTTAATATAACTAAGCTTGAGAGTTACATTCACCCGCAGGGTTTTGATGTTGCACAATTTTATATAGATTTTGAGGGACATCCTGAAAATACATCTGTAAAATTAGCTTTAGAAGAGATGAAATTTTTTTGTAAAAAGATAAAAATCCTTGGAGTATATGAGAAATCTTCATTCAGGAAAAAATAAGATTTTTTAAAAAGTCTATTTATATTTTATTTACATTAATGTTATATTGCTACAGGGAGGATTGAGGGCAAATAAATTGCTAATCCAGTCAGATCTGAAAAGAAGCAGCTGTAACAATCTTGTTTGGGTCTCAACTCCTTCCATTAATTATAATGACTGAAGAAACAATATATAAAGTTTTAGCTAGAAAATACAGACCACAAAAATTTGAAGATTTAATTGGTCAAGAATTATTAGTAAAAATTATATCTAACGCTATTAATAATGACAGGCTAGCTCATGCTTATATTCTAACCGGTGTCAGAGGTGTTGGAAAAACTACCACTGCTAGACTTATAGCAATGAGTATTAATTGTAAAAATAGAGATAAAAAAAATTGTGAACCATGCGGAAATTGTGATTCGTGCAAATCAACAACTTCCGATAGTAATCTTGATGTTATTGAGATTGATGCAGCATCGAATACTGGAGTTGATGACATTAGAGAAATAATTGACAATGTAAAATATAAACCTGTTATTGGTGATTATAAAATATTTATAATTGATGAAGTTCATATGCTTTCAAAAAGTGCATTCAATGCGCTGCTTAAAACTTTAGAAGAACCACCAGAACATGTTAAATTTATTTTTGCTACAACAGAAATTAAAAAAGTACCAATAACTGTTTTATCGAGGTGTCAGAGATTTGATTTACATAGAATAGAGAATAAAATTTTATCAGATCATTTATTAAAAATTTCCAAACTAGAAAATATTGATATTGATTTAGACGCTATTTCGTTAATTGTTAGATCGGCAGATGGATCTGTAAGAGATGGTCTTAGTCTATTAGATCAAGCAATAACTAGTCCAAATGAAAAAGTTGACTCGCAAACTGTAATAAGCATGCTGGGATTAGCTGATAGAGAAAAAATATTTAATTTAATTGAAATAATTTTAGAAGGAGATGCGCTTGGTGCAATTAATAAGTATAAAGAGTTGTATGAGTTAGGGGCAGATATACCAATGATATTTGATGAACTATTAAACGTATTACATTTTCTTGTTCAAATAAAGATAGCGCCTGATTTAAAAGATGACATTTATATTCCTGAATTTGAAAGAAATAAAGGAGCCGAATTGTCATCAAAAATGACATTAAATAATCTGAATATTATCTGGCAAATTTTATTCAAAGGTTATCAAGAATTACAAAATAGCTCTCATTTGTACCAACATGGAGAAATGATTATTTTAAGAATTATTTATTTACATGATGGTCCAAGCCCAGAAGATCTAATTAAAAAAATGGATAGGGAAGTAGTAAAAAAAGCACCTTTAGAAAAAAATCTTGAACTGCAAAATGAATCTAATGAAAGTAACAAAGTTCTAAACTTTAATGAAAATAAAAAAGAAATTTCACCAAAAGAAAGTGTAAATATTAAACATGTTCAAGACTTCAGACATTTTGTCGATATGTTTTTTACAAATAGAGAAGGATTACTTCACACTAAGTTATACAATGATGTGCAGTTAGTCTCTTTTAAGGAAGGAGAAGTTACCCTAAATACATCTAAGATTAATGACACTGGTTTCAATAGAATTGTTGCGAAATTAATCTCTAAATGGACTGGAAGAATATGGCAGATAAATTCATCTACAAGCAATCTTGGAAAAAGTTTGCATGATGAAGATATTATTAACCAACAAAAAGAAATTGAAATTATGAAAAATCATCCAGAAGTAAAAAAAATATTAAAAGAATTTCCTGAAAGTAAAATTCACGCTATTACAGAACTTGGTGAAATAAATGATGATGACACAGATATAAATCAACCAAAGATGAAAAAGGAGAAATAATGGTTAATTTAGGTAATATGATGAAGCAAGCTCAACAGTTGCAAAAGAAAATGGCTGAAGCACAGAATAAATTAAATGATATTGAAGTTGAAGGTACTTCTGGGGGAGGTCTTATTAAAGTAACAGCTACTGCAAAAGGTATTTTTAAAAGAATTTCAATTGATGATAGCTTAATCAAGCAAGAGGAGAAAGAAATACTTGAAGATCTGATTGTAGCTGCCATAAATGATGCCAAAGAAAAAGGAGAAGCTGCAGCCCAAGAAGAAATGAAAAATCTCACAGGTGGCCTACCATTACCTCCAGGAATGAAACTTCCTTTTTAAAAATGGAGCAATCCCCAATAGATAAATTAATAAACGATATTTCAAAACTTCCAGGATTAGGAAGAAGGTCAGCTCAAAGAATTGCTCTTTTTTTATTAAAAAATAAAAATAAAAATTTATCTCCTTTAATTGAGAGTTTAAATTTATCCTATAATAAAATTATTGAGTGCTCAGAATGTGGAAATATAGACATGGCAAATCCATGCAATATTTGTGCAAATCCTAAAAGGGATAAAGCAACTATTTGTGTTGTTGAGGATGTATCAGATTTGTGGACATTAGAAAAAGTAGGATTTTATCGTGGCCTCTATAATGTTTTAGGTGGATCATTATCTGCGATTCAAGGAATAGGAACTGATGAATTGAAAATAGAACATCTTCTAAATAGAATTGAAACAAATAATGTTAAAGAAATTATTCTTGCATTAAGTACAACTATGGAAGGACAAACAACATCTTTTGTAATTGCAGATAAACTAGAAAAATTTAAAGATTTAAATGTAACAAGACTTGCACAAGGAATCCCTATGGGTGGAGAAGTACACTACTTAGATGAAAACACATTAAATACAGCATTCCAATCTAGAAAAAAAATTACATAAATTAAGATGTATAAATTACTTTACGTTCCAAATCCACTATTACGCCAGAAAGCAAATAAAATTCAATCTGTTGGAATTAAGGAAAAAGAAATTGCAAAAAAAATGATGCAAATAATGTTAAAAGCACCAGGTGTAGGTTTAGCAGCAAATCAAATTGGAATTCTAAAACAAATTGTGACTATATTTTTTGTTGATCAAGAGACAAAAAAAGAAAACCAATATACATTATTTAACCCCAATATTATTTCTTACTCTCAAGAAAAAATCGTTATGGAAGAGGGTTGTTTATCACTTCCTGAACAATTTGCAGAAATTGAGAGACCTCAAAGTATAGTAGTTGAGTACTTAGATGAAAATAACAAACAAATAAAAAAAGAAGTTAGTGGCGTGGAATCAAGAATTTTACAACATGAAATTGATCATCTTTCTGGAAAGTTATTTGTAGATTATCTTTCTTCATTAAAAAGGAATATAATGATCAAAAAAGTACAAAAATTTTTAAAAAAACATAAATAATGAATAATAAGAAAATAATTTTTATGGGTTCGCCTAAAATAGCCTCTGACTATCTTGACGCATTAATTAAAAGTAACTTCACAATTTCTGCAATATTTTCACAACCTCCAAAAAAGAAATCTAGAGGAATGAAAATAATTGAATCTGAAGTCCATCAACTTGCAAATAAAAATAACATTGAAGTTTTTTGTCCAAATACGTTAGATAAAGATACTATTGAAACAGTGAAAAAATTAAATCCTGATTTAATTGTTGTTATGGCATACGGTAAAATATTACCAAAAGATATTTTAGACTTACCACCATTTGGTTGTATCAATATCCATGTCTCTTTATTACCTAGATGGAGGGGTGCAGCACCAATAGAGCATTCAATAATGAATGGCGATAAAGAAACTGGTATATCAATAATACAGCTAATCGAAAAATTAGATGCTGGACCAATTATTAATCAAAAAAAAGTAGATATAGAAGACGGTTGTAATAAAAATGAATTAAGTCAAAAATTAACAGAGGTTGGAATCAAATTATTAGTGGAAACTATTCCTCTTATATTTGACAAAAAAATTTCTTATACTGATCAGGATGATAATGATGCAACATATGCAAATAAAATCTCTTCACTAAACAGAAAAATTAATTTTAATAAATCTGTAAAGGAAGTTTTAAATCTTATAAGAGCACATTCTTCTAAACCTGGTGCTTGGTTTACTATACAAAATGAAAGAATTAAGATTATAAAAGCAAGAAAATCAAATTCTAATGGTAATGCTTCCACAATTCTTAACGAGACCTTTGATATTGGTTGTAACGATGGAAGTATTGAGCCATTAATTTTACAAAGAGAAGGCAAAAATGCTATTTCTAAAGATGATTTTCTTCGGGGATATAGTTTTAAGGTTAATGAAATAATTAATGCCTAACTATAAGATTACATTAGAATATGATGGTACTAATTATGTAGGTTGGCAACGTCAAGAAAATGGTCCTTCTATTCAGCAATTAGTTGAAGAGGCTATAGAAAAACTATCAAAACAAAACATAACACTTTTTGGGGCTGGTCGAACAGATGCAGGTGTTCATGCAAGAGGACAAGTAGCCAATTTTGAATTAGAGCAACATTTTGATACTGACACTATCAGAGATGGCATTAATCATTATTTAAGACCCCAACCCATATCTATTTTACATGCTCAAGAAGTAAATAAAGATTTTAATTCTAGATTTTCTGCAAAATTGAGATGGTATGAATACAAGATCTTAAATAGAAGATCACCTATTACTTTAGAGCAAAACAAAGTTTGGTGCGTACATAAAAAAATAGATACTAAAAAAATGATAAAACAATCACAACAATTTATAGGCAAATTTGATTTGTCTGCTTTTAGGTCAATAAATTGCCAATCGAAATCACCAATTAAATCTATTAATTCACTGGAGATAAATATTAATCATGAAGAAATAAATTTTTTAATATCAGCTAAATCTTTTTTACATTCTCAAGTCAGAATCATGGTCGGAACACTAGTTGATATAGGACTTAGTAAAATAGAAAAATCTATTTCAGAAATTATTCAATCCAAAAAAAGAGAATTTGCTGGAATTACTGCGCCACCTGAAGGATTGTATTTATTGAAAATAGATTATTAATAAAAGCCAATCTCTGATAAACAAATATCTGCTTGAAAATCTTTAAATCCGGCAACTAGACCTAATGTCTTGATATTTTGACCAACTAATTTTTTAGGTTGATATGCATTTGATTTTTTAAATTCACTAAAGGGTGCTTTTATTACTGTCCACTCAGAATTAGTTTTAAAACTATACTTATAATATTGCCATGGAGCCATCGTCAGAGCAGTCCTTACATGAATTGAATACTCTTCATCATTACCAAACACTTTAAAATAAACACCCTCAAACTCTTCTGTTGATATTGAAGGTTTTAATTGATTTCTTATTTGAATAAAGCCACCGTTATTTTCAGTCGTGACATCTCCTGTCATATGATAACAATTAACATCATTAACTTTTGATATGATCGCTTTACCTTGCGATAACCCACCCATTACTCCATCAGTAAAGAAAGCCCAATTTTGACCTTGAGAAGAAATTCCAGGTGTTTCTAAGTTATCAAGTATCATTTTATTTTGAGATTGAAGATTGAATGAAAAAAATAAAATAAAAATAAAAATTATTAAACTTTTCAATTTTTACGATTTTCTGCTAATTTTTTCTTAATAAGAGATAAACCTGTTTCAACCTTAGATTTATAAGATTCTTCAAATGCCTCTAACTGCCAATCTGATAATCTAGATTTTAGTTCAGATAAATTATTTTGTTTCCATTCATTTGAGGTATTTTCATCTTTCCAAATATCTTTCTCTTCATTAGTTCTTCCACAACCGTAGCAATAACCTGAGATTGGGTCAGTTTTACATACGCTTATGCAAGGCGAAGTTACTTTGTTCTGTTCCATGATAATATACATATATTTTTTTTTAGTTTATTCCATTAAAACGATGTAAAACTTTAAAATTATGACTGATTTTAGCTATTTAAATGTTGATAATGCTTATAAATTAATCAATCAAAAGGTAACAAAAACTCCTTTGGTAACTAATGATAATATAAATAATCTTTTAGAAGCAGAAATTTATTTTAAACTTGAAAATCTACAAAATACTGGATCATTTAAAATACGTGGAGCTACACATAAAATTACAAAATTAATAGAAAAAGTAAAAGACTCAGGTGTAGTGGCATATTCATCAGGTAATCATGCACAAGCTGTTGCTTATGCATCTATGATTAATAGCATTAGTGCAAAGATAATAATGCCTAAAACTGCACCCCAAATAAAAATTGAAAACACAAAAAATTATGGAGCAGAAGTTATTTTATATGACACTTATTTTCAAAATAGAGAAGAGATAGGAATTGAAATTCAAAAGAAGGATAACAGAGCTCTTATTAAACCCTATGATGATGAAGATATAATTGCTGGTCAAGGAACTGCTGCTATTGAAATTGTAAATGATTTAAAAGACCAATCAATTGAACCTGATATTTATTTATGTTGTTGTGGAGGTGGTGGTCTTATTGCAGGAACATCAACTTACCTAAAACATATTTATCCAAATATAAGATCATACTCCGTGGAGCCCGATGAATTTGATGACACAAAAAAATCTTTAGAAGCTGGTAAACTTATACAAAATAAAAAAAATGCTAAATCTTTCTGTGATGCACTATTAGCACCTCAACCTGGCAATATAACTTTTCAAATTAATTCAAATAATCTTGAAGGAGGACTAAGTGTATCTGATGAAGAAGTAACAAAAACTATAATTTTGCTAGCTGAACAACTTAAAATAGTTGTGGAGCCAGGAGGAGCAGTTGCAGCAGCAGCAGTATTAAATAATAAAATTGATGTTAAAAATAAGAAAATTGTAGTTATGATTTCTGGTGGTAATATCGATCTAAGTTTATTTAATAAGTTATAATGAATCAATCAAATTTAAAAAAATTACAAAATCTATTAAAAGAAAAAGATATCGATATTTTTGTCATTAATAGAAGTGATGAATTTTTAAATGAGTATATTTCCCCAAATGCAGAAAGATTAAATTTTATAACAAATTTTTCTGGTTCAGCAGGAAGAGCAATTATAACGCCAACAGATGCCTTCTTGTATGTTGATGGACGATATACTTTTCAAGCGAATACACAAATTAATGCTGAAGAAATTCAGCCAAAACATATAAATAGCTTTTGGACAGATTTAGAAAAAATTTTATTAGAAGCAGAATATAAAATTGCATTAGATCCAACTCTTCATTCAATTATAGAAATTGAAAAAGTGGAAAAAATGTTAGAGAATTCAACATCTCAACTCCAATTAATAGATAAAAATTTTGTTGATTTAATATGGGAGAATCAACCAAAAACTCAGTATACAGATATATTTGACCACCCAACAGGTTTTGCTGGTCAGGGCAGACGTGAAAAATTAGACATTTTAAAAAAATTTTTAGATCAAAATGAAATTGATCATTACTTTGTTTCTGGGCTTGATAATATTGCTTGGCTATTAAATTTAAGAGCAGATGATATTAAGTATACACCGCTGCTTTATTCTTATCTTCTAATTTCAAAAAATAATAAACACTCTTTGTATATTAAAGAGTCTTCAATGGCAGAAATTCTAAAAAAAGAAATCCAAACACTAATAAATATTTATAATATTGAAAATATCGGATCAATTTTTAATAACATTAATTCATCTGAATCAATTGGTTTAGATTTTAATTCCACCACTTATTATTTTTTAGATCTTTTAAGAAAACAAAAAATAAATTCTATAAATTTAGCAAATCCATGTATTTTGTTAAAAGCTATCAAAAATGAAACTGAACTAGATGGGGCCAAAAAAGCACATATAAGAGATGGTGTTAGTATTACCAAATATATTTATTGGTTAAAAAATATCATGGATACTAAATCAAATGATGAAATAAGTGTTGCAAATCATTTAGAAAATCTGCGAAGAAAAAATGAATTATTTCATTCTCTATCCTTTGATACAATATCAGCAATTGATAAAAATGCAGCCCTTCCTCATTACCGTGTTACTGAAGAAGGAAAATCATCTTTCTCAGATAATAATATTTATCTTGTTGACTCAGGAGGGCAATATTTTGATGGTACAACCGATATAACAAGAACTATAATTTTAGGTGAAGCAACAACAGAACAAAAAGATAGATTTACGAGAGTTCTTAAAGGTCATATTGCCTTATCAAATCATGTTTTTGAAAAGGGAACAAAAGGAACTGATATTGATTATCTAGCAAGAAAAAGTCTGCAAGAAATTAATTTAGATTATGATCATGGGACAGGTCACGGTATAGGAAGTTTTTTGAGTGTCCATGAAGCCCCACAACGTATTGCAAAAAAATCAATGTTTGATAGCGTTGAGTTGCTTCCGGGAATGATTTTATCCAATGAACCTGGATACTATAAAGAAAATGAATATGGCATAAGAACAGAAAATTTAGTCGTGATAAAAGAGAATAATAATAAAAAATTATACTTTGAAAACATTTCTTGGTGTCCAATAGATTTAGATCTCATTGACAGTAGTATGCTCGATCAAATTGAAAGAAATTGGTTAAATACATATCATAAAAAGGTGTATAATACATTGGAGATGTACCTTGAAAATAAAGAGAGAGATTGGCTTAAAAAGGTAACTTCTGAAGTTTGACTAAAGCCGCCGATTATGCGGCTTTCTTATTAATATCAAATTCAGTTTTGAGGAGATGCTTGTCTAATTCAATTTTCCACTCTTTTCCATATTCAGATTTGAAATATTTAACTAAATCCTCATCATAATTGTAGTTTTTGTCACTTAAATCCTCGTAAACTTTATTAAAAAAATTAAAAACATTAATCATTATTTATTCCTTTCAGTAATAAAATAGTAATAATTCTATGCAATCAAAGTATAAAAATATGAATTTTAATATGCAAAAAATGCATATATAAATATATTAAAAATTTAAATGTACTTAAATTTTTTAATAATGATTAAAATTAATTGTTCCTGATTGACTTTGTAAATTAATACTTCATAAATTTTAAAATATTTTAACTTTCAATGATAATTATTTTAACACAATGCTTTCCATCTAGAGTAGGGGGAATTGAAACATTGATGTATGATTTAGCATTAAATTTAAGTCTCAAATACGATGTGAAGGTCTTAGCTGATCAACAAGACAGTGCTAAAGATTTGGAATTTGATAAAAACAATAAAAATTTTTCAATATTAAGATTTAAGGGTTTAAAATTTTTAAGAAAAAGAAAAAAATTTAATCAACTTAAAAATATTTGTTCTTCAAATAATATTGGAGCAGTCATCACTGATAGTTGGAAAAGTCTTGAGTTACCAATTAATTTTTTAAAAGAAAAAAAAATCCCAATCATTAGTCTTGTTCATGGAAACGAAATAATTATCAAAAACGATAATCATCATAAACGAATAAAAAAAGTTTTGGAATTAGCAAACGCATTAGTGGTCAATTCATCATATACTAAAAACTTACTTTCAAAAATAAGTGAAAACTTTAAAAAAATTGAGGTTATCTATCCAGGTATAAAATCTACTAAAAATATTATAGAACAAGCAATAGATTTAGATGATAGTTATCCAACGTTGCTTACTCTTGCCAGACTAGAAAAAAGAAAAGGACATTCGTATATTCTTAAATCTATTTTTAATTTAAAAAAAATTTATCCAAATATTCAATATATAATTGCTGGTGAAGGTGATCAGTTAGAGAATATAAAGAAAGAAATAAAAAATTATAATCTAGAATCAAATGTGAAATTAGTTGGAACAATAAACGAAAATCAAAAAAAATTCATTTTTTCTAAGACTGATATTATGATCATGCCGACAATAGATGAAACTCATGCAAATTCTATTGAAGGTTTTGGAATCGCATATATTGAAGCGGCACAATATGGAATTCCTTCAATTGCCTCAAATGTCGGAGGTACTCCTGAAGCTGTATTGCATAATAAAACAGGTTTAATTATTAATAATTTTAATGAATTAGATGAATCAATTAAGAATTTAGTTGAGAACAAACAAAATACAATTGAATTAGGACAAAATGCAAAAAATAGAGCAGAAAATGAATTAATCTGGGAAAAACAAATAGTAAAATACAATAAGTTAATAGATGATATTCAATGAGTATTTTATTTCATAATACAACTTTTGATAAAATTGATGTTTGGAAAAAAACAATAAAAAAATATTTTAAAAATGAAAAAATAATTTCTATCAAAGATTATAAAAATTTTAATGATGTAAATTGCGCAATTATATGGAATCTTCCAGATAATATTCTTTCAAGACTAAAAAATCTCCAAGTTATTTTCTCTATGGGAGCTGGAGTAGATCATATTCTAAAACTTAAAAATTATAATAAAAAAATTCCCATTATCAGAATAAAAGATGAAGAAATGGGGGAGAGAATTGCTAATTATTCTCTAGCTCAAATACTAAATTATCAATTAAATTTTAAAATTTTTCAAAATTCTCAAATCAAAAAATATTGGTCTGGAGAAAGGACACCAATTGATAATAAAAATTTAACAGTAGGTATTTTAGGTCTAGGCTTTCTTGGTAATCATATTGCAAAATTACTAAATAAATTAAATTATAATGTTATTGCATATAAAAAAAATCGAGCAAAAGTAAAAAATGTAAAAATATATATAGGTAAAAATATTATAAGCTTTATCAAAAGCTCTGATGTTATCATTTCTATTCTACCATCAACAACTCAAACAAATAATATAATAGATAAAAAGTTTTTAAAGAATATGAAAAAAAATTCTTGTTTAATAAATATAGGTAGAGGAAATGCAATTGAAGAGAAAGATCTTCTGAATCACTTAAAGAAAAACAAAAATTTTTATGCTTATTTGGATGTCTTTAAAAATGAACCTTTAAAATCAAGTAGTCAATTTTGGAGATTGCCAAATGTAACAATTACTCCACATGTGGCAGGTGTAACAGCTATAGAGCCATCTGTTAAATATATGTACTCCAAATATAAAAAACTAAGAAAAAAGGAAAAAGTAAAATCAGATGTTAATCCATCTGACGGATATTAATCGACATCAAAGTAATTTTGTAAAATTCTAAAATAAATACTTTCCAATTTAATAATATCTTCAACAAAAACAAATTCATCTACTTTATGAAGAGTTTGATTTCTAAGACCTAACTCTACTACATCACAATAGTTCTTTATATATCTTGCATCAGAAGTACCACCATCAGTTGCTTGCTCAGGTGGACTGTTTCTGCCTGTAACATCAGAAATTGATTTTGAAATAATATTATATAAATCACCGGGTTTATTGAGAAATGACTCAGCTGTTGCATCATATGTATAAGCGCAACTAGCATTTTCCAGTTTAGAGAAAATCTTTTCTATTTTATTATCAACCCATTTTATAAGTGAATCAGATGAGTGCATATCATTAAATCTAATATTAACTGTTGCTTTAGCTAATTCTGGAATTACGTTTTGAACAGGATTGCCAATATCAATAGTAGCAATTTGAACTGATGTCGGTAAAAAATTTTCATTACCTTCATCTAGTGGCTCTTCCAATATACTATTTAATAAATTCACTAAGTGATGTGAAGAATTTTCAGCTAAATGAGAATTCGCCGTATGTCCTTGAATACCTTTTACCTGAAAAAAGAAACTAACTGATCCTCTTCTTCCAATTTTTACTTTATCGCCGACCTCATTTTTAGAAGTTGGTTCACCAACAAGACAATGATCAAATTTATAATTTTGTTTGCTTGCCCATTCTAGAATTCTAGGTGTGCCGTTTACAGAATCTCTTTCTTCATCTCCTGTAATAATAAATGAAATCTTACCTGGAATATTTTTATATTTATCTACAAATCTTTTAGCGGCACTGATGAAACAAGCAACACTGCTTTTCATATCTTCACTACCTCTTCCATATAGTTTACCCTCATCTATTTTTGCTGAAAAGGGAGGGTATTTCCAAGAACTTTCATTTCCTACTGGAACTACATCTGTGTGACCAGCATAAGCAAAATGCTTTCCTTCATTTCCTATTGTTGCAAATAAATTTTTTACTTCATAAGAATTGTTTCCAGAAAAACTTAATGGATGACAGTCACATCCTATAGCACTTAGATGATTTTCAACAACTGTTAAAGCGCCCTCATCTTTTGGAGTTACACTTGCACATTTAACTAAGGATTGTGTAAGAATAACTGGATCAAAATTAATTTCTGACATTAATCTCTTAAAAGATCGTTGATTGATGTTTTGCTTCTAGTTTTTTCATCAACTCTTTTAACAATAACAGCACAGTATAAAGAAGGATTAATATCCCCTTCTTTTTTTCCTGGTAACGTACCTGGTACCACAACTGAATACGCTGGAACTTTTCCCATATGAATTTCTCCAGTTGATCGATCGACTATTTTTGTAGACGCTCCAATAAATACACCCATTGATAAAACTGCACCTTCACCAACAATAACACCTTCAGCCACTTCACTTCTTGCTCCAATAAAGCAATTGTCTTCAATAATTACAGGATTTGCTTGGAGAGGTTCAAGTACACCGCCAATACCAGCGCCTCCAGAAATATGACAGTTTTTACCTATTTGTGCACACGATCCAACTGTTGCCCAAGTATCAATCATTGTTCCTTCATCAACATATGCACCAAGATTTACAAAAGAGGGCATTAAAACAACACCTTTAGCAATAAATGCGGATTTTCTTACAACAGCGTCTGGTACATATCGAAATCCTGCTTTTAAATGATCATCTTTAGTCCAATTTGCAGTTTTACTTTCTACTTTGTCAAACCAAGTGGCATGCGATGCTTTAGTAATTTCATTATCATTTAATCTGAAACTTAAAAGAATTGCCTTTTTAATCCATTGATTAACTTGCCATTCATTATTAATTTTTTCACAAACCCTTAAGTTTCCACTATCAAGTTTGTTTAAAGTTTCGTCTACTGCATTTCTAATATCACCTGCAGTATTGACATTAATATTATCTCTATCCTCAAAGGCATCATTTATAATTTTTTCAAGATTACTCATATTTTACCCTCATTTACATCTTTTAAAAATAAACTCAAATCTCTTGTTTGAAAATCTAGATATTCTTTAGATGCTTCAATATCATCGGAAAAATTCTCATAACCAGCATCAACCCAGACAGGTGTAAAACCAACTTTTTTTGCTGGAACTAAGTTCTTTGCAATATCGTCAAACATTGCGGATTTATTTGCTTCGATATCAAATAAGTCGATGATTTTTTCATAGGGAGAAATTTCTGGCTTTGGAATATAATCAGCCATTTTAATATCATATATTTCATCAAAAAAGTTTGTTAGATTTATTTTCTCTAACACATCTAAGACATGTTGCTTATTTGCATTTGTATAAATAATTTTTCTTCCCTCAAGTTTATATAATTCATTATTAAGATTCTGATTTGGGCCAACAATTGAGTAATCTAACTTATGAACTTCTTCTAAAAAATAATCAGGATCTACGCCATGATTATCCATCATACCTCTTAATGTAGTGCCATGTTGCTTGTAATATTTTGCTTGTAGTTTTTTTGCTTCAGCTAATTCCATATTTAAATTTTTAGCTACAAACTCACCCATTAATTTATGTACTTGCTGAAAAATTCCACTGTCTGCAGAATAAAGTGTATTGTCTAGATCAAATATCCAGGTATTGATGTTATCTTTAAAGCTCATTTAATTACTTGTTATTTGTGTACCAATTCCATGTTCAGTGAATAACTCTAATATTACTGAATGATGAATTCTTCCATCTAAAATAGTTGATTTTTTAACACCTTTTTTCATTGCATCAATACATGTATTAATTTTCGGCTTCATACCTCCAGAAATATATTCTTTATTAGCAATACTTTTAGCTTCTTCTAAAGTTATTGATGAGATTAATTTTTCATCTTTGTCTAAAATTCCAGGTACATCTGTTAGTAATAATAATTTACTTGCCTGTAACTCACCCGCTATAAAACCTGCAACAGTGTCAGCATTAATATTATATGTAAAATTATTTTCATCCTTACCTAAAGGAGATATGACAGGTATTTGACCATTTTTTATAAAGCTATTTAGCATATCTTTGTTTAATTTTTTTGGTTGTCCAACAAAACCAATATCAACTATTTTTTCAATATTTGAATCACTATCTTTAATTTCCACATTCAATTTAGTTGCAGTGACTAAGTTATCATTACCAGATACTCCAATCGCTTTTCCTCCAGAGGCACTTATAGATTCTACTATTTCTGAATTGATATCCTTAGATAATACTTCTTCAACCACCTTAATTGTTTCTTTATCAGTAACTCGTAATCCTTCAACAAATTGTGTTGATATATTTTTTGATTTAAGTCTATCGCCAATTTGAGGCCCTCCACCATGAATAATAATTGGTGACACACCCACTTCTTTTAATAATCCAATATCTCTTGAAAAACTTTCAGACAGTTTTTTATCTCCCATTGCATGTCCACCGTATTTTATTACAATGGTATCACCACTATGTTCTCGAATGTATGGAAGAGCTTCAACTAAGGTTGAGGCTTTGTGTATAAAATAAGCCTGATCACTCTCTGATAAAAAATCAAATTTCATATTTATTGTGATAACCCGTATATAGATCTTTGAATCTCTGTAATACCATTATTTTTTTTGGTTTCAGATTGATATATTTTCGTAAATGATTTTTTATAATTTTGCATTAAACTTAAAATTGATTTTTTTTGATATTCTAAATAGTTGCTAGATATTTTATCTATTTTAGTAAGAATTACGGAAAATTTTCTTGAACAATCACTCAATAAATCCAACATATCAATATCAGAATTTTTGATACCAACTTTTGAGTCAATGAGTAAAAAAACATGATCAAGTGTATCTCTATTTTCTATATATTCTTCAATTAAGGTCATTAAGTTTTCTCGAGCAACTTTTGATACTTTGGCAAACCCATAACCGGGTAAATCAATCATATTTATTTTTTCACTAATTAAAAAAACATTTATAGCCTGTGTTCTTCCTGGAGTTTTACTAGTTTTCGCTAGTTTTTTTGTTTTAGTTAATGAATTTATTAAACTAGATTTTCCAACATTAGATCTACCTATAAAACAACATTCTTTTTTTACATCTGAATAAGGAATGTCTTTAAATGACTGAAAAGAACCTAAAAACTTATTATTACTAAAAAAGTTATTTAAATTTTTATTTAAGCTAGCCATCTTTGGCTAAAATTCTTCTTTGAATATACCATTGCTGCGCAATTGATAAAATATTGTTCACTGACCAATATAAAACTAGACCAGCTGCAAAACCAGCTAGTACAAAAGTAAATACAAATGGAAGTAATGCAAAAATTCTAGCCTGTGTTGGATCAGCAGGAGCAGGATTTAGTTTTTGTTGTAACCACATAGTGAAACCCATAATGATAGGAAGAATGCCAATATCAATTATTGACAGTATAGGCGGCACATCCCAAGGAACTAATCCAAATATTGTCATTAAGCCTAATGGGTCTGGTGCAGATAGATCATGAATCCATCCATAAAAAGGAGCGTGATACATCTCTATCGTAACAAACAATACTTTGTATAAAGAGAAGAAAATTGGTATTTGTACTAAAATTGGTAGACAACCCGCAACAGGATTAGCTCCCTCTCTTTTATACAAGGCCATTAGTTCTTGCTGCATTTTTTGTCTATCATTTGGATAGGTTTCTTTTAATCTTTGCATATCAGGCTGAAGTTTTTTCATCTTCGCCATAGATTTAAAAGATGCTTGCGCTAGCGGGAATAAAATTAAACGCATTAAAATGGTAAAGGCTATTATTGCTAGACCAAAATTACCTGCATAACCAAAAAACCAATTAATAGCATAAGAAACAGGTTTAGTTAAAAAGCTAAACCAACCCCAGTCAATTGCATCAGTAAATCTTGGTATAGAAAGATTTTCGTCATAAGCACTTAAGACATTTAATTTTTTTGCACCAACAAATAATTTTCCGCCGTAAGATATATTTTCACCTGAGTTTATTTTATATATCTGACCGACATAACCTGCTCTATAGCTATCACGTCCATTATTACCGTATCTATAATTGACGTTAATAGATTGGTCAGCATCGGGAATTAAAGCAGACATCCAATATTTATCTGTAAACCCTAGCCAGCCTCCTTGTGCTTTATTATCGCAAAACTCTTTTTTTGTTTGCATTGATGAATTACAATCATCAGCAATATCATCATAATTTTTTTCCAATAATTCATCGTTTATTAGACTAATTAAACCCTCGTGAAGTATAAAAAAATTAATTGTATCTGGTGTATTTATTCTTTTGATTAATCTATATGGAAAAACTTCAATATCTTCATCACTGTTGTTTTCTATTTCTTGTGTAATTGTAAACATATACTCATCATCAACTTGATAGTTGATTTTGAAGGTTATGTTTTTATTATTCGTCCAACTAAGTGTAACAGGGTTTGAGGGGCTTAGAGTGGTAGAGTTAGTTTTCCAAATTGTTTCTAAATTAGGTAATTCAATGTTAGAATTTTTTAGCTCTTTCCAGCCTGTTTCAATATAATATGGATTAGCAGTCCCATCTGGTAGCAAAAGCTGGATGTTATTTGAATCAGGTTCTAAGCTAGTTTTATATTTTGATAATATGAGGTCATCTAAAATTGCTCCTTTTAGATTTATAGAACCTTCAATAGATGCATTTTCAAAAATAACTCTGTCGGTTTGAATTAAAGCTTCATCTCTACTTTGTATTTCTGAAATAGCTTGGCTGCTTTGTCCATCAATGGATGTTGCAGGTTCTAAAACTTCATCTTCTTCAAAGGATGTTGTTTGAATTGGTTGAGTTGGAAATAATAATTGAAAAAAAATAATTATCGCAATTGAAATACCAATTGCCAAATATAAATTTCTTTGCTCGTTCATTTATTTAACTCAGTTTTTTTTGGTACTGGATCAAATCCGTGTGAACCCCAAGGATGACATTTTGAAATTCTTTTTACTGATAAAATTGATCCTCTAAATAACCCATGTTCCTGTAATGCTTTAATGGAATACTCAGAACAGGTTGGTAAATACCGACAATTCTGGCCAAGTATTGGGGAAATCAATAACTGGTATAATCTAATTACTATAATTAAAGGTAATGAAATATATTTACTAACCATTTATCTTTCCCTTAAGTTCTAATAAAAGTTTATCAAATTTCTCTTCGAGCAATGACGTTTTAGCTATTAACACATAATATGAATTAATTTTACCATTAATAATAATTTTTCTAGCTAATTCTCTCATTATTCTCTTTGCTGTATTTCTTTTTACCGCGTTGCCAATTTTTTTGGAAGCTGTGTATCCTACACCTATACAATTTTCTAGATCTTGATTGTATAAAATTTGGATATTCATATTTTTACCTTTTATAAATTCTCCGTGGTTTCGTATCATAACGAAGGTTGATCTCTTCTTAATTGTAAATAATGTTTGGGCCATTTGGCCTTTTTAAGCGCTTAATTGAGCTCTTCCTTTTGCACGTCTTCTATTAATTATCTGACGACCTGCTTTAGTTGCCATTCTAGCCCTAAAACCATGTCTTCTTTTTCTAATTACTCTACTAGGTTGGTAAGTGCGTTTCATAATAAATCTCTGGGCCTAATACGAATTCATTATATATAAGTCAAATATTTACTTATGTAATCGATGAAAATTTTCAGAAAAGCCAGTGAATTAGAGCCAAATTTAGTTTCAATCAAAGACAAAGGCCAGTCTATTGGTTTAGTTTTAACAATGGGAAATTTACACGATGGACATTTATCTCTCATTAGTGAAGCACAATTACATAACGAATTTGTGATCTGTTCAATATTTATTAATCCTACTCAATTTAATAATGAAAATGATTTAAATTCTTATCCAAAGACAATTGATGAAGATATCTCTAAATTAGAAAATATTGGTTGTAACTTACTCTTCTTACCTGAAGTTCAAGAGATATACCCTAAAGGATTAACAAAGAAAAAAATTGTAAATAATTTTAGAAATATTTTATGTGATAAATTTCGACCTGGTCATTTTGATGGAGTTACTACTGTTGTGGATCTTTTTTTTAATATTATTAAACCAACGAACAGTTATTTTGGTGAGAAGGATTTTCAGCAATTAAAAATAATACAAGATTTAGTAAAAATTAATCATCACAATATTAAAATAATTCCATGTCCATCCGTACGAGATAAAGAAGGTATGAGTTTATCTTCAAGGAATTCTAAATTTTCTGATAATCAATTAAAAATTTTCAATATATTAGGTAATAAAATTAAAGAACATATTAATCTCTTAAAACAAAATGAAATTAGTAATTTTGATCAATTAAAAATAGAGCTTCTACAAAATAATATAAATAAAATTGATTATTTAGAGATAAGAAATGAAAATAATTTAGAAATAACAAAAAATTATTCTGAAGCTAGATTATTTATTGCTTTATATATTGGTGATATAAGAATTATTGATAATTTTAAGTTATATTAAGGTATTAACCAATTATATTCTGGTACAATATTTTTAAATGTTAACTTTAATCTACGATGACCTGAAATTTCTAAATAAAGCCAATCAATTTCATTAATTTTATTTTCAACTACTGTAAAATTTTTATACCCTTTTTCACTTTCTTCATGACTTGGTTCCTTGCCAGTCAGATGTTCAGGGATGCCATCTTCTGGAAACTCAGTGATTGAACTCGGATCTTTTAATGTTAAGTAACATTTCCTACTAAACAATCTTGTTTTGTCCCACATTTCTTTTGCTTTATCATTTTGATTATTGACCAAAGACGTTGTTTTAATTCGCATTTGAATTTTTAATTTATGATCATAAAATACAAATTGAGAATTACTATTTTTTTTTAAATTAGGGACTTTTGGAGATCTAAAATCTGTGTGAAAATTTAATATCATACTACTTGGATCAAATTTTCTTAAGACCACAACTCTAGAATCTATTTCGCCTTCGCTATTAACATTACTAAAAACTGGCGTATGAAATGCGTGTTTTCTATCCTTAACTCCTCTGGATAAATTTTTCTTTATATCCTCGAATATTTCTTGAGTATTTTCTTTTGAAGAAGTCGACATTGTTAATGTAATATAAATATATTTGAAAAAATAGCTAGATAATGGAAATAAATAAAATTACTAATTTATTGAATCTGGAGCATGTTAATTTTTTAATATCTATCTTTAAAGAAAAAAATATTGAAATCCGATTAGTAGGAGGATGTATACGAGATGCTCTTCTTGAAAGAGAAATCAAAGATATTGATACAGCCACAACTTTGGAACCTCAGAAAGTTTTGTCGTTATTAAAAGATAAAAATATTGAATATGATGATTTTGCTATTCAATATGGCTCTATAATTGCTTATCCTCATAATAGAAAAATACAAATTACAACTTTACGTGAGGATGTTAATCAAATGGGCAGACATACAAATGTAATTTATACAAAAAGTTGGAAAAAAGATTCAGCGAGAAGAGATTTTACTTTTAATGCTTTATATTTTGACAATGATAATAAATTACATGATTATTATGATGGTCAATCAGATTTAAATGAAAGCAAAATTAGTTTTATTGGTGAAATTGAGGATAGAATAAAAGAGGATTACTTAAGAATCTATCGATACTTTAGGTTTAGAGGTTTATTTAATTTACCTAAAACATCTTTAAGTGATCAAAAAATTGTAGAAAAATATATTCACGAATCTTTGGCAGTGTTAACCAACGATATAATAAGGCAAGAAATATTAAAAATGTTCAACATGCCATTTCCATTAAATTGTTTTTTTATATCTCATCAAACGTTACAAAAATTTAAATGGGTTGAGATAGTGAAAGAGCATTTTATAAGAACAAAATATGATCTAGGATTAAACAAATGTCTTAATAAAATTGAAAGTATTATTAATTAGTCTAGCCTATAGCCTGTTCTATATCACTTAAAATATCATCAATATGTTCAATACCTACAGATAATCTAATATATCCTGGTGTTACACCTGCTCTTAATTGATCCTCAGTACTTAGTTGAGAATGAGTAGTTGAGGCAGGATGTATTGCCAGTGTTCTTGCATCACCAATATTGGCTACGTGATAGATAAGCTCTAAATTGTCGATAAATTTTTTTCCAGCTTCTATTCCGCCTTCTAACTCAAAACCAACTAGTGGACCATTACCATGCTCTAAATATTTCTCAACTCTATCTTTGTTGATTCCAAGTTGATATTTTGGGTGAATAACACGATTTACGTTTTTTCTTCCAGTCAAGTAATCCGCAACCTTTTCTGCGTTATCTTGATGTTTCTGAAAACGTAGAGGTAATGTCTCTAAGCCTTGAATAAAATTAAAAGCATTAGTAGGTGAGAGTGCCGCTCCTAAATCTCTCAATAATACAAATCTCGCTCGAACAGCATAAGTAATATTTGCTCCTAGTACCTCGGGAACAACTTCACCTAATACCCATCCCCAATAATTAGGATCTGGTTGATTGTATAAAGTATGACGTTCAGGAAATTGAGTCCAATCAAAATTACCTCCATCAACAATTACACCTCCAATAGAATTCCCATGTCCTCCTATCCATTTTGTCAAAGAATGAACAACAATTGCAGCTCCATGTTTCAACGGTTTGCAAGTTATTGGTGCCGCTGTGTTATCAACTATAAGTGGTATGCCAATTTTTTGACCCAATGTAGCAACTTCTTCAATGGGAAAAACATTTAGCTTTGGGTTTGGAAGAGTTTCTGCATAAAATGCTTTTGTTTTATCATCAGCTAATTTAATGAATAATTCAGGATCTTTAGGGTCAGCAAATCTAACTTCAATTCCTAACTGCTTAAAAGTATTTGCAAATTGATTCCAAGTACCTCCATATAAATCTGTTGAAGAAACAATATTATCTCCTGCCTTACATAAATTTTGGATTGCGAATGCAGACGCAGCTTGACCAGATGAAACAGCTACAGCAGCAAGTCCTCCTTCAAGTTGTGCAATTCTCTCTTCTAAAACTGCAGTAGTAGGATTCATTATTCTTGTGTAAATATTTCCCAATTCCTTTAAGCTGAACAAATTACTTGCGTGTTCCTGATTATTAAATTGATAACTTGAAGTTTGATAAATTGGAACAGCTACTGAATTTGTTGTTTCGTCTTTTCTATAATTTCCACCATGAAGAGCGATAGTCTCTGGGTGATGAGATAATGTTGTCATTTTTTAACCTTTCTCTTTAGTACTATTTTGTCGGTGTACAATCTGAAAATCAAATACCGATGATACCTCATAGAAATATTTTTTATAAAACGAAAGAAAAAAAGATTAATTTTCCTTAAAATTCTTTAAAATATATAAAATATAGAAAAATATTCTAAAAAGATATAAAACTAGAGAATGGATTTAATCGATAAAAAAATACTGCAAGAGTTACAAAAAAATTCTTCTATTCCTCTTAGTGAACTTTCAAAAAAAGTTGGACTATCAAACACTCCTTGTTGGAATAGAATTAAAAAACTTGAGGAGGATAAAGTAATTATCGCAAAAACAATTTTAATTGATAACAAAAAAATAAATCTACCAATCAAAGTCTTTTTATCAATTTCAATTCAGAACCATACAGAAATTTGGTTAAATAAATTTAAAAAAGTTATTCAAAAATACGATGAAATAATTGAAGTACATAGACTAACAGGCACTAATGTGGATTATCAGATTACAATCCTTTCACCTTCAATTGAAGAATACGATCTTTTTCAGCAAAAATTAATCAATGAAATTGAGTGTACTAATATGAGTTCTCACATTTCATTACAAACTATTAAGAAAAATAATAATCTTTCTTTAAATTATATATAAATTTTTGTGTTGTATTAGTTTTTGGTAAAACACAACTTACAAAGACCGAAGATTTCTAAATTATGTTTTTTATAATTGAAGTTATTTTTATCTGCTTGTTTAGAAAAATAAGTTGGTAAATTATTATTTTTTAACTCTGTAACTTTATCACAAAGCTCACATATTAAAAAAGAAGTTGATGTTTTAGCATTACAACCTTCATGCTTACACGCAATATATGCATTTCTACTTTCGATTTTATGGACTTTGCCAATTTCTATAAGCTTATCTAAAGCTCTATAAACTTGAAGAGGAGATTTAATTCCTTTTTTTTGAATATCAAAAAGGATTGTATATGCCTTAAGAGGTTCTGACGAGTTTTCTAAAATATCAAGAACTGTTTTCTGGTTTTTGGTTAAATTTTCTGATGCTATTGCCATAATTTTAATTAACAAATAGTTTTCATTTTTGCAACTGACCCTTTATCTCCAGAGGAATAAGTGAAATAATAAATAATAATAATGCAACTACAATTATAGAAGGCCCTGAAGAAGTATTAATCTCAAGTGAAACAAACAATCCTGCAATTACTGATACGACACCAGCTAAAGTTGCAATTATAACCATTTGACGAGGACTGCTGCTAATATTTCTTGCAATTGCTGCAGGTATTAAAAGTAAACCAGTTATCAATAAAGCGCCAATCATTTTAATAGATAAAGCAATTACTCCTGCCAATAAGAGTGTGAATATAAAATTAGAAATTTCTGGTCGCATTCCTTCTGCTGCTGACAAATCATAATTTACCGTTGCTGAAAATAAAGATTTCCAAATAAAGTACAAAATCAATAATATTGCAGCACCACCTAAATAAACTATAGTTATATCTTCTACATCAACTGCAAGTATATCTCCAAATAATAAACCCATAAGGTCAAATCTAATTGATGTAAGAAACCCAATTAATACCAAACCTATAGCAAGTGTAGAGTGAGCAAGTAGACCGAGTAATGAGTCTCCTGCGAGTTTTGTTCTTTTTTGTAAATTAATTAATAGTAAAGCAACAACAGCTGAAATTATAAAAACTGAAAATGTAATATTAAAGCTAAAAGAATAAGCTAAAGTTACACCCAACAATGCCGAGTGAGATAGCGTATCTCCAAAATAGGATAACCTTCTCCAAATTACAAGACATCCGAGAGGTCCGGCAATTATTGCAATACCAATGCCAGCTATGAGAGCTCTAGTAAAAAAATCATCAAACATTATTTGTAACTCTCCCATCTGTTCCATGAGAATGATCATGATCATGTTGATAAAGTGATAGAGTTGTGGCGTTATGTTCACCAAATAATTCTATGTATGCCGAATTCTTTACAATTGATCTTGGCGTTCCAGAACAACATATATGACCATTTAAGCAAATTACATGATCTGTAGCTGACATTACAAAATGAAGATCATGTGATATCAATAATATTCCACAATTAAGTGTTGAACAAATTTTTTTAATAAGATTATAAAGTGCAATTTCTCCATTAAAATCTACACCTTGAACTGGTTCATCCAAAACAAGTAAGTCTGGTTTTTTTGCGATTGCTCTGGCGATTAAGACTCTTTGAAATTCTCCGCCAGATAAATTATGAATATCGTTATAGAGAAGGTTATCTACTCCAGTTAATTTTAAAGCATCAACAATTTCAAGATTATTTATATGACTTGTTAATTTCATAAAATCAACGACACGAAGAGGCATTGTCCAATCAATATTAATTTTTTGTGGTACGTAAGCCATTTTAGAAGCAAAGTTTTTTATTTGTCCTTCATCAGACTTAAGTATTTTAAGTATCATTTTAGCTGAAGTTGTTTTTCCAGAACCATTAGGTCCTATTAGAGTAACAATTTTCCCCTTGTGAATTTCCAAGCTTATTCCTCGTACAATCCACTTGGATGACTTGTACACACCACAGTTATCTAATTTGACCAATAAATTATTATTTTCTGCCATTTTATTATTTACAACTTAAAATGTTATATTATAACATTACATTACTTTAACACACTTAATTCTAATAGGAATACTTTTATGAAACAAATGAATATTTTTCTACATGTTTTTAAAATTATATTGTTTTCAGGAATTCTTGTTGCAACTGCATCTGCTAGAGCAGAACTAAAAGTTGTAACGACTATTAAACCACTTCATTCATTGATTTCTAATGTTATGGATGGAATTGGTGAACCTGGACTTATAATTGAAGGAAGCATATCTCCACATAGTTTTACAATGAAACCATCTCATGCAAAAATGCTTGAAGAAGCAGATATAGTATTTTGGATTGGGGAGAGTATTGAGACATCATTGGAAGAACCCCTGGAGTCAATAGCAAAAAGAGCAGAAGTCGTTGAGTTTATGGAAGTTGAAACAATTGCTAAATTAAAATTTAGAAAAGAATCTATATTTGGTGACCACGACGACCACGACGACCACGACGACCACGACGACCATGATGACCACGATGATCATGATGACCACGATGATCATGATGACCACGATGATCATGATGACCATGACGATCATGATGACCATGACGATCATGATGACCATGACGATCATGATGATCATGACGATCATGATGATCATGACGATCACAGTGGACACGACCACCACGGTCATGCACATGGTGAATTTGATGCTCACATTTGGTTAGATCCAATGAATGCCAAAGAAATGGTTCATGAGATTGCTCATGAGTTAGGTGATTTAGATCCTGCCAATAAAGAGAAATATGAAGCAAATGCTGATGCAACAATCAAAGCTTTAGACAAATTGATAAATGACGTTAGCAAGGATATTAATTCCGATGCAAAATTTGTCGTTTTCCATGACGCCTACCAATACTTTGAAGAAAGATTTGGTGTAATAGCTGCAGGAGCTTTAACATTGAATACTGATGTTTTACCTGGTGCAAAGCAAATAGCAGATATTCAGGATGTTATTAAGGATAAGGGAATAAAATGTATTTTCTCTGAACCTCAATTTAATCCAAAGATTATTACAACAATAGCTGAGGATATGAATATCAAAACAGGAGTTTTTGATCCTTTAGGTGCTAACATTGATGCTGGTAAGTCACTTTACTTTACGTTGATTGGTAATATTGGGGACGAGCTTAAAGGCTGTTAATTTTTAATATTTAAATAAATTCCACCTTGTATGAAGGTGGAATTTATAGAACTAATTATAAGGAAATTGATATGGAAAATACTTCTCAGGTTCCAGTTACGGTTTTAACGGGTTTTCTTGGAGCTGGAAAAACAACACTTTTAAATCGAATTTTAACTGAACAACATGGACGGAAATACGCTGTCATTGTTAATGAATTTGGTGAGCAGGGAATTGATAATGACCTTGTTGTTGATGCTGATGAAGAAGTATTTGAAATGAATAACGGGTGCATTTGTTGCACTGTTAGAGGTGATTTAATTAGAATTCTAAGTGGTTTAATGAAACGTGCTGATAAACTAGATGCAATTATAGTTGAAACAACTGGTTTAGCTGATCCAGCCCCAGTTGCTCAGACATTTTTTGTTGATCAAGATGTTGCTGATCGTACAAAATTAGATGCAATTGTTACAGTTGCCGATGCTGTTCATCTAAGTTCTCAATTAGTCGATCATCATGAAGCAGAAGAACAAATTGCTTTTGCTGATGTAATTTTACTAAATAAAGTTGAACTTGTTGAAGATAATGACATTGTGAAAGTTAATGATCGTATTAGAAAAATTAACCCTTTTGCAAAGATTATTAAAACAACACGTTGTGATGCACCTCTTGATGAAATCGTAGGCTTAAATGCATTTAGTCTAGATAGAGTATTAGATATTGAACCTGACTTTCTTGAATCAGATCATGATCATGAACATGATGATGATGTTACTAGTCTATCCTTTGTATCTGATACACCATTAGACATGGATAAGTTTCAAGTTTGGTTTGGAAATTTACTGAGGACTAAGGGTCAGGATATTCTTCGATCAAAAGGAATTTTGAACTTTAAAGGTGAAGAAGAGCGATATGTATTTCAAGGAGTGCATATGCTTATGGATGCCTCACCAATGGGACCTTGGCCCAAAGGAAAAAATAGAAGTTCTCGAGTAGTATTTATTGGTCGTGATCTTGATAATATGAATCTTAAGGAAGGCTTTGAAAATTGTAAATCAGCATGAACGCTGATTTAGAAAAACTTCAGGAAACAAATAAAACTGAACTTGAAAGAAGAGGTTCAATTTTTAATATTGGAGCTCCAGCTATTGAAGCGGTTACAATTCGTAATCAAATAGCGGTTGGATTTGGAGACGGCACTGTAAGATTTTTTCAATCTGGATTTGAGCCTAAAACTGTCAAAGCACATAAAGGTGTAGTGTTGAGTATGGCTAATTATGCGGATGATGTACTAACGGGTGGAGACGATGGACGTTTTTTAAAAATATCATCCGATGGAAATATTGAAGAAATTTTTAATTTTGGTTCAAAGTGGGTTGACTGTGTAGCTTCCCACAAAGATACTAAAGTTTGTTCATCAGGAAAAACTGTTTATATTTGGACAAAAAATAGAGACAAACCTCAAACTTTAGATCATCAAAGTACTGTTGCTGGATTAGCATTTGATAATAAAGGTAAGCGCCTTGCAGTCTCAAGATACGGTGGAGTAACTGTGTGGAAATTAAATAATAATAAATGGACAGCCTCAAATTATACTTGGAAAGGATCGCATGGAACTGTAACTTTTAGCCCAGATACAAAGTATATTGTAACAGCGATGCAAGAAAATCAAATTCATGGTTGGCGCATAAACGATAAAGCTGATTTAGCAATGAGAGGTTATCCATCAAAAATTAAAAGTTTTACTTGGGTTGGTGATACACCGTATTTGGTTACATCTGGATCCAGTGATGCAGTTTGCTGGCCATTCGATGGTAAAGAAGGACCAATGGGGAGAAAGCCAATTGTTGTTGCAAACGGTGGTAAAGAACTTGCAACATTTGTTAAAGCACTTAATGGAGAAAAAGCTGTTTTCACCGGTTTTACAGATGGGTCAGTTTTATTAGCAGAAATTGATGAAAGTAAAAAACCAATTATGATTAGAAATTCAACAGGTGCAGAAGTTTCAACAATAGCTATATCTAGTGATAACTCACAAATATTAATTGGCGATATGAAAGGTTCTATTCTTTTATCATCCTTATGGGCAGACAATTAAGGGAGAAAATATGTTTAATCGTAAAACTCAAAATGTTGAAAAAATAAGAAATCTCAAACATTTAATTTCCAAGAAATATAAATTACCAGAAAATACTATAATAAGTATTGCTGAGCTCAGTTGTCATAAACCTGATTGTCCACCAATTGAAACTGTAATTACTGCAAGAAATGAAGACGGATCAATGAAAAATTGGCGAGTCGCAAAATCAATAGAAGAAATAGAGGAGTCAGATATTAATAATCTAACAAATCACACTCATTAAGTTATTAAATTTAAAATAATTTATTAACAGCAATCTCCACCTTCACAAGTACAGCAACAGCTACAACTGCAGCCACACTTTGGCGGGTTTGGATTTTGATTTTTCATAATCATACCTATATCTATATTTGAATAATCTTTAAACGAATTTATGAGAAAAATAATAGAAATTAAAGAATGCATGAAGACTTTCGAGGGCGACGGGATACCTGTAACGAGAGCTTTTCCTGTCCCTGGAATGAGAGAAAATGATCCATTCCTTCTTTTTGATCATTTCGGTCCAATAAATTATGAGCCAGGAGGAGCAACTGGTGTACCAGCTCATCCTCATTGTGGATTTGAGGCAATTACTTATATGCTTGGTGGTGAAGTAGAACACAGAGATTCGTTTGGTGGACAAGCAGAAATTGAAACTGGTGATATACAATGGATGACAACTGGGTCAGGTTTAATTCACTCTGAATTAGTAACAGAAAAATTTAAGAAGAGTGGCGGTATCATGCAAGGTTTACAAATCTGGGTTAACCTTCCACAAAAAAATAAAAAAGTTAAGCCTTGGTATCAACATATTAAAAAAAGTACTATTCCAACAGTATCCGAAAATGAGAATATAGAAATTAAAGTTCTTGTGGGTGAAATAAATGGAACCAAATCAAAAGTTCAAACATATTCACCTGTATCAATATTTGATATTCAGTTTTCAAAACCAGATATGACAAAGTTTAATGTCGATAAAGAACAAAATCTTATGATCTATATTATTGATGGTCAGTTACAATTTAATGAGCAAGATAAAATTGCTAATAAAGGTGATATGATTTATTTTGATCAATCAAGTGATAAGATCCAACTAACATCAATATCAGAAAAAGGATCCTATTTAGTTTTAGCCGGAAAGCCACTTAAAGAACCTGTAGCTCGTTATGGTCCTTTTGTGGCAAATTCTGAAGGAGAAATTAAGCAAGCCATGATGGACTATCAAGAAGGAAAAATGGGAAGTTTAGTTTAATTTAATTGGCGTAACATTTCTCCTGCTACTATTGCAACTGAACTACTAAGATTAATAGACCTAGGTCCTTTTATCATTGGTATCGTTAACCTTTCATTGACAGAGCTATGAACGTACTCAGGTGCTCCTGCACTTTCTCTGCCAAATAAAATAATATCATTTGATTGAAATTTATAATCAAAATAACTTTTTTTACTTTTTGTTGTTAAAAGAACGAGTCGATATGAATTATCTTTTGTCCACTCATAAAATTTTTCCCAACTTATATGTTTTTTTAATTCTAGATAATCATAATAATCCATTGATGCTCTTTTTAATCTCTTATCATCAATCACAAAGCCCGCCGGTTCAATTATATCCACTGGTATTCCAAGACAGGCACCTAGTCTAAATATGTTTCCTGCATTTTGTGGTATATCTGGTTCAAAAAGAGCAATTCTCATGTTTTTTTACTATATTATTTTATTACTTGCGTCACGCTGGCACATATTTAAAAAGTATTTTTTTAAGTAATTAAGATATAAGAAAATCATAATAAATGGCTAAAAAACCCAAAAATAAGAGAAGAGATTTCTTACAACTTAGTACAGTCACGCTTGGTGCTGTAGGGACAGCTGCATTTATATGGCCATTTCTAAAAAGTATGAGTCCAGCAGAAGACACATTAGCTGCAGGATCAACCGAAGTAGATATTAGCGCTATTGAAGAAGGTCAAAGTATAACAATAAAATGGCGAGGAAAACCAGTCTTTATAAAGAAGAGAACAAAAGATGAGATCGAAGCTGCAAAAATGGTTCAGGCTGGTGATTTAAGAGACCCACAAGATGATGCAGATCGAGTACAAAAAGAAGAATGGTTAGTTTTAGTTGGAGTGTGTACACACTTAGGTTGTGTTCCGCTTGGTCAGAAAGTTTCAGACATGAAAGGTGAGTACGATGGCTGGTATTGCCCATGTCATGGTTCGCACTATGATACATCTGGAAGAATTAGAAAGGGACCAGCTCCTAAAAACTTGGACGTTCCGCCCTATACCTTTTTAAATGATACTACGATAAAGATTGGATAGTTATGGATCAAAATAGAAAAGTACATCAATTTAAAAATCCTGTCCTAAACTGGATTGAATTTCGTTTACCAATAATTTCTTATTTCAAAAAAGAATATGGTGATTATCCAATGCCTAAGAATTGTAATTATTTTTGGAGCTTTGGTGCATTAGCAACAATTACGCTTGTTACAATGATTGTAAGTGGAATTTTTCTTGCAATGAATTACACACCTCATACTGATATGGCGTTTGATAGTGTCGAAAGAATAATGCGAGATGTCAATTACGGTTGGTTAATGCGATATATTCATTCTAACGGTGCAGCCTTTTTCTTCATTATTGTTTACATTCATATAGTAAGGGCAATGTATTTTGGTTCGTATAAATATCCTAGAGAACTAAATTGGATTTTAGGCGTATTCATATTTCTTTTAATGATGGCAACTTCTTTTCTTGGCTACACTTTACCGTGGGGACAAATGTCTTATTGGGGAGCAACAGTTATAACTAATTTATTCAGTGCTATTCCAATTATTGGTGAAGGATTAAAAACTTGGCTTCTTGGTGATTACAATGTTGGAAATGCTACTTTAAATCGTTTCTTTGCTCTTCATTACGTTTTACCATTTGTTATTTTTGGTATTGTTGGATTGCATGTTGCTGCTGTTCACGTTCATGGATCAAACAATCCTGATGGAATTGATATTAAAAGTAAAAACGACTCAGTAAATTTTTTTCCATACATGCTTATCAAAGATACAATTGCAATGTGTGCATTTGGCGTTGCGATTTCTGCAGTAATTTTCTTCGGACCAAACCTTATGGCGGAGGTTGATAATTATATACCAGCAGACCCACTTGTGACTCCAGCTCATATTGTTCCAAACTGGTATCTTGCGCCTTTTTATGCAATTTTAAGAGCAGTACCTGATAAACTAGGAGGAGTTCTGCTAATGTTTGGGGCGATAGTAATTCTCTTTGTATTGCCTTGGCTTGATAGATCAAAAGTTAGAAGCTGTAATTATAGACCAATATATAAATGGTTTATGATGGGTTTTTTCGTTAACTTTTTTGTATTAGGTTATGTTGGAATGCTTCCAGCTGAGGGTTTATATCTTTTAATCGCAAGAGTTGGTTTACTTTATTATTTTGGTTTCTTCTTTATCATTACCCCATTTGTTGGCTGGATAGAAAAACCAAACAAACTTCCTCTTAGTATTAGTGATGTCTATGCCAAAAACATAGCACCAAATATAGGAGGAGGAGAAAAAGGAATGCCTTCACCAGCAATGCAAAAAGATACCAATCTATAATGCGTTTATTATTCATTATTTTTTTATTTTTCTCTTCAAATATATTTGCAGCTGAGATGAGTAGTGAGAAAATGCCTAAACATGAATGGTCATTTCAAGGAGTGACAGGAACTTTTGATAGAGCTGCAATTCAAAGAGGTTACAAAGTTTACAGAGAAGTGTGTGCAGGATGTCATTCAATGAAACTGCTATATTACAGAGATCTTATTGATGTTGGTTTTTCTGAAGCTCAAGTAAAAGTAATTGCTTCTGAATATACTGTTTTAGACGGTCCAAACGATGACGGCGAAATGTTTGAAAGACCAGCTAGACCAGCAGACAGATTTGTTAATCCATACGCCAATGATAATGAAGCAAGAGCAAATAATAATGGAGCATATCCTCCAGACTTAAGTGTAATTACGAAAGCTAGAAAATATGGAGTTGATTATATTTACAACCTTCTTTTAGGTTATGTTGAGCCTCCAAAAGGGATGGAAGTTGGAAATGGAATGTATTACAACAAATGGATGGCTGGAAATCAAATAGCTATGCCAGCGCCTATTGCAGATGGAAGTGTAGATTATGATGATGGAACAGATAATAACGCACAACAGTTATCAGCTGACGTAACTCATTTTCTTCATTGGGCAGCTGAACCAGAAATGGAAGAAAGAAAAAATTTAGGAATCAAAGTAATATTATTTTTTATTATTCTAGGAACTATTGTGTACTTAGCAAAAAATAGACTTTGGCGAGACATTACTTAAACATTAAATAAAAAATTCATTACATCACCATCTTTAACGATATAATCCTTACCTTCTTGTCTTAACTTCCCTGAATCTCTACTTCCAGCATCGCCATTATTTTCTATATAGTCGTCATAAGAGACAGTCTCTGCTCTAATAAAACCTTTTTCAAAATCAGTGTGAATTTTTCCAGCAGCTTGTGGTGCAAGTGTTTCTCTTTTAATTGTCCATGATCTTGTTTCTTTTGGACCACATGTAAAATAGTTAATTAAACCTAAAAGTTCATATCCTGATTTTATTACCTTATTCAATGTTGTTTGATCTAAATTAAGTTCTTTAAGAAATTCAAGTTTTTCTTCTTCATTATCTAATTCCGCTATTTGTGCTTCTATTGATGCAGAGATTAATACTACAGAATGATTATTTTTTTTGGCAAACTCAATGACTTTTTTTGATAATTCGTTTCCACTATGAATCGATTCTTCATCTACATTACATATGTACATAGTTGGCTTTAGACTAATTAAGTTTAGACTATTTACAAAGTCAATTTCATTACTAGTAAACTCATCAATTTTTAATATACTATTGGCATCTAACATTTGTAAGATTTTATTTATTATCTCAAATTGATGTTTAGCTTCTTTGTCGTTTGCTTTTAATTTTTTTTCTAAACTAGTTTTTTTATTATTTAGGCTTTCAAGATCAGCCAATTGTAATTCTAAATTTATTGTTTCAATATCATCTAATGGATCAATTTTTGATGATACATGAGTAATATTAGTATCTTCAAAACATCTAACAACATGTGCTATTGCATCAACTTCTCTTACATGTCCTAAAAATTTATTTCCTAAACCTTCTCCTTGTGAGGCTCCTTTTACTAAACCTGCAATATCAACAAAATCCATGAAAGAAGGAATTATTTTTTCACTTTTTCCAATGATTGCAAGTTTATCTAATCTATTATCGGGTACTGCAACTCTTCCTATATTTGGTTCTATAGTTGCAAATGGATAATTTGCAGCCTCTGCTTTATTTGATTGGGTAAGTGCATTAAATAAAGTAGATTTACCAACATTTGGTAATCCAACTATCCCACACTTAAATCCCATAATTAATTTTGCTCACTTATTTTTGTTAAAAATAGAGGAATATCTGAAAATATTAATTCTATATTTTTTACTATTTTATCTATTTTGTTATTTATTATTTCTTGTTCTGGTTTTAAAAATTTATTTAAAACATAACTTGAAACTAAATCTTTATGTCCAGGGTGATCAATCCCAATACGTATTCTAAAATAATTTTCCCCTATAAATTGGTCAATACTTTCCAATCCATTATGACCTCCGTTTCCACCACCTTGTTTTATTTTTACTTTCGATAATCCTAAATCAAGGTCATCATGTATAACAAAAGTATAGTCTAATTTTATTTTATAAAAATTTACAATTTCTGAAACAGCTTTTCCTGATAAATTCATGAATGTAAGAGGTTTTAACACAAAGATTTTTTGATTATTAATTAGGCCTGAATATAATTCTTTTATTTTATCTTCTTTGATTTTATCCAAATTAAAATGTGAGATTATATTATCTGCTACATGGAAACCTACATTATGTCTGGTATTTTTGTAATTTACGCCTGGGTTCCCAAGTCCACAAATTAAAAACATATAATGAAATATAAAGTAAAGTTACTTAGATTCTTTATTTTCTTCTTTATTATCAGAAGATTCTTCTTTCTTTTCGTCTGATTTATCTTCCCCACCTTCTGCTGCACCTTCTTCAGTTGCTTCTTCAGTTTTAGTTTCAACTTCTACAGTTGGTGGAACTAAAGTAGCTATTACGAAATCTCTATCTGAAATAGTAGGAGCAACTCCCTCAGGTAGTTGAATATTACTAATTTTAACTGCATCACCTATTTCACTTTCAATTAAATCAAATTCTAGTTTGCTAGGTATATTATTTGCATTACATGTTAGTTCAACAAGTCTTCTAACAGTATTTAAAACTCCACCTTTTTTCAAACCAGGACATTTATCTTGATTTAAAAACTCAACAGGAATTTCAACATTTACTTTTGTATTTTCTTGAACTCTTAAAAAATCAAAATGTATAAGTCGATCACTTACAGGATGATATTGCAATTGTTTAGGAAGTATTTTTTCTTTCTTGCCATCTACATCAAGATCGATAATTGTTGAATAAAATGAACCGGTACCCATTAATTTTTTGAGTATTTTATCTTCTAGAGCAATTTTCTTAGGCTCAGTTCCCTTGCCGTAAATAATACCAGGGATCAATCCTTTCATTAAAAGACTATGATTTGAACCAATATCTTTATTTCTTTCTATCGCTTTAAAATTACTCATAAAATAAAAAATTTAATCGAAAAGGGCGGACACTGAAGTATCAGTGTTAATCCTTTTAATCGCATCACCCATTAAAGGAGCAATACTAATATGTCTAATGTTTTTTATGCTTTTTACCTCTTTAGAAGGCTCGATTGTATCTGTTAACACCAATTCTTTTATGCTTGAATTTTCAATCTTTTTAAGCGCATCTCCAGATAATACACCGTGAACAATATAAGAATAAATTTCTTTAGCTCCATTTTTACTCAGAGCTTCAGCAGCATTACATAATGTGCCTGCAGAGTCCGCTATATCATCTAGTAAGATACAAGTTTTATCTTTTACATCTCCTATAATATTCATTACTTCAGACTCACCAGCTTTTTCTCTTCTTTTATCAGCAATTGCCAGTCCAGCCTCTAATCTTTTAGCAAAAGCTCTGGCCCTAACAACACCACCAACATCAGGTGAAGCAACAACTAAATCTTTGTTTCCATTAAATCTTTCTTTAACATCATCGATTATCGGTCTTACAGAAAAAATATTATCTAAAGGAATGTCAAAAAAACCTTGAATTTGACCAGCATGTAAATCCATTGTTAATACCCTATCAGCACCAGCGGATGTAATTAAATTTGCTACAAGTTTGGCAGTGATTGGTGTTCTAGGTCCAGTCTTTCTATCTTGTCTTGCATATCCGTAGTATGGGATAACAGCAGTAATCCTTTTTGCTGATCCCCTTCTTGCAGCATCTATTGTAATTAAAAGTTCCATTAAATGGTCATTTGCTGGATGTGATGTCGATTGAATTATAAACACATCTTCACCTCTAATATTTTCATTTATTTCCACAAATATTTCTCTATCATTAAAAGTTCTAACAGAGGCATCTGCTAATGGCACATCAATATGTGTAGAAATTTTTTCTGCTAGGGATTTGCTACTATTACAGGCGATTATTTTCATATAATCAAATTAATTACTATATTAGAATAATAATAGATCAACCAAAATTAATCATTAAATGCAATGATATTGAGCATTCTTCCAGTATCTCTAAATTTTTGTGATTCCCTACGATGGCTAAAAAAAACTCTATTATTTGAGAAGGTATCTTTGTTAATATTATATATATTATTAATACCCAATTCCTTAAATTGAAAGTTAATCAATTTTCTTAAATTAAATAAATCTTTATTTTTATTTTTGTATTTGAAGAAAATAGAGTATTTTTTATTTTTGCTTATAAACTTACTTTTAAAGTCTTTCGACACTTCAAAGTTTTTAAAACTCAAACAAGGACCAATAAGAACGACAATATTTTTTTTAATTATTTTTTGTTTAACAAAATATTCTATACCTTTAGCAGCTATATTTTTTAATGCACCTTTCCAGCCTGAATGAAGTGCGCAAATATATCTTTTATTTTTATCAAAAATAAAAATTGGACAGCAATCCGCAGTTAAAACCCCTAAAGCTATTTGCTTACTGCTTGTGATTAACCCATCTCCAGAATATTTTTTACCTATATTTTTTTGTTTAATTTCTACAATCTTGTTGGAGTGTATTTGACTAATAAATTTAATATTTTTTTTGATATTTAAATTTTTTAGACAAATATCAATATTTTTATTTACATTAACTTTAGTATCTTTGCGGTTTAAGCTACAGTTTAGTGAATAGTTTTCTTTTTTTGATACTCCACCATTTCTAGTAAAAAAACCAGCTCTAACAAAAGATTTAGTTTTTGCATGTGTAAAATAATTTTTAATAATCATAAGTTAGAAACAACAAGACACTTAAATAAGTTTCCCATCCTATCAACATTAATTAATCTATCCACTTCTTCTTCCAATAAATTTTTATTTAAATTTGAATTTTTAGTTAGCAATTTTTGTTTTCGTTCTAATATTCCATATTTTTTTAAAAAATCTCTTTGTGAAACAAATTCGTTTATTTGTAATTTATTTTGTTTTGCTATTTCAATTAATTCATTGAAATTTACATGACTCGAAATGTCTTGTTGGCCTATATTTTCAAATATACTGGTTT
>CACGGX010000008.1 GCA_902572735.1 uncultured Alphaproteobacteria bacterium
GGATCAAGGCAATTGGAAAGTTTTTGTGAACTATAAAATAAAGAATATTAGTAAAGAGAATTTCAAAAATTACGGTGATTTAATTACAACATCTAATAAAAATTATGAAAGTATTAATAAAGATACAACTGATAGTTTTTTTGATTTAGCAAATATTCAAATAATTGGTGATGACAAAAGATCTAGATTAAATATTTTTCAGGCAAAGAAAAGAAACTTTCCATTAAAAATTAACATGTTAGAAAATCACCCCTTTAGTTCTCAAGTATTTCTTCCGTTTAATGCAACAGGTTTTTTAGTTTTAGTTGCTCCAATAGGTAACAAACCTAAAATTGATTTAATTGAAATATTCAAAGTAAGCGGTGGTGATGGTATAAATTTTAATCCCAAAGTATGGCATTTTCCTCTAATATCTCTTGAGAATGAAAAATATATTACCATTGATAAAAAAGATGCGGATAATAATATTGAGATTTATAATTTTGAAAAATCAGAAATATTTGAATTAAATTATGAGTGATACAATATTAAATATAGAAAATATTACAAAATCTTTCCCAAGAGTAATTGCAAATAAAAAGGTTACTTTTGATATTAAAAAAAATGCAGTTCATGCAATTTTAGGAGAAAATGGAGCAGGGAAATCCACGTTGGTAAAAATTCTATATGGTCTCTTAGAACCAGATGAAGGAAACATTAAATTAAATAATAAGGATTTTAAAGTTCATTCCCCAGCAGAAGCAAGGCAACAAGGAATAGGAATGGTATTTCAACATTTTTCTTTATTTGATTCTTTATCAGTAAAAGAAAATTTAATTTTAGGAATTGATGAAAAGATGTCTTATTCAGATTTAGAAAATAAGCTAGAAAATATAAGCTCAAGATATAATCTTCCCTTAGATTTAGATGCTCCAATTACTTCTTTATCAGCTGGAGAAAAGCAGCGCGTAGAAATTGTAAGAATTTTATTACAAGACCCTCAGATACTTATTATGGATGAGCCAACTTCAGTCTTAACACCACAAGAAGTTGAAAGTTTATTTGTAACATTAAATGCACTCGTCAAAGAAGGTCGTACAATATTATATATCACTCATAAACTAGAAGAAGTAATATCAATATGTGATACAGTTACTATAATGAGAAGTGGTGAAATTATAGATACTTCAAGTACTGCAAATCAAACTGCAAAAACACTTGCGACAAAAATGCTAGGACAAAAATTAGATGACTTAAAAACTAATTATGGACATATAAAAGAAGAAGTTAACTTTGAAGTAAAAAATATTTCATGTGACTTTAATGATCCATTTTTAACAGATCTTAAAAATATTTCTTTTCAAGTTAGAGTGGGTGAAATTTATGGCATAGCTGGAGTTGCTGGTAATGGACAATCAGAATTAATGGATATTTTAACAGGAGAAAATTTAAATATTAAATCTGGATCAATTACTTTTGATAATAAAAAAATTGAAAAGTATGGGCCACAAAAAAGAAGAGATTTATCTATTTCTTTTGTTCCGGAGAATAGATTGGGTCATAGTGCGGTACCTGAGTTAAGTTTGTCTGAAAATATTCTTTTGAGTCAATTTCCAAAAAATAATTTTATTAGAAATGGCATAATATTGAAAAATAACGTTGATGATTTTGCGAATAATGTAATTAATGAATTTAAAGTTATTACTCCTGGTAATGATGCTAAAGCATCAAGCTTGTCCGGAGGAAATTTACAAAAATATGTTATTGGTAGAGAAATATCATCTAAGCCAAAAATATTAATTATTTCACATCCAACTTGGGGGATAGATGCTGGTGCTGAGCATTCTATAAGAGAGTCTTTGATAGAATTATCTCAAAATGGAACGTCTATAATTGTTATTTCTCAAGATTTAGATGAATTGATTGAAATCACTCATAAAATATCTGTTATTTATGATGGTAATTTATCCAAACCTTTTAAAACTAGTGAAATAGAAATAGAAAAATTAGGATTATTGATGGGTGGAAAAAATGAATAATTTATTTCCATCTATAGTTTCTCGCTCACAGAGTTCGGGTTTAATGAATTTTTTTGTTCCTATAATATCAATAGTTTTAACTTTAATTACAGGTTCAATCATTTTTGTTCTTCTTGGTTTTGATCCAGTTTATGCATTGTATACATTTTTTATTTCACCTATTTCTTCAACCTACGGTATTTCTGAATTGTTTGTAAAAGCAACTCCTTTAGCCTTAATTGCAATTGGTCTCTCATATTGTTTTAAGAATAATATTTATAACATTGGAGCTGAAGGCCAACTTACCATGGGTGCAATTTTTGGTGGAGGTATTGGAATATTATTTCATGATACAAATGCTTTCTGGTTGTTGCCATTAATGATTTTTACAGGAGCAATCGGAGGAGCATTGTGGGGTTTAATACCTGCTATTTTAAAAACAAAATTTAATACAAATGAAATTTTAACAAGTTTAATGTTAGTTTATGTTGCTTTATTTATTTTAGATTATTTAGTTGTGGGACCTTGGAAAGATCCATTTGGTTATAGTTTTCCTAAATCAAGACCATTTAGTGAATCTGGAAGAATGCCTCTATTATTTGATGGTTTGAGGGTGCACTTTGGACTAATTATAACGCTATTTTTAATTTTTGTATCTTGGTTTATATTTTCAAAAACTATTTTTGGCTTTCAATTAAAAGTATCCGGTTACAGCCCCAAAGCTGCTAGATATGCTGGTTTTAATCAAACAACTTTAGTTTTTTTTGCTTTTGCAATTTGTGGAGCTTTTGCAGGTATTGCAGGTTTAGCTGAAGTATCTGGCCCAATTGGATTATTATATAGAGATATTTCTCCAAATTATGGATTTACTGCAATTATTGTTGCTTTTTTAGGTAGACTTCACCCAATTGGTATTATTTTTGCTTCTTTAGTTATCGCTCTTACTTATCTTGGCGCTGAAGATGCACAATTGTTTTTACAAATACCTTCAGCGGTAGGTTTTATATTTCAGGGTTTGGTTTTATTTTATTTATTAGGTGCGGAATTACTAATTAACTATAAATTAACTTACAAAAAATTATTATGAATTTAGATTTAATACTTGGAATATTACAAATTGTTTTAATTGCAACAACACCTCTAGTTTTTGCTGGTATAGGTGAGTTAGTTACAGAAAAATCTGGAGTATTAAATTTAGGTGTAGAAGGAATGATGTTGGTAGGAGCAGTCTCAGCTTTTATTATATTAGTAATTACCGGAAGTTATTTTTTAGCTTTTTTTGTATCTATATTATCTGGAATTATCATGTCTGGTTTATTTGCTTTTCTAGTTTTATTTTTAATGTCAAATCAAATTGCTACAGGATTAGCATTAACTATTTTTGGAATAGGGCTGAGTTCGATGCTTGGCAAACAATATATTGGAACACCAATTGATGGTCTGTCACCATGGTTTTTTGTTATATTTTCTTTCTTAATTGTTTTTTTGGTTAGTTATTTTTTTTACAAAACTAAAGCTGGTTTGATTTTAAGAGCAGTAGGGGAATCTCATAATTCTGCACATGCATTAGGATATAGCGTTATTAAAATTAGATTTTTATCAATTATATTTGGAGGTTCTATGTGTGCTCTTGCAGGATCATATATTTCAATTTGTTATGCTCCAATGTGGCAAGAGGGTATGACAGCTGGACGAGGATGGATAGCATTAGCTTTAGTTGTATTTGCAACCTGGAAACCAGAAAGAGTGCTTATTGGAGCTTATATATTTGGAGGTGTAACTATTCTTCAAATGAATCTTCAGGCTTTGGGTTTAAGATTCCCTGGTCAATTTTTTAGCATGGCGCCATATGTTGCAACTATTATAGTATTAGTGTTAATTTCTAGTAATAAATTAAGAATAAAACTTAGCGCACCAGCTTCATTAACTATTCCTTTTTATAAAGGTAGATAAATATCCACTTTTTTTTTTCTATAAACATATAGAATTATTGATCAAACCCTTTTGTATATATTAAGTACATAGCTGAGTAATCGTTATATTAGCAGGTGAGGTTAAAATGATTAGAATAATAACTTTTTTATCTACTTTTTTGGTATTTGCATTTGGTTCAGCATATGCAGAACCTAAAAAAGTTGGATTTATATACATAGGTCCTCCAGGTGATCATGGTTGGACATATATGCATGATGTAGGTAGAAAATATATGGAGAGCCAACTTGGTGACTCTATTACTACTACTTATCTTGAAAATATTCCTGAAAACGCAGATGCAGTTAGAGCAATCCGAAAACTAGCAGACTCAGGACATGATTTAATATTTACAACGTCTTTCAACTATATGGATCAGACGCATGAAGTAGCTAAGGATTTTCCTGATATAAAATTTGAACACGCTACTGGGTATATCCAAGCAGATAACGTTGCAACGTATTCAGCTAGATTTTACGAAGGTAGAATGATTGAAGGACATATTGCCGGTCATATGACTGAAACTAATACTATTGGTTATATAGCTTCATTCCCAATTCCTGAAGTTGTAAGAGGAATTAATGCATTTTATTTAGCGGCTTCAAAAGTAAATCCAGATATCAAAATGAAAATTATTTGGGTATTTACTTGGTACGACCCAGGTAAAGAAGCTGATGCAGCTAATACATTAATTAATCAAGGAGCTGACATAATTGTTCAGCATACTGATACATATGCTCCTTGCCAAGCTGCTCAAAAAGCGGGTGTTTATGCATTTGGTCAAGCTTCAAACCAAGAAGAATTTTGTCCTGATGCACATTTAACTTCAATTGAAGATATTTGGGGCCCTTACTATGCTGAAAGAGCAAAAGCTGTTGTGGACGGCACTTGGTCTTCTGGTGATACTTGGGATGGTATGGATAAAGGTATGGTTGTAATGTCACCATATAATACTAAACTTATGCCAGCAAGTTTAATTCAAGAAGCAGTAAATATGGAAGTTGGAATTAAAGATGGAACTATTCATCCTTTCACGGGTCCAATTTACAATCAAGCTGGTGAGCTTGTGGTTCCTGAAGGTGAAGTAGCGCCTGATGGAATGTTACTTGGAATGAACTTTTATGTTCAAGGTATTGACGGCGAAGTACCACAATAATTAAAATTCTTATAATCCTCTCTCTTTCAAAGGGAGAGGTTTAATTCTTAATTTCAAAGGAAGATTTATGTCTGATTTACACATTAGTTGGGACGAATATAGAAATAAAACAGAAGATTTAGCAAAACAAATTCATAAGGATGGATGGCAATTTAATCAGGTTGTATGCATCGCAAAAGGAGGTATGAGAGTAGGGGATGTAATGGCAAGAATATTCGATGTTCCTTTAGCAATTCTTTCTGTTGAATCATATAAAGGTGAGGGAGTAAAAAATAAAAGAGGTGCAATCACATTTTCAAGAGATTTGGCAAAAACAAGCCCTAACATTGGATCAAAAGTTTTAATAGTAGATGATTTGGCAGACTCAGGAATTACTCTTAAAAAAAGTATTGATTGGTTAAATCATACTTATGGTTTTTATATAGATGAACCAATAAGAACTGGAGTTTTGTTTTATAAGTCAGTATCTTCGTTTAAACCAAATTATTATGTTGATTATTTAGAAGATTCTCCTTGGATACACATGCCTTATGAGGTTTATGAAACTATGAAACCAGAAGAACTTGGTTAAAAAATTGAAGTAATTTCTTCAAGCTTTTTCTTTTGTTTTGCAAACTTTGGAACTTTTACATTTTTATCTGGTCGTCCAACAATAAGTAAAACAAATGGTTTTTCATTACTAGGTCTTTTCAAAATTTTATTAAGAAATGTCATTGGGCTTGGCGTGTGTGTTAACATTGCTAAGCCAGTAAAATGTAAACAAGTAATTAATATACCAGTAGCTATACCGACAGACTCTTTTACATAATAATTTTTTATTTTCTTATTTTTTGAAACTGAAAATTTTTTCTCAAATATAGCTATTAAATAAGGTGCATTTTCAATAAATTTTTTATTTTCATCAGTTCCTAAAGGAGTTAATGCATCTAACCATTCTTTAGGAGCTTTGTACTTATAAAATTTTTCTTCTTCTTTTTCTGCTTCTATTCTAATCTTCTTTTTTACGTTTTTATTTTTTATTACTACAAAATGCCAAGGTTGAAGATTTGCTCCACTTGGAGCTGATCCTGCAGATAAGATTGCATTTTTTATAATATTTATATCGATTTTATCTTTTGAAAATTTACGTATGCTTCTTCTTTCTTTAATTTTATTATAAAATTTTTTTGAATTAATCTTCATTTCTTTGATAGTTTGATTTGAAAATTTTAAATCTTCAGCTATGTATTTTTTAACTTTATGCATTGGTTAGTTATTATTATTGGGATACTATTAATTTCTCTATCAATTAGTAATCCTCTATACAAACTAATTATAAAAAAACGAATAAGATTTAATCTTTTTATTGAAATCCTGTTCAGGATAATAATGTTTTTAGTTAGTGTAATTATTATTTTTCTAGGTTTGTACTTAGAGAGTATTTCTTAATATCTTCTTATATTTCTGTCAATTAAAGCAGCCCATGCGTCTATTCCGCCAAGTACATTAACACAATGATTATAACCTTGTGCTTTAAGCCATTTACATACAGCTTGGCTTCTTGTACCGGTATGACACATTACAAAAATATTTTTTTTCTTATCTAATTCGGTGTATCTTTTAGCAATCTCTGAAAGTTTCATGTGTATTGTACCTTTAATATGGGCATGATCTCTCTCAGTATCTTCTCTTACATCTATAATTTGAATTTTTTTGTCATCTTGCTTGAGTTCATTTAATTGATGAACTGTAATTTCACTGCTACTGTAAAGATCCATTTTATTATCTTATTATAAATACTACTAGATTTCTACTATTTTAAATAAAATTAATTTTAAAAATTAAATTTGTTATTTCTAAGTTTTTCATGTAAGAGCGCATATCATTATGACTAAGAAAATAACTTTTTCAGCTTTTGGTAGAGATTCATATTATCACAGAGATTGGTTCAAAAAAAATGGTTTCAAATTCGATAGAAGTTCTAGAAAATGGACTGTAGAAAATTTACCAATAGATAATGCAGAAGAATTTGCCAGTTATTGTAGGAAATACGGTTTAACATTTGAACGATCCGATAGAATGATTACAGAATTTGATTACGCAGATTATCTCTGGGATGGAAGAAGAGATGAGTTTATGAAACCTTCTGAAAATATTGAAATTCCACAACCAAAAAATAAAATCTAATTTTTGTTTAATAAATTATTATCAAATAATTTAATACTTCTTATAATTTTAGCTGCAATTTGGGGATCTTCTTTTTTTGTTATTAAAATTTGTCTGTCTAGTTTTACACCTACAAGTATTGCTTCCTTAAGATTAATTATAGCATCAATTTTCTTAATTATTTTATATTATTCATATAACAATCATCCTAAATTAAATCTCGATTTAGTTTTAATTCTTTCTTTTATTGGCATTACTGGAAATTTTTTACCATTCTATCTGATTAGTTGGTCTGAACAATACATTCCTTCTTCTACAGCAGGTTTATTAATGTCGGTTGGTCCCTTAATAACATTACTAATGTCTCATGTTTTAACTTCAGACGATAAGTTTACTTGGTTTAAATTTTTATCAATTATTATAGGTTTTGTAGGTATTATTTTTATTTTAGATATAAGTAAATTTAATTTTCAAGATGAAAACTACATTAGTACTTTAGCAAAAATTTTTGTGATTATAGCTGCATTTGGCTATATGATTTCAAATATTGCTGCTTATAATAAATTAAAGAAATTAAGCCCTATTTCGATTACTACTTTTGCTACATTATTTGGAGCGATAATATCATTACCTTTTTTATTCTATGATTTTATTAATTATGAGAATAATATTAATAAGATTTCTTTAATTTCTATTATTTATTTAGGTGTTTTTCCAACAGCTATTGCATTTCATATGCGCTATCATATAGTTAAACAATCTGGTCCGGTTTTCTTGTCTTATGTTGCCTATTTAATTCCCGTTTTTGCATTAATATGGGGATTCATATTTCTTTCTGAACAAATAGTATTTAGTTCTGTAGTCGGAATTATTTTAGTTTTTATTGGTCTGTTTGTCGGGCAAAAAAGATCAATGAGTAAAATATCCGTAAAAAACATATAATACTAATAAAACAGCAATAAAAATAGACACATTTTTGAAGTTAAAGTATTTCATTTATGGTTGAAATTTAATTTTTTATAGTCCAATATACTTTTATTATGAGCGACTCAATTAAATACTTACTTGAAGAAAATAAAGCACCAAAGTTTTGGTATAATATTAATGCAGACTTACCAAGTCCGCCACCACCACCATTACACCCTGGAACTAAACAGCCAGCTGGTCCTGATGACTTTGCTCCTTTATTTCCAATGAGTTTAATTATGCAAGAAGTTTCTACTGAAAGAGAAATAGAAATTCCTGAGCCAGTAAGAGAAGTATACAAACAATGGAGACCTTCTCCTTTATTTAGAGCAAGAAGGTTAGAAAAGTTTTTAGATACACCAGCTAAAATTTATTACAAATATGAAGGTGTTAGTCCTACAGGAAGTCACAAACCAAATACTGCAGTTCCGCAAGCATTTTTTAATAAAGAAGAAGGAATTAGTAAAATTTTTACTGAAACGGGCGCAGGTCAGTGGGGAAGTTCATTAGCTTTTGCAGGTCAGATCTTTGGTATAGATATAGAAGTTTTCATGGTTAAGGTTAGTTTTGATCATAAACCTTACAGAAAATTAATGATGCAATCGTTCGGTGCTAACTGTCACGCTAGTCCATCTAATTTAACTGACTTCGGTAACAAGTTATTATCAGAAAATCCTGATAACCCTGGTAGTTTGGGAATAGCTATATCAGAAGCAATAGAAGCAACTGTTAAAAGTGGAGGTAAAGCAAAATACTCACTTGGAAGTGTTTTAGGGCACGTTCTAATGCATCAAACTATAAATGGTAATGAAGCTATTATGCAAATGGAGATGGCTGGAGATTATCCTGATATTATTGTTGGTTGTACAGGTGGTGGTAGTAATCTTTCTGGATTAATGTTTCCATTTTTAGGACAACAGTTAAGAGGTGGTCAAAAAATTGATATAATTGGTTGTGAGCCTGCATCATGTCCTTCATTTACTAAAGGTAAGTATGCTTATGATCATGGTGATATGGCAAAAATGACTCCATTAATTAAAATGCATACTCTTGGATCTGATTTCTTACCGCCGGCTAATCACTCTGGTGGATTAAGATACCATGGTATGTCTTATCATTTAAGCCACTTATATGAGTTAGGTCTGATGAGAGCAAAGGCTTACGGTCAAAAAGATTGTTTTGAAGCTGGTTTAACCTTTGCAAAACAAGAAGGAATTATTCCTGCTCCAGAAGGAAACCATGCAATCAAAGGTGCTATTGATGCAGCTTTAGAATGTAAAGAAAAAGGCGAGTCAAAAACTATTCTCTTTAATTTATGTGGCCATGGATATTTTGATATGTCAGCTTATGATGATTATCTAAATGGATCAATGGCTGATGATGTTATTGATGATGATGGAATAGGTAAATCTATTTCTCAAATACCAGAATTAGCGTAATTTAAGTTTAAATTTTTTTTTATTTAATTAAAGGTGTTCCTCTAATTATGGTTGAAATTAAACCTTTCAAAGGAACACGTCCTTATAATGAAGATGCTAAAAATTTAATTGCTCCTTCAACAGATCACTTAAGTATTGAAAATATCGAAATATTTAAAAAAAATAATTATTGGAATTATTTAAAAATTCTTAATCCAGTTGGACAATTAAAAGAAGCAGATACTCTCTTAGAAGCTAAATCGCATTTTAATGAAATGAAAGAAAATGACGTAATTAAAAAAGATAAAGAATTATTTTATTACATTTATCAAATTGAATTTAAAGGCCATACTCAACTAGGTTTTTTATCTCTTTCTAAAATCTCAGATTTTGTAAATGAAAAAATTAAAGCACATGAAAAAATATACGAGACAAGGATGAGAGAAAGAGCAGAGCAAATGTTGAATATCAAAACACAAATTGGTCCTATTTATGTAGTATATAAAAAAAATAATAAGATAAAAGATTTGTTATCCTCAATAATATCAAATACTCCAGATTATGATTTTGAAAGCTTCGATAAATCTATTCATAAACTTTGGTGTGTTTCTGATAAATCTTTTATCGAAAAGCTATCTTCTGTTTTTATCAATGAGGTAGATAATTTTTACATTGCTGATGGACATCATAGAATGGGAGCAATGAAAATTATTGGAGAATTAAATTATAATAAAAATATTTTGCAGGAAGATTTTATGATAGCAGCATTTCCAAGTGATGAAGCTAAAATATTTGATTATAATAGAGTTGTTAAAGATTTAAATGGTTTGACTGAAGAAAAGTTTTTAGAAATTCTTTCTGAAAACTTCGAAATAAAAAATGAAAAAAATCCATTCAAACCTCAATCAAATAAACAATTTGGAATGTATCATGAAAAAAAGTGGTATTCATTGTATTTTAAAACTGAATTAAAAACTGATAATTTTGTTGATACATTAGATATTAATATTTTAAACAATTTCATTTTTAAAAAACATTTAAATATTTCTGATGTTAATAATGATGAAAGAATAAGATTTATTGCAGGATGCCATGGTTTGGAAGCATTAGAAAAAAAAGTTGATGAAAATAATGATAGTGTGGCATTTTCTATCTTCCCATCTTCAATAAGTGATGTTATTAAAGTCGCAAATAAAAATTTGACTATGCCTCCTAAATCAACATGGTTTGATCCAAAACCTTTAGATGGCTTAGTAGTTTATGAGTTCGAAAAAAGTATATGAATAAACCTAATACTAAACCTAACAATCCAAATTTTTCAAGTGGCCCAACCTCAAAAAGACCAGGCTGGGATATATCTGTTTTGAGTAATGCTTTAACTGGCAGATCTCATAGATCTGTTGAATGTAAAGCAAGACTAAAAGAAGCAATTGATAAATCAAAAGATATTCTAAAATTACCTGATGATTATCTATTGGGTATAATGCCTGGATCAAATACTGGTGCTTTAGAGGCAGCTATGTGGTGCTTATTAGGTAAAACGGGAGTTGATATTCTTGCGTGGGAAAATTTTGGTAAAGATTGGGTAATAGATGCAATTAGTGAATTAAAATTAGATAATTTAAATATTCATGAAGAAGATTATGGTAAACTACCTGATCTTAGCAAAGTCAATTTTGATAATGATGTTATTTTTACTTGGAATGGAACAACATCTGGTGTCAAAGTTCCTAATGGAGATTGGATCCCTGATGACAGAAAAGGCCTAACTATTTGTGATGCTACTTCAGCAATCTTTGGTATGCCTATAGATTATAATAAATGTGATGTTATAACCTGGTCTTGGCAAAAAATACTTGGAGGAGAAGCTGCGCATGGAATGATAGCAATTTCTCCACGCGTTGTTGAAAGATTAGAAAGTTTTACACCTAGTTGGCCAGTTCCAAAATTATTTAGATTAGCTGAAAAACAAAAATTAATAAAAGGTATCTTTGAAGGAAATACAATTAATACACCTTCCATGATATGTGTTGAGGATATTATTGATTCTTTAAACTGGGTTTCTTCTCAAGGAGGTTTAAATTCGTTAATCTCCAAATCTCAGAATTCTTTACAAAAAATTCGAGAATGGATCAATGAGAGAGATTGGGTTACTTTTTTATCTGAAATTGAAGATGAGAATTATATTTCAAATACTGGAATAACTTTTAAAATTATTGAAGATTGGTTTACTAATAAAGATGAAAGTAGTCAAAGAGCTGTAATGGCCGATATTTGCAAGTTACTTTCTGAAAATAATGTTGGATTTGATTGTAATGGATATCCAAAAGCACCACCTTCTTTTAGAATATGGGCTGGAGGAACAGTTCAAACTTCAGATGTAGAATTAGTTTTACCTTGGATTGATTGGGCTTATTCAGAAATTAAATCAAAACATGCCTAGAGTACTAATATCAGATCCACTAGATAGTATCGCATCTGAAATTTTAACAAAGAATAATATCTCAGTTGATACAAAAACAAACTTATCTCCCGAAGAATTAAAAAAAATAATTGATAATTATGATGGTTTAATCATTCGTTCAGCAACAAAAGTGCGAAAAGACATAATTGATTCTCTTTCAAATTTAAAAATTATAGGTAGGGCAGGAGCAGGAGTAGATAATGTTGATGTGGAAGCTGCTAAAAATAAAAATATTATTGTAATGAATACTCCAGGAGGCAATACAAATGCTACAGCAGAACATACAATTGGTTTAATTTTTGCATTACTAAGAAAAATTACTGCTGCAAATGAAACAACTCATAAGGGTCTTTGGGAAAAAAAGAAATTAAAGGGAAATGAAATTAAAGGTAAAAAAATTGGTATCGTAGGTTTTGGTAATGTAGGCAAAAGAGTTGCAGAAATATCTAATGTATTGGGAATGAAAGTTTCAATATTTTCTTCATATTTTGAAACAATTAAGGATAGCTTTCCTGAATATAATTCTTGTTCTATTGATGACATTATTAAATATTCAGATATAATTTCATTTCACTGTAAACCCAGTAAGGATGGTAAACCCATTATGAATAAAAATCATTTATCAATGATGAAAAAAAATTGTATAATTATCAATACTGCTAGAGGTAACTTAGTTGATGAAGATGATCTTAAAAATGCTCTAGAAAAAAAAGAAATTCAAGGCGCTGCATTAGATGTTTTTAAAAATGAGCCTTTGGAAGAAAGTGGATTTTATAATTTAGATAATATAATTTTAACTCCACATATTGCTGCTTCTACTGATGAAGCACAAATAGTTGTAGCAGAAATGGTTGCTAATCAGTTTGTTGAATTTTTTAATAATAATAAAATTATAAATTCAGTTACTTAATAAAAATTTCAGTTAAATTTTCTAAGTAAGCAGATGGATTTGAGAGAATGTTACCATCTAATATATTAGCTTGATCTAAAATTAAATTTGAAGCTTTTTTATGGTCAATTTTTGTTAAATTTTGAGATAAATTTATAATCATCGGATGGTTTGGATTAATTTCAAGTATTTTTTTTGAAACAGGAGTTTTTTGATTATGCATTTTCATCAGCTTTTCCATATTTATATCCATCCCAGCTTCTTCAGCAACAAGCAGAATTGGACTTTTTGTTAATCTCTTAGATACAATAACATCAGATATTGTCTCTTTAAGCTCTGTTTTAAGTATGTTGATTAAATCATTGATTTTACTATCTACTTCTTTTTTATCTTCGTCTTTCTTACTTGATTTTTCACCAACTTTTGAAACATCAACCTTACCTTTGGTTATTGATTTAAATTCTAAATCTTTAAATTTATTTACATTTTGTATCCAAAACTCATCTACTGCATCAACCATAAACAAAACTGGTATCTTTTTATCAGTGAAAACTTCTAATTGAGGGGAGTTTTTAATATGATCCTTATCAGTATTAGCAAAATAATAAATTTCTTTTTGATCTTTAGCCATTAATTTAGTGTACTCTTCAAGAGATATTTTTTTATCATTTAAAGAATTTTCAAATCTCAATAGCGGTAGGATTTTTTCATGATGATCATTATGTTCATATAACCCTTCTTTTAGAACAGGACCAAAGTTATTCCAAAATGTCTCAAATTTATCCTTTTCTTTCTTAGCTAAGCTATCAATTTCACTTAAAATTTTATTTGTAATACCTTTTTTTATTTTTGTAATAATAGGATTATTTTGAAGCATTTCTCTACTTATATTGAGAGAAATATCTTGCGAGTCGACTACTCCTGGAATAAAACGTAACCAATTAGGAATTATGTCTTCACAATCATCAGTGATAAAAACTTTTTGAACATATAATTTTATTTTATTTTTCCTATCAGCATTGAATAAATCCATAGGTTGATTTGTAGGAAAATAAAGTAAAGCCTTATAACTAATAACACCCTCAGCGTTATAATGAATAGTTTTTAAGGGATCATCAAAGTTAAATGAAATATTATTATAAAATTGCTTATAGTCTTCCTCTTTTATATCCTTTTTATCTTTTAGCCATAATGGACTACCTTCATTTATTTTTTCTTCTTTTTCTTTATCATCAAGGTCCTTAAGATAAATTGGAAAAGGAATATAATTTGAGTATTTTGTTATAATTGATCTTAAACGAAATGAATCCAAAAATTCATCAGCATCTTTCTTGATATTTAGAGTTATACAAGTGCCTCTTTTATCTTTTTTAGCTTCTTCTATGGTATAATTTTCTTTTCCATTAGATGACCAAAGATTTGTTTCTTCATTTTCAGCATCTTTAGAAAGTACTTCAACATTATCTGCAACCATATATGAGGAATAAAAACCAACACCAAACTGTCCAATTGCAGAAATATCGTTGCTTTTTTTATTTTTCATTGCTTCAATAAATTTACTAGTTCCTGATCTCGCTATAGTTCCTAAATTGTCAATAAGTTCATTTTTTGACATTCCAATTCCATTATCTTCAATTTCAATTATTTTTTTCTTTTTTGAAACTCTGATATTAATTTTTAAATCCTTTTCATCTTTCAAAAGATTTTTTTTGGAAAGTGATTGATATCTTAATTTTTCGCAGGCATCAGCTGAATTAGATATTAGTTCTCTTAGAAATATTTCTCTTTCACTATAAAGGGAATTAGCAACAAGATCTAAAAGCTTACTTACTTCAGCTTGAAATGTTAAATTTTCTTTAGTTTTTTCTGCCATTTTTGAAATTTAAGCATTCATATCTATAATTCAATAGTAAGCAATAATTTTTTGCCACATTTAAGACTATATAAGTAAAAGTTATGGTATTTAGATTCATAATGAATTTTGATAATTTTTTTAAATTATTGTGCATTACATTGTTATTTTTATATGCATGCACCTCAAATCAGTTAACAAATACTGCTGATAGTTGCATAATTTTTGATGAAAAGAAAAGCTGGTATAAAGCAACTAAAAATTCTTATGATAAATGGAATACCCCAATTGCATTCCAATTAGCAGTTATAAAACAAGAATCATCTTTCACTCAATTTGCAAAACCGAAAAGAAAAAAATTTTTAGGTTTAATACCAACCTCTAGACCATCAACTGCTTTTGGTTATGCACAAATAACAAATCCCACTTGGGATTGGTATAAGAATAAAACTGGAAATCAAAATGCATCAAGGGCGAACTTTAAAGATGTAACCGATTTTATTGGCTGGTACACAACTCAGTCCGAAAATATGATTGGAATTTCAAAAAATGATTACTATAATCAATATTTAGCATACCATGAAGGTCAAAACGGATGGTCAAAAGAGACATTTAAAAGTAAAGATTGGTTGATTGATGTTGCTAAAAATGTAGAAAGAAATACTAAGATGTTTAATAAACAACTAAAACAATGTGAAGAAAAACTAAATAAAAAAGGTTTCTTCGGAATACTATAATGCCAATTTTAAATAGTATAAATCAAATGCAAGATCTGATGACAGAATGGCGTCAGGATCTGCATAAAATTCCTGAGATAGGCCTTCAAGAATTTGAAACATCAAAATATATCAAAAATAAGTTAAGTGAATTTAATATTAAATTTAAAGATGGTTACGCTAATACAGGTGTTGTTGCTTGGGTAGATGGTAATGAAGTCACTAATGATAAGACAATTGGTTTGAGAGCAGATTTTGACGCTCTTCCTATGCCAGAACAAAACGAATTTAATCATAAATCACAAAATAAAGGTATGATGCATGGTTGTGGTCACGATGGTCACACCACAATGCTTCTTGGAGCAGCGAAATATCTAAGTGAAAATAATAATTTTAATGGAAGAGTATATTTTATTTTTCAACCAGGAGAAGAAGGTTTTGCTGGAGGAGAAAAAATGATTCAAGATGGTATGTTCGATGATTTTAAAATTGATGAAGTATATGCACTTCATAATTGGCCTGAGTTACCTTTAGGTACGTTTGGTGTAAATAGTGGACCGATGATGGCAGCAGTTGATGAATTTGATATTACTGTAAAAGGAAAGGGCGGTCATGCTGCATCACCTCATCTAGCAATTGATCCTGTTGTAATTTCTGCACAAGTTATTTCTGCTGTTCAAACAATTATAAGTAGATCCACAGATCCTGTTGATAAAGCTCTTATAAGTATTACGAAAATTAATGCTGGTACGGCTTATAATGTAATCGACGATCAAGTTAAAATGGGCGGGACTATTAGAACTTTTCGAAGAGAAACACGAGCATATATAGAGAAAAGATTAAATGAATTATGTAAAGGTATAGCGGATGCACATGGTGCAGAGATAAAAATTGAATTTGATTTAGTTAATAAATATCCACCTACTATCAATTCTAAAGAAGAAACAAAATTTGCAGCAAATGTAGCTAAAGATTTAGTTGGTGATGATAAAGTTATTACTGATATTGACCCGTCAATGGGAGGAGAAGATTTTTCATATTTGCTAGAAAAAAAACCTGGCTCATATCTTTATCTTGGTCAAGGAGATGCAGAACATAGTGCTCATCTACATACAACAAAGTATGATTTTAATGATAATTTATTACCCATTGGTGTAAATTTTTGGGTGGACCTTGTTCAAAAATACTTTTCTAAGTAATCTTAATTGATGTTAAATTTTAGTGCGATTTATTCAATAATCGCATTTAGAATAAAAGAATTTCTACAAGAGTATCATTATTCTTTATTAGCCCCTTTAACTACAAATCTTTTATTTATATTAGTTTTTATAACAGTAGAAAATTATTACTCACTTTCTATGGATTCTGGTTCTTTTGTTGAATTTGTTGCTCCTGGATTAATTATTATGATCGTAGCTCAGGAAAGTTACGATAATTCGTCTGCTACTTTAATTCATATGAAACAAATTGGTTCTTTAGATGATTGGTTAATGGCACCTATATATAGGATTGAAATATTAATATCTTTAATATTCACATCTCTTATTATTGGAATTATTTTAGCACTATTTAATTTTTTTATATTTACTTTTTTAATAGATATTGAAATTTATAATTTTTTTTATTTTTTTTACTACCTATTTTTAGTTATAATTTTTTTCTCATGTTTAGGATGTTTCGTAGGAATAATTTTTAATTCTTGGGATTCACAAAGTACATTCTCGAACTTTTTTGTTGCGCCTATTAATTTTTTATCAGGAACCTTTTTTTCAATAAATTATCTTCCTGATAATTTGAAGGCTATACTTTTATATAATCCTTACTATTATGTTGTAAGCTTTTTTAGGAATTCATTTAATGATGAATTTTCATTTAATTTAGTTGAAAATATCTTTATAATATTTTTTATTTTATTAACTTTGATTATTACATCATTTATTTTTTTCAAAGGTTTTAAAATTATTAAATGATTGATGTTATTTTTAATTTTTTAATTCAATTTGATTTATTAATCAAAAATAATTTAGAATTGTCTTTAATTTTATATTTTTTATTTTCATTTTTGTTTTTTACATTCTCTCTACCTGGCAGTTTAATAATTATACTTGCATCAAGTTTCTTTTTTGGATTTATTACAGGTTTTATAATTAATATAACAACTATTGTTTTAGGTAGTTTATGTTTTTTTCTTTTTTTTAAAAATCTATTTAAAAAATATTTTAATAAACAAATTGAAAAATTTAGTGATAAACTAAATACAATCATTAAAAAATCATCTTTTGAATACTTAGTTTTATTACGACTTATCTTTGGAGTACCATTATTTGTTCAAAATTTATTTTTATCAACATTAAATATTTCTAAAACTAAATTTATAATTTCATCTTTTGTTGGTTTTACTCCTTATTTTCTTCTTTTTTCATTTATTGGTAATCAATTTTCTAATCTTATTGAAATTAAGGAATTTCAACTTAGTAATATTTTATCATTTGAATTAATTTTAATTTTTTTAATATTAATTATTCTTTTATTAATTAGAATTTTTTTTAAATTTAAATAAATAGTTTTTTAAATCTAATTGAAATGAATAATAAATAAATAGTAACAATTATTGCGGCATAAATAGTTATATCAATAATTATTAAATTATTTGCGGAAAATTCATCTGATATTCTTGAATATATCAAAGCTGAGGTCTGTATTATGGATGTAATAATAATAACATTAAGTAATCTGATTGAGCCCTTTGTATTTAAGTAGATCATTAAAAGACCAATAAATAAAAGACCTGTTATAGCTCCACCAAGATTTCTTAGCCATGCTATATTGGTATTTTCAGCAACAGTTAAATTCACAAAACTATATGGAAAAATTAAAAAATAAATTCCATAAATTAAAGAAAAAATTGATAAAAATAATATGCTTAATCTGATCATCTACTAAAAACTATTTATTAAGATATAATTAGTATTGCAAATTAATTTTTACTAAATATACAAAATATATGATCCGATTGTTAATAGTTTTAATTGTTATAGTAATTATATTATTTATTTTGAGATCAAGAGCTAAATCACAATATAATAATTATGGTAACTTTTATAGAAATTTAATTCTGATAGTCATAATTGGAGGTATAATCTTCTTCCTTGCAACAACTGGAAAATTTTTGATACCACAGTTATTAAATCTTATTAAAGTTGGTTTACCATTCTTGACAAAATTAATAGGAATATAATGAAATATTTTTCAACAAACGATCTACCCTTAAACGATGAAATGATTAAATTTTGGAATGATAATGGATATTTGGTTATAGAAAATTTTAATACAGATAAAGAATGTGATGAATTAATGGAACGGTCATCATATCTTATCGAACATAATAATTTTAATAATCAAAAATCTATTTTTGATACAGTCAATCAAGCTCATAATGATGATAATTATTTTTTAGAATCAGGTGATAAAATTCGATTCTTCTTTGAGGAAAAAGCTAATTTAAATGATGATAACATAGAAGAAAATAAACATTTTATTGTAAATAAAATCGGTCATGCGTTGCACGACTTAGATAAAGTTTTTTATAAATTTTCTCATAAACAAAAACTTCAAGATATTGCTTTATCACTTGGTTTTTCAAAACCAAAATTACTTCAGTCTATGTATATTTTTAAACAACCTAAAATAGGTGGTGAAGTAGTTTGCCATCAAGATTCTACTTTTTTATATACTGAGCCAGAAAGTACTATCGGTTTCTGGTTTGCATTAGAAGATGCAAATAAAACAAACGGATGTTTACAAGTTGCAAGCGGAGGTCATAAAGGCCCATTAAGAAAACTTTTTAAAAAAGTAGACGGTAAAATGCAAATGATAGATCTAAATGATGAGCCATTTCCTGAAACTGATACTTTTGTAGAAGTAAAAAAAGGATCGCTTGTTTTATTACATGGTAGACTTCCTCATTATTCATGTGAGAACACAAGTTTAAAATCAAGACATGCTTACACAATTCATGTAATTGATAATAACAACGAATATCCAGAATGGAATTGGTTACAAAGATCTTCAATGCCTCTTAAAAGTTTTATTAATGACTAAAAAAATAATTTTAGATTGTGATCCAGGTCATGATGATGCTGTAGCAATAATGTTAGCTGCTTCCTCTAAAGAGATTGACATACTGGGTATCACCTGTGTTGGTGGAAATAGTGGCTTAAATAATACAGTAAATAATGCTCTTAAGGTTTGTACGTTAATTGAAAGAACGGACATTAAAGTTTATTCTGGTGCAAATAAACCAATTCATTATGAATTATTTACAGCTGAATATGTTCACGGAAAAACCGGATTAGATAAAAAAGGTGATCCTATAATAATAGATAAAAATTATAAAACTCAAGAAAAACATGCAGTTGATTTCATAGTAGAAACTTGTAAATCTTCAACAGAGCAAATTTATTTATGTCCAACAGGACCTCTTACAAATATTGCCTTAAGTTTAAAAAAAGATCCATCTATTAAAGAAAATATAAAAGAAATAGTTTTTATGGGTGGAGCTGCTATGTGCTTAGGAAATACTACCCCATCAGCTGAATTTAATATTTATGTGGATCCACATGCGGCTAATATTGTTCTAGAATCAGGCATTCCTCTAACAATGATGGGTTTAGATGTTACTCATCAGGTAAATGTAAATTCAAAAATTATCCAATCAATGAATGAAAATAAAAATAAAAGTTCTAAGTTTTTTGGAGAACTAATGGAATTTTATACAATATTTCATAAAGAATTATACGAAACTGAGGAAACTCCTTTGCATGATCCATGTGTTATTGCATATTTGTTAGATCCATCTATTTTTAGTGGAAAAGAAGTTAATGTCACAGTTGAAGAAAATTCTGAATTAACAAGAGGGGAGACTGTTGTTGATTGGCTAGGTGTTACAAAAAGACCAGTAAATTGTTTTGTGATGAATGAAGCTAATGATGAAAAATTTTTTCAATTACTTAAAGCTAAATTATCGCTATTACCTTAACTATAAAAACTCTTTGCAATCTTTCCAGCTAAATTCGCATTATTGATTATTAAAGATACATTAGCATTTAGAGTTTCATTTTTTGATTGTTCGTTAATTTCTTTTATGAGAAACGGGGTTAATTCTTTTCCACTAATATTATTTCTATCAGCTTTTATTGTTGCATTATTTATCCATTTTTCTACGTCATTTTTATTAAGTGCTTTTTCTAATGGAACTTTATTAAATATGAGAATTGATTTTTTATTTCCCATATTTTCATTGAGTTTTAAAAAAGAAGAAATTTCATGAATTTCATCAAATTTTTTATCGACTTTATTTTCAGTTTCTTCATACCAAAAACCAGGCATATAATTTGTTTGATAACCAATTCTTGTAATTCCTAAAGTTTCAAGAAGTTCATTTGTTTTATTTAAATCTAATATAGATTTAGCACCACTACAGATTACAAAATTTGAATTCTCAGAAAGTGCATATAGATCTGCAGATACATCATTGGTATTTTCAGCATTTAGATGCACACCACCAATTCCTCCTGTTGCAAAAAATTTTATTTGAAATTTAGAAGCTATAGAAATTGTACTTGCTACTGTTGTAGCAGCATTTTCTTTATTAAATATTGATAAATTTATATTGTGGTTTGAAACTTTTTGTACATTTTTCTCTTTTGCTAATATTTGAATATCTTCTTCCGATAATCCTATTTTAACCTTACCTCGAATTATTCCTATTGTTGCAGCAATTGCACCGTTATCTTCAACAGCCTTTATAGACTCATTTGCGACTTTAATATTTTCTGGATAGGGCAATCCATGACTAATCAACGTACTTTCTAATGCTACTATTGGTTTTTTTCTATTTATTGCTTCTTGAACTTTTTTACTTATATCAAATATTTCATGCATACTATCGTACAATCACTCTCTTAGAAAGATTTTTAATTTTTAAAAAATCACTCTTAGTTTTTAGACTTTTACCACTAGCATAATAAGACCCGCATGCTACAGAAGTTTTCAAAATATAATTCATTTTTTCATTTATACTGAACAAATACAGCATCATAGCTGCTAGTGCGTCTCCAGCTCCATTTTCGTTTACTACTTTGATTGATGGGGGTTTTATTTTTTTTATAAATTCATTACTTCCAAAGATTACATTATTTTTTGAATTAGTAGTAATTATTTTTATTTTTTTATTTTGTTTTAATATTTTTTTTACACCTAATATTATATTTGAAGAATTTGTAAGTTTAAGTAACTCTGCTTTATTTAAGAATATAAAATCAATTTTATTTATAATTCTTTTAATTTTAATAACTTTATGCACTGATGTTGCGCACACTATAATTTTATTTTTTTTTGATAGTTTATTTATTGATTTTTCCAAATAGGTTTTAGAAAAATTTAGATCAAATATTATATTTTTATTCTTGATGTTTGGTATTTTTAAAGATTTATTATTTTCATATTCATCTGTGTTAGCTAATCCTAATAGAAATTTATTATTTTTATCTGATAAAGCTAAATAGTATCTATCTGCATAATCTTTATTCACTTGATGAACATAGATTTTTTTTGAGATTTTTTTTCTAATCTCTTCATTGATAGCTAAACTATAAAAGTTTACATCAACAAAATTCGAAAGCAATTCTGCAATATTGTACGCCACTCCACCAATTCTGTTTTTTTGTGTAATTTGATTAGATCTAAAATTAATAATATTTTTTTTAAGATTTAATAAATAATCGTGATGAATTGCCCCAATACAAACAAAAATGTTTTTAGATTTCAACATTATGAATTATACACATTTTATGTCAGTTTTTGATGTTGATCCACCTATTATTGATAATAAACATTTAATTAAATGGTTAAAGATTAATTTTTCTTTCTTAAGAAATAAATTACTCAAAATTAAACAACTTGATAGTGAAAGGGATATAAATTTTATTATATTCATAAATAATAAAAAAAAATATGTATTAAAAATTTCAAACCCATCAGAAAAAATAAATATATTACAATACCAAGATAGATTAATTAATTATTTACGAAGTGATCTTAGTCTTAAATCTTTTATACCAAAAATACACCATACAAAGATTGTAAAATATTTAGATAAAAAGAATAGAGAATGCTTTGTTAGGATTTTATCTTATATTGAAGGGCGCATGTATGGAGATACTAAAAGTAACGATAAAATTGAAAATTCTTTGGGTAAGTTACTTGGAAAAGTATCAACTAAGTTGAAAGCATTTAACGATATAGATGCCCATAGAAATTTTATTTGGGATCCATCAAATATAAAATGGATTAAAAAAGACATTAATATTTTTACTGGTTCAAAAAAATTAATTTTATTAAAATGTTTTTCAGAATATGAAAAATTTGTAAAAAATAATTTAAATAAATTAAGATATTCAATAACTCATTCAGATCCAAATAATTATAATATTGTTATTAAAGAAAACAATGTTTGTGGTTTACTAGATTATGGAGATTCTATTTATTCTCCAACTATAAATGATTTAGCTATATGCCTTTCATATGCGTTAATGAATAATGATAATATTTATCTTACACTTAAAAATATAATAACAGAGTACAATAAACAGTTTTCTATTAATGAGGATGAAATTAATTCATTAATATCATTATGTAAGTCAAGACTTATGATTACTGTTGTAATGGCAAAAAAACAAAGAATTAAATATCCATCAAATCAATATTTAAGCATTAGTGAGAAAGATGCATGGTCTTTATTAGAAAAATTAGACAAAATTCCTATCAATTTTTTAATATATATTGTTCGCGAAATATGCGGCTTTGATATTATTCACCATCATAATGAAATTATAAATTATATAAATAAATTCAACTTTGGTAATATTTTTAAATTTAATTTACTTGATAAAAATAAATCTATCTTAAAATTAAGTTCTGATTCACCTTTATTAAAAGGTAACCCAGATAATAGTTCGCTTAAGAAAAGAGTAAATAAAATATTTAAAGAAGATAATTCTCGAATAGGTATAGGTTTATACAATGAAAAAAGAAAAGTTTATAAAGGACCTAACTTTATTTCTGCATTAAATACGAATGAAAGACGTAATATTCACTTAGGAATTGATATTTTTATTGATCAGGGAACAGATTTATTTGCGCCAATAGATGGTAAAATTATAATTTTAAGAAATAATAATTTTAAATATGACTATGGCCCCACTCTAGTTTTAGAACATAGTTTTAAAAAATATAAATTTTATACTCTATACGGTCATTTATCTAAAATAATGTTTCAAAAGCTAAAAATTGGAAAAAAAATTAAGAAAGGTGAATGGATTGGTAAAATTGGTAATTCTATTGAAAATGGAAAATGGTTACCACATTTACATTTTCAAATTATTTTAGATTTATTAGGACATGATAAGAATTTTCCAGGAGTAGGTGAAGAATTTTTATTCAATATTTGGAATAAAATTTCACCTGATCCAAATTTAATTCTACGAATTCCAAAATCTTTTTATTCTAATAATAATAATTTTAAAGATACTTTAAAGAAAAGAAGAAAAAATATTTCTGATAATTTATCAATTTCTTACAAGAAACCTCTTCATATGCTTGAAGCTAAAGATCAGTATTTTTTTGATAGATATGGCAGGAGATACTTAGATTGTGTAAATAATATTTCCCATGTTGGACATTCAAATTCCTATGTCCATGAAGCTATGATTCAGCAAAATTCAAAACTTAATACTAATACGAGATATCTATACGATACAATTAACGATTATAGCGAATTACTTTTAAGTAAGTTTCCAAAGAAGTTAAATAAGATATTTTTCGTATGTACAGGATCTGAAGCTAATGATTTAGCTTATAGAATAGCCCAAACTTATACTAGTGCAAAAGATGTCTTTGTGATGGACAATGCTTATCATGGGCACACCAATGCTTTAATTGATCTAAGTCCATATAAATTTAATAGTAAGGGTGGTTCGGGTAAAAAAGATTATGTTCATGTATTAGACATGCCTGATCCCCTAAGAGGTAAGTGGAGATATCAAAATTCAAATTGGATTCAAAAATATATAGATGAAGCTAAAACGGTAATTAGAAATAAAATTAAAGAAACAAAAATTGCATGTTTTTTTACTGAAAGTATACTTGGTTGCGGCGGTCAAGTAATTCTTCCAAAAAATTATTTAAAAGAAATATTTTCAGAAATTAGAAGAAACAATGCATTATGTATTGTTGACGAGGTACAAACTGGTTTTGGACGCGTTGGAAGACATTTTTGGTCATTTGAAGAGCATGATGTCGTTCCTGATATAGTAACCTTGGGTAAACCTATGGGCAATGGTCACCCTATAGCTGCTGTTATAACTACAGAAAAAATTGCTTCAACTTTTAATAACGGGATGGAATATTTTAACTCATTCGGTGGTAATCCTGTTTCCTGTGCTATCGGTAAAGCAGTATTAGAGACTATTGATAATAATAAATTACAAAAAAATGCTTTGTTAGTTGGTAATTACTTTTTAAAAGAATTAAAAAAAATCCAACTTAAATATAAAAAATATATTAGTGAAGTTAGAGGTAGGGGGCTTTTTTTAGGAATAGATATTATTCAGAATAGTAATGTGTCTAAACCAAATAAAAAATTAGCTAAACTGCTTATTAATTATATGAGAAATCAAGGTATTTTATTGAGCACTGATGGACCTTATGACAATGTTATTAAAATAAAACCACCTCTTGTATTTACAAAATTAGATGTTGATCAGGTATGTAAAAACTTAGAAACTTTCTTTAAAAAATTATAAAATATATTCCATAACTAATCATTAAAAGACCAATGGTTAGATCAATCCAAAACCAAGTTTTATTTGAATAAATATATTTTGACAAAAACTTTGACATATATCCTAAAGAAAAGAAAAACAAAAAACTAGCTGAAATTGCTCCAACGCCAAATGAAAATTGATCATTAAAATTTGTTGATAATGATCCCAGCAAAATAATTGTATCTAGATAAACATGAGGATTTGCGTATGTAATAAGGAATAAGGTAATTAATACTTTTCCGTATTCGTTAATTATATTTAATTTTTTATTAATATCTTTAATTTGATTTAACTTTATAACTTTATTTAATCCATAAAATATAAGCCAAATTCCACCTAATACTTTTATTATTCCTATGATACTTGGATTAATTTGAACAATATAATTAGATAGATATATTCCAATTACAATTAGTAAACTGTCAGATAGACCGCAAAATAAAGTAACTGTAAAAACATAAGATTTTTTAAGCCCTTGTTGAATTACAAATAAATTTTGTGGTCCTATGGCTATAATTAATGTTCCTCCAATTATTAATCCTTGGATAAAATCATAAATATACATATTGCCTTAAATTATAATTACACTATTTTAAAATCATGCACAAAATTATATTGTTTAGTTTGTTTATTTTATTATCAAAAAGTGTTTATGGAGAAATGATAAAACCAGACCCTTCAATTGGTCCCAAAGAAGTTATTTTAATTCAATTAAAAGCACTACAAAAAAATAATTCACCTTTTGACGACGCCGGTATTGAACAAACTTGGGAATTTGCACATCCAAATAATAGAATGTACACAGGTCCTCTAGACAATTTTATTAGGATGATTAAAAATCCATCCTACTCAATGATGATTGATCACTTAGAACACAATATAATTCCAGTTCAGGAACAAGAAAAAAGTTCATATTACTTTGTAGAGCTCACAGATAGTAATGGAAAAAAATTTGGTTTCGAATGGACAGTAGAAAAAGTAGAGCAAAACGGTGAGTTTAAAGATTGTTGGATGACCGTAGGTGTTTCTAGACCAATGCCTTTATCGCAAGCATCATAGTGTGCGGAAGATTCACAAGTACTGAAGATAAAGAAAAAATTATAAAACTTTTTCCTAACTCTGAAGTTTTAAATTACTCACATAAGTCTTACAATATATCACCGTCTAATATTGTTAATATTATTTATGAAAACAATCATAAACTTTTAATAGATACTTTTATTTGGAGTTATAGTTTTTTTAGTAAACAAAATAATGTTACTCAATTTGTTATTAATGCAAGAATTGAAACGATTAATGATAAATATTTATTCAAAGAATCATTTACTAAAAGAAAATGTCTTATTATTGCAAATGGATACTATGAATGGAAAAATATAAATAATCAAAAACAACCATATTTAATATCAATTCCTAGAAATGAATTATTGTTTTTTGGTGGAATTTGGAGGGAAGAAATAAGAGATAAAAAAAAAATGAATGTTGTCTGTATCATTACTAAGGAAGCAAATGAAAACCTTTCCCATATACATAATAGAATGCCTCTTATTATGTCTCATAATGAGGGTCTTGATTTTCTTAATGATAATGAAAATGAATTTCTACATAAAAACAAAAGTATTATCGAGGATGATTTAGACTTTTATCCAGTATCAAAAATTGTAAATAATCCAAAAAATAATGATGAAAATTGCCTTAAGGAAATATCTTTATAATATTTAAATTTTTTTATCGCTTTTATAATATTAATCAAATATATAATTTTTTTTTAAATGAGCCATTTATTTTATAAACCTGCTAAATCTAGATTACACAGAAGTGAATTGGCAGTTCCTGGCTCTAATCCAAAGATGTTTGAAAAAGCATTAAAATCAAATGCCGATTATATTTTCTTAGACCTAGAAGATGCAGTATCCCCAAATGATAAAATTGATGCAAGAAAAAATGTTATTAATGCAATAAAAGAATTTAATTGGAGAGAAGAAGGTAAAACAATCTCTATAAGAATTAACGGCTTGGATACACATTATATGTATCGTGATGTGATTGAAATTATAGAAGAGGTAGGTAATAGGGTTGATACATTATTAATTCCAAAAGTAGGCTCATCATCTGATGTATATATGGTCGATTGTTTGCTTAATCAAATTGAGCAAAATAAAAAATTTGAAAATAGAATAGGTTTAGAATGTTTAATTGAAACAGCACTAGGAATGTCCAATATTCAATCAATTGCAACATCAAGTTCAAGACTTGAAGCATTACATTTTGGAGTTGCAGATTATGCAGCAAGTATGCGCGCAAGAACCGTTGTTATAGGGGGGCTAAATCCTGATTACCCTGGAGATCAATGGCATCATGGTTTATCAACATTAGTAATGACTTGTAGATCATATGGCTTAAGAGCAATAGACGGACCTTTTGGTGATTTTAATGACAAAGAAGGATATCTTGATGCAGCAAAAAGAGCTGCAGCAATTGGTTTTGAGGGTAAATGGGCAATACATCCATCACAAATAGATCTTGCTAATGAAGTTTTTTCTCCACCTAAAGAAGAAATAGATAAAGCAAAAAAAATATTATTTGAATTAGAAAAAGCAGCTGCTGAAGGAAAGGGTGCTGCTCAGCTTGATGGAAGAATGATCGACGCTGCATCTGCAAGAATGGCTGAAAATATTGTAAATATAAATAAATTAATTGATAGCAAGTAATGGATATACACGAATATCAAGCAAAAAAAATATTGTCTGATTTTGGTGTTAAAATTCCGACTGGTGGTATTGTTTATAGTCCAGAAAATGCAGAAAATAAAGCAAGAGAAATTGGTGGTTCAAAATGGGTTGTAAAAGCGCAAGTTCACTCAGGTGCTAGAGGTAAAGCGGGAGGAATTATAATATGTAATTCTCCGTTAGAAGTTGCTGATGCAACTGATAAATTGTTAGGTAAAAAATTAATTACAAACCAAACTGGTCCAGAGGGTAAGATAATAAATAGAATTTATATTGAAGAAGCAACTGATATCAAACACGAATTATATTTAGGTTTAGTGTTTGATAGATCTTCAGAAAGTATAATGGTTGTAGCCTCAACAGAAGGTGGAATGAGTGTCGAAGAAATTTCAAAAGAAAAACCTGAAACAATTATACGATCTAAAATAGAAGTAGCAGTTGGTATTCAACAATTTCAAGCAAGAGAAATAGCTTTTGGTTTAGGAATTGAATCCAAATTGATCTCAAGAGCAGCAAATACAATTATTGGTTGTTATAAAGCTTTTAGTGAGCTTGATGCAACAATGGTTGAAGTTAACCCATTAGTTGTATCACACCAAGATGAAATACTAGCATTAGATTGTAAAATGAGTTTTGATAATAATGCAATGTTTAGAAGAGATGAAATTGCAGAACTTAGAGATAAAACACAAGAAAATTCAAATGAAGTTTATGCTTCTGACAGAGGAATGAATTATGTAAGCTTAGATGGGAATATTGGTAATATTATTAATGGTGCAGGCTTAGCAATGGCTTCAATGGATATGATCAAACTTGCTGGTGGTCAACCTGCAAATTTTTTAGATGTTGGCGGAGGTGCAACACCTGAAAAAATAGTTAAAGCTTTTAAATTAATCTCTATGGACAAAAAAGTTAAGGTTATATTAGTTAATATATTTGCAGGGATTAACAGATGTGATTGGGTTGCAGAAGGAATTGTTCAAGCTTTATCAAAAATTGAAATTAAACATCCTTTAGTTATACGTTTAGCTGGAACTAACGTCGAAAAGGGAAACGAAATACTTAAAAAAAGTAATATAAATTACATTGAAGCATCAACTTTAGAAGATGCTGCAAATAAAGCAGTGAAGGCTCTTGGATAATCATGTCTATAATCATTCACAAAAATACAAAGATTTTAGTCCAAGGCTTCACAGGAAAAATTGGAAGTTTTCATGCTGAAGAAATGATTAAGTATGGTTCTAACGTTGTTGGCGGGGTAACACCTGGTAAGGGTGGTATGACTCATTTAAATCTTCCTGTTTTTAATACTGTTAAAGAAGCTGTAGATCAAACTGGAGCATCAACATCAATTTTATTTGTCCCACCAGCCTTTGCAGCAGACTCAGCAATGGAAGCTGCTGATGCAGGTATTAAAACGTGTGTGGCTATTACTGACGGTATTCCTTCTCATGATATGGTTAAAATAAAAAGATACATGAGAAGATATCCAAAAGATAAAAAAATGGGATTAGTAGGTCCGAATTGTGCAGGAATAATTAGCCCTGGTAAATCTATGTTAGGTATTATGCCTGGCCACATTTACAAAGAAGGTAAAATAGGAATAGTTAGTAGATCTGGCACTTTGGGATATGAAGCTGCACAACAACTTAAAGATTTGGAAATTGGTGTTTCAACAAGTGTAGGTATAGGAGGCGATCCAATAAATGGAAGTTCTTTTAGAGATATAATTGAAAAGTTTGAAAATGATGATGAAACTATTGCAGTTTTAATGATAGGTGAAATAGGTGGTCCACAAGAAGTTGAAGCTGGACAATTTGCTAAAGAAAATATGAGTAAACCGGTCATTGCGTATATAGCAGGACTAACTGCACCAAAAGGTCGTGTGATGGGGCATGCTGGCGCAATTGTTTCTGCTTATGGTGAAAGTGCAATAGAAAAAGTAGAACTTCTTAAAGAGTGTGGGGTTACAATTTCCAAAAATCCTTCTGTAATGGGTGAAACTGTTAAAAAAGTATTAGTAGAAAATAATTTGAATTAATATAATTAAAAAATAATGAAATTTTTATATAAAAATGAATTCTGGATGTTAATATTTTCTCTAGGTGTTCTTTATTGGTTATTTAATCCATCAGTCTTAACAACCTTAGTTATGATTGTGCCATTACTATTGGCTGTTTCTTCCCGTAAATAAAGTTAAGTTTTATACTTACTGATGCATGAACGTTTATCGTATTTATAGTTAAAAAATGAAATTATATCTTATTAGACATGCAGAGTCAGAAGCTAATGCAGCATCAGATTTAGATAATCCAACTTATTATTATGATGCAAGAATTACTCAAAGAGGAGTTGAGCAAGCAAAAAAATTAAATAAAAGAATTAAAAATCTCAAATTTGATAATTATTTTTGTTCCCCCTTAACAAGAACTTTGGAAACATTCTCTATTGTTTTTCCATCTAATAAACCTGTAATTGAACCATTAATAAGAGAACATTTGTACCACTCATGTGATGTAGGAAGACAACCAAAAAAATTAAAAAAAGAATTTAATGATTTTGATTTTAATAATTTAAATGATTTTTGGTGGAATAATAACAAACCTATTAATGAAAAAAAAATTATACAAGAGTCTCACAATGATATTAAAATGAGATTAAGGTCTTTTCTATTATCTATCAAAAAACTTAATTTACAAAAAATTGTATTAGTCAGTCATGGTACATTCTTAAGTCAAATAACTGAATATATGCTGGATAACTGTGAGGTATATGATTGTGAGTACAATGAGGTATACGAAAAATTTTTTTAATTTAATTCTTAATAAATAAAAATCTAAAACATCTCATTTATTATTTTATTTAATTTTTGTGTTACTCTATCAATTATTTTTTTTCCTATCTGTGCATTGGATTTTCTAGGATCTCCAATAATTCCACTTTTACTTAATTCTTTAGTTGACCAAGCTTTCTTAATATTTTTCTCATAAGAAATGGTTTTAGATGATAAATAATCGGGAGATAATCTATGTTTAGAAATTTTAGATTGCCTAACTAGGTTTGGAAATAAATATAACATAATAGATGTTTCAAATTCTCCACCGTGATAACCAAAGTCTTTTTCTTTACTTGATATAATTCCTTTAAATTGATCAAATAAAAAATATGTGCCTTTAACTATGTTTATCTTAAATTCTGATTTCAATTCTTTAGCAATAATATCTATATGACTAATTTGTCCACCATGACTATTTAAAAGTAATATATTTTTAAATTTCAATTTACATACATTTTCTAAAATTGATAAAGAGTGCGATATAAATTCCAATGAATCAATACTTATAGTTCCATCAAAATCTGTATGTTCAGCAGCTGAACCAAAATATATTTCAGGCATAATTAAATATTTATTTGAATTATATTTTTTATTGAATTCTAATAATATTCCTTCAAGAATTTTTTTATCAGTATTTAATGGGAGGTGCGGACCATGTTGTTCTATAGATGAAAATGGGAAAATTAAAACTGTTTTTCTATTTATTTTTTTAATTTCATTTGTTGTTAATTCTTCCCAAAAGTTTGTTAGCATTTTTTTATTATACATTTATAAGTAAATTATGAAATCTTATTCTTTATGGATTGATAAAAAAAAACAAGCTAAAATTTATCAAAAAAAACTTGTTTACAATAAAAATAACAAAACAGTTTTAGTTAAAACTATTTACTCAGGTATTAGCAAGGGAACTGAAAAATTAGTTTCATCTAAAAGCGTAAGTAAGGATCAATTTGAATTAATGAAAGCCCCTTTTCAAGATGGTTCTTTTAATTTACCTATAAAATACGGTTATATAAATGTTGGAAATATTATCGATGGTCCAAGGAAATATATAAATAAAAAAATATTTAGTCTTTATCCTCATCAAGATTTATATGAAATTTCTATTCAAAATTTAATTTTTTTACCAAAAGGTAATTTGAGAAAATATGTTCTAACTGCAAATATGGAAACAGCAATTAATATCTTTTGGGACGCTCAATCTAAAAGTAATAACAAAATTCTAATTGTAGGACTTGGCTCTGTAGGATTATTAACTGCATTTTTTTTTAAAATTAATGGATATAAAAATGTTTATGTTTTTGATAATAATAAAAATAAAAGAAAAATTGCCAACTATTTAGGATTAAATTTTATTGATATAAGAAAGATTGAGAAAATAGATGTAGCAATAAACACTACAGCTAATTATAAAGTTTTAAATTCTTTAATGGAAAAATTATCTATCGAAGGAAAAATAGTAGAAGCTAGTTGGTATGGTAAAAATAAAGGAGTAGTTGCCTTAGGTGGGTATTTTCATTCTAAAAGATTAAAAATTATTAGCTCACAGGTATCTAAAATTCCAAAATACATGAAAAATAAATATGATTTTGAGGGGAGATTAAAATTAGCAATTAAATCTTTAAAAAATTCACAATTAGAAAAATTAATTACTAGTGAAAGTAATTTTTTTGATTTAGAAAAAGATTACTATAAAATCCTTAAAAATAAGGATACAATAATGCATCTAGTTAAATATTAATTATGTATTCGATAAAAGTAAGAGAAAATATTCTAATAGCTCATTCTTTACCTGGAGAAGTATTTGGACCAGCCCAAAATATGCATGGAGCTACATATTTAGTAGATGCAGAATTTTTCACTGATAAACTTAATAAATACAATATAATTATGGATTTAGGAATAGTGTCAACGACTTTAAAAGATATTCTTAAAATATATAATTATCAAAATTTAGATGAAATTGATGAATTTAAGGGAAAAATTACCTCAACAGAGTTTTTAGCAGAGGATATTTGCAATAAGATCTTGAATAGACTAAGAAATGAATTCTCTGAAGATTACAAATCTTTAAAAAAAATTAAAATAACTTTGCAAGAATCAAATGTTGCATGGGCATCATATGAAAAAGAGGTTATCTAAAAATAAATCTGATATTTATTTTGTCTATCCAGGAAATATTAATGCAAAAACTGGAGGATATATTTATGAAAAAAATATCCTAGAATATGCAAAGATAAGAGATATAAATATTAGACCAATTGCTCTAAGTGAAAATTATCCTTTTCCTACAAATAACGATATAAAATATTTTCTTAACATTTTAGATAAAATTGATCCTCACTCTAAAATTATTATAGATGGATTAGCTTTAGAAGGAATGTATTCTATTTTTAAAAAAATACTTACTTATAATGTTATCGCACTAATACATCATCCTTTATATCTTGAATTTAAAGGTCAAAGGTCAAAAAAATTCTTACGATTAGAAAAAGAAAATTTCAAAAAAATAAATAAATTTATTGTGACTTCTAAAAACACAAAAAATTTATTAATAAATGAATTTAAGGTACTAAATAATAAAATTTCTGTAGTTGAACCTGGAATAGAAAGGCTAGCAAATTATAGTTTTAAAAATAATAGTAAAATTCATCTTTTAACATGTGGAAGTATAATAAATAGAAAAAATTATCTTTTTTTATTAAAAGTTTTAAGGCCTTTAGATAATTTTATTTTAGAAATTGTTGGTGATACTACAAGAGATATAGGTTATTACAAAAAACTCAAAAAATTTATTTCTAAAAATTCAATGAACAGAAAAATAATATTCCATGGTACTATTTCAGATACAAAATTAGCTAAATTATATTCTAAAACAGATTGTTACATTTCGGTAAGTAAATATGAAGGTTTTGGGATGTCTTTAGCAAATGCATTAATAATTAAAAAGCCAATTATAACCTTTTTTACTAATACTATCTTAAATACACTGGGAAAAAAGGGTGTTATTTATTTCAAAAAATTTGAAGTAAATGATCTTAGAAATATAATTATTAAAAATATATTAAATAAAAAAAATTTTAAAAAACTAAATATTGATATTTATAAAAACAAAAGATATCTTCTTACCCCTCTAGAGTCAGCTAAGAAATTTGTTAATTTAATTTAATATGCATGAATTTCAAAATAAATGGTTAAATCTCAGAGAAACTGTCGATAGAAATTCACGAAACCAAAGAATACTATATTTAATTAATAAATTTTTTAAAAATAAAAAAAATATTAGAATAGTTGACTTAGGTTCAGGCACTGGATCCAATTATAGATTTCTTAAGTCACGATTATTAAATAATCAATATTGGTTTTTTGTAGACATATCACATCAATCAACAAATTATTTTAAAAAAAATATAAAACTATCATCTAAAATAAAAAAAACTAATTTTAAAATTGTTGATGTAATTAATAATCTAGAAAAAATAAATTTTAATGATTATAATTTAGTTACAGGATCTGCTTTTTTAGATATTCTTCCAAAAACATGGTTTAAATATTTTCATAAATTAAATGTTGATACAGAAATTGTCTACTTTGCATTAAATTATAACGGTAATTTTAAATTTTTTCCAAAACACAAGGATGATAAAAGGATTCTTAATATTTTTAATAAAGATCAAAAATCTGACAAAGGAATAGGGGAAGTGGCCGTTGGACCAGATTGCACTGAATTAATGAATAAAGTTTTTAAAAGAACTCACAAAACATATGTTTTAGATTCTACGTGGGATGTTAGTGCAAATTATAAATTTCAAATTTATTTTTTAAATTTTTGTAGAGAAATTATTCAAAAAAATAAACTTAACTTTGATGATTGGTTAAAATTTCGTTTAAAAAGTATTAAAGAAAAAAATTCTAGATTTATTTTAAACAATACAGATTTTTTAGCTATTAAGAAATAAATTAACAATAATTTCATTATCTAATTCATTAAAATTATGTTTTGGTCTGATAGCTTTATTGAGATTTGAAATTTCTTTTAAATTTAATGAATTAATTCCGGAACCTATTAATATTGGGGCAATCATAAATTGAAGAATATCAATATATTTATTATTAATTAATTCTGAAATAGTTTTTGATCCTCCCTCTACTAAAGTATTTTTATATTTAAGTTTTTTTATTTGCGTAATTAAGTTTTTAGTAAAATTTTTTTCTTTTAATCTAATTATTGTTGAATTATTTAATCTAATATTTTTATTACTTTTTGTAAAAATTATATTTTCATTACCGTCATTAAATATTTTATATTTGTTATTTAGTGAAAGACTGCCATCGATAATAATTCTTTTTGGATTTGTACCCTTTATTTTTCTTGTAGTTAATAGGGGATCGTCTTTTTTAATGGTATTTGAACCTACAATAATTGCATCACTGATACTTCGTAAGCAATGAAGATAAATAATACTCTTGGGATTATTTATGTAATGTGAATTACCATTATTTAATGCAATTCTACCATCAATACTTTGTCCTATCTGAGCTATAACTAATTTTTTGTTTTTTCTTAGTATTGGGACAAGGATATTTAAAATTGATTGATAAAATTTATTTATATTAATTTTAGATTCCAGATTATTATTTTTTAAGTAAAAGTTACTTTTTCTTTTTGAAGATAAAGAAATACTATTGTTTTTAACCAATAAATATAAATCACTATTCTTTTTAGAATTTTTTATAAAATCTAGTAAAATTCCTATATTTTTTGATGTAATCATTTGTTTTTATTTCAATTATATCTATATAAAGTTTTCATGAGTTTCAAATCTAATACAGGAACTATAATAGATAGGGCAATTAATGAACTCAGGACCGGAAGACCCTTAATAATTCAGAATAACAAGGAATATTGGATGTTCTTTAATATAGAGCATTCCCAAAGTAAAATTTTTAATCAATTCAATAAGCACTTAATTGATGAAAAATATCTACTTATTACTAAACAAAAAGCTCAATCAATTTTTAATAAGAATATTAAAAGTAATATTTATTTTGAGATAAATCCCAAAACAGATGTAAATCAAATAATAAATTTATTTGTTAATCCTCTTAGCAATAATAAAGTAATTAAATTTACCAATATTAAAAAATTCAAATCTAAAAATTTTCATAATGTTTGTATTGATCTTTCCAAAAATGCTAAAATGATACCATCGCTAGTTTTTAAAAAAATCAATAAAAAATATTACAAAAATATAAATGAATTTGGATTTAAGAATGGAATTTTAATATTCGATTACAAAGATTTATTGAAGCAAAATGAATTAATTTGTGAAAGTATTAAATTAGTTTCTAGTGCAAAAGTTCCACTACCAAAAAACGAAAATTCTAATTTTAAAATATTCAAATCATATATTGGATCTGATAAACATGTAGCGATAATTGTTAATCCAAAAAAAATAAATAAAAAATCTGTTAATTTAAGAATACACTCAGCTTGTTTTACAGGTGATATTTTTCATTCATTAAAATGTGATTGTGGTGAACAATTAAATCAATCAATTAATTACATGGTTAGAAATAATGGTGGAATTATATTATATTTAGAACAAGAAGGTAGGGGAATAGGATTAGCTAATAAAATGAGAGCTTATTCTCTTCAAGCAAGGGGTATGGATACAATAGACGCTGATCATAATATTGGTTTTTTAGATGATGAAAGAGATTTTAATATTGCTGCTAGAATACTTAAATTATTAAAAATAAATAAAGTTAATCTTATTACAAATAATAAAAATAAAATAAATTCTATTAAGAAAGCTGGAATTAAAGTCGAAAATCAAATAAATACAAAGCCAACCTTGAATAAATTTAATAAAAATTATTTTAAAACAAGAGTTAAAAAAGCCGGGTACGGTCTTAAACTAGTAGTATAATTATGAAAAAGATGCCTAAGATAAAACTTCAATTAACTAATGATAATGAGTTTGATTCATCTAAATTAAAGAATAAAACAGTTTTATTCTTTTACCCTAAGGCGTTAACTGGTGGGTGCTCAGTAGAAGTTGCAGATTTTCAGAAATATTTAACAAAATTTAATAAAATTGGCTTTGATGTAATAGGAGCCTCTAAAGATCCTATTGATCGGAATAAAAAGTTTTCTGAAAAGTATAAATTGAAATACCCACTTGGTTCGGATGAAGGGAAGAATTGTGATAAACTTGGTATTTGGATTGAAAAATCCATGTACGGTAGGAAATATTTTGGAATAGATAGATCTACATTTGTAATGGATAAAAATGGAAAAATTTTAAATTCTTGGAATAAAGTCAAAGTTAAAGGCCATGTTGAAGAAGTTTATAATTTTTGTAAGGACCAGTAAATTTTTATTTAATTTTTCCTATTTCTTTTTCTCTTTTGATTACAAATAAACCACTTAAGGTAATAATTATAGCGCCTATTATCATATTATAAGTTGGAGTTTCACCTAGTATTAAATATCCAAAAATCATCCCAAATATAATTACACTATATCTTGCAGAGGCCGTTAATGAGAGTGGTGCATAAAAAACTGTTAATACTGAAAATAAATAGCCGAACAAAACAAATATACTAGAAACAAGAATATAATTTACATCTTCACCGCTTACTTGATAACCAAAAATTATTGAACCCAAGCCAGCAAATCCAGTAATCAACAAAGCAGTCACAAATGTAATTTCAACACTATTTGATTTAGTCGCTAAACTCTTTGTAGCAATATCTCTAATAGTTAAAAAAATAGCAGCTAAAATTGGTAAAACCAAAAGGTAATTAAATTGAAAATTTTGTGGATTTACAACAACTAGGACACCTAAGAATCCAATTATGACTGCACACCATCTTCTTATACCAACTTTCTCTCCCAAAAAAAGAAAAGCAAATATTGTGACAAAGAAAGGATTAGTCATTAAAAGTGTGTAAACCTCAGATATTGGAAGTAATATTAATCCAACCAAAAAAAATAATGCCGTTAAAACTTCATACAAACCTCTTATATGAAAACTTTTGATTGAGAGTATTTTAATTAAATTCTTTTTTTCGAAAAAAATTAAATATAAACCTAAGAGACTTGATGTAACTAAACCTCTTAAAAAAATTACAGAATATAATGAATTGTCATCACCTATATTTTTTACAACAAGTTTGACATAACTATCATTTATAGAGAATGATAATTGGCCAGCCATCATGAAAAGTACACCTATCGTCCCAACTGAAAATAAAATCTTGCTTTTCATAATAAAAAAAAATATTTAACTGATATGTTACAAAGAAATACTTCTAGCCATTTATATGGATTTACAGACTTGAAGTCATTAAATGAAAGAGGTCCTTTAGTTATTTCTTATGGAAAAGGAATATATGTTTACGATACTAAAGGTAATAAATATCTAGATGGGAATTCTGGTCTATGGAATCAGTGTGCTGGTTTTGATCATCCTGGATTAATTGAAGTTGCAAAAAAACAGTATGAAAAATTTGCTGGTTATCATTCTTTATTTGGAAGATTGTCTGAAGAAACGTTGCAGCTATCTGAAAAAATAATTGAAGTATCACCTTTTGATCAAGGTCGTGTATTCTTTTGTAATTCAGGATCTGAAGCAAATGACACCATGGTGAAGATGTTATGGATGTTAAATGCAAGAATTGGAAAGTCAAATAAACGAAAAATTATAACAAGAATTAATGGATATCATGGTGTTACTTTAGGAGCTTCTTCAATGACAGCTAAACCATACAATAAAGAGTTTGGTTTACCATCTGAAGAATTTATTCATATTGAATGTCCTCATTATTGGAAATATGGATTAAAGAATGAAACGGAAGAAGAATTTTCTCTTAGAATGGCCAAAAAATTAGAAGAAAAAATCATCAAAGAGGATCCTGAAACTATTGCAGGTTTTGTTGCTGAACCTGTTCAAGGTGCAGGAGGTTGTATACCTCCTTCAAAATCGTATTTTGATTTAGTTCAGCCTATATTAAAAAAATATAATATTCCTTTTATCGCAGATGAAGTAATTTGTGGATTTGGTAGAACGGGAAATTTATGGGGCTGTGATACATACAATATCAAACCAGATATAATTATTTCATCTAAATGTTTGACAGCTGGGTATTTTCCTATGGGTGCTGTTATAGTTAATAAAGAGTTTTCAGATAAATTTGTTCAAGTATCAGAAGAAGCAGAAGAATTCCCACATGGTTTTACAGCTGGCGGTCATCCTGTTGGGTGTGCTATTGCTTTGAAAGCAATAGATGTAATTATGAATGAAGGTTTATTAGATAATGTAAAGTTAATGGAGCCCTATTTTTTTGAAAGATTAAATGAATTTAATGATTATGAACACATTGGAGAAACTAGAGGTATAGGTCTTATGGCTGCACTAGAGATGGTAAAAAATAAAGATACAAAAGAACCTTTTGAAGGTCATCTTAATATGGGAGATAAAGTTGCTAATTTATCAATTGATAACGGATTAATTTGCAGACCTTTAGGTCCTGCAATTGTTCTGTGTCCTCAATTCATAATTACTAAAAATCAAATTGATGAAATATTTGATTCTCTTCACAAAACTATAAAGCAAGTTTTTAATTAAGTTTCGTATTTAACTATAAAACCTGAATACTTAACATTACTAATTATACTATTTGGAATAACTCCTTCAACTAGAGCTAGTGATGGACCATCTTTAGCTTTTTCAGTAATAGAAAGTATACTTTGCATATCTCCTTGAATTATGGCCTCTACTTCATCTTTACTTTCTTTATTTTGAATATAACCATTTAATCCCAAAGATATTGCTAAATCACTAAACCAATGTCTAAAGCCCACTCCCTGAACTTTTCCTTTAATTATAAGTCGATAAGTTTTTATTTCATTTGTATTCATTGAAGTATCAATATAAGTACTTTTTTTTTATCATACAATCCTTCAATTCATTATATGAAAAAAAGTATAATTTATTCTTCAATTCTTTTATTTTTTGCTGGAATTTTTTTTGTAACAAATGATGCAATAATAAACTACCTAACCCAAACAGATGTAAAATTTTATCATTTCATCTTTTATGGAATACCCGTTTATTTATGTTTCCCCTTATATTTATTTTTTAATGGAACTTTAAAAAAAAATATAAAATGCACTAATTATTATCCACCTATTTTAAGAGGTTTTTTAAATATCCCTTTGCCTTTTATTGCCTTTATAACACTTGAACAAATTAAACTTCCAGAATTTACAACATTAAATATGACTGCTCCATTGATGGGAACAATATTTGCTATTTTTTTACTAAATGAAAAATTAAATTTTTTAACTTACATATCTTTATTCATTGGTTTTTTAGGTGTGCTATTTGTTATACAGCCGGGATTTGAAAGCTTTAATATTTATTATCTAATTGTTCTTATCGGTGTATTATTAATTACAATTACAACATTTATTGTAAATAAATATAATCATGTAACTACAAATATTGGGTATTTTCTTTATGGCGGTTTCTTTGTTCACTTTATTTCAATACCTTTATTTTTTATGAATCCATTAAAAGTAACTCTTTTTGAATTTATTTTAATTTCAACTGCTGCATTATTTATTAATTCAGCAATGTTTTTTGCAACTACTGCTTTTAAGATTGCACAAAAACATTATGCATCAGTATTTAGTTTAGTTTACCTCCAGGTTTTATGGTCATCTTTAGTTGGAATATTTATATTTAATGAATATATGAATTTATATGCTTATATTGGAGCAATATTTATAGTTTTAAGTGGAATTGTTTCATTACCTTCGCAAATAAAACAATTAAAGGAAGCAAATTAATGTATAAAATCTTATTATTTTTATTTCTTTTCTTTTTTAGCTATAAATCTTTTTCTATCGAAGTTAAGATCTTAAATGAAACCGTTGGTAATGGTTTAGAGGTAAAAAATCATTCAAAATTATCTGTTCATTACATCGGTAGACTCGAGGACAATACCGTTTTTGATAGTTCATACGATAGGGGGCAATTTTTTGATTTTCAAATAGGAGTAAGGAAAGTAATCTTAGGTTGGGAAACTGGGTTACTTGGTATGAGAGAGGGTGGAAAAAGAACAATATTTATTCCTTATCAATTAGCTTATGGAGAAAGTGGGGCAGGAAATTTAATTCCACCAAAATCAAATCTTATTTTTGATATTGAAGTAATAAAAGTAATTCCACCTGGATATAAGGAAATAGATGGTTACCAATTAAAATTAGCGATGACCGATGATTTTAAAATTATAGATATTAGAAATGCAGATCAAATAACTAATAAAAATAAAATCCCAGGAGCAATACAGATAACAGCATTTGATAAAAATGGTAATTTTTTTCCAAATTTTTTTGAAAAGTATAAAGAAAATGTTCAAACAGGAGAGAAAGTTATTTTTATAAGCCAAAATGGAGACATATCTTCAATTTTAGCTAATGGATTTGTTGAGCAGCTTGATCAAGTAAATATTTATCATTTAAAGGACGGAGTATCAGGTTTAGAAAAAATAAATTTTGATTTTGAATAAAATTAAAAATCTATTTTTTTATTATTTTCAGCTGCATAATTAATAATAAATTGCCATGCTGATCTCCCAGTTCTATTACCTCTTTGTAAACTCCATTTAATTGCTTCTTTTTCAGTCTTTTCATTAATAGGTAATTTAAACTTTTCACAATACTTAAAAATTATATCAACAAAATCATTTTGAGAAATATTATGAAAACCAATCCATAAACCGAAACGATCACTTAAACTTATTTTTTCTTCAACACTTTCATCTGTATGAATAGCAGAAGATCTTTCATTTTCTATCATATCTCTTGGCATTAAATGCCTTCTATTAGAGGTTACATAAAGAACAATATTTTTAGGTTGATTTTGTATACTCCCATCTAATGTTGATTTAATTATTTTGTAATCACTATCAATTTTTTCGAATGATAAATCATCAATAAAAATTATAAAATTATAATTTTTTAAATTAGCATATTTTTCGTAAATAACTTCGATATCAAAAATATTATTTTTATTTAATTGAATTAATTTTAAATTTTTATTCTTTTTATTTATTTCATAAAAAACTGATTTAATCAGAGAACTTTTACCATTTCCCCTAGATCCCCATAACAAAGCATTATTGGTAAAATTTCCTTCAGCAAAATTAATAGTATTTTTATAAATAGTTTTTTTTTGTCTTTCTATTCCAATTAATAGATCTAAATCTAAGCATCTAAAATGTGAGATTATTTTAAGGTTTTTTATTTTACTATCCCAAATAAATGCATTTGCTCTTGAGAGTGTAATATTAGATAAAAAATTGCTTAAAAACATAATAAATACTTTATTTGATTTTTCTTATTACACAGTATAATAAATCACTCAAATTAAATCATCATAGGTACTATTATGGAAGCATTTGGAACATTTTTACCACTTATTTTAATATTTGTAGTTTTTTATTTTTTATTAATTAGACCACAACAAAGAAAAGTTAAACAGCATAAAGAAATGCTATCTAATCTTAAAAGAGGTGATAAAATTGTCACTTCTGGTGGAATAATAGGTACTATAAACAAGGTTGCTGATAATAGGGAATTAACTTTAGAAGTTGCAGATAATGTTGAAATCAAAATTGCATCAGGAATGGTTGCGGATTTATATGCAATGCCAGAAGTTCAAAAAAAAGAACCACCAAAAGAAGAGAATAAGACTAAATCTAGCTTCTCTTTATTTTCTAGAAAAAAATAATTTTTTTATTAATGAAAAATTATCCTATCTGGAAATCATTTACCGTAATATCGTTGGTTCTATTAGGAATAATTTTTGCAATTCCTTCAATTATCTATGATGAAAATTCAGAAAATTGGTTTTTAAAAAATAAGATTAATCTAGGTTTAGACTTACAAGGTGGATCGTATTTACTATTAGAAGTTCAACTAGATGTTTTATATAAAGAAGAATTAGATAATTTTGTTGATAGTGTTCGTTTGATTTCAAGAGATCAAGCTGTAAAAATTGAAAAAATTGATATTCAAGAAAATGAGGTTGTTGTTTTTTTTACTAACAAAGAGAAGATAAAAGATATTAGAGATAGCTTTTTCCAAATGTATAGAGGAGTTTCCTTACAAATTAGTAATAATAGACTTAGTATAAAGTTAAATGATGAATATAGAAAAATTATTCAAGACTCAGCAATTAAGCAATCACTTGAAATTGTTAGAAAAAGGATTGATGAATCTGGAACTAAAGAACCTCTAATTCAAAGATCTGGTAAAAAGAGAATACTCTTACAATTACCAGGAGTAAAGGATCCTGAAAGAATTAAAGATTTATTAGGCAAAACTGCAAAATTAACTTTTCACATTGTAGATAATGAGAATACTTCAGCTCTTCAAAATAACTTAGCTCCTTTTGGAAAAATTATTGTTCCAGATATGTATGATGAAAATACAAAGTATTTATTAGATAAAAGAGCAGTTGTTGGTGGAGAAAATTTAGTAGATGCCAAAGGTTCATTTGATCAAACAGAAGGTCATGCAGTGTCTTTCCGTTTTGATACAGAAGGTGCTCAAAAATTTGGTAAAGTCACAACAAACAATATCGGTAAAAATCTTGCTGTTGTATTAGATGGTGTTGTTATTACAGCTCCTAGAATTAATAGTGCTATTACAGGAGGATCAGGTATAATAACTGGAAACTTTAATGCCCAAGAAGCATCTGATTTGGCTGTCTTATTAAGAGCTGGTGCCTTGCCAGCGCCTTTAGAAATAGTTGAAGAAAGATCAGTGGGCGCAGGTTTGGGAGCAGACTCTATAGCTGCTGGTCAAATAGCTGCTATTATTGGAATGGTTTTAGTATGTATATTTATGATACTAATTTATGGAACTTTTGGCGCTCTTGCTAATGTTTCTTTAATAGTAAATTTATTTATAATAATTTCATTATTAGGTACTATAGGTGCAACATTAACATTACCTGGTATAGCTGGAATAGTATTAACAATTGGAATGGCAGTAGATGCAAATGTTCTAATTTTTGAAAGAATTAAAGAAGAAAGTTTAAAACAAACAAAAGTTTTTCAGATTGTAAAAAATGGCTTCGACAGAGCTATGTCAACTATACTTGATGCAAATATTACAACGCTTATTGCTGCTGTGTTACTATTTGCATTTGGCTCTGGTCCAATTAGAGGTTTTTCAATTACACTATCTTTAGGTGTGATAGCATCAATGTTCACAGCTTTAATGCTTACAAATTTTTTAGTATATATGTACTTATCATTTGCAAATAAAAAGGAATTAAAACTATAATGTTTGGTTTAAATAAAATTATTCCTGTTGAGCCTAATATTAATTTTTTAGGTTTAAGAAGAAATTTTTTAATTTTTTCTATTTTAGCAATGCTAATTTCAATTGTTTTATTAAGTATAAAAGGTTTAAATCTAGGTATTGATTTCAAAGGAGGTACTTTAATTGAGGTTAGTACAAAAAATACTTCAATTGGAGAATTAAGAGAAATTTTATCTTCTTCTTATAGTGATGTATCTTTACAAGAATTTGGTAATGAAAATATTATTTTGATTAGACTTCAAAATAGAAGTAATCAAGAAAGTATAGAGACTGTTAATTCTGTTAAAAATTTAATTCAAGATAAAGTTGTTGAATTTAGGAGATCTGAATTTGTAGGGCCTACAATTAGTTCTGAGCTATTGTTTCGAGGTTTTCAAGCAGTCTCTTTTGCATTAATTGCTATTTTAATTTACATTTGGTTGCGTTTTGAATGGCAATTTGGTTTTGGGGCAGTTGTAGCATTAACTCATGATGTATTATTTACTCTTGGATTACTCTCTATTTTAAATGTAGAATTTTCTTTAGCAACAATAGCAGCAATTCTAACAATTGCTGGTTATTCCATTAATGATACAGTTGTAATATTTGATAGAGTTCGTGAAAATTTGAGAAAATATAAAAAGTTAGAGTTAGTAGATCTATTTAATTTATCAGTAAATAATACTTTATCCAGAACTATAATGACAAGTTTAACTACACTTCTTGCTTTAGTATCTTTATTTATTTTTGGAGGAGAGGTTATTAGACCGTTTGCTTTAACAATGATTATAGGTGTAATAATAGGAACATATTCATCTGTTTTTATTGCGGTCCCAACTTTATTAATCTTTAAGTTTAGACCGCAAGATGAAGATGATTAAGCGTTATTTAAGTTTTCTGTAACTTTTTCCCAATTAACTAAATTATCAATAAAAGCTTTTAAATAATCAGGTCTTCTGTTTCTATAATCAACATAATATGAGTGTTCCCAAACATCACATCCAAGTAGAGGAGTGTGACCATGTACGATTGGGTTTTCTCCATTTGGTGTTTTAGTAATTTCTAATTTTCCATTATTTAGAACTAACCAACACCAACCTGATCCAAATTGACCAATGCCTGCATTTATAAAATCTTCTTTCATTTTTTCAACTGAACCAATATCTGAAACTATCTTATTTTCGAGTTCAGAGGGAATTTTTCCATCTGGATTATTTTTCATCACTTCCCAAAAATGAACATGATTTATATGTTGTGCCACATTGTTGAATACCGGAGCATTTTTTTGATAAGAGTTGATAACAATATCATTAACGTTATCATCTGCTATATTTTGTTCTTTAATAAACTTATTTCCATTAGTAATGTAAGCCATGTGATGCTTATCATGATGCAACTCTAAAGTTTCAGCCGACATATACGGCATTAGAGCATCTTTACTGTAGGGTAGATCTGGTAACTCTAGATTTATCATTTTATTTCCTTTGATTTATAAAATTTTCTTTAAAAATTCACCTGTAAAGCTTTTTTTATTATTTGCAATATCTTCGGGGGTACCAGTGCCAACAATTTGACCACCATTTACACCTCCTAGAGGACCAAGATCAATTATATGATCAGCTGTTTTAATAACATCAAGATTATGTTCAATAACTATTACAGTATTACCTTCATCAACGAGTGTATGAAGAATTTTAAGTAATTTTTTAACATCGTCAAAATGAAGACCGGTTGTTGGCTCATCTAGAATATATAGTGTTTTGCCTGTTGACCTTTTTGATAATTCTTTTGATAATTTTATTCTTTGCGCTTCTCCACCTGACAAAGTAGTAGCTGATTGACCTATTTTTATATAATCTAATCCTACATCCATTAAAGTTTGTAATTTTTGTTTTATTGCAGGAATTTTATCGAAAAATTTATAACCTTCCTCAACAGTCATTTCTAAAACATCAGAAATCGATTTATCTTTATATTTTACTTCTAAAGTTTCTCTATTGTATCGTTTTCCTTTACAGATATCGCATTCAACATAAACATCCGCTAAAAAATGCATTTCTATTTTTTTTACTCCGTCTCCTTCGCATGACTCACATCTACCACCCTTAACATTAAAAGAAAAACGACCTGGTTTATATCCTCTAGCACTTGATTCATTTAAATTCGCAAACCAATCTCTAATAGGTGTAAAGCAACCTGTGTATGTTGCTGGATTTGATCTTGGTGTTCTTCCAATAGGTGATTGATCAATATCAATTACTTTATCTATATGATTAATGCCTTTAAAGTTAAAACGACTTTCATCTTTATTTAAAGATTTATTAAAATATTCATCTAACCTTTGATATAATGTATCAATTATTAATGAAGATTTTCCACTTCCAGAAACACCTGTCACTGTAATAAAATTACCTAGAGGTAAAGTAACGTTAAGATTATCTAAATTATTTGTTTTAATTTTATTAAGTTTAAAAACTTTGTTTTTATTAAATTTACGTCTTTTTTTTGGAACTTCAATTTCTAGGGATTTATTCAAATATTTGGCTGTCAAACTTTTATTATTTTTCAGTATTTTCTTAAGACATCCCTCTGCAATTATGTGACCTCCATTAACTCCTGCCTTAACACCAATATCAATTATATGATCAGATTGTCTAATTGCATCCTCATCATGCTCTACAACAATAACTGTATTTCCTAAATCTCTTAATCTAAATAAAGTTTCAATTAGTTGCTGATTATCTTTTTGATGTAATCCAATAGATGGTTCATCCAAAACATATAAAACTCCTGTTAAACCTGAACCAATTTGACTTGCCAATCTAATTCTTTGACTTTCACCTCCAGACAAAGTTTTACTAGCTCTTGCTAATGATAGATAATCCAAACCAACTCTATTTAGAAAAACTAATCGATCTTTTATTTCTTTAATTACTCCTTCAGCAATTTTTTTATTATTTTTGTCTAGTTTACTCTCTAGTGATGAAAACCAACTTAAACACTCACTAATTGATTTTTTAGTTATATTTCCAATATGATTTTCATCTATTTTTACAGCTAAAGCTTTCTCGTTAAGACGATAACCATTACAAACTTCACAATCTCTCTCTGATAAATATTTTTCTAACTCATATTGAAGCCACCATCTCTCAGTTTCTTCATATTTTCGATCAATAAAATTTATTATTCCTTCAAAATCATATAAAAAATTTAATTCGCTATTTTCATCCCCATAAAGAATTATATTTTTTACCTTTTTAGGAATATCGTTCCATGGAACATTTTTCTTTACTTTAAATTGTTTTAAAATTTTATCTATTGTTTCAACAAAATATTTTTTTTGATAACCAAATACTTTTGTTTCCCATGGTTTAATAGCTCCATCAGAAATTGATCTGGTCTCATCTGGTACAATCTTGTATTCATCAAAATATTTTTCAACTCCTAATCCATCACACTCTGAACATGCTCCTTGTGGCGCATTAAAACTAAATAATCGAGGTTCAATTTCTTCAATACTAAATCCAGATACAGGACATGCAAATTTTGATGAAAATACAGACATTTTATTTGTATCCAAATTTTCTAAATATAGTAAACCATCTGATAGTGTTAGTGCAACTTCTATACTTTCACTTAATCTTTGTTGAATATTTTTTTTTACAACAAGACGATCAATCACAACATCGATATTGTGTTTAAAATTCTTTTTAAGTGAAGGCACTTCATCAATATCATAAACCACATTATCTACTTTTAAGCGTTGGTAACCTCTTTTTTTTAAATCTTCGATTTCTTTTCTGTATTCACCTTTCCTGTCTCTAACTATAGGAGATAAAATATATATCCTCTTATCAATATTATTTTTTATAATTTGATCAGTCATTTCACTTACTGATTGTGATTTAATTGGCTTACCTGTTGTAGGAGAGTAGGGAACCCCAACTCTAGCATATAGAACTCTTAGGTAATCGTAGATTTCCGTGACTGTACCTACGGTGCTTCTTGGATTTTTTTGAGTAGTTTTTTGTTCTATAGAAATTGCTGGTGACAAACCATCAATACTATCTACATCAGGTTTATTCATCATTTGAAGAAATTGTCTTGCATATGCAGAAAGACTTTCAACATATTTTCTTTGTCCCTCAGAATAAATTGTATCAAATGCTAATGTCGATTTTCCTGAGCCACTTACACCAGTTATTACAACTAGTTTATTCTTTGGTATTTCTAAGTTGATATTTTTAAGATTGTGCTCTCTTGCACCTTTTATAACAATTTTATCTAAATTCATGAATATTAGTGTTATCTAATAACTTTAATATGTTATATGGATATATATAGAATTCTTATGGTTGGTAGTGTTAATAAAACAATTTTATTAGGAAACTTGGGAAGAGATCCTGAAATTAGATCTATGCAGTCTGGAGCTAAAATGGCTTCATTTTCAATTGCAACTTCAAAAAGATGGAAAGATAGAAACACACAAGAACAAAAAGAAAAAACATCTTGGCATAACATAGTAGTATTTGGAGACGGCTTAGTCGATATAGTAGAAAAATATGTAAAAAAAGGCTCTAAAATTTATGTTGAAGGAGAGCTTCAAACAAGGAAATGGCAAGATAAAGATGGAAATGATAGATACACTACAGAGGTTATTTTACAGGGATATAATTGTAATTTAACTCTCTTAGATAGCAGAAATAGCAATTCTCAAGTATCAGACAATTCTCAAGAAATGGATCAATCAAAGTCAATTGAAGAAGATTCTTTTGGAAATCAATCAGGTGATTCTGATGATTTAGATGAAGATATCCCTTTTTAAATTTTTTATCTTAGATATTATTATTTAATTACTGAAAAATAAAGTTTTTTTAATATAATTTAATTATTTATTTATATTGGTTTAGATTATGCTTTTTGATATAAAAAAGCTTAATTTTTCTTAGAAAACTTGGATTTTTTTAGTGACTGACGATATAGATACATCAAATAACAACAATCAAGAACCTTCTAGTATACCTTCAGTAAGTTTAGAGCAAGAAATGCAAAAATCCTACCTGGATTATGCAATGTCTGTAATAGTTAGCAGGGCACTTCCAGACTGTAGAGATGGCTTGAAGCCAGTTCACAGAAGAATATTGTATTCTATGAGTGAGTCAGGGTACAATTTTAATAAACCATACAAAAAATCTGCAAGAATAGTGGGTGATGTAATGGGTAAATATCATCCTCACGGAGACTCAGCTATTTACAATTCTATGGTTAGAATGGCACAAGATTTTTCTATGAGATTAGAGTTAGTTGATGGTCAAGGAAATTTTGGATCTTTAGATGGAGATCCTCCTGCAGCAATGAGATACACTGAGGCACGACTTGCTAAAGTATCCGAGAGGCTTGTTGAAGATATTGATAAAAATACCGTTTCGTTTCAATCTAATTATGATGATACAACAAAAGAACCCTCAGTTTTGCCATCCCAATTTCCAAATCTTTTAGTTAATGGTGCATCGGGAATTGCTGTTGGAATGGCGACCAATATTGCCCCACATAACTTAGGAGAAGTAATAGATGCATCTTTATATCTTATTAAAAATCCAGATTGTAATATCTCAGATCTTCAAAAGTATATTTTTGGTCCTGATTTTCCAACAGGAGGTCAAATAATTGGTAAAAAAGGCATAACTGAAGCTTTTGAAACTGGAAAAGGAGGGTGTGTAGTTAGATCAAAGACAAGTATTGAAAATTTTAAAAAGGATCGAGAAGCAATTATTCTCCATGAAATACCTTACCAGGTTAATAAATCAAAATTATTAGAAAGGATTGCAGAAATTGTAAAAAATGGAATTGTTGAAGGAATTTCAGATTTAAGAGATGAGTCAGATAGAAACGGTGTTAGGGTTGTTATAGAATTAAAAAAAGATGTAGACTCAAATATTATTCTCAACCAATTATATAAACATACTTTAATTCAAACGACATTCAATTCTAATATGCTTGCTTTAAATAAAGGTAAGCCAGAACAAATGAATTTAAAAGAAATTTTATCTTCATTTTTAGATTTCAGAGAAGAAGTAATAATAAAAAGAACATTATTTGATCTTAATAAAGCTAGAGAAAAAGCTCATATTTTAGTTGGATTGGTTGTTACTAATGAACATATTGATGAAATTATAGAGTTAATAAAAAGTTCAAAAGATACAAAAGAAGCAAAAGAAAAATTAATTAAAAAGAAATGGAAAGTATCTAAACAAAATCTTAATTTTATTAAATTAGTTGAGGATGATACTGTAAGTTTAAAAAGCAACACATTTAATTTTTCTGATGCTCAAGCTAAAGCTATATTAGAATTAAGATTACAAAAATTAACTGCTTTAGAAAGAGAAGATATTCAAAAAGATTTAGAAAGTTTAATTTTAGAAATTAAAAATTATCTATCTATACTTAATTCTAGGGACATTCTTTTAAAAGAAATAGAAAATGAATTAACTGAAATAAAAAAAGAATTTGCAACTGAAAGACGTAGTGAGATTATTGATCAAGAATATGAGCAAGTAGATGATTTAAGATATATTCAACAAGAAGATATAGTTTTAACTATTTCTAATAATGGATATATTAAAAGATCACTATTATCTAATTATCGTTCTCAAAATAGAGGAGGTAAAGGTAAAACTGGTATGTCAACAAGAGAAGAAGATTTTGTTAAAGAAATTCACTTTGCAAATACTCATACTAAACTTTTAGTTTTTTCTTCATTAGGAAAAGTTTATTCTCTAAAATCTCACGATGTTCCTGAAGCTAGTTTAAAGGCAAGAGGAAAGCCTATAGTAAATTTATTGCCATTTAAAAATTCTGAAAAAATATCAACTTTTCTACCATTACCCCTGGATGAAAATCAGTGGGAAAAATTTTATGTTATTTTTACAACTAAAAATGGAATGGTTAGAAAAAATAAATTAATTGATGTTGCTAAGAGTGGAAAAAGAGAATTGAGAGACTCAGGCAAAGTATCTATTAAGCTTGATGAAAAAGATGAATTAATTGGTGTTAAGCTTTGTACTGTAAATGATGATATTTTACTTTCTTCATCAAATGGAAAATGTTTACGTTTTCCAGTTGAAAAACTAAGATTATTTTCTGGTTTAAATTCTTCAGGTGTAAGGGGTATAAAATTAGATAAGGGCAATACAATTATTTCTTTAGCAATTTTAAAACATTCAGTTATTGATATGAGCATTCGTCAAGAATACTTAAGGGCAGCATCCGAAAGTAGAAAAGAAACTTCATCACTCAAAAATGGATTTGAAGAATTAAATAATAATGAGGAATTTCTTTTAGCTATAACATCAAAGGGTTTTGGAAAAAGATCGTCCGCTTATGAATATAGAATTTCAAATAGAGGAGGGAAAGGTATAACCGGTATAAATACATCAGAAAAAAATGGTGAAGTTGTCGATTGTTTTGTTGTTAAGGACAAAGATGAAATTATTCTTGTTAGTGACAAGGGTCAAATAATTAGAGTTAATGTAAACCAAATTAGAATAGCTGGAAGATCAACAAAAGGTGTAAGTATTTTTAAGATTCCTGAAAGTGATAAAATTGTTTCTGTTTCTAGAATACAAGAATTCGAAAATGATGAATAAAATTGGAATATATCCGGGTACTTTTGATCCTATGACTGCAGGTCATATGGATATAATTAAAAGATCATTAAGAATAGTAGATAATTTAGTAATAGCTGTCGCTAATAATATTAACAAAGATTCATTATTTAGTGTTCAAGAAAGAATTAATATTATCAAAAGTGATATCAGTTCTGTAAATGAGTTAAACTCAAAAATTAATGTTACAGAATTATCAGGATTACTTACAACTTTTGCTAAAGATCAAAATGCCACATGTATAATACGTGGTTTAAGAGCAGTATCTGATTTTGAATATGAATTCCAAATGACAGGCATGAACTACCAACTTAACCCCGATATCGAGACAATATTTCTTATGACTTCAGAAAAAAACTCATTCATTTCATCTAATTTTGTTAAAGAAGTCCACAAACTAGGCGGCGATGTTTCAAATTTTGTTTCTAAAAATACTTTAGAGCAGCTTAATAAAAAAAACTCTTAGTTAATCACTTGCGCTTACAATATTTGAACTATATAGAATACAAATTCGATGGGCCCTTAGCTCAGTTGGTAGAGCAATTCCCTTTTAAGGAATGGGTCGCAGGTTCGAATCCTGCAGGGCTCACCATCCAAAATGAAAAAAACGAAAATTAAAAATATTGCATCAGGTATTGAGAAAAATTGTGATATTTTAAGAAAGAATGATAACATTCTTGAAGTAGTTCTTGAAGGAACAACAATAAAGATATTGCTTAAGAAAAAGACTAATAAATACATCGGATATTTTAAAGAAATGGAATTTGAGTCTGATGGTTAATTTTTATTCCTAATATTTAATTCGTTTTCATAATCAATTTGTACTTGTTTTAAAATTTCTTTCTTTGTTTTTACTTTACCTTTACCTACACCAGGGCAATTTTTAGCAATATCGTTATTCCAAGTTTTTGTATTCATATTTTCAGGCCAAAAAGGCCACGTTCTACATTGTATAGGTCTTGATTTATAAACTGTGCATTTGTTATCTTTCAAAAATATGCAATTTCCATTATTTTTTTTTAGTTCCTTTAAGTGAATGAAACCATCCGTTTTTTGACAATAGTTTTTTAAAAAGTTTTGTTCTGTTATTTTAAATCCATCTGACAATTTTTTAATATCTTTCTTACTTAAATAAACAAAACCATAGGTACCTCTTGAAACACAACAATTACCAGAACCCTGGCATTCAAATCTAATACCTTTTTCTATATCCATAATATTATCCAGCAGTAAGTGTTAAAATTGCTGCATCTCTTTCTTGAAGATACAATAAGTTTCGAAGATTTTCTCCTTCTATGTTTTCCAATTTTGGATTTTTGGATAATATATCTTCTACCATAATTTTAGCATCTTCTAAAAGATCGTAATCAAAACTAAGATCAGCTACATAAAAAGATGGGCTGCCAGATTGTTTTTTTCCTAAAATTTCTCCTGGACCTCTTATTTTTAAATCCTCTTCAGCAATTTTAAAACCATCATTTGTTTGTTTCATTATATCAATTCTTTGTTTTGAAATTTCCCCAATATTATCTTTATGTAAAAGTATACAATATGATTGAATGTCATTTCTACCAACACGACCTCTCAATTGATGAAGTTGAGCTAAACCAAATCTTTCTGCATGTTCAATTACAATTGTTGTTGCAGAAGGAATATCTACACCAACTTCAATAACAGTTGTTGAAACTAAAATTTTATAATCCTCATTTTTAAACTTTGTCATTATTTCTTCTTTTTCTATCTCACTTAAACGTCCATGCATTAAAAGAACTTTATTTTTGAAATATTTTTTTAAAATTTTGTATCTTTCCTCTGCGGCTTTTAGATCTAACTCTTCAGATTCTTCTATTAAAGGGCATACCCAGTAAAATTTAGACGATGAATTTTTAATTTTTTCTTTTATTCTATCAATAAGTTGATTTTCTTTTTTTAATGACAAAGAGCTGGTTATAATTGGTTTACGACCTAAAGGTTTTTCAATTAATTTACTTTCTTTCATATCTCCATATGCTGCTAAAGTTAATGTTCTTGGAATGGGAGTCGCACTCATTACTAAAATATTTGGTTTATGATTTTTATGGTTAAATACCATTCTTTGATAAACACCAAATCTATGCTGTTCATCAATAACTGCTAAACCTAAATTGTTAAATTTTACAGTATCTTGTATTAAAGCATGTGTCCCAATTATTATATCTGCTTTTCCCTTTGCAATTTCATCTAATTTTTCTTTCCTTTCCTTACCCTTATCCTTTCCTGTAAGAACAAGCACATTAATTTTTGAATCTTTTAATAAATTTAGAATATTTTCATAATGCTGTAATGCAAGAATTGTAGTAGGTACCATTAAAGCAGATTGAAAATTACTTTCAAATACTTTTATCATTGATATTAAAGCAACAATAGTTTTTCCAGACCCAACATCTCCTTGCAACAATCTGATCATTTGATTAGAACTTCCTAGGTCCTGAAGTATTTCTTTGATTACATTATTTTGTGAATTTGTAAGTTGAAAATCTAAATTACTATAAAATTTATCTAATGTTTTATTTTCACTAGTAATTTTTAAACCTTTTTTCTTTTGATTAAAATTTCTCATAATGCCTATAGCTAATTGATGAGATAATAATTCATCAAATGCTAGTCTTCTTCTGAGTAAATTTTTATTTTTTATATTAACATCACTTGGACTATGAAGATTTTTAACTACTTCATTCCATCCTTTAAATTTATATTTATTCAATATTGAAGCTTCTATCCATTCATTAAAATTTGGTAAATTATTTAATATTTGATCTGTTAATTTATTCATTATTTTTTGATTGAGGCCACTAGTTAAACTGTAAATTGCCTCTTTACTTTTGATTATTTTATTATTGTCTAAAGCACTTACATGAGTAGGGTGCGTTATTTGAAATGTGTTTCTAAAATATTCTAATTTTCCAGATATTAATCTATTTTCATTTGTTGGAAGCATTTGTCTCAACATAGGATGTCTTGCATTAAAATACACTAAATCAATATTTGTATCTCCACAGATACATTTAATTTTGTAGGGTTGCCTTTTAAACCTTGAGGGTTCATGTTTAATAATTTTTAAATTTAATGTTACTAAAGAATTAATTTCTGCATCATGAATATTTTCATAGAATTTTCTTTCCAGAATTTTATTTGGTATGTTCCAAACAAAATGAATATTCTTATATATGCCTAATTTATTAATAATTTGTTCTAACTTTGGACCAACTCCTTTGAGAGAAGATATTGAAGATAATATGTAGTTTAATTTTTCTGGTCGCATAGATTTTTATAAAATTATAAACTATATTCTATATTCAATTTTTATGTCATTCAATTCACTTAAAAAAACGATAAAATATAGGGTTTCTTACTCTGGAACAAAAGAGACAGATATTTTATACAAAAGATATTTTATAAATCAGTTAAATAAATTTACTGAAAAAGATCTTGAGGATATTAAATCCATATTTAATCAATTTTCGGATAATGAGATTTATGATTTTATTACTTCTAAGGTAGCTATTCCATTAGAATTTAAGGAAATATTTAATAAAATACTTAATGAAGAATAAAAATACAATCGGTCCATCAATTCACAATGTTGAGCCCTTTTTCATTTCTCAGTTCTATCAAAATTCTAATAAATCAATTTTATATATTGGAAAAGATGAGAGAGAAATATCATCTATGGAACAAAAAATTAAATGGTTATTACCTGATGTTGAAATTTTATTATTTAAATCTTGGGATCAAATTCCATACGATAATGTTTCTCCTTCAAAAGAAGTTCAAATAGAAAGATTAAAAACACTTAAAATTTTATCAAATTCTAACGCAAAAAGAATAATACTTACTACAATTAATTCAATAACTCAAAAAATAATCCCTAAATCAATTATTAATTCACAATTTTTTAAAATTTCAAAAAATCAAAAATTTAAATTTGAGGATCTTATCAATAACCTTGTCCTTTTAGGCTTCCAAAGAACTTCTTTAGTACGTGATAAATCAGAATTTTCTGTAAGAGGATCAATTCTGGATATTTTTCCAAATGATAGATCTAAGCCAATAAGAATAGATTTTTTTGATGAAGAAATAGAGACGATTTTTGAATTTGATCCAATTACTCAAAAAAGATTAAAAGAAATAAATAGTCATTTAGAGTTTAATATTATTAATGAATTAATTCTTAATGAAAATAATCTTAACTTATTTAGAAAAAATTTTAGGGAAATATTTCCAGAATATAGAAATAGTCAAGTTTATAATCTTTTTTCTGAAAATATTATTCCATCTGGTGGTGAACAGTTTTTGCCTTTATTCTATGATAATCTCGAAACATTGTTCGATTATGTTAAAGATTATACAATACTATTAAATGACGAATTTAAAAATATATTCGAAAATAGATTAGAAAATATAAATGATTTTTATTTAGCCAGAAAAAATAATAAAGAAAATTTTTTTTTATCACCTGAATTTTTTTACTTAAATAAAGAAATTTTCCAAAAATATTTAGATAACAATGAGCATTTTTACTTTAATACATTTGATAAAAATAATCATATCAATATTGATGTAAATATTATTCATAATTTATCATCAATTAAAAAAGAAATTGATTTTAGTTTTATAAATCAATTTTTTACAACTAATTCTAAAGAAAATTTCATATATATATGTTGCCGTAGTAAAGGAAGTTTAGAAAGAGTATCTAAAATATTACAAAATAATTTAAGTTTAAATTTAAATAATGTAACAAACTTTAAACATTCACTTTCAGATAATATTCTTTTAACTATTCTGGATATTGAAGAGTCATTTAAATTTAATAAATATATTTTTATTAATGAAAAATCTTTGTTTGGTTATTTTTTTAATACACAAATATCTAAATCACGTAAACAAACTATTTTTTTTGAAGAATTAAATAAATTATCTATTGATTCTATTCTGGTTCATTCTGAGTACGGTCTTTGTAAGTTTAATAATATTAGAAAAATTGAATTAAATGACTCAATTCACGAGTGTTTAGAATTAGAATTTTTTGAAAATCAAAAACTTTTTTTACCAGTTGAAAATTTAAGTTATGTATCAAAATACAGTGATGATACTGATGGAAATATTATTTTAGATAAACTTGGCGCTTCTCATTGGCAAAAAAGAAAAGCAGATGCAAAAAAGAAAATTAGAGATGCAGCAAAAAAACTTATTTCAATAGCTTCTAAGAGACTTCAATCTCAATCTTATAAAATCAATACAAATATTCCTGAATACGATAAATTTGTAAGTACGTTCCCATATGTTGAAACTGATGATCAATTAAATGCAATTCAAGATGTAATTAATGATTTTTCTAAGATGATACCATCTGATAGATTAATTGTAGGCGATGTTGCATTTGGAAAAACAGAAGTAATTTTAAGAGCTATTTTTTTAGCTGCAAAATCAAATTTACAATCCGTAGTTTTAGTGCCAACTACAATTTTATCTAGGCAGCATTTTATTAATTTTAAAAAAAGGTTATCTATTTTTGGAATTAATATTGCAGAAATCTCTAGATTAGTATCATTAAAAGATAAAAAAGAAATTTTTGAAAAATGTAATACTGGTAAAATAGATGTTTTAGTTGGAACTCATGCATTATTAAACGATAATTTAAAATTTAACAGGCTTGGTCTAATAGTTTACGATGAAGAACAAAAACTAGGAACAATTCAAAAAGAAAAATTTAAAGAAATAGCTCCAAAAGCCCATTGTATCTCACTTAGTGCAACACCTATTCCAAGAACTTTAAGTATGTCTCTGTCAGGGATAAGAGATCTAAGTCTAATACTCACAGCTCCATTTGAAAGAATGGCAGTTAGGACTTATGTTTCACCTTTTGATTCTTTAACTATCAAAGAAGCTATAAAAAGAGAGATATATGGAAGAAAAAATGGTGTCTATTTTGTTGTTCCAAGAAAAAAAGATTTACCTTTTGTTGAGCAATTTTTAAATGATAATTTACCAGAAATTAAATATGTAATTACTCACGGTCAACTTAGTCCTAAATTATTAGAAAGTAGAATTTCAAAATTTTATAATCAAGAAGTTCCTTTAATGCTTAGTACGAATATTATTGAAAATGGTTTAGATTTACCTCACGTAAATACAATTATAGTTTATCGATCCAATATTTTTTCTTTAGCTGCACTATATCAATTGAAAGGAAGGGTGGGGAGATCTTCTAAACGTGGATACGCATACATTACATATAAGGAAAATGAGTTAAAAGATAATGGGAGAAAAAGATTATCGATAATAAACTCTTCTGATCACCTTGGTGCAGGTTTTAATATAGCATCTCAAGATCTTGATCTTCGAGGTGGTGGTTCTATTATTGGTGAAGAGCAGAGTGGTTTTATCAAAGAAATTGGAACTGAACTTTATCATCAAATGCTTGAAGAAGAGATAAATTTACAAAAAAGTAAAATTAATTCAGATTTTATAAAAAAAGATAGTTTTCAGCCAATTATTAAAATCCCTGTTGAAATTTATATACCTGAAGATTTTATTAACGATGTTGATCTAAGGCTTTCCATTTATAAAAGAATCTCTAATATAAATAATAAAAAAGAAATTGAAGACATTAAAATAGAATTAATAGATAGGTTTGGTAAATTACCTAAACAATTAATTAATTTACTAAAATTAGTAGAAATAAAAATTATTTGTTTAAAAAATAATATTGAAAAGTTTGAATTTAGTAGAAAGGGTATATTAATTAGTTTTTTTCAAAATAAACCAAAAAATCCAGAAAAATTATTAGAACTTTCGTTATCAAAAAATAGCTCTTTAATATTAAGACCTGATCAAAAAATTTTTTATGATTTTGGTGGTAATTTAATTGATAACAGATTTGAATTATCTAAAAATGTGATTAATTTGATTAAATAATGGTTAAATTTATTATCATATTTAATTTTTTTATTTTTTTATTATTTAGTAAAAATGTTTTGTCTTTAGACAACAAATATAAGCTTGAAATTTTAAAATCAAACCTAAGTTCTCCTTGGAGTTTCACATTTATAAATAATAATCAGATTTTAATAAGCGAAAAAACAGGAAAAATTAAGCTGTTTGATATTCAAAATAATAAGATTACTGAAATAGATCACAACTTAAATTTTATTAGAGATAAAAATTCGCAAGGAGGTCTTTTAGATGTTTACTTTTATAATGATCAGATTTTTATATCCTACTCTGAAAAGATTGGTGATAAATTATTTAGCCCTTCAACCACATCTATTGCAAAAGCTGATTTAGATTTAAATTTCTTAGATTTTGACAACATTTTTAGAGCTAATCCACCTATAAGATCTCCTTATCATTTTGGTTCTAGAATAGCTATTCATGATGATTATTTATATGCATCTGTGGGCGAAAGAGGGAAAGGAATGATAGCTCAGGATGCAAAACAACATCCTGGAAGTATCATTCGAATTAAATTAGACGGAACTTCACCTAAAGATAACCCTCATTACATTTCACAAGAAACATGGTTACCAGAAATATATCAAATCGGTGTAAGAAATCCTCAAGGAATGTCTATCTCGCCTTTTGATAATAAAATTTATATTAGTAATCATGGAGCAAAAGGCGGTGATTGGTTTGGTGAAGTAAAAAAAGGTGAAAATTATGGTTGGAAAATTTTAGGCTGGGGTGGAACTAATTATGATAATTCCAACATTGGTCCCAAATGGTTACCGGGTTATACTAAAGCAATTCATTACTGGGTGCCTTCAATTGCTGTTAGTGCAATTACAATATATGATGGAGAAGAATTTCCAGAATTTAAAGGATTAGCACTTATAACATCTTTAAAGGATCAATCTTTACGCTCATTAGATTTTTCAAATTTAGATAATGTAAAAGAAGATATTATTTTTAAAAAAGAAATAGGAAGAATAAGAGATATTAAAATTCATCCAGATAATGGTAAATTATTTTTTTTAGCTCAAGATAAATTATGGTTATTTGAAAAAAAATAATTTTTTGTGTCTATTGAGAAAAATTCTTTTTGATTTATAATATTAATATGTTTGAATTTTTAGCCTTTTTAGTTGGAGTCATGATTATGGGGCCAATTGTATATATTTATTTTTTAGTTCAAGATTTAAAAAAAAGAGTAGATGAACTTGAAGATAAAAATTAATTTTTTTAAAATATTAATATCTTTAATTAATAATGGCGGAGAGAGTGAGATTCGAACTCACGAACGAGTTGCCCCGTTGCCGGTTTTCAAGACCGGTGCTTTCAACCGCTCAGCCATCTCTCCGTTTAAGTGCTTACTATAGTTTCAACATAAAAATGTCAAAATATTAAGTATATATCATTTCCTAATTAACGATAGTTTTGGTATTTTTATATAATGATTTTTAGACTTGTAATATTATTTTTATTTATATCATTTAATCTTTATTCAGCAGATTGTGAAAAACCAAAAATGCCAACTGATGAAGAATGGAATAGTTGGCTTTCAAATATCAAAAAAGAGGCCTTAGAAATAGGCATAAGCCAAAATACTATCTCAAAACAATTAAATAATGTTAAACCACAAAGTAAAATTATTATGCGTGATCGATGCCAACCAGCATCAACAATGACTCTAGATGAGTATTTATTTTATACAATTACAAAAGATAAAATATTTGCGGGAAAAAATTTTTTAAAAAAGCACGAGGATTTATTAAAAGAAATTGGAGAATATTTTGAAATACAACCTAGGTTTATAGTAGCTGTATTAGGTATGGAAAGTTATTATGGAAGAAATCAAGGAAAAATTAATTCCATAATTGCAATAACAACTCTTGCATTTGATAGAAGAAGAAGTGATTTTTATAAAAAACAATTATTTGCAGCTCTTGAAATTTTAGACAAAAATCTTGTTCCTAGTGGAGAATTAAAAGGAAGTTGGGGTGGGGCAGTTGGTATGACTCAAATGATACCGACAACTTTTTTAGAAACATCATACGACTGGGATGGTGATGGAATTGATATATGGAATAGTTATGCAGATGCTTTTGCTAGTACTGCAAATTATTTAACTTCATTAGATAAAAATCCATGGTCTAATGATAGCACCTGGGGAAGAGAAGTTCTCCCTCCAAAAAATATTTCCTCATCTTTCCTTGATTCTATAAAGCAAGTTAATCCTAAAGGCTGTGGAGCAGTTAAACGTAGATCAATTCCAAAAACATTATCGGAATGGTCAAAGTTAGGATTTACAAAAATCAATGGAGATCCTTTACCAATAAGAGATGATTTAGAGGCTAGATTAATAATGCCAGATGGGATAGACGGAAGAATGTTCATAGTTTATCCAAATTACAAAAATATTCTTTATTATAATTGTTCGTCATATTACGCTGTATCAGTAGGTCTTTTAAGTGATAAAATATCTAATTAATTTAATTTTAATTTTATTTTTATTTTCTTGTAATGAATCAAATCTTAATAATGTTTCTGATATTGTAGAAAATAGCACAAACAAAATAGAAGAAATAATTGATAATACGAAAGAAGATAAAAAAGAACAAAATCTATCAAGCACTAAACAAACAAAAGATAATATTTTTTATTATGTTGGTGAACCCTATTTCATTGAAGGAGTTAGTTATACTCCAGAGGAAAATTATAATTATTCAGAAATTGGACTTTCTTCTTTTTATGGTAAGGAATTACACAATGTTAAAACTGTAAATAATGATTACAATAAAGTTACAGAATTACTTGGTAGGCATAAAACTCTACCTATTCCAAGTATGGTCAAGGTCATTAACTTGGATAATGGCTTATCTATAAATGTAAAAATTATAGATAGACATGATGATAATGCAGTTGTTCTTCAAGTATCAAGAAAAGTAGCTCAACTTCTTGGTTTTTATAAATCTAAATTAGCAACTGTTAAAGTTGAAATACTTTCCGATGCTAGTAAACAATGGAAGAGTGTTGCAAATTCATTGAATGAAGAAAATTTTGATGAAACTATCTCTTCTGCACCAACAGATATTGTATCTATTGAAGAAATTGATGAAATTACAGAAACTAAAGATGAAACCAATAAAATTATAGAGGAGCCCATTGAGTTAAAATCAGAAGAAATAACTGATTTTAAATTATATTTAAGAGTAATAGGATTTGAAAATTATGAGAGTATTCGATCAGTATTAGATAGTTATGATAATAATTTAAAATATACTTCAGAAAAAAATAATTCCAAATATGACGTAATTATTGGTCCTTTAGAAAAAACAGAAGCAAATAATTTGGTTTCATACTTTATCTCAAAAGGTTATAAGGAAACTGAAATTCTTATTGAATAACAAATAAAGGTCATAATTAAGAATTATTAATATTTATGGTAAAAATTTTTAGCTTTCTTTTATTTTCTATAATTTCTTTTAAACTTTACGCTATTGATACGAAAGCAGAGCAGGCGGTTGTTATTGATTTTGATACAAACGAAGTTCTTTTTGAAAAAAATTCTAATACAAAAGTTATACCTGCTTCAATGACTAAGATTATGACCGTTTATGTTGCGTTTGATAGAATAAAGAACACTAATTTTGCAATTTCTAATAAATGTAAAATTTCTCCTAAAGCATATAAAATGGGGGGGTCTAGGACATTTTTAGAGATAGATGATAATGTAACAGTTGATGATTTATTAAAAGGAATTATTGTTCAATCTGGTAATGATGCTTCTATAGCCTTGGCAGAATGTTTAGGTGGCACGGAAGATGACTTTGCTAAACTTATGAATGTTTATGCAGAGCGCTTAGGAATGAAAAATACAAACTTTATTAATTCATCTGGGTGGCCAGATGATAATCACTATTCCACTGTTTATGATCTTGGAATTCTTTCAAATGCTCTAATTAAAGATTTCCCTCAGCTCTATTCATATTTCAAAATGGAGGAATTTACTTATAATGATATTAGTCAGCCCAATAGAAATAAACTTTTATATCAAGTTCAAGGAGCTGATGGATTAAAAACAGGGTTTACTAAAGAATCTGGTTGGGGAATAGCTGCTACAGCATTGAGAAATGACAGAAGGATTACAGTTGTTATAAACGGTACCAATAGCTCTAGATCAAGATTAAATGAATCTTCTAATTTAATAAATTGGGCTTTTAATCAAACTTCGCAACAAACTTTAGTTGAAAAAGATCAATTTATTAAAGAAGTAGATGTATGGCTGGGTAGTGAGAGTAGTATAAATTTAATTAGTGATCAAAAATTAGTGTCAACATTATCATTTGATCAAATTCAATTAATGAATTCTTCTATTACATATACAAAACCAATATCTGCTCCGATTAAAAAAGGTGATGAATTAGGAAAATTAATTATAAATATAGATGGAAAGCCAAAAATAGAAGTACCCCTTATAGCTGAAAAAGATGTAACTGAAGTTAATCCTTTATTTAAAATTTTTGCTGCAGCAAAATACTTAATTTTTGGAAGAAGTTTAGATGAAATTAAATAAAGGTTTGTTCATTAGTTTTGAAGGACCTGAAGCAAGTGGAAAATCATCTCAAATATTACTTTTATCAAAATATTTAAAAAAAAATAAAATTCCTTTTATTGTATCCAGAGAACCAGGAGGAACTGATTTTGCAGAAAAATTAAGAAAATTAATTTTAGATAATAAATCCACAATTAATAATTTAGAAGAACTACTTCTTCTAATGGCGGCAAGATCTAACCATATTAATGAAGTAATTATACCTAATCTTAAAAAAGGTAAGATTGTCATTTCAGATCGATATGCAGATTCTTCATTTGTTTATCAAGGATATGTAAATAAGTTTGGTATTAAAAGAGCACAAAAACTTCATAAAGAACTTCTAAATAATTTCTTTCCTGACTATACTTTTATATTTAAAATCAATCCAAAAGAAATAATCAAAAGATTAAAACAAAGAAAAATTAAAAACAAATATGATAAATCTAACTTATTATTTCATCAAAAAGTAATTCAAGGATATAAAAAAATAGCAAAGCCAAAAAGATATATAACTGTAGATGCTTCTTTATCTAGAGATATAATTCATAAAAATATTATAGAAAAATTAAAGTTGTAATTAATGATTGAATTAATAGGTTTTGAAAAAGAGTATAGAGATCTTCTTAACAGATACGAATCAAATAATCTTCCAAATTCAATTTTAATTCATGGATTAAGCGGTATAGGTAAAAGAACGTTTCTTAACAAATTAGTTAAAAATATTATAAACATAGAATTTAAAGATAATAATGTTGATCATCATTTAAATTTATTTAAAAATAATACACATCCAAATATAAAAATAATTGAAAAAGAAATTGATAGAAAAACTGGAAAAATTAAAACTAATATAACTATTGATCAAATTAGAAGATTAAAAACATTTTTAAATTCAACATCAATAATTCAAGATTCTTCTAAAATAGTTATCATTGATTCTGCTGATTTTTTAAACATTAGTTCTGCAAATAGTATGCTTAAGATTCTTGAAGAGCCAAAAGAAAATACCTATATTTTTTTAATATCAAACCAGATTTCATTACTTCTGCCAACAATTAGGTCAAGATGTTTAAAAGTTAAATTTAATACTCATAGTTTAACAAATTTTACTAAAATCATTAAAAAAAATATTGATGAAATATCTAGTGAAGAAATAAATTTTTACTTTGAATTAACTTATGGATCACCTGGAAACACTATTCTTTATTATAATAATGATTTCTTGGATATTTTCCAATTATCAATTAAATGTCTTTTATCAAATGATCTAGATGATGATAAAATAAATTTATCTAATATTTTATCAAAACTTACTAATGATGAATTTAATAATTATTTATCAATGCTAAAATTTATTCTAATTGTTGCTAATAAGCTAAAAGTAAACAGAGACGATAAAAGCTTGGTTAATATGCCTAATTATCTAGAGTTAGAGTCTTTATCTACAAATCTTAGCAAAAAAAATCTTATTGATAGATTTGATTATTTAACTAATAACAAAAAAGAATTATTTAGTTTAAATCTTGATAAAAAAATATTTATATTAAATTTTTTAACTCAATAAAATGAATTTTTATATAACTACACCAATTTATTACACTAATGATATTCCTCATATAGGTCATGCTTATACAAGTATAGCTTGCGATATTATTGCACGATATAACAAATTATTAGGAAACAATGTCTTCTTTTTAACAGGTACAGACGAACATGGGCAAAAAGTAGAAAAAGCTGCTATTAATTCAAACTTAAAACCTAAAGAATTTGTCGATAAACTTTCAGTAAATTTTATTAATTTAATACCTTTTTTAGGATGTGAAATAGATGATTTTATAAGAACTACTGAAGAAAGACATATTAAAGCCTCACAAGAACTTTGGAAGCAATTAGAAAAAAATAATCAAATATATCTTTCAAATTATGAAGGTTGGTACTCAGTTAGAGATGAAGCATTTTATTTAGAAAATGAATTAAAAAAGATTGATGGTAAATATGTGACGGATAATGGATCACCTGTAGAGTGGGTTAAGGAGGAGAGTTATTTTTTTAAACTTTCAGAATGGCAAGATAAGTTAATCAATCATTATGAAAAAAATCCAGAATCAATCTTGCCAAAAACAAGATATAATGAAGTATTAAGTTTTATTAAAGGCGGATTAAAAGATCTATCTATTTCAAGAACAACTTTTAACTGGGGAGTACCAGTTCCAAATAATTCTAAGCATGTTATGTATGTTTGGATTGATGCATTATGTAACTATTTAACTGCAATTGGTTATCCAGATAAAAATAATAATAATTACAAGAAATTTTGGCCCGCAACACATATTGTGGGGAAAGATATATTAAGATTTCATGCAGTTTATTGGCCAGCTTTTTTAATGGCTGCGGGTATCGAGCCCCCTAAAAGAATATTTGCACATGGATGGTGGACTAATGAAGGACAAAAAATTTCTAAATCACTTGGTAATGTCATTGATCCTTACGAAATTATTAATGAATATGGGTTGGATCAAATTAGGTTTTTTTTATTTAGAGAAGTACCATTTGGAAATGATGGAGATTTTTCAAAAAAAGCAATCGCAAATAGAATTAACGCAGATTTATCGAATAATTTTGGTAATTTAGTACAAAGGATTTCATCATTTGCTGTAAAAAATAATGATTCTATACTAAACCCAACAGAAAATTTAACTAATGATGATCAGGATTTAATTAAAATTCTTCAAAATAAATTTGATGAATATTGTAAGTTTATGAATAATCAACAAATTGATAAAGCAATTAAGTCTGTCTTGGAGTTAATATCTGCGGGTAACGCATATGTTGACACTCAAGCACCATGGACACTGAAAAAAACAAATAAAATTAGAATGGAAGAAGTTTTATATATTATTACAAATATAATTATTAAATCAGCTATAATGCTCTATCCAATAATACCAACTAGTTCAAAAAAAATACTTAATATTTTTAATTATAATATGGACAATAATAAATTTGAGAATTTAACTCAACTAATCAATCAAAATATAAAAATAAATAATCCAGAACCAATATTTCCAAGAATATTGAATGATTGACTCACATTGTCACCTCAATTTTAATGAATTAGCAGAAAATTTTCATAATATTATTAATAATTCAAAACTAAATAATATAACTTCAATATTATCAATAAATACTGATCCTGAAGACTTTGAAGACCATCTTAATTTAATAAAAAACTATAACTCTGTTTATCTTTCATATGGTCTTCATCCTGATAAGGTTTATACATTTAATCAAATTCAATTACAAAATTTTGATATTGCTTGTAAAAATGAAAAAGTTATAGGAATAGGAGAGACAGGTATTGATTTATATCATAGCCAAAACCACCTCAAAGAACAAACACAAGTATTTGAAACCCATATTGAAGCATCAATAAAACATTCATTACCATTAATCATACATCAGAGAAATTCTGAAAAAGAAATTGTAGATATTTTAAAAAATTATAAATCAAATAATTTAAAACTAATTTTTCACTGTTTTACAGGTTCAAAACAACTACTAAATTTTTGTCTAGAGAATAACTACTACATTTCTATTTCTGGAATAATAACATTTAAAAATGCATCAAATTTAAGAGATATAATTAAGGACGCTCCTTTAGATTCTATACTTATAGAAACTGATAGTCCTTTTTTAGCACCCGAGCCAATGAGAGGTAAAGTAAATGAGCCATCTTTTGTTAAATACACAGCTGAATATCTGGCAAAATTTTTTAAATTATCCTTAGAAGAATTTGAAAAAATCACTGATAATAATTTTTTTAATTTGTTTACAAAAGCTAAAAGAGATAATTATCTATAATGAAAATAACAATTTTAGGCTGTGGAGGATCTTTTGGATCGCCTTTAGCATGGAATAGACATGGTAATATTGATCTTAATAATAAAAGAAATTTTCGAACAAGATCATCTGTACTTATTGAATATAAAAATACAAATATTCTAATTGATACTAGTCCAGACCTTAGACAGCAACTTTATAATGCTAAATGTACAAATATTGATGCTGTACTTTATACTCATATTCATTCCGATCATACATCAGGAGTACCAGATATGAGAGCAATGTCTTTAATAAATAAAAAAATTATTCCTGCATATATGCCAAAAGAAATGATTCCTGAGATGGAGACAAATTATAAATATATTTTTAAAGGAGAAAAAGATTATTTGCCATTTATGAAAATTAAAGAATTAGAAACTAGTATAAATTTTAAAAATATAAATATTGAAACATTTAAACATAATCACGGATCAATTGATGTTCAAACATACAAGATTGGAAATTTTGCTTATTCTACAGATTTAAAAAAATTTTATAATCAAGATATTGATAAATTAAAAAATCTAGATTTATGGATTGTTGGTTTGTTAAGAGAAGATACTCATCCCGCTCATGCTGGATTTGATCAAATAATGGATTTCATTTCATATATTAAACCAAAACAAACTATTTTTACTCATATGACAGCTTTACTAGATGAAAAAGAATTAATAACAAAGTGCCCACTAAATGTTAAACCTGGATATGATGGTATGATTATTGATTTATGAAGCCAGTATCTATTGGTTTCATAGGAATTGGTAATGTTGGATCAAATCTTGCAAATAATTTATTAAAATCAAATAATAATGTATTTGTGTATGATAAAAATAATCAATCTTATTCAAGATTAAAAAATTTAAAAAATGAGCCTTGTAAAAATTTAAAAGAATTAACTGAAAAGAGTGATATTATAATTACATGTTTACCTTCACCAAAAGCTGTAAGCAAAGTTTTAAAAAACATATTAAAATATTTAACTAAAAAACATACCTGGATTGAGATGAGCACTACAGATAAAAATGATATGATTAGTTTATCAAAAAAAGTAAGTTCTAAAGGTGGTAGAGTATTAGAATGCCCAATTACTGGAGGGGAGCATAGAGCTAAATCAGGCAATATATCTATTTTAGCTGCTGGAAAAAAATCAACTTTCAAAAAATGCTTCCCAATATTATCATTGCTTGGTCATGAAATTTTATACTGTGGAAAAATTGGAAATGCCTCAATATTAAAAGTAATTACAAATTTTTTAGCATCATTACATTTAGTGGGTATCGGTGAAGCACTGAGTGTTGCAAAAAAAAATAAAATTGATTTAGGTTTAACGTATAAAGCTATAAAAATAAGCTCTGGAAATAGTTTTGTTAATGAAACTGAAACACAAGTCATACTTGGAGGCAGTTATGATGTTGGATTTACAATGGATCTAGTCAATAAAGATATAAATCTTTTTAATAGACTTGGAAAAAATATGAAATTAGAACTAGGGAATTTTCTAAGTAAAAAATTTAAACTTGGTATGAAAATTTTAGGTAAAAGGTCATTTAGTACTAGTATTACTAAATTAATTGAAAAAGATGCTAAAATTAAATTAAGAGCAAAAAATTTCCCAAAACAACTAATTGATAAACAAAAAAAACAAAAAGGTGTAGAAGTATAATATGTCAGAAAAAAAATTACTACCTGCTGATTTAGATCCAAGAAATCCAAGTTTTGCTTACAAAAATAAATATAATGAACATGTAGAAAATACTGATCAATTTAATAATTATATAAAGTCTACTGAAGTTAAAAAAGTTTTTTCGGGAATGTTATGGGGAGAAGGGCCAGCTTATATTCCTCATTTAGATACATTAGTCTGGAGCGATATACCAAATAACAGAATGTTAAAGTTAATAAATGGTTTAGTATCTGAATATAAAAATCCCTCAAATTATTGTAATGGAAATACTATTGATAAAGAAGAGAATGTAATTTCTTGTTCACATGGAGGGAGATGTATTTATAAAACTAATGATAATTTAGAAGTGGAAGTTTTAGTTGATAGTTATAATGGTAAGAAGCTTAACTCTCCAAACGACTTATTTGTTAAATCGGATGATACAATTTGGTTTACAGATCCACCTTACGGTATTTTATCAGATTATGAGGGATATCCTGGCGAACAAGAATATGGTGGCTGTAATGTGTTTTCTTTTGAACCTAAATCAAACACTTTAAATGTTATGATAGACGATCTTGATAGACCTAATGGCATTGCAATTTCTCCAAACGAAAAAAAATTATATGTTGCTGATACTGGAGAAAATATCAAACATTTGTATGTTTATGATATGATTGATGGAATGCCCATGAATAGAAAATTAGTTTATGATTTTAAACCCTTTTTTTCTGATGGTTTTAGATGCGATAAAGATGGAAATGTTTGGACTAGTGCAGGAAAAGCAATTAAATGTTTTAATCCTAAAAGTGAATTAATTGGACAACTTATAGTTCCAGAACTAGTATCAAATTTAGAATTTGGAGGAACGGAGGGAAATATCTTATATATAACTGCTACAACTAGTTTATATTCCATTGAATTAAATCAACAAGGCGCCAGATTTTATGAATAATACTCTATCTTCAGGAAAGTGCGAGCCATGCAATGGGAATACCCCTAAATTGGATTTTCAAGAAATTAGCAAATTTTTATCAGAACTTAATGAGTGGTCAGTTAATGATAATCAAGAAATGATTTTCAAAAAATTTAAATTTAGTAATTTTAAAAAAGCCATATCATTTGCAAATGAAGTTGGTGAAATTGCAGAAACAGAAGGTCATCACCCTGATATATCTATTGGTTGGGGATATTGTTTAGTAATGGTCCATACACATGCTATAAATGGATTATCAATAAATGATTTTATTTTAGCAGCAAAAATAGATAATATTAAAAAATAATGAAACATAGAGAGCAATTTAATAATTACAGTAAGTCCATTCTTAATTTATTATTAAATACTGATGACAAATTATTTAAAAAATCAATTAATTTGATAAAAAAAACACAAAAACAAAAAGGAAAAGTTTATATAGTTGGTAATGGCGGTAGCTCTTCAATAGCTAGCCATGTTAGTGTAGACTTTGCAAAAGTAGCTAGAGTTAATTCATCCACTTTTAATAATGCAAATTTAATAACATGTTTTGCAAATGATTATGGTTATGAAAATTGGGTAGTAGAAGCAATAAAAGCTTACCTAAATAAAAATGATATTATGATCTTAATTAGTAGTAGTGGAACTTCAAAAAACATTGTTAATGCAGCAAAATATTGTAAAAAAAATTCAATTCAATTGATTACTTTGAGTGGTTTCAAAAAAAATAACCCACTATCAAAATATGGAAATGTTAATTTTCATATAAATTCTGATCAATATAATTTTATTGAAATGTCTCATCATATTATTTTAGTTTATCTTGTTGACATATTTGCAAAAAATAAACTTAGTTCTTAATTTTAATTAGTGGATAAAAAAAAAATTTTCATTTGTGGAATAAGTACTGAATGTTGTTCTTACTCAACATTAATACAAAATGAAAATGATTTTGAAATTTTAAGTGGTAAAAAACTTTTAAAATATATAGATTTTAATTATTCAAAATATAAGAATATTACTTTTATATCTAGCAAATTTTATCGTAGTTTACCTGGCGGTCCAGTAGATAAAAATTTTTTTTTAAATACAATTCAAAATATTACAGATGATTTAAAAAAACATACATCAATAGATGGTCTTTTATTTTTAATGCATGGAGCAATGTATGTTAAGGGTATTAGTGATCCCGAAGGTTTTTTTATTAAAAAAATTCGCTCTAAAGTATCTAAAAACTGTAAAATATCATTATCTTATGATCTTCACGGTCAGATGACTGATTCAATTATAAAAAATATCGATTATTTTGCAGCATATAAAACAGCCCCACATATCGACGTTAAGCAAACTTATTCAAGGTCATTGAAAATGTTAATAGATGGAATATTAAAAAATAAAAAAAGTCATATTATTTGGGAAAAAATACCAGTTTTAGTTTCAGGTGAAATGTCATCTACAATAGTTGAGCCATGTAAAAAAATTTATAAAAATCTTAATATTTTTAATAAACTGAATGGGATTAATGATTGTAATTTACTTATAGGATATGTTTGGGCTGATACTAAGAGGGCAACAGCTTCTGCAATTGTAAATTGTACAGATGTTAATATCGGTAAAAGAATTTGTAAGAAAATAGCACTAAGTTATTGGAATAATAGGTTTAATTTAGTTTATGATATGAAATCTTATAAGTTAAATAAGATTTTTCATGTAGTTAATAAAAAAAGATTTACAATTTTAGCCGATAGCGGAGACAATCCAACAG
>CACGGX010000009.1 GCA_902572735.1 uncultured Alphaproteobacteria bacterium
AAAGCGGTTCAAAGAGTGTCAAGAGAGTGCCAAAAATAAACTCCCTACTTCAACCTTGGAAAAGTTGCCGAGTACGAACTTGATCACCACAATCATAAGTAATCGATAACACATTATCCTATCAGTTTTATATTTTTTTCTGAGATGCCGATGTAGTGCTGATGAGAAAGCTTAAGAGAAATAGAATTTGACGTATTCGTTAGTTCGAGCCTCCCTACCTCCTCTATTATTTCTTAAATATAATTAAAATACTTCATTGAAGTCTGTAAATTATTTTCTATAAGCTGAACCTGTGTCTTCGATAAAATATCTTTCCATTGATTTGACTTTCCTGATCTAAAAAATTTGGAATATTTTGTAGCCTCATCAAAACCATTTTGGTTTTCTAGTTTACTTAGATTATTAAAATTTGTATTTTCTATTATTTTATCAATATGCTGGTCACTTAAATCTATTTTTAATTTGTGTATTTTGTTTAAAAACTCCTTTATGTTTAATACAACTTCCTTTGGATTTAATTTCAAATCTTCATACTTTATAATCAATCTTGGTACAGTATTATAGTTTAGCCATGATTGAACATGAAGATCCCATGTTGAAAGTAGTTCCTTAGCCCCATTAGTATTTATCATTAATTTTTTTTGAAAAATTAATTCATTAATTATTTCATCAAATTCTTTTCCAGAAAAATATTTAAAAGAAACAACAATGTCTCTTGGATCTCTTACAATATATATAAAACCTGCGTTTACAGTTTCATTTGTAAATTTTTTATGTCTGACACTATGGGTTTTAAATATATTTAAATGATTTGATTTGTTATTTAGTATTTTTTGGCACTCGATTATATTTTGTGATACCCAGTCAAAATGCAAAAAATTATTGTCAGAAAAAAATTTGTTTTCAAATTCATTAAAGTTTTTTTTAATCGACAAAAATGGTATTGACTTCAAGGTTTTTAGACTAAAATCTTTATCAAAATTATAAAGGTTTCCAATTATAGCTCTTATCCATGTATTGCCAGATTTAGGATAGGAGGCCAAAAAAATATTTTTTAACATTAAAAAATATTTATAAAAAAAATACTAAATAAATATTACAAATTTAAATATTAATATTTTTAAATAATTATAATTAGTTTTTCTTAATAACTTATATTTACCATTAAAATTAGGTAGTATCATAATATTTTGATTGGGAGATAATATTATTTTCTTTTAAAAATCTTGGCTTGATGCAACCATTCTTTTGTGATTGAATTTTTTTTAAATAATTCTTTTCTTCTCAAAGGTTCATTTATATTCATTAAAATAATTGTACCACCGATTAAGAAAAAATAACTTAATTGTAATTCCTTAGGGACATAAGTGGGACATAAATATTGGTGGGAGTAGATAAATATCAGGTTTATTTAGGCGGGTAATGCACTCAACTTCAACTTTAAAAAGGTTGCCAAGAGTGACAAGAGTGTGCCAAGAATAAAATTAAAAAATATATTATTAGAAAAATTGGCTGGGGCGGTAGGATTCGAACCTACGAATGCCGACTCCAAAAACCGGTGCCTTACCGCTTGGCGACGCCCCAATTATGATTACTCTCTAGTATTTACCACAAAATAAGTCAAATTCTTCGAGTGCGACATTACCATAAAAAAGAATAAAAAGCAGAAAAAGTAATCTGTATTGATTTAAGATTGATTCAATACAAGGGATTTACATTTTTAAAGCTAAACCTATTTAGTTTTTATGCGAAAATTACTTGCAATAAGTTTATTCTTATTAACTTTATTACCAATTTCTCATGTTAATGCGAATACAGAAAAATTATATGAGAGACTTGTTAATGATTGGTCTATTATTTTTCCTGATGGGAATAGAAATGCAGCAGGACCAAGATTTTTTAAATATATTTTAGATCAAAACTTAGAATATGAAGAGTTTATGCAATTTAACAAGTTATACTGTGCTGTTTCAGGTTCACTAATTCCTCCAGATGCTCAACCAGATGAAATTTTTCTTACTAATTTAGAAAATGATGAAAGAATTTGTGGTCAATATTATAAGTGTTGTTGGCCTTGCTTATGTGATGTAATGAAATATTCAGAAACAAAAAAAATCAATATTGATTTTAAAGATCAATCAAAAGATATTTATACAATTGTTATTGATAATCCATGTAACAAAAATGATTTTCCTGAACTTGTTAATAGAGATTATTTTTGTGAAGGTAATGAATTAAATAAAGAATATACATACTCAGTAGATAATAAACTTGTTATTGGGGTATTGCATAATGCAAAAATATGTGATGCTTACGATATTGATTACATAAAAAATGACCAGATAACTGGACCCATGTGTGAAGCTAGAAATAGTATGCCTCTTGAAGAACTAAATTTTGGAATGGGCGATATTTTTATTAGATTGGCAAATTGAAAATACTTGAAATGCATAAGTTAATTTTTATTTTTATTATATTGATATCTAATATGGCTAAGGCAGAATTTTTTACAAATATTTCAAATTTAATTGAAAATAATAATGATCGTTTAAGCTATGGAGTTTCAGTAACTGACTTTAATAAAGATGGAAATTTTGAATTTATTGTTGCTGGTTTTGGTTACTCTAATTTAGCTCTTAGCTATAAAAATGGAAAACTAATTAACATAATTCAGGATCCTTTATTCGTTGATGAAGATAGGAATACTATTGGTGTATCTGCTTGTGATATTGATCAGGATGGTTTTGAAGAAATTTATTTCTTAAATACTGATACGTATAGTGGCGAAAAAAAATACTCTGATAGATTACTAGATAACAATAACAAAATATTCGATTATTTTGAGTTAGAAAAAAATTTAGAAAATTTAAATTTAACCGCAGGTAGATCAGTTGTTTGTGTAGATAGAAATGGATTAGGAAAGTACGGCATATATGTTGCCAATTATGGAGGCCCTACTAGATTTTATGAAATTGAAGAAAATGAAGTTGAAGATTTAGCTCAAATGCTTGGAATAGATCAAATAACTGGAGGTAGAGCGGTAATATCAGGGCATATAGTTTCTGATAATATGGATATATTTGCAGCTAATGAAAGGGGTCCAAATTTTTTATATAAAAATATTAATGGTAATTTTAATGATATTGCGATTGAAAAAAATGTGCAAGATACTTTTCAAAATGGTCGCGGAACTGCTTTAACTGATTTTTTGTATAGAGGTGAACTTGATATTATAACAAGTAACTGGGAAGGTTATCATCGTATTTTTGTAAAACAAAAAGAATCATTTCTCGATATGTCCTCATTAGATTTTAGATCACCAAGTAGAATACGAACAGTTATATCGGCTGATTTTGATAATGATGGTTATGATGAAATTTTTTTAAATAATATCGGTCAACCAAATAAACTCTTTCGTATTCTTGGTGAAGGAAACTTAGAAGAAATCAAATTAGATGCAGCACTTGAAGCAGATGGTCTAGGAACTGGTGCTGCTGTTGCCGATATTGATGGAGATGGAATTTTAGAATTACTTATTTCTCATGGTGAATCTGGAGCTCAGCCGCTAAGTTTGTTTAAAGCAAATGTGTTAAATACTAATTATATTAGAATTAAACCTCTCAACACTTTTGGTGCTCCAGCTAGAGGTGCCACTGTTACCTTACATACGAATTTAAGAAATCATGCCAAAACTATTGATGCAGGTTCAGGATATTTATGTCAAATGGAACCTGTAGCACATTACGGTTTACGTGAAGGTGAAATCATTAAAAATATAACAATCAAATGGACCAATGGTACAATTGATAAATATGAAATCAATGATATAAATAATACATTCGAATTTAAACAAGGAATATAAATTAAATGTCTGTTGCTGAAACACTAAAAAAACCAGCTCCACGTTTTCATTGGAAATGTAAACATACATGGCGAAGAAGTGCTAAAAATACTGCTTGGTGTTTGCTAGGATGTAGTATTGGCGATTTTGGAACCATACTCTATTTTCAATTAACTGGCATTCCTTGGCCTACTCTTTATATTATGATTCTAGCAATCATTAATGGTATTATTACTAGCATCATTTTAGAGACTGTCGTTTTATCAAGACAAATGATTATCAGCAAAGCTTTTAAAACAGCCATAGGAATGAGTTTAATCTCAATGGTGTCTATGGAAATAGCCATGAATGCAGTTGACTGGATCATTATGGGTGGCGCTAAACTTGTATGGTGGGTAATACCTATAATGCTTCTTGCAGGCTTTCTAACGCCGTGGCCATATAATTATTACAGATTAAAAAAATATAATATTGCCTGCCATTAATTTAATTAATTCACAAATGAATATTGAAATTAGTTTAAACAAACATATCTGATTTTGATGATTAGAATATTACTTACATTATTATTTATTAGCTCTGGTGTATTTGCTGCTGCAAGTTCAGACGACAGTAGCTCAAGTATTTCTGCAGGTGAACAAGTTAATAAACTTTACGATAAAGCGTATGAATTAGTTTATTACAAGAAATTTGATAAATCGATCAAATTGCTTGAAAAAATGGCTAAGCGTAAAGATCTTGGTGATAAAAAAGCTGATGTGTATAATTTACTTGGATTTAGTTACAGAAAACATAGTGAGCCAAATTTAGACAAAGCTTTCGATGCATATCAAATTGCATTAGAGGCAAACCCTGAACATTTAGGGGCACACGAATATCTAGGTGAGCTTTACATCACCCTTGGAAAGATGAATAAAGCAAATGAAATGTTGTTAAAATTAGAAACTTTAGCTGGAACTAATTCTATGGAATATAGAAAATTAAAATCAGCAATTGATAATTCTTAACTATTACAATTGCTCTTTATGAAGAGCAATTTAACCTATGATAATTTATACTCTTAATTTTTTATTAGCAGTCTTAATAGGATCTATGACTTTCTTTATGGCTGTTGTATCACCCTCAGTCTTTGCCACTTTAAGTACAAATGCTAGTAGTAAATTGTTAAGAACAATTTTTCCTCGAATGTTTTTATTTGGATTTATAATAACCATTTTATCTTTAGTCCTTTGTTATATTTCAGGTAATATTTTAAATTCTATTTTATTAATAATAGTGGCTATGAGTTTTATTATTAATCGAAATTATTTAACACCTAAAATTAATGATTTTAGAGATAAAGAATTAGAAGGTGATAAAAAAGCATCTTCAAGTTTTAAATATATGCATTTGCTTTCAGTTTTATTATTTGTATTGAATTTTGTTATTTTAATTGGGATCGTGATTAATAATTACTTTAATTATAATTTATAAACTTTATCCTGTCCCACAGGATAAATATTCAAATTTTTCTTACCCAATACATCGCTTATTTCCTTAGAATTGATATCCAACCCACCTGTTAAAATTCCAAAACTTGGTAAAATGAATATTTTTTCATTATGCACAAAGGATGTTTTAAAAATAGTTTTCCCTCTGTGTACAATTTTTACTTTTGGATGATAGTGACCACAAATTTGAAATAAAGGTGTTTCTATAGGTATGTGTGTAAACAAAAATTTATCTATTTCATAATTTGTAAAATTTTTAAAACCTTCAATTTGTATATTTTTATCATGATTACCCTTGATCCATATGAAATCAGTATTTTCCATATATTGACTAATATTTTTATGATCTTGATCTTTTAAACTCAAAGTTGAAAAAATATCGTGTAATAAATCTCCAACTATAATTAAATTGCTTGGTTTAATCTCATCTAAACTAACAAAAAGTTCGTTTAATATTTCTTTGGTATCATATGGAGGTAAGAATTGCTTATTCTTTGCATAACTAATAGATTTTCCAATATGTAAATCTGATACAATCAGGGTATTTAGTCTTTTCCAATAAAGAGATTTATTTGGGTAAGCATAAAATTCTTCATCACCAAAATTAATTAATTGATAGTACATTTGCCTCTTTTAATATTTCATTTTCTAAATCCTCTAAAATATATTCATCAGTTTCCTTTTTTGATAAATTTTCTCTATTTATTTCAAGAATAATCGGAACAGCCAATGGTGATATACTTGTTAGTTTCTTTAATATAATTTTTTTATCGATTTTTTTTAATATTTCTCTTAGTCTATTATAATCTATCATATTTTTTTTTGCGTCTTCATATGATGATTTTAGAAGAATGTGATCTGGTTCATTTTTTTTTAATACTGTATAAATTAGATCTGAACTAAATAAAACTTGCTTCCCAGTTTTTTCCATCCCTGGCAACCTTCTTTCTATTAAACAAGATATAATTGCATTATCTCTAAACAATCTTTTGACTATTGAAGTTTCTTCAAGATAATTATCTAAATGTTTATCTAACAATCTAATATTTAGGATCTTTTTTATTTCTTTTACTTCTTTTAAAGACCATAAAACAATAGCGTAATCATTTGCAACAAAACCTAGAGGTTTATAATTAAATTCCTTAAAGCCTCTAAGTAGTAAAAATCCTAGTGTTTGATTGGCATGCCATCCTGCAAAAGTATAGATAACAGTATAAAAATTTTTTTTTCGAGGGAATTGCTCGACTAGATATTCATCTTTTTTTGGGATTTTAGATATATTTTTTTGTCTTTTTAACCATTCAGTAATTTGATCTGGATATAAATCCCGCATATTACTTTTTGCCAATAAAGCCCTAACTGAGTTAGCCAAATTTGTTGATAATGGCATTCTGCCACCGGAATAAGATGGAATTTTAGAAATTAATGATTTACTTCTTTTAACTTGTACTAAATTATTTTTCATTGATTGAAATTCTAATACTTGACCAGCAAAGATAAATGAATCACCTTGAGAAAGATTTTGAATAAAAACTTCTTCTATGTTCCCTAGTGTTTTTGTTCCAAGTTTTAATTTTAGCATCGGATTTTCAATTATTGTTCCAACATTCATGCGGTATTTTCGTGTTTCTCTTCTATTTACTAGCTTATAAATATTTTTATTTTCTCTTAATTGGAAGATTCTCTTAAATTGATCATAATTTTTTAAAACATATCCGCCATCTTGTATGAGATTAATCAATTGTTTAAAATCATTAAGTTTTAATTTTTTGTATGGATATGCTTTGATAATTTCTTTGTAGAGATCATTAATATCAAATTGCCCCGCACAAGCAGTTGCAAAAATATGTTGAGCTACAACATCAAAACTTCCTTCTTTTAAATCTATTTGATCTAAGTTATTTTTTTTTATTTCTTCAATAGCAGCTTTTGCTTCGATAAATTCAAAACGATTAGTGGGTACTAAAATTGCTTTTGAAGGTGTATTTAAATTATGATTTGATCTTCCTACACGCTGTAATAATCTATTAATTCCTTTAGGTGCTCCAACTTGAATAATTTTTTCTACATCTCCATAATCTAATCCGAGTTCTAAAGAAGAGGTCGCAACAACACAGTCAACCAATCCTTTGCTAAGATTATTTTCTACTTTTAAACGTAAGTTTTTTTCTAATGAACCATGGTGAACAGCAATTTTTAATTTTTTCTTATTAATTAGCCATAAGTTTTTAAACATATATTCGGCTTGCGCCCTCGTATTAACAAAAATAATAGTTAATTTCGATTTCATTATTTCTTTATAAATTTCATTAATAGAATACGTAGCCATATGACCAGACCAAGGAATTCGTTCTTTTGTTTCTAGAATTTTAATCTTAGGTAAAACTGAATTTTCATAAGAAACTATTTTTGGTTTTTTGCGGCAAAGCCATTTTTTAGCATCTTGTTTATTCTTGAGAGTTGCTGACAAACCTATTCGTTGTAAATTTGGAGAGAAAGTTTGTAGTCTTTCAATATTTAAACTTAGAAGATCAGCTCTCTTATTATCCAAAAAAGTGTGTATCTCATCAATAATTATATATTTTAGATTGTGAAAAAATTCTTTCGCATTCTCATACGAATTTAATAATGCAAGTGACTCTGGAGTTGTAATAAGGATATTGGGAGGTTTTTGTTTTTGTTTTTGTTTTTTATATGGTGTTGTGTCTCCTGTTCTTACTTGAAATGAAATATTTAAATCAAGCTCTTTAATAGGTTTCTCTAAATTTCTCACGATATCGTTTGCAAGAGATTTTAATGGAGAAATATAGAGGGTATGAAGACCTTTAAATTTTTTTAATTTTATTAAATCATCTATTGGATTAATAAACCCTGTTAATGTTTTGCCAGCACCAGTAGGAGCAAATACAACAACATCAGACCCAGTGCGAACATGATGAAACGTTTCAATTTGATGAGGAAACCAGGACCATTTTTTTTTCTTCATCCACTTATTTAGAGGGTGTAATAATAAGGGATTCGATTTATTTATATTCATATGGATTTCATTAACCATCAGCTATTTATCAAAGATATAAATGTACATATAGATCCAATATTACCGAAAAAAACAGCAATTATTACACATGGTCATGCAGATCACGCCCGATTTGGACATGATCATGTCATTGCTACTAGGCAGACAATAGACATAATGAAAATTCGCTACGGAGATAAATGTGCGAAGAAATTTACTCCTCTTAGATACGGGCAAAAATACTCGATTAAAAACTTTGATTTTACATTATACCCTGCAGGACATATTTTAGGGAGTGCTCAAGTTTTAATTGAAAAAAATAATCATCGTTTAGTCATCACAGGTGATTATAAAGTAGGAAAAGATGAAACATGTAAAAATTTCAAACTAGTTAAATGTGATACTTTAATTACCGAAGCAACATTTGGATTGCCCATATTTCAACATCCAGATCCCAAAGATGAAATTCAAAAACTCATACGATCTGTAAAGATAAATAAAAAAAATTGTCATATTGTTGGTGCGTATGCTCTTGGCAAAGCGCAAAGAGTAATGAATCTTTTACGTCAGCAGAAATATAATGAGACAATTTATATTCATGGCTCTCTAGAAAAGTTATGCCAATATTATTCAAAAGAAAAAATTAATATTGGAAAGTTTGAAAAAGTCTCTTCAAAAGATAAAAACTTTTATGAGGGTAAAATAATTATTGCCCCTCCTTCAGCATTAAAAGATCGTTGGTCAAGACGATTTCCTAATCCCATTATTTGCATGGCAAGTGGATGGATGACAGTTAAGCAAAGAGCAAAACAACAAGGTATTGAATTACCGTTAGTTATTAGTGATCATAGTGATTGGAACGAATTATTAGATACAATTAAAAAATCAAATGCAAAAAATATTCTTATTACACATGGTCAGGAAGATGCATTAGTTTATTATTGTAAGAAACAAAATCTTGTTTCAAAGCCCCTTTCTATCCAAGGAAGAAGTGATGAGGAAATAGAATGAAAAAATTTTCTTCCTTACTTCACAATTTGATTTTAACACCAAGTCGAAATACCAAAATTAAATTACTTCAAGATTATTTTAATAAACTTGATATCAACCGTGCATATGCGCTTGCAATTTTATCTGACCAACTTTCATTTCAATTTATTAAAGCATCTAAACTCAGAGAACTTGTCTATGAACAAGTAGATCAACATTTATTTGATTACTCATATGACTATGTTGGGGATTTAGCAGAAACAATATCATTAATTTGGCCAACAAAAAAAGAGGAAAAATCACAAAATTTATCTACCTTAATAGAAAATATTAAAAAAATTAAAAAGTCTGAAATTAATAAAGAGTTTAGTAAAATTTTGAGTGAACTCTCTAATAACGAAAGGTGGACTTTAATTAAAATTTGCACAGGTGGATTGCGAATTGGAGTCTCAGAAAGATTAGTGAAAACAGCCTTAGCTGATCTGTATAATAAATCTGTAAATGAGATTGAAGAAATTTGGCATGGTCTAGAATTTCCATATGAAAATTTATTTCAATGGTTAAAAAATGAAATATCAAAACCAAAAATAGATTTTAAAAAATTATTTCATCCAATGATGCTTGCTAACCCCATTGATGAGGAAAAAGATTTTAAAAGATTAGACGCAAATGAATTTCAAGCAGAATATAAATGGGATGGCATTAGGGTTCAGCTTATGGTTTCATCAAACAGTGTTGCACTATACTCAAGAACAGGTGATAATATATCATCTGCATTCCCCGAAATAATTGAAGCTACTAATGGTGATGCGGTTATTGACGGAGAATTACTTGTAGGGAGAAATTTTAAACCCTCAGGTTTTAATGATCTACAACAAAGGTTAAATAGAAAAAAAACATCAAAAGATCTTCAAAACAAGTTTCCTGTTTTCATACGAGCTTATGATATCCTTTTTTATAAAGGAAAAGATCTTCGTAAATTTTCTCTAATTGAAAGAAGAAAATATTTAGAAAAATTTCAAAAAGAAAATATAACTAATCAAATTGATTTATCTACCATCATTAATTTTTCAACCTGGAAAGAACTAAAAAAATATAAAAATAATTTTCATGATGATTTGAATGAAGGAGTCATGATTAAACTCAAAAATAGTGAATATTTACCAGGGAGAAAAAAGGGGTATTGGTACAAATGGAAAAAAAATCCAAAACTAGTCGATGCTATTTTAATGTATGCTCAACGAGGACATGGCAAAAGATCATCATATTATTCAGATTTTACTTTTGGTGTTTGGAAAGAGAGTGAATTAGTTCCAATAGGAAAAGCGTATTCCGGTTACACTGACAAAGAGCTATTAGTGTTAGATAAATTTATTAGGAATAATACTATCAATAAATTTGGTCCTGTGAGAGAAGTAAAAAAAGAGATTATACTAGAAGTAGCATTCGATGATGTATTTCCAAGTACTAGACATAAATCAGGTGTCGCTATGCGTTTTCCTCGAATTCATAGAATTAGGTGGGACAAGCCAATAAATGAAGTGCTTTCAATTAAAGAATTTAAGAAAGAATTTAAAATAGATTGACCAAATTATTTTCACTTAGATGTGTCCATAGATTTGAAAAACTTTGTTGAAATTTTTTTTGTGCATTTATAGCATGCTCTTTTTTTTCAAATACACTGTAAATACAAGAACCACTCCCGGTTAGTCTTGAGAATATAACATCGTCAAAATCCTCCAAGAAATTTATGATTGATAAAAATTCAGGTTCATTTTTTTTAAGAATTTTTTCAAAATCATTTCCAGAATCTTGATCATTTATTTCTTCTAAATCAAATTCAGCATTATAATCAAAATCTGAATGTTGAAATGAATCATACATTTTTTTTGTCGAACATTTGAAAGACGGCCTAATTAATAAGAAATAATATTTTGGAAAATGAACATTAGCAATTAAATCTCCCCTACCTCTAACTAGAGCATCTTTTTGATTCAAAAAAATAGGGATATCTGAACCGAGACCAACATAATCAAATATATTTTTCTTTTTTATTATCTCAAGATTTTCTAAAATTTTTATAACACTTGCAACATTAGACGAAGCAGAACCTAAACCAGCTTCATAAGGAAAGTTTTTTGATATAGTAAAAAGAAGTTTAGGTTTATCTTCATTTATATAGGTAAATAATTTATCAATAATGCAATCCTCAAATAAATTATTTTTTGGAGCAAAATTACCTGTATAGATTACTTTAAATTTGCTGTGAGGTTGAACAGTTATCTCATCAAAAAGATCAATGAATGTTATTCCAGTACGAATATTATGAAAACCATCATCTCTTTTATTTATAATTTTTAAAAATAAATTAATTTTGGCAGGCGATTTTTCAATTATTTTATCCGGCATTAATATTATCTAATTTGCTTTGAACATCTTCAGTTATTTCATCTTCTGGCTCAGCCAACTCTAAAGCTTGTTGCCAAAAATGAATTGCTTCTCTTTTTCTATTCATAGCATAATAAATATCACCAAGATGGTCTAGAGATATTGCTTCACCCGGCGCAATATCTATTACCTTTTCCATTAACCTTGCTGCTTCTGAAAGATTATTTTTTTTAAAATGAGCCCACGCTAAACTATCTATAATATAAAAACTATCTGGGTTAGCTTTGTAAGCCTCCTCTAACATTTTCAAAGAACGGTCTAATTTAATATTTCTTTCAACCCAACCGTATGCAAGATAATTTAAAACATTTGGTGTTCCGGGTTTAATCTCTAAGGATCGTAAAAAATCTTTTTCAGCTAAGTCCCATTCATCTTTTTGTTCATAGCAAATACCTCTCATATAAAAAATATTCCAGAGATCATCCTGGTTTTCTTTGATCATTTCATCATAAACATCTAAAGCTAAATCATACTTTTTATTGTAACGATAAAAATCACCTAAAGTTTTTTTAAGAGAATAATTGTTATTATTATTTTCAACTAATGATTTAATTTTAGTTTCAGCTTCCTCATAGGTATTATTGAATAAGTAATGTCTAGCAAGACTATTCTGAGCATCTAAATAATAAATACTTTCTTTATCTATCTTCGCATATATATCTGATGCAACCTTATCTTGTCCAACTTGCGAAAATAACTCTGCTTTAATAATCATTGCTCTGTCGTTTTTTGGATCAAGTATTTTTGCGAGTGAGGTATAAAATAATAAAAAATTATAATTTAAACGACTTTGTTCATTATTTGAATATGAGGATGATACCAATTCAACTAGAGCATTACTTATAGTACTATTATTTTTAAGTCTGTTATCAGCAAAAAAAATGAAGTCTAATAATTCACTTGGTTGCAGCATATTATCCCTTAATTCGATGATGTCTTTAAATTTTTTATCTTTGTAAAGAGATGTGGTTTTTATAATTAACGCTTCTGGGTTATTTTTGTTTTCTCTTAAGATTTTATCAGCAATTTTTAAAGCTAAAACTAGATCCTCTGTAATTATTGCAGCAATAGCTTTATCTAAAAGACTGTCTTGAGATAGGGTGACTTTATCCATATTAAATTTAAATAAAGTGGAACTATAATCATAATTATTAAAGGCAGATTGTGAGATTAAAAAAGATGAACTATTTAAAGCTAAAGCTCCAGAATTAACAACCAGAAAAATTAAGATAAATTGTAGTATTTTAATTAAATTAAACATTTCAAATATCGTATAGTTACACTATGAATAGATAATTGTAATTTTACATGAATCAATCAAATAAAAAAAATTTAGAATTTATTATTAATTCTGGGGTAAATTATTTTCTTCAGGATTCTCCTAGAAACTGGTTTGAAAATGAAAAAAAATTAGAGCAGCCTAGTTTCGACAAGGATACTGGGGATAAAAAATCTAAAATTGATGATGTTATTGAAGATCTTAAAAATCATAAATCTCCTCTTCAAAAAACAGCAAAAAATTTAGTAGTTTATGATGGTAACTTAAATGCAAAAGTAATGTTAATAGGTGAAGCACCAGGTAGAGATGAGGATGAACAAGGAATTCCATTCGTTGGAAGAGCTGGACAGCTATTAAATAAAATGCTTTTGGCCATTAATTTACAAAGAGAAGACGTTTATATTACTAATGTAGTTAATTGGCGTCCAGCCGAAAATAGAACGCCTAATGACAATGAAATTTTAGAATTTTTACCGTTTTTGCAAAGACAAATTGATATCATTAAACCTAGATTTATCTTCCTATTAGGTGGTGTCGCAGCAAAAGCCATTTTATCAACCCCTCTTGCACTTGGAAAACTCAGAGGCAAATGGCATGAATACAAATCACTCAATTTAGAAAAAGGTATTCCTACAATAGCTTCTTATCATCCAGCTTTTTTACTTCGATCTCCTCAATATAAAAAATATTCTTGGGAAGATTTACAAATGTTACAAGAAAAATTAAAGAAATGAATCATAAAAAATTTTCTATTATTTGTTTTTTTATATTCTTCGTATTTTTTTCGAAACAAATCTATGCATACCAACAAGATATAGTCATCAAATATGATAATATTTTCTCAACAAAAGTTCTTAGTGAAGAAGATGTATATAATTATCAACAAGCTTATAAATTTCAGGAAAAGTGCAAATGGAAAAGTGCAAATAATTTTATTTTAAAAATAAAAAATAAATCTTTGCTTGGTCATATTTATGCGCAGAAATTTTTACATCCTAATTGTTATCGATCAAAGTATTTAGAATTATATTATTGGCTTAAAAAATATAATGATCACCCTCAAGCAAAACAAATTTATAAATTGGCTATTCGAAGAATGCCAGCGGGTTATAAAAGTCCAACTAAACCTAGCGCTCCAATTGGTATAGAATCAGAACAAGTAAAAAGTAAAAAAACTAGTAAATATAAAAGCTCAAAGAAACTATCCAACAATCAGAGGGCTGAAAAAAGAAAATTAATTAATGGTATCAAATCAAGAGTGAATAAAGGTTGGCCAACGGGAGCAGTACAACTATTAAGTCAAAGAGATGTAGATCTATTACTAGATCAAGTTGAGATAGATCAACAAAAAGAATTAATAGCGAAAGGATATTTCTTAGCAAATAAAAATGACTTAGCAATTCAATATGCTTCTGAAGCTCTTGTTAATTCAGCTAAATATGTTCCTTATGCAGCTTGGACTGCTGGTCTATGTTCTTGGAGATTAGAAAAATATGAAGATGCTGCAAAATATTTTTCTCTCTTTTCGATTAGTTTAAAAGATGATGCATGGCATCAAACGTCAGGAAGTTTTTGGACAGCTAGATCATATGCAAAACTTGGTCGCTATGATGATATTAATTTTTGGTTAAAAAGAGCATCAAATAATCCAAATAGTTTTTATGGAATGCTTGCATTAGAAATATTAGGTGTAGATGAAAAAATAGAATGGATAGAGCATACTGATCTTAATAAAAACAATAGTACAATTTTAAATATACCAGCAGGAAAAAGAATACAGACACTAATACAAGTTGGATTTGCCGATGAATTAGAAAAGGAAATTGTCCATATCAATTCCATTTTAAATAAGGAAATAGCAAAGGAGTCTATTCAAATTGCTGAAAATTTTGATCTTGCCTATACTCAATTGAAAATTGTAAATAAGCTAGAAAATTTTGGTATGGATGTCCCAACCTATCTCTACTACCCTACTAGTGTGTGGAAGCCTCGAGATGGTTTCAAATTAGAAAAAGAATTACTCCATGCGTTCATGCATCAAGAATCGATGTTTAACATAAAGGCAAAAAGTAAAGACGGTGCTATAGGTTTAATGCAAGTATTACCTTCGACGGCAAAATTTATTACAACAAGTAAAGACGTAAAAAGAAGCAACAGTAATATTCTTAAAAATCCCGAAATAAATTTAGAGGTTGGACAAGAATACTTAACGTATCTTCTTGATCTAGAGCAAGTTTCAAGAAATCTTATATTTCTCGCAGCAGCTTATAATGGTGGTCCCGGAAATTTACAAAAATGGAAAAATGAAACAAATTATATGGAAGACTCACTCTTTTTTATGGAAAGTATTCCTTCAAGAGAAACAAGGTGGTTTATAGAAAAAATCTTAACAAAATATTGGATTTACCAAAATAAAAATAATAAAGAAATGCGTTCCCTAAAAATGCTAGCAAATGGAAATGATCCACTTTATTAATAGGTTATGCCAATTGATACTTCTCTAGATTTTGTTCCTATAAATATTGCTGTAATTACCATCTCAGATTCAAGAACTAAAGAGAATGATACATCTGGCGATACATTAGAAAAACGTATTACTAATGCTGGTCATACAATGATTAAACGTACAATTATCCCAGATGATGTTTCTCAAATAAAAGATACCTTAGATACAATGTCAAAAGAAGAAGACATTGATTGCATTATTACAACTGGTGGGACTGGGCTAACAGGAAGAGATACAACACCAGAAGCTGTAAATGCTATTGCTAGTAAACATATTGATGGATTTGGTGAATTATTTCGCCAAGTTAGTTTTGAAAAAATTGGTACATCAGCAATTCAATCACGTGCAGTTGCGGCCTTAATAAATAGTACATATGTTTTTTGTTTACCTGGATCTACGGGTGCATGCAAAGATGGCTGGGATGAAATTTTACAATATCAATTAGACATTAGACACAAGCCCTGTAATTTTGTTGAAATCATGCCAAGATTAAATGAAAAATAGTGACTGATTTTTCTATAGAGAAATCAATTAATGGACCTGTAATTGGTTTAGATGAAGTAGGTAGAGGTCCATTGGCAGGTCCAGTGGTGAGTTGTGGATGTTATTTTCCTAATTATGATGATTTAGAATCAGAAATACCCATTACTGACTCAAAGAAACATACTGCAAAACAAAGAGAAAAATTATTCTTATTTTTTAAAAAATTACAAAGAGAAAAAAAGCTTCAATATTACTTAGGGTATGCAAGCGTCGAAGAAATAGATACAATTAATATTTTGGAAGCAACAAAATTATCGATGAAGAGAGTGATAGAAAAATTTCATTTAGAAAATCCACATTTTATTATTGATGGAAACTTTTCATTAAATTATCAAAATGAAAAATCTATAATAGGCGGCGATAAAAAATCTTTATCGATTGCAAGTGCATCTATTATTGCAAAAGTTCACCGTGATCGACTGATGAGTATACTTGATAGTAAGTTTACATTTTATGATTGGAAAAAAAATGCAGGTTATGGAACTAAAAAACATATTGATGCAATAAACAAGCACGGTGTAACCCAATTTCACCGAAAATCGTTTGAACCAATTAAATCGTTATTAAACAAATAAATTACACAAATTTATCCATGCAAAGAATGCATACCAAATATTATTTTATTATGCTTCAAAAAGATGCGACAAACACTAAATAGATATTAAGTTTCATCATTCCTCCCATTTGATGAACTATTCCAGGGGTCTACGGACCCCTTTTTTTACGTTTTTAGCCAAAATTTAAGGTTATCCCTACCTAAAGATTCCCTCTGTTGATAACTCAATTGACCTGATTCTATATCTGCTTAAAGATTCTTTTTATCAATTATGAAGAAAAATCAAATTATTTTAGGTGATTCCATCAAGGAAATGAAAAAATTAAAAGATCATTCGGTTGATCTTATTTTTGCTGATCCACCCTATAATCTTCAATTAAAGGATACATTATACAGACCTGATCAAACAACGGTCGAAGCTGTGACACAAGATTGGGATAAATTTAATACATATAAAGAATATGATCAATTTACCAATGCATGGCTTAGTGAATGCAAACGTGTTTTAAAAAAAGGTGGAGCGCTTTGGGTCATAGGAAGTTACCATAATATTTTACGTGTAGGCTCTACTATTCAAGATGAAGGTCTGTGGATTTTAAATGATATCATTTGGCATAAAACAAATCCTATGCCAAATTTTCGTGGTACACGTTTTACAAATGCCCATGAAACATTATTGTGGTGCACAACATCAAGAGAAGCGAAATACACATTCAACTATCAAAACCTCAAAGAACTAAATGAAGGAAAACAAATGCGTAGTGACTGGTATATTCCTATTTGTTCAGGGAAAGAAAGATTACGTAAAGATAACAATCAACGATCACACCCAACACAAAAACCAGAAGCTCTACTCTACCGAATTCTATTAGCATCGACAAACAAAGGTGATCTTGTTCTTGATCCATTTTCAGGAAGTGGGACAACAGCTGTTGTTGCAAAAAAATTACAACGAAAATTTATTGGTATAGAAAAAGATAAAGATTACGTTAAACTTTCAAAAGAACGATTAAAGAATACAAAAGTATTGAAAGAAGATGTTGTCACTATTGCAAAGAGCAGAAAAGAATTACCAAAAGTTCCTTTTGGTGAATTAGTCGAGCAAGGAATTATACCGCCAGGTGCAGTATTAACAGATAAAAAAGAACGCTTTAAAGCAACAGTTAGTATTGATGGTACACTGAAAATAAAAGATTTATCAGGATCCATTCATCAAATGGGAGCAAAGATACAAGGACTACCAAGTTGTAATGGTTGGGATTTTTGGCATGTGAAAGATAAATCTAAATCAATCCTGCTAGACGAAATAAGATCTAATTACCGTAAAGATAAACTGAATTAGTATTTTGTGAAGTGAGAATAAATTAAAGAATAATTAATTATAAATAATATGAATAAAGTATTGCTTATTTTTATAATTTCATATTTTTTTTCATTACCAGCCTTAACATTAACGAATAAAGATTTTACAGATAAACAATTACTATGTCCTAAATTATTATGGGGAGTTGAATTTATTTCTTCTAATAGAGTCAAAGTAATTGAAACAGATTTAAATAAGAAAACATCAATTAATGAGTATTTCTATGAAACTGATTTAGATCTATCATTTATTAATATATTCCAAAATGAAAATAATATTAGGGACAGAGTCTACTCTATTGAACTGAATACTCTGAGAGTTGATGTATGGGCAATGACGGGGGGAGGCTTTACTACAAGAGAAATGTTTCCTATGGGTTTGTGCAAATTTGTAGAAAATGAAGATATTTTTTCCCAGATAAAAAATTTAAAATCAAACAAATAAATTTAAACCTTCATTAGTATTTCTAAAAATTGTACGTCAGCATTAATTCCGCTTCTTGATTTTGTTTAGCACTAAATGACTCACTGGCATTAAACCCTAAATCAAAACCATATATATTTTTTGATATACCAAGTTTAGCCTCTGTGTTTTCATCACCGGCTAATGACAGACTATATTGCGTCTCACGATTTGAAATAAAGTTAATAGCAAAGTCTATAGTATCTCTACGTTCACTCCTGTTACCTTGTACCCTACTATAACTGGAGTTAATATTTAAATAATCTCCAGCGGTATATGTCAATCCAATCATAGAACTGATCAAATGATCTGAATTAGCTTCTTGCGTGTAGGTATAAATTGTTGAAGTATCTGTTACATAATTGATCTTGGCATCTGATGAATTACTAAAATCAGTAATAAATTTAAGTGATCCAAATGGCTGAAATTTATTTTCATTAAACTGAATATTATCGCTAACTTCAAAACCAAATGATGCTAATCCACTCTCAATTGTTTGACTTGCATAATACAAAGCATTTATTCCAGTCTCCTTGTATTCATCAAGTTTAGTATACCCTAAATCAAGACGTCCAATTGGAGTTATATTAAAATCACCTTTATCAATTGTTTTACCGTAATTGATGGAACCAAATATTTGTGTTCCATCCCGTGTACCAGTTAATACATTAGAATTATGGACTCTTTTTAAATCACTTTCTATCAACCCTACACCAACCAATGTTTCGATAAAATTATTATTATCAAGTGGCCTTGTTCGGTAAATAGAGAAATTCATAGTTTCACTATCAACACTTGTTCCATTTGTTCCAATATCCGTATCGCTTTCACCATACTGAATAGCAAAACCAAGAAAATCACTATCACTCAATTTTTTATCAAATCCTAATGCTACTGCTTGACCATCAGTTTCTTGTGATGATGAATTTATACTATCACCAATTTTTGATACGTAAGCCGAACCTGCTGTCCACGCAGACCAATTATGTGGCATGATGGAATTGGCATTTTTTTCAATATTATCATTAGCTAAGGAGGCAAGAATTGTATTACCAAGATCTATTTGTAAGCCTTGGCTCGATAAAGAATCACTCAATCTATTTTGTCTTAAATATCGTAAACGGTTTGAGACAGTATCAATAGATCGACTAATGTAATTTTTTGCTAATTCACTTTGTGCATCTATTGACCCTACAACATCTTTAATTGTTGTGGGATCCAACCTATCATCACTAACAGTAAAACTTAGAGCCGTTGTTGATGATATACCTGCATAATATCCACTTGTATTATCAACAAATGCTGTAGCAGGAATTAAAACATAATATTCAATACCATATTCTAAATCATCAGTTGGATTAATAGTTATTTGAGAAGTTCCAGTTCCCGTAACATTACTGCTTGTTACATTTATTGTTGCAACTGTAGAGTCATCAGAAGTTTTATGAATGGTAATATTACCACTATCAACATTAACTTTTTCACTAAAGTTTAAAACTAAATTAGCATCTACTGAAACACCTACAGCATTATCTGCTGGTGATGAAGAACTCAACGTTGGTAATTTTAAATTGTAGTTTGATACTAGAGTATATTCATATACTGAATCATTTTCATTTCCTAAAAAAAACATTTTGGAACCAACATCATTAAATCCTATACCTTTAGGATGCGTATCTGTACTTTCAATTGAAAAACTGCTAACGTGTGAGGCAGTTGTTAAATCAAAGCCAGTAGAAAGGTAAAATTCATTAACTTTTTTATCTTTCCTACCCAAAATAAACATTACCGTACCATCATCACTAAATGCAAATCCTGTTGCATCATCTTCATAGTCAGATACACTGACAGTGTCATCATAAGATGCTGTTGATATGTCAAAGGCAGTAGATAAAGTATAAACATAGATATTCGATGTATCAAAAATAAACATTTTGGTACCATCAGAATTAAATTCTAGATCCTTAGGTTTGAGATTTGTTATCTCTGTTAATGTTTTACTTTGTTCAAATGATGCCTCTGAGACATCAAAAGCAGGTAGAGAATACTCATGGATGTCTTGAGAAAATCCTAACATATACATTTTAGTTCCATCATTATTAAATTTAACACTTGTTGGCGCCCCCTCTTTGTCGTCCAAGTCATAAGAATCACCTCTATCATAAGTTCTTGTTGATATATCGAAAGCAGTAGTAAGATTGAACTCATGGACATCATCGGATTCGGTTCCTACAATATACATTTTGGTACCATCATTATTAAATGTTAAACCTGTAGGAAATTTTTCTGGAGCAGTATTAGCAACACCACCTGCATCATCAATGACTGTACCATCGACAAAAGTTGGATTGGCTTTTAAAGAACTATTAAAAAAACAATTAAATAATAGAAGTAGAAAAAGATAAATTAAATATTTTTTCACTTTGACCAAACTTACAAACATAAAATACTTTTAGTTACTTTGGCCTTTTTTATTTTGAAATAGGGCTAGTGGCCAACCTATTTGTTAAATTATTTGTCTTTTTAAGTATTTTTTTTAAATTTAATAGAATTATTCATGGATACGGCCATAAATTCTAGGCATATAAACAAACAGTGTGAGTGCTCTCGCAATAAAGAAAAGGCAGAGAGATAACCATAATCCTGTATTCCCAAAACTTGCTATTAAAAAGAAAGAGACAACAATATAGATGGCGACAGAGACGATCATCGCATTACGCAGTTCTGTTGTTTGGGATGCACCTACAAAAATACCATCAAATTGAAAACAGAAAGAGGAAATAAAAGGAATAATAACAATCCAATATGCATAAGAAAAACAAATGTTTCTAATCTCAGTTAAATCTGTCATGGCAATAATAAATAAATGATTACCAAAGAAAAAAATAACACATATAAATAAAGCTGTAGAAGCACTTAAAATAAAAGAATTTTTAACAACGTCTTTTAATAAACGTAAATTTTTAGAGCCAATAGAATATCCAACAATACCCTCTGTTGAAAATGCATAGGCATCAAGAATAAAGGCAGATAGCATCGTTAGATTAAGCAATATTGTGTTTGCAGCAACCGTCTCCTCACTAATAGAATTGCCAAGATAGGTAAAATATAAGAAAGCAAATGTAAGAAGAATAGATCGGATAAAAATATTAAAATTAATATTAAAAATATTTTTAATTTTTTTAAAGTTAAAAATCTTTTGCGTATTATATTCTAACTGAGCAAACTTATTTAAATCAAAAAAAGTATAAAATAAAAAAATAATTGTAGTCAGAGAAGAAGAGACTAAAGTACCAAGAGCAACACCCTGAACATTCAAATTTAAATATAAAACAAAAAATAAGCTAAAGAGTATATTTGTAATAGAAAAGAAACCAATAATTATACTTGATGTTTTTGTTTTCTGTAAACCAATAAACAATCCTGTAATAACAAAAATAGTAAGCTCTCCAAATGAGGAATAAATACGAAGATTAAAATAGTCTTTAAAATATTTTTTTGTTTCTAATGATAGTTCAAATATAGATAATGATATTTGAAATATATATCTCTGAAAAATAATAAGTAGTAAGGAAATAATAATTACAAAAGAAATATTTCGTAAAAATATATTTATAATTTCCTGATAATCTTTTGATCCATAAGCTTGAGCTACCATGCCGACCGTACCCATGCGCAGGAAGCCAAAACTCCAGAAAATCATCGAAAAAACACTTGCTGCAATACTGGTAGCAACCAAGTAACTAGCATTATCAAGATTGCCCATTAGTCCTGTGTCAACAATGGCAACTAAAGGAATAGCTAAGTTTGCAAAAAATATTGGAATAGAAAGTTTAATTATATTTTTGATAGAAGATTTAGAGGGCATTATAAATAATTAGATTTTATATTAGTAAAATTTGATAATAAACTATTTATCCAATCACTAAAGTAACAAATTATTCACTATCTTTATTAATAAAATCTTATAATGCTTTACAAACTTTAAATGAAAATTGGCAGATATAAATACGAGTTTGATTTCTTTAGTTGGATCAAAAAAACGGAGCTAGTTGAACTAGATGGTGTTAATCCATCAGACGATCCGGTGCGCCCAGAACTGGATAATGAATTTCGTACATCAAAAGGAAGAAAAATTTTTGGACTCAAATATAAGGATGATATCGAGGGTATTGCGTGCTTTGCCTTTACAAATGAAATACCAGCAACCATTAAAGAAATGGATTTGATGAGTGTTGAAGAAGATCAAGCAACCATTCCAATCGCCTATACGTTATGGTCTTTTAAAAAAGGGGCTGGGAAAAAAATTATGAAAGAGCTACAAAAATATATCAAATCAAAAGAGCAGTTTGAAAGTATCATTACCATTTCGCCTTTAACTCCTGTTGCTACACACTATCATATTCGAAATGGCGCAAGATTAATTAAGATTAACCCTACAACACAGAACTTCGAATATAAAATTTAAGACATAGGGGTTCAAAAAGTATTATTTGAACTATTTATTTTACAAATCGAAACAAAATAAATATTGTTGGAAATGGCCTACCAGATAAATACTAATTATTCCGTTACTTTTGATGATGTTCTGCTCTCACCAGCGTATTCGGAGATAAAACCAAAACATGTAGATACATCGATTACCATTGGAAAAGTCAAATTACATATTCCTATACTTTCTGCTGCTATGGATACCGTGACAGAGAATAAAATGGCGATCAATTTAGCACTTAATGGTGGTCTTGGTGTTATTCACCGTAATATGCCAATTGATAAACAAGCAAGTGAAGTCAAAAAAGTTCATAATTTTAAAGTTAATGTTAAAAAATTTCAAAATGCTGTAATTAATTCTAACAAACAAATTGCAGTAGGTGCTGCAATCGGAGTTGAAAATAATGCTTACTTACGACTATTAGAATTATTAAAAGTTGGTGTTGATATAGTCTTTATTGATGTTGCTCATGCACATACAAAAACAACTTTACAGTTTATTGAAAAAGCAAAAAAAGTTTTAAAGAAAACTCCTCTTATAGTTGGAAACATTGCTACAAAACAAGCTGCATCAGATTTAATTAGTGCTGGTGTAGATGCAATTAAAGTAGGTATTGGTCCAGGATCAATTTGTACTACAAGAGTTGTGACTGGTGTTGGTATTCCTCAACTCTCAGCTGTAATGGATACATTTCAAGTTGCCAAAAAATTTAAAATTCCTGTGATTGCAGACGGAGGAATAAAAACATCAGGTGATATTGCAAAAGCTATAGCAGGTGGTGCAAGTGCTTGCATGATAGGGTCTTTATTTGCTGGTACTGAAGAATCACCAGGGAAATTATTAACGATTAAAGGTAAAAAATTTAAATCATATAGAGGTATGGGTTCGGTAGGAGCAATGCAAAAAGGATCTTTTGATCGATACTCGCAAGAAGAAACAAAGAATGCAAAAAAATTAGTAGCAGAAGGTGTGGAAGGGATGGTTCCATACAAAGGTAAAATAGAAGATGTAGCGTATCAACTTGTTGGTGGCTTAAAATCTTCTATGGGGTACACTGGTCATAAAACGATTAAGAAAATGCAAGGCAATTGTAAATTTGTGTTTATTTCTAAAGCAGGAGCCCGCGAAAGTAATGTCCACGATGTCATTATGTAATAATGTATCGAATCATCATTGAATTGATACAATAAAACATAAATGACCTCAGCATCAACAAAACATAAGGTAGCAATTGTGATGGGTAGTAAGTCTGATTATGCTACCATGAAAAATTGTGAAAAAATTTTAAAATTACTGAAAGTTAAGTTTGAAACTAAAATTGTTTCTGCACACCGTACACCAGAGAGAATGTTTAAATTTGCCAAAGCAGCGGAAGACAATAATATTTCTGTCATTATTGCTGGCGCAGGAGGTTCTGCGCATTTACCAGGAATGATTGCATCATTAACAACTATACCTGTAATCGGTGTACCAGTAGAAAGTCGTAAATTAAAAGGATTAGATAGTTTGTTATCAATAGTACAAATGCCAAAAGGTATCCCTGTTGGCAGTGTAGCAATCGGTGAGGATGGAGCAATGAATGCCGGTTTATATGCAGCTTCCATTATTGCTCTTACAAATAAAGAAATTAAAAAAAATCTAAAAAATTATCGAAGTAAACAATCAAAAGCTGTTAAACAAAAACCATAAGTCATGAATACACCCACACTTGGCATTATCGGTGGTGGACAATTAGGAAGTCTTTTAGCAGATGCTGCAAAAAAAATAGATATACAAACTGTCATATTAAGTGATGATCCTGATGCACCCGGGAAACACTTTGCGACTAAATTCATTTTTGGTCAGTATGATGATGATACAACGATAAATAATTTTATTAATTCAGTTGATCTTGTTACATATGAATTTGAAAATATTCCCTTCGCAATATTAAAAAAAATTAATGAAAACAAAAAAGTTTTACCAAAACCTGAAATTAATCAACTCATTCAACACCGAGAAACAGAAAAAAAATTTCTCAATGATAATAATATAACAACAACAAAATATGTAACTGTCAAAAATGAAAAGGATTTGAGTGAAAATGTAGACTTGCTTCCTGGTTTGTTAAAAACCACAACGTTAGGATACGATGGCAAAGGTCAATATAAATTACATACTGTAGATGATATAACGGACGAAATTGATTTTACAAAAGAATACATATTAGAAAAACTCATTCATCTTAAGAAAGAAATTTCAGTCGTCATTACTCGTTATGATCAAAATAGTTATGAGATCTATGATCCTATTGAGAATGTTCATGAAGAACAAATTTTAAAATATTCAACAATACCAAGTGATATCTCAGATGACATACAAATAAAATCAATTGAGTGGGCAAAACACGTTGTAGAAAAACTAGATTATATTGGAACGTTATGTGTAGAATTTTTTATTGATACTGATGATAATTTATATGCTAACGAAATTGCTCCTCGTGTTCATAATTCTGGACATCTAACAATGAACTCTCATAATATTAGTCAATTTGAAAATCATGTACGAGCAGTATGTGGCTTAGAAAAAATTGAGACAAAAAAATTGTATAATGCCAAAATGATTAATTTAATTGGTGATGAGATAACACCTTATCGAAATAAAAAATTTAAGGATAATGAATTTTTTTATGACTATTTAAAAACAAAAATTAAACATAAAAGAAAAATGGGTCATATAACGATTATTGAAAAATAAATTATTAACTTAAATTAAATTGATCAGTTAGTTGTGTTACCAGTTGATATTTATTAGCAACATTTACTAAATCTTCTCCTTCACGAAAAGATTGTTTATCTAATTGTTTAGTTGGATCTCCGCCAGGCCATATTCGCCAACTATCATTATCAATGACATCAGATAAAACTAACGAGTTATCCGATACTTTAAAACCAAGCTCAAACTTAATATCTACCAAATGAATAGGACCATCAATTGTCTCAATAGTTTTCCATTTGTCTTCTATAAGCTCGAAACTTGGAAGAATAATTCCATTAATAGCTATTTCTAATTCTTGATCAGACAATAATTTTTTGGTTTTCATTAAGCTTTTGCTTGTAATAGGTTGTTTGGCTGAAAATAACTCCCATTCTTCTCCAGTTTTTACAAATGGATCCGTAAATACACCCTCTTCCCATTTTCCATCTTTCAAAAATTGTCTTCTCGCTTCACTCTCATCCATTTGAACAGGTTCTGAAACATGCGGAGGGATAACAACGGCTTGTTTATGAAATATTTCCCAAACTAAGTTTTCAAATTGATGAGGATTGCTTTTATCTTTTGCAAATTGAGTGTTTCTACTTAAATAACTTCCCCACGCATAGCGTCTTACTACAAATTCCAAAGGAAGCATATTACAGTTATGACTTAAAAGACTATTTGGCGAATCTTGTTCAATAAATGAAGTTGCAATACCTGCCTTGGTTAGCATAGTAAAAACATTACATGTTTGTTTTGTCTTTTGTATTCCAATATCTTTAATTTCCTCTTTCTTCGCTGCATCCCCGCCTGTTAAAAAATCTTTTGTTACAATTCGAATGATATTTTGATCATTTGTTTTCTCAATAATTTTTGTTTTTCCTTCAACTAAAAAAGAATTACTCATCAATATATCTCCAACCAATATCTTTTCGATAATACCCTTCAGCCCAATTAATTTGATTAATTATATTGTGAATATTTTCTCTAATAGTTTTTAAATCTTTACCCGTATTAGAGATATTTAAGACGCGCCCACCATTAGATAGCCATTTGTTTTCTTTAAACATTGTTCCTGCATGAAAGAGATAGTCATCTGATGTTAAAGTAAGATTTTCCAAATTATTAATTGGTGTTAATTTTTTATATTCCTCTGGATAACCATGAGCAGCCATTACTACTGTCATGGCATAATCATTTTTCCACTTAATTTTTTTTATTTCATTTAAGGTACCTATCGCTGATGCATGAAGGAGTTCTAATAAATCTGTTTCTAAGAGTGGAATAATTGCTTGTGTTTCCGGATCACCAAAACGAACATTAATTTCGAGTAAATTTGGACCCTTATCTGTTAGAATTAATCCTGCATAAAACATTCCTTGATACTTGATGCCTTGTTCAGCAAGATGTTGAATGATAGGCTCAACAAATGTTTTGGATAATTCATTCATTTTATTTGATGAAATAGAAGGAACAGGTGTGTAAGCTCCCATACCACCAGTGTTTAAGCCTTTTTCTCCTTCCAAGATTTTTTTATGATCTTGTGCTGTTGTAAGTGGCAACACAAATCCATTTTTATCAACAAGTGAAAATAAACTTACCTCTTCACCAACTAAAAAATCTTCAATAACAACAACTGAACCAGCATCACCAAAAGAATTATCTTTAAAACATTTAATCAGCGCATCCTTTGCATCCTCCTTTTTTTGACAAATAATAACTCCTTTTCCTGCTGCTAAACCATCAGCTTTGATAACAAGAGGATAGGATCGATTTTGACAAAAATTTAAGGCATCATCATAGTTGTCAAATACGTCATAGGCAGCTGTTGCAATATTTAATTTTTTACAAATATCTTTTGTAAACTTTTTTGATTTTTCTAGTTCAGCTCCCATTTGATCAGGACCAAAGACTAAAATAGAATTGTTCATTAAAAGGTTTGATAATCCTTTAGTTAAAGGCAATTCTGGACCTATCACCACTAAATCAATTTTACTTTCTATACAAAATTGAAGAATAGCATCATGATCATTAACATCTGTGATAATCGAAGAAGCAATTTCACTGATACTATCACTTCCAGGAATACAATATAAATTAGAACAATTAGGTGATTGTTTTATACCATAACATAGTGCGTGTTCTCTTCCACCATTACCAATGACAAGAACGTTCATATAAAAAAATAATTCATTAATTAGTTATTTGAAGCAAGACTTAAAAATGATAGTTTTTTTAAGCTTTCGTCATTCAAGTAATCTAAAGGTCTGACTGGATACTCTCCTGTAAAATAATGATCAGTGAATTGAGGATTATCATTATCTCTCTCATCGTAACCAAGAGCTTGATAAAGACCATCTAATGATAAAAATTTTAACGATTTAGCTCCAATATATTTACACATTTCCTCTAAATTTTTGTTTGCAGCCAATAATTCTTCTTGGGTCGGAGTATCAACTCCATAAAAATCAGGATATTTAATTGCAGGTGAAGCAATACGCATATGGACTTCTTTTGCTCCAAAATCATAAAGCATTTTTATTATCTTAGTGGATGTTGTTCCTCTAACCAATGAGTCGTCAATTAAAACAACTTTCTTTTTTTTAATAGAACTTTGATTAGGATTTAGTTTTAACTTTACACCTAAACTTCTAATTTGCTGAGTTGGCTCAATAAATGTCCTCCCCACATAATGATTTCGTATTAATCCTAATTCAAAAGGAATACCAGATTCTTGACTAAAACCAAGCGCAGCAGGAACGCCAGAGTCTGGAACTGGAACAACTACATCGGGTTTTATATCAGTTTCTTTAGCTAAGTATGTGCCTAAATTTTTTCTATATTCATAGGCAGTTTTGTTTTTTAAAATACTATCAGGTCGTGAAAAATAAATATATTCAAAAACACATGGTTTAATTTGTTTTTTTGGAAATGGTCTTCTACTTTCAACTTTATTATCTTTAATAACTACAACTTCACCATTTTCAATTTCGCGGATAAATTTTGCACCTATAATATCTAAAGCGCAAGTTTCAGAGGCAAGGATAAATGCATTTTTAAATTTACCTAAAACAAGTGGTCGAATACCTAATGGATCTCTTGCACCAATCAACGTACCATTAGCAATAATTGATAAAGCATAACCACCTTGAATTTGCATTAAAGCATCAATAATTTTATTTAAAATATCTTTCTTTTTTGAACGAGCTACAAGTTGAACAATTGTTTCGGTGTCTGATGTTGTTTGAAATATTGCACCTTCACGTACCATTTGCTCTCTTAGAAGGAGTGCATTGGTTAGGTTTCCATTATGAGCAATACTAATAGCACCACCATGAAGGTCAGCATAAAAAGGTTGTATATTCCTTATTGTTTCACCACCCGTGGTTGAATAACGATTATGTCCGATTGCAATTTTTCCCTTTAATTTTTCTAATGAGTGTTTCTTAGTAAAATTATCGCCAACCAATCCAAATTTTCTTTCTGAGTGATAGGAACTGCCATCATAACTTACAATTCCGCAACCTTCTTGACCACGATGTTGTAACGCGTGCAAACCAAGAGCTGTTAAAGCTGCAGCATCTTTGGTTCCACTTATTCCAAAAACACCACACTCCTCATTAAATCTAGGAAAATGGGACTGACTTACCTTGAATTTTTTTACGAAATTTAGTCGATTTTTCATCTTACTTTTGTCTTCTTAAAAGTGTTTTTGCAACCATATGTAATGCTCTTGGATAAACCTTATGCTCCTCTATCAATATTTTCTTTGAGAGTGATTCGGTATTATCTTTCTTCAAAATCTTTACTTTTTTTTGCAATATAATCTTTCCAGAGTCAATTTTAGTACTTACGTAATGAACACTACAACCAGAATAGTTCGCTTTAGCCTTTATGGCCTGATCCTGAGCATTTAAACCTTTGAAAGCTGGAAGATAAGATGGGTGAATATTGATTAATCGCGATCGCCACTGCCTTACAAATTTTGTGTCTAAAACTTGCATAAAACCAGCCAAACAAATGATATCGATAGTTTTAAGATACTTAATGACTTTGTTTTCGAAATTTTTCCTTGGAATAAAATGTATGAATGGAATTTTATTTTTTTTTGCAATAGTTAGACCTTTTGCTTTGGAGTTATTGGATACGACTAATTGAACATTTACTAAACTTTGTTTTTTAAATGATGATTGTATTAGTGATTCTAAATTTGAACCTCTTCCCGATATAAAAATAGCAACTTGTAATTTTTTCAACTAATTATGCACCTTGATGATTTGTTAACTTCTATTTTCCCAATTTCAAAAATATCTAAATTTTCATCTTTTATTAATTGCTCAAATTCTTTGTAATTATTTTTTGAAATAGTCATTATCAAACCTAATCCACAATTAAAGGTCTTCAACATTTCTTCATCTGAAATATTAGCTAAACTTTGAAACCATTGGAAAATTTCTTCATCACAAATAAATTTTTTATCAATCCTTACTGATAAATTTTCAGATAGCATTCTTGGTGCATTACCAATAATACCTCCCCCTGTTATATGCGAAATACCATTGATAAGATTTGATGTTAAAATTTTTTTTAATAAAGGAAAATACAATTTTGTTGGAGCCATTAAAGCTGCTGCATTTGTTTCGTAAGATGATTTAAATTCTGTTTTTTTATGTAGATCAATATTTTTATCTTTTAAAACTTTTCGAATTAGAGAATATCCATTTGAATGAAAGCCCGAAGATCTAATCCCATATAAAAGATCATTTTCTTTCATGACATCTCTTTTAGGTAGAATTTTTTTTCTCTCTACTGCACCAACACAAAATCCAGCAAAATCAAAATCATCTTTTTTATAGAGTCCAGGCATCTCTGCTGTTTCACCACCAATAAGGGAGCAATTATTGATCTTGCAAGCTTCAGTGATGCTTTTCATAATTCTTAAAAAAGAATTTTTATCAATCTTGGAAGAAGCATAGTAATCTAAAAAAAATAATGGCTCTGCACCGTGGCAAAGAATATCATTAAGACACATACCAACGAGATCATGACCCAAACCATCTAAAATGTCAGTTTCAATCCCTAGTAATATTTTTGTTCCTATGCCATCTGTTCCAGACACCAATAAAGGGTCTTCATATCCACAATTTTTGAGATCAAAAATCCCACCAAATCCGCCAATTTTATCAAAGTTTCCGTTTCTGTTTGTTGATTTGCTTAGCTCAGAAATATCTTCAACAAGAGCATCTGTATTTTCTATATCAACACCTGCTTCTTTATATGTTGTCATATTTAATTAGTTTTAAACGAATCGTTAACGAGTAAACTATTAATATAGTAAATTAAGTTGATTCGTACTCATAATGACAAATACAATTCAAATTCTCTCGATTGAGAAGACAGGGAAAGAAAGTTCACTACAAAAAGAACATAATAATAACTCCATTAAGATTATAGATGGATATTTCTTTTCGAGAAATCTTGATTATCAAAAGTTTACTAAAATAAGTAAATTAATTTCTAATGACGTTTCTCAAACAATATTAACTAAAAAAAATGTAAATAAGGTTTTATCTAGTTATTGTAATTTCAACTGGGTTGTGGAAATAAAATTTTTACCTGGTGTAACGGATAATATAGCTACAACTGTAAAAGAAATAATCAAAGATAATCTAAAAAGTAGTTTTAAAAGCTTTGAACTAGGTTCAACAAAAATTATTTTAATAAAAGGAAGAAAAGAGGATATTACCAAAATATCTAAAAATGAAGCAAATCCCTTAATTCAAACAATTAAGATTTATCCATTTAAACAATATTTAAATAAATTTAAAAAAAATCAGTTCAAAATAGAAAAGGTAAAATTACCGAAAAAAAAATATAGTAAAAAAGAAGTTAATTTAGATATTTCTGATTATCATCTCAGCCTCATTGGTAAACTTGGTATTGAAGAAAATGATAAATCTAGAAGAGGAACACTTGGCTTAGATCTAGAATCTTTAAAAACCATAAGAAATTATTTTTCCACTATAAAACGTAAACCAACAGATGTAGAAATTGAAACATTAGCTCAGACGTGGTCCGAGCACTGTAAACACAAAATATTTTCAGCTAAAATTGATGATATTCAAGAAGGTATATTTAAAAAATATATTAAAGGCGCTACTGAAAAAATTATTCAATTAAGAAAAGATAATTTTTGTGTTTCTCTTTTTACGGATAATGCCGGTGGGATAGAATTTAATAAAGATTGGATTATTTGTCATAAAGTTGAAACACATAATACACCTTCAGCCTTAGATCCATTTGGTGGTGCAATCACTGGAATTGTTGGTGTTAATAGGGATTGTCTTGGATTTGGGAAAGGAGCAAAACCTATAGCGAATACGTATGCATATTATTTAGCAAACCCGAATAAGAAATATCAATTGTATCGTAAAAAAAATAAGGATCCAATGCTTCCAGCAAATTTTATTGCGAAGGGTATTATAAGTGGTGTTAGAGTTGGGGGAAATTGTTCGGGTATTCCTACTCCTCAAGGTAATGTATATTTTGATGACCGGTTTGCAGGAAAGCCCCTTGTATTTTGTGGAACAGTTGGGATTATTCCGAAAAAAATTAAAGGAAAATTATCGCATAAGAAGAAAGCTAATCCAGGGGATATCATACTAATGACTGGAGGCAGAGTAGGAAAAGATGGTATTCACGGTGCAACATTTTCTTCAGAGGAATTAGATCCTAATAGTCCAGTTTCTGCAGTACAAATTGGCGATCCAATAACACAAAAGAAAATGTCTGATGTCATCATTAGAGAATTGCGTGATGAAAATCTTTACTCGAGCATAACAGATAATGGAGCTGGAGGATTATCATCATCAATTGGAGAAATGGCAAAAGAGAGTGGCGGTTTTATAGTTAATCTTGAAAAAGTTCCTCTCAAATATAATGGATTATATCCTTGGGAGATTTGGGTTTCTGAATCGCAAGAAAGAATGACACTAGCAGTACCTCCAGCGAACGTAAAAAAAGTTATAAAGAGATTTAATGCAAGAGGTGTGGAAGCAACAATAATTGGTAAGTTTATTAAAAAAGAAAAAGCCATAGTAAAATACAATAAAACTGAAATTCTCAATTTAGATATGGAATTTCTTCATGAAGGTTATCCAAAATTAAATTTAAAAACATCTTTTCCAAAAATTAAAAAAGAAAAGAAAAAAATAATTAAGTACAGTTCTTTGATAGATAAGCTACATAAACTTCTCTCTAGTCCAAATATTGTATCTAAAGAATTTATAGCCACGCAATATGATCACGAAGTACAAGCTACCTCTATTATAAAACCATTACAAGGCGAAGGCAGAGTTTTTGGAAATGCTACTGCTATTAAACCTCTATTTGATGATGAAAAATCAATAGCTCTTTCTCAAGCTGCATATCCTCAGTACGCCGAAACAAATCCTTATGATATGGCCGGTTGCTCTATTGATACAGCATATAAAAATTTAATTGTAAGTGGTGCCAACTCAAAAAAAATTGCAATTCTTGATAACTTTTGTTGGTGCAGCTCGGATGAACCTGATCGCTTATATCAATTGAAAGAAGCAGCAAAAGCTTGTTATGATTATGCAGTTGCTTACCAAACACCATTTATTTCAGGAAAAGATAGTATGTTTAATGATTTTAAAGGTTTTGATAAAACTGGAAAATCAGTTAAAATTTCAATACCTCCAACTTTACTTATTTCTTCTATTGGAGTGGTAGATAAAATTTCACACTTAACAAAAATAACACCCGATGATGGTGATATACTTTTAGTTTTAGGAAATACCCTTAATGAATTACAGGATAGTGTTTATTACAAAATTATAGGTTATGAAAAATCAAAAAATCCAGTTGTAAATAGCAAGGATGCACTTCGCACATATAGAAATTTTGAAAAAGCTAATAAACTAGAAATTATAAATTCTGCAATTGGAATAGATTTGGGTGGAATTGGAATTGCAGTTGCAAAGATGGCAATTGCTTCAAAGAAAGGTTTAACCATTGATTTAAAACTAAAAAATAAAATCTCAGTTGACCAATTTTTATTTTCTGAATCACAAAGTAGAATTCTTGTTTCCATAAAAAAAAATAAGTTAACCAATTTTAAAAAAGTATTTAAAGGTTCTGATTATACAATTATTGGCAAATGTACGGGCTCAGATGTAGTTGAGTTTAAAGATAACAAAAAAATTATTAGAGGTAAAATTTCAGATTTTGCTAAGTCATACAAACAAAATATTAAAGGTTTATGAACGTATTAGTCTTATCAGGTTATGGTATTAATTGTGAAAATGAAACACTACATGCATTTAAAGTAGTAGGCTTTAAAGGAAAAATAGTTCATATTAATGATCTAATACAAAATCCTAAACAACTTAATGACTATCAAGTATTCGCTATACCTGGTGGTTTTTCGTATGGCGATGATACAGGTTCAGGAAATGCAATGGCGAAAAAAATTCTGACAAATTTGTATGATCAGCTAATAGATTTTTCATTAAAAGATAAATTAATTATAGGCATTTGTAATGGATGCCAGATATTAATTAATCTTGGGTTAGTTCCAAGCCTAAATAAAAAAGATCCAGAAGTTGCAATGATTGAAAATAAATCTGGGAGCTATGAGTGTCGATGGGTTGATGTAAAAGTAAATAATAATAAATCACCATGGCTAAAAAATATTAGTATCTTGAACTTGCCTGTCGCCCATCAAGAGGGGCAATTTATGATACCTATTAATCTACTTAAAAGTATCAAAGCTAATAACCTTATTGGCTTACAATACATTAATAACCATAAAAAATTAGCAAAAGGTCAGTTTCCCTTTAATCCTAATGGATCTAAAGATGATATAGCTGCGTTAACAAATCAAAATGGGAATGTTCTTGCAATGATGCCTCACCCAGAAAGAGCATTTTATCATTATCATGTTCCTAATTGGCAAAACAATACTTCTAAAAAATTCGGTGATGGGTATAAAATTTTTATGAACGCAAAAAAATTCTTTGCATAAATTATACTGCTATATCTACTATTTTTTTCATAACAGTTGGCATTCTAGAACTAGAATAAGATGATTTCTTTATCCAATTACTTTTTGATAATTTTGCTTTTTTAACATTTCCATAAAAAATTTCTGTTTCTAAATCAAAATGACTAAATGAATATTCAAATGAACCTTTAGATTGTAATTTTGTTTTTATTTTTTGTATGTCTTGATCAGTAGTTAGCAATTTTTTATTTTTAACCCAGACATCATTTGGTACTTCAAGCATAGAGGCCAACATTCCTTTATTTGGTCTACTTCGTACTAGGATTTCATTCTTTTCATTCACAATTACATACGCTCTCGTATACTTTACAGGCTTAATAGTTTTCTTTTTTAGTTTTAAAGGAATTTTTTGCTGCAAATTCTTTTTATATGATTGGCAAAATTTATTAATTCCACAAATATTACATTTAGGGTTTCGTGGAAGGCAGATCTCTGATCCGTAATCCATAAAAGACTGAATTAGTTTTGAAGAGTATTTATCTGAGATAAATTTATTTCCCAAATCTTTGAGTTTACTTTTTACTTTATTAATTGGTTCATTGATAGCATGTAATCTCGCCAAAATTCTCTCAATATTAGCATCTAGTGGCATGACAGATTTGTTAAATCCAATTCCAAGAATTGCTTTAGCAGTGTAATCTCCTATACCCGGAAGTTGGATGAGCTCATCATAAGTTTGTGGTATTTTATTTTTAAAATTTTTATTAATTATTTTTGCCGATTTTAGTAAATTTCTAGCTCTTGAATAATAACCAAGACCTGACCAGAATTTTAAAATTTTTGGCTCTGAAATTTGCGCTAGTTTATTTACTGAAGGCCATTTTAAAATAAAATCATTAAATTTATTTTTTACAGTATTTACTGTTGTTTGTTGGAGCATATACTCACTAACAAACACAAAGTATGGATGAGGTAAATTTAGATTATTTTTCTTCCGCCACGGTAAATTTCTGGCATTCATAGAATACCATTGAAGTAAAAACTTTTTTACTTGTGTTTCGTGCTTAAACATATTGCTTTCATATTTATGTACTATAAATTATTTATGCATATGGACAAAAAAAATTTAAAGCAAAAAAGAACATTTGTTCCACAATCAATCGGTGATACTCTGAGGAAGGTTAATAGAAAATTTTCCTCTAAATTTAATCGAAAAGAATTTGTAATTAATTCAAAATGGCCAGAAATCGCTGGTATTTATTTTAAAGAATATTCGGAGCCGTTAAATGTATCAAGAGTGCGTGATTTTGAAAATGATTTAGGAGAGACAGTATATAAAAATTATCTAAATGTGAGTGTTGCACCAGCTGCAGCTATTGAATTTCAACACTTTAAAGACACTATAATTGAAAAAATTAATACTTATTTTGGCTATAAAGCTATAACGGACTTGAGAATTCATCAAAATTACATACCTAAATATAATAATATGAAACAAAGTAAGAAAAAACAAATAGATAAAGATGACAAAGAATTTGTTAAGCAAAACATTAAAGAATTTCGAAATTCTGATTTAAAAAAATCACTATTAAATTTAGGTAATAAAATTATAACTGAGGACAAATAATGAAAATCAAAATTTTATTTATTTCTATTTTACTATCACTATTTTTTATTAACGCCAAAGCAGCTGAAAACTCGATATTAGATGTTAAAGATAATGATTTTTATATTGGTGAAGACAATGCTCCAATCACAATTATAGAATATGCTTCAATGTCTTGTAGTCACTGTGCAGATTTTCATAATGATACTCTAGCAGAGTTAAAAGAAGAGTTTATTGATACTGGTAAAGTTAAATTTATTTTTCGTGATTTTCCTTTCAATTATCCGGCCCTTGCTGGAAGTATGATTTTAAGATGTGTCCCAGAAGATGTAAGATATGATTATATGAATGGACTTTATAAGCTTCAAAATAGTTGGGTTAATAGAGATCATTCCAAAACAAGATCTGAGTTATACAAAATTATGCAAAGTGGCGGTATGCAACAAGATGATTTTGATGCATGTTTAAGTAATGTGGATTTAGAAAATCAATTACTTGAAGGTGTAATGGAAGCACAAAGAGAATATAAAATAGGTTCCACACCTTCATTCATTGTTAATGGAGTGCTATATTCAGGTAATAAAAACATAAAAGAGTTTAGACAAATCATTGATAAAATATTATCACAATAGTTGATGATTAATTTTAGGACCCTTAAAGTCAAAGGCTTTAAGTCTTTTGTTGAACCCACGGAAATTGTGATTGAAAATGGTTTAACAGGTATTGTTGGTCCTAATGGTTGTGGTAAATCCAACCTTGTAGAAGCTTTTAGATTCGTTATGGGTGAACTCTCTCCAAAACAAATGAGAGGGAGTGAATTAGACGATGTTATCTTTAATGGAACAGATGATAGACCAGCATGGGATATTGCTGAAGTTACGATAGATTTAGATAACAAAGCAAGAAAAGCACCAAGTATTTTCAATGAAAATGATACTATTGAAGTCACTAGAAGAATATGGCGTGGTGAAGGCTCGGAATATAGAGTGAATGGTAAAGAGGTACGATTAAAGGATGTACAATTACTATTTGCTGATGCAGCAACAGGTGCTCGCTCAACGTCAATGGTCAGTCAAGGAAGAGTTGGCGCTATCATAGCGGCTAAGCCAGAGCAAAGAAGGACGTTACTGGAAGAAGCTGCAGGAATTACTGGGCTTCATTCAAGACGACACGAAGCTGAATTGCGATTAAATGCAACTGAAAATAACTTAGAACGAGTAAAGGACGTATTAAAAGCACAAGATGAACAACTTACAATATTAAAGAAACAATCTAAACAAGCTGAGAGATATAAGTACATTCAAAAAGATATAACTAAGGCAAGAGCAAGATTATTTTATAAAAAATGGATTGATGAAAAAGATAAATTAAAAAATGCTAATGAAAAAATTCAATCTGAAACAAATGTTGTAAATGATCAAACACAAGTTGTTGCACAAATAAATGTGGAGTTTGAAAAGGTTCAAGAAAGTCTTCCAAACCTTAGGCTTCAAGAAAGTAAGGTTGCAGCTGAACTTCAAAAATATTCCATTAGTTTAGAAAATCAGGAAAAAGAAATTGAAAGAGCAAATATTGCAGTAGACGAGACAAAAGTCCGAATAGAGCAAATTAAAAATGACATAAATAGAGAAAAATTTTTATATGAAGATGCAAAACAAAATCTTGAAAGAGTTCAAGAAGAAAAATCAATACTTTTAAAACAACAAGGTGATCTTTTTATTCAGACTGATGAGGATCTTAATAATGAAAATGTATCTAATAAAAAAAATAATAATCCAATAATTGATTATCTAGACTTTGAAGATGGTCTTGAACAAGCAATTGCTGCAGTCTTTTCAGATGAATTAATTGCATCTATCGATGAAGAACAAAGTATTTTTTGGAGAAAATTAGATGTGGAAGACTCTTCCTTTAATTCTGAAATTACAAAATTCTCATCTTTGATTAAAGCTCCAGATAATCTGAAAAAGAAGTTAGAATTTGTTGGATTAATAGAAAATAAAGAAAATGTTTTAGAAATTCAAAAAGGCTTAAAACCTGGTCAAATATTAGTTAGCAAATTAGGAGAAATTTGGAGATGGGATGGATATGTTTCTAAAGGTAAACAAAATAATTCTACTAAAGCAATATTAGATCAGCTTAAAAATAGAAGAATTAAACAATTAAGCGCTGAGGAAAAACAATGGAATGATATATCTGAAAAAGCTAATCAAAGAATAGAAGAACTAAATTCAAGGGAAAATTCATTAATTAGTGAATTATCAAATCTTCAATCTGTTCCAGAAGATGTATCAAGTGAAAAATTAAAAATACAAAATTTGATTAATGAAAATAAAAATTCTTATGAGCAAATTGCTGAGCAACTTCGTCAAACAGAACAAACCGCTAATGATATTAATAAAAAATTAAAATTAGAAGAAATTAAATTAAATGAACTAAGAGAAGAAAGAATTAGGACTGAAGGTCAAATTAATACAATCAATGAAGCAATTAAATTATTGTCTACGCAAGTTAGAGAAAGATTAAGTGTAGAGCTAGATGAACTTTATAATATTGGAGAAATTGATCCAAACAAAATTTTAGGTGAAACTGAGGATTTAGAAAAAAAATTAGAAAGACTTATTGCTGAACAAGAACGTTTAGGAGGTGTTAATCTATTAGCTGAAAAGGAAGCAAAGGAACTAGAAGATAAAGTAAATACAATTAAAAATGATCAAAGCGATTTGTTGAGTGCAATTGCAAAACTAAGAGAAGCTATTGATTCATTAAATACAGAAGGTAGACAAAGATTGCTGGCAGCTTATGGGATAGTAAATGAAAATTTTCAAAAATTATTTGTAAGACTGTTTGGAGGTGGAAAAGCTTATCTAAAATTTACTGATGAATCAGATCCTCTTCAAGCAGGTTTAGAAATATTCGCAAGTCCTCCAGGAAAAAAATTACAAAACTTGACACTTCTCTCAGGAGGAGAACAAGCACTTACAGCCTTATCATTATTATTTGCTGTATTTTTATCAAATCCTGCACCAATTTGTGTTCTCGATGAGGTTGATGCCCCCTTAGATGATACCAATGTCGATAGATTTTGTTCATTAGTTGAGGAAATAGCTAAAACTTCTTCAACAAAATTCTTAGTTATCACTCACCATAGAATGACAATGGCTAGAGTAAATAGATTATTTGGTGTTACCATGCCTGAGAAAGGTGTATCACAATTAGTTTCCGTTGATCTTGAAAAAGCAATTGAGATAAAAGAGCAAGACGCTACTGATGAATTATAAAAATAAAAATTTAGAAGAATTAGGTAAAAAAATTGATGATTTAGATAATCAAAATAAAGATCCTAGTATTAAAAAAGAAGAAAGTGGTGCCGGATTTGGGTTTAAAGTTAGCACAGAAATTATAGCGGCGCTAGTTGTTGGTGTTGGAATTGGGCTTATTGTGGATAATTACTTTAATACTAAACCAATAGGCTTAATTATTTTCTTCATATTTGGCGCATTAGCTGGATTTTTGAACGTTTATCGTGTAATGCGTCGCATTGAAAAGCAAAGGTAATTTTAATATTCAATAATAGTTATGGCCGCAAAAGATAGTCCTCTAAAACAGTTCGAAATAGATCCAATATCTAATATTGAACTTGGTGGTTATAACATTTCTTTCACAAACTCATCTTTTGCAATGCTAATTACTGTTTTAGTGATTACTCTTTTTTTAACTTTAACAGTGAACACAAGATCAATTATCCCTTCTAGGATGCAGCTTATCTCAGAGCTGATGTATAATTTTATTGCTCAGTTACTCTCAGATACAGTTGGTAATAATGGAAAAAGATATTTCCCATTTGTTTTCTCTTTATTCATGTTTGTACTAATTGGAAATATGGTTGGAATGGTACCATATCAATTTACTTTCACGAGTCACATCATTGTTACATTTGCATTAGCATCAGTTGTATTTATTGGCGTAACTATTCTTGGATTTTTAAACCATGGCATTAAATTTTTTACTTTCTTCTATATACCAGGTGTGCCGTTTTACATGCATCCACTGCTTATTCCCATTGAGGTAATTTCTTATTTATCAAGACCTATAAGTTTATCAGTTAGATTATTTGCAAACATGCTGGCTGGTCACACACTACTAAAAGTATTTGCAGGCTTTGTAGTTTCCATGCCATTTTTTACAGGAGTTTTTCCTTTAGCTTTCATTGTAGCTTTAACAGGATTAGAAATTTTAATTGCTTTTTTGCAAGCATATGTGTTTGCAATACTGACGTGTTTATATATTAACGATGCTTATCATTTACATTAATTTAAAATAGGAGGACTTATGGAAATTGAAGCAGCAAAAGTAATCGGAGCGGGTTTAGCCGTTATCGGTGTTATTGGATCAGGAATTGGAATTGGGAATATTTTCTCATCTTTTATTCAGGCAGTTGGAAGAAATCCGGCAGCAAGAGGTGAAGTATTTACAATGACAATGTTAGGTTTCGCATTAGTTGAAGCGATTGCACTTTTCGCACTAGTTATTGCGTTAGTTATTTTGTTTGGATAGAACTAAATAATTAATTAATGCCTCAATTAAATCCAGAGTTTTTTGTTTCACAGCTCTTTTGGTTAGCTGTATTTTTTACTTTTCTATTTGTGTTTTTATGGAGGGTATCACTTCCAAGAATAGCTACAGTTTTAGAGAAAAGACAAAATAAAATAGATGAAAATTTATCTTCAGCAAAAGAGCTTCAGGAACAGGCAATGGAAATTGAAAAAAAAATTAATGATCAGATTAATAAGGCTAAACTAGAAACAGATCAGAAAATTAAAGAAACAATCAATGCTTTACAAGAAAATGTTTCCTCTCAACTTTCTTCTCTTGATAAAGATTTAGAAAAAAAAGTTTCTGATGCAGAAAAAGAAATTTTAAAAAGTAAAGAAGATCAAATGAAAAATATTAACAATGAAATAGTTAATATTACAAAACTGACTGTTGGAAAAATTACAGATATAGAATTGTCTGACAATGTTCTGAATAAAGTTATTGAAACACAAAAAGGTAGTTTTAACTAATGTTTTCTGATCCACAATTTTGGGTAGCTGTATCTTTTATATTATTTATTGTAGCTATTTTTAATCCAGTACGAAAAATTCTTACATCTAGTTTAGATGCACAAATAAAAGATATAAAAAATAAAATAGATGAAGTTGAGAATTTAAAAAAAGAGGCTCAAAAAGCCTTGGATGAATTAAAAGAAAGAGAAACTAAAGTAGAAAAGGAAATACAACAACTAAATTTGGAATCTGAAAAAAGAATTGCAGAATTGAAAGATATATCTGCCTCTAAATTAACCGATCAAATTGAGAAAAGAAAAATACTGGCAGAAAATAAAATTGAACAATTAGTTCGAGATACTAATAATTCTATCAAAAGTTATATTTCAAGTGTTGCAATAGAGGCTACTAGAAATATTCTACTTCAAAATCTAAGTAAGGATAAAAAATCTGCTTTAATTGAAGAGTCAATTACCGAATTTAACTCTGTTCTAAAGAACTAGTAGTAGATTTAGTTATTCCAAAATCTACTTACAATATTAATAATTTAATATTAAAAGATTTTCAAAATCTATAGTATTATTAAGTAACCAAAATTAATGGTAACAAATTTGGATGACAAAAAAACTTAATATATTTCTTGCAGGACCTCGGGGATTTTGTGCAGGTGTAGATAGGGCTATAGAAATGGTAAAGGGTGCTCTAAAAAAATATGGAGCACCCGTATACGTTCGTCATGAAATAGTGCATAATAAATTTGTTGTTGAAAATCTCAAATCACAGGGAGCTATTTTTGTAGAAGAATTAAATGAGATTGAAGATAGAAGTAGGCCAGTTATCTTTTCTGCACATGGTGTTCCAAAAGCAGTCCCAGAGGAAGCATTGAGTTTAAATTTAGTATATTATGATGCAACATGTCCGCTTGTTAGCAAAATCCATAAAGAAGTTGAAAATTTTGAAAAAAAAAATCTGCCAGTAATTTTAATTGGTCATAGAAATCATCCTGAAGTTATTGGAACTATGGGTCAAACAGATAAAAAAATTCATTTAGTAGAAAAAGTTGAAGATGTAAAAAAATTGCCTTTAAACCAAAATGATGAGATTGCATATGTTACTCAGACAACGCTATCAGTAGATGATACAAAAGATATAATAAAAGAGATAAAATTACATTTTAGTAATGTCATAGAACCAAAAAAAAATGATATTTGTTATGCTACGACAAATAGACAAGAAGCGGTTAAAAAGATAGCGAATCAATGTGATTATTTTTTAGTAATTGGTGCAAGTAACTCATCAAATTCCCTAAGATTAGTTGAAGTAGCAAAAAATTATGGATCAAAAAAAGCTATTTTAGTAGAAGATGTAGATTCCTTAAATTTAAATATATTTCAAGAATCTGAAAATATAGGAATAACAGCAAGTGCATCATCGCCTGAAGTACTTGTTGAAAAACTTCTTGATAATTTGAAAAGAAATTTTGAAATACATATAAATGAAGGATCTTACCAAAAAGAAGATGTATTTTTTAAAGTGCCGCAAAAACTAAACGTATAGAAGATGGCAGTCTTTACTAAATTACTTAAAGAAGATATTGAAAACTTTATTTCTGAATACTCAATTGGAAATTTAGACAGCTTTGAAGAAATTGTAGATGGGATAGAGAACTCAAATTTTAAAATTTTTTGTAATAATCAACCATATATTTTAACAATTTTTGAAAAAAGAGTAACTGAGCAAGAATTACCTTTTTTTATAAATTTAAAAAACTTTTTAAATAAAAATAATTTTAAATGTCCAAAAGCTATCTCAGATAAAAATGGAAAAATTTTAAAAAGAATAAAAAATAAAACAGCTGTAATAATATCTTTTCTAGAAGGTAAAAGTGTTGAAGAACCTAACTCTGAAATGTGTAGAGAAGTTGGAAAAATGGTTGCTGATTTACACAATCTTACCATAAATTTTGATAAAAAAAGAACTAACAGTTTAGATCTACAGGATTGGAAAGAAATTTACAAAAAGTGCCTTAATAGTAAATCCGAAAAGTTTAATGAAACAATGTATTTGTTAAAAAATGAATTAGACTATTTAGAAAATTATTGGCCAACAAATATTCCTTGTGGTGTCATACATGCTGATTTGTTTAGAGATAATATTTTTTTTAAAGATGAAAAGATTTCTGGAGTAATAGATTTCTATTTTGCATGTTATTATTTTTATATTTATGATTTAGCTATAGTTATTAATGATTGGTGTTTTAGTGAAAATGGACAATACTTTAATAAAGAGAACTGCTTAATAATTCTTGGGGAATATCAAAAGTTGAGAGAATTAAGTAATATTGAAAAGAAATCATTAAATATTTTATTAAGAGCTGCTGCTGTTAGAATATTATGTACGAGAGTGCACGATTATATTTTTCATCCACCTGATGCAGTAGTTGTTAAAAAAGATCCATTTGAATATTTGAATATTTTAAGATGGCATCAACAAAATGATATTTTTCAATAATGATTAATATTTATACAGATGGTGCATGTTCTGGGAATCCTGGTATAGGTGGATGGGGTGTCGTGATATTAGATAATAATAAAGAAATTTTATTAAATGGTGGTGATCAACACACAACTAATAATAAAATGGAACTTACAGCAGCAATAAAAGCACTGGAATATTTTGAGATAAAAAAAGAATTAATCATTTATACCGATAGCAAATATGTAAAGGATGGTATTGAATCATGGATTATAAATTGGAAAAAAAATGGATGGAAAACTGCAACAAAAAAAATAGTGAAAAATAAAGAATTATGGATGCAATTAGATAATCTAATTAATAAACATAATGTAACATGGAAATGGATTAAAGGACACGCAGGTTTCGAATTCAATGAAAAAGCAGATGAACTAGCAAGGAAATATATTGAAAGTAATATTTAGTTTATTTTTTATATTTCTTTATTGCAAGCAGAGTGAAGCTAATGATTTATGGACTATTGATAAAAACATTTCTAGCATAGAATTTGAAGTTCCAGTTTTGTTTGCGAATAATGTCATTGGTAAATTTGATGAATTTGATGGTTTTGTTTCCTTAGATTTGTCAAATCAAAATAATAATAAGGCACTTATAAATGTTAGAATTGATAGTTTAGATATAAATTACAAACGATATAAAGATTTAGTTCTTAGTGAAGTTTTTTTTGATGCTAAAAAATTTCCTTTAGGTCTTATTGATACAAATAATTTCAAATTTAAATATGAAGACAATAAAATTAATTTGATAGGTGAGTTAACAATAAAGGATAAAAGTCAAACTATTCCTATTGATATTGAAATAATAAAATTAGCTAGTGAGTTTGTTCAGGTAAAAAGTGAAATATCTTTTTCTAGAAATGACTTTAAGATAGGCACTGGTAATTGGAAAAACACAACAATCCTCAAAGATAGAATAAAGATAAAAGCAAATATTTTTCTTTTTAAAGAATAGTTTTCTTTAAAAATATATTTACTAAAAATTAAAATTTTTAGCAATTTTATTATTACTGTTATATAAATCTTTCCAAATTGAATACCTTTGTAATAAAAGATCAATGTTATCTTCGTTAGGTTCATAAGTTTTACTGATTTTTATTTCACTAATAATATTTTCTTTATTATCAATTGTATCATCCTGATACATAGCTAATCTTGCAACACCAAGGGCGGCACCAAATTCACTTTGCTCGCAAACACTTAATTTTCTATTTATTAGTGATGCAAGCAATTCAATCCAAAATGAACTTTTTGAACCTCCCCCAACCATAAATATTTTATCGAAGTTATTATTAACTTTCAAAATAGAATTTATCCCGTCTAATATTCCAAAACTGACACCTTCAATTACTGCATACTGAAAATCTGTTGCATTTGTAGTTGTTTTAATTGAATGAAGCGAACCTCTAATATGTGGATCGTTATGCGGGGTTCTTTCTCCAGACAAATAAGGTAAAAAATATGAAGAATTTTTTATAGAATTTTTATCATTATAAAATTGCTCTACATTATTAAGTGTATCAGCAATTGAAGTATTGGTAATAGCGCAAATCCAATCTAAACAATTACTTGCACTTAACATAACAGACATTAGATGCCATTTATTTGGTAAACAATGACAAAAAGAATGTACTGCATCACCAGTATTACTTAAAAAATTTTCAGTAGGAGTAAAAAAAACGCCTGAAGTACCAAGAGATATAAATGATTGATTTTTATTTGTTATACCCATACCAGTTGCTGCGGCAGCATTATCCCCTGCTCCACCCACAACTTTAACATTATTATTAAAATTAAATTTCTCTTTTAAATCTTTTTTTAAAAATCCTGTCTGCTCATTGCCTTCCACTAGATGTGGCATGTGTTTTTCTTCTAAAAATGAGCAAGATAAAAGCTGATTGGACCATTTTCTTTTTTGGATATCTAGCCATAATGTTCCAGATGCATCTGACATTTCAGAAAAAAATTCACCAGTAAGAACAAATCGTAAATAATCTTTAGGGAGTAAAACTTTAAAAATTTTTTTGAAATTATCTATTTCATTATTTTTTATCCAATTTATTTTTGGTGCAGTAAAACCAGGCATAGTAATATTTCCTGAAATAGATCGTACATCAAAATTTTGTTTTTCAAATTCTTCACACTCTTGATGTGATCTCGTATCATTCCAAAGAATACATGGTCTAATAACTTTTCCGTTATTATCTATTAAAGTAGCTCCATGCATATGGCCAGATATGCCTATGGAAATGGTTTGTGAAAATTCTTTTGGTTTTTTTAACTTTAAAACCTCTAAACATTTCATTGTTGAATCAATCCATTCTTGTGGATTTTGCTCACTAAAACCATCTTTTGGAGATTGTACAGTGAGACTTGAATTAGCAGTGGCAAGGATGTTTTGGTTTTGATCAATTAAAATCATTTTGATTGATGAGGTTCCAAGATCAATTCCAATAAACATAGTATAAATTTATAACATTAATATTTTAAATGATACAAAGAAATTAAAGCTACTTATAAGAATATTGAAATATAAATATTCCTGATGAAACAATAATTATTGCTCCTATTATTGTAAATATATCTGGGATTTCCCCATACACTAATAAGCCAAAAATTATTCCCCAAACAATAATAGTATAATTATAAGGTGCTAAAATACTAGCTGGCGTAACACTCAATGCTTTAATTTGTAAAAATAAACCAGTACAAAAAAAGATGCCCAAAAAAATAAAAAAAATAAAAGAAAATGAATGTAAAGGTTGCCAGAAAAAAAGTGATAATACAAATGTAATAATAGCACCTATGAGACCATTGTAGAACAACATAGTTTCATTATCATCATACTTAGCATTTAATCTTGTTGCTATTTGAAATAGTGAATAGAAAAATGCAGCACATAATGGAATAATTAGATAAGGATTAAATATAGTTAGTCCAGGCCGCATAATTAGAATAACTCCACAAAAACTAACACCAATAGCTAACCAAGTAGCTGCATTAATTCTTTCTTTTAAAATAAAATAAGAAAAAACTAAAACTAAAACTGGGGCTAGAGAACCTATTGTGTGAGCATCTGCTAGAGCTAAATGCCTAAAAGATAAAACAAAAAAGCAAGATTCACATACAGATAAAATACATCTAGTTATTTGTATCTTGTAATTGTTTGAAAGATAAAATTTTTTAACTTTATTTTTTTTTGCAATAAAAAAAGAAAAGATAAAACAAAAAGTAAATTTAACAAATAATAATACAAAAACAGAATGATATTGAACCGCTGTTTTTTGAATTGTATCTAAAATACCAAAAGATAAATAAGTTAAAAGGGTTAAAATTATTCCATAGGTATATGGATTTGCTTTCATATTCATTAAAGATTTTTAAAGATATTATTGTAAAAATCTTTTTTTATATTCTTATCAGCATCTAAAATTTGCATCATTAAAACAGCTGATAAATTATTTGTTGGATCTGATAAGAAGTAAGTAGCGGCATATCCTGACCATCCAAATTCTCCAACTGGACCAAACTTATTTTGAGTGGTATTATTCATTAAAACTCTAAATCCTAAACCCCAACCATACCCATCTAAATCATTTTCATAATCTTCATCTTTATTAGTATTAATTGAAGTAATTTCAATTGGAAGTAACTCTTTATTTAAAGAATTATTTCTCATTAATTCTAGACTTTGAGCATTAATAAGTTCTTTTCCATTTTTATTTTTACCATTGATAAGCATGGTAGCAAATTTTTCATAATCTTCAGCTGTAGAAAATAAACCATGACCTCCTCTGGAATAATTTTTATTATTTGTTGGATACCCATATAAAATTAATTTTCTTTTATCGTAATTTAAATTTGTTAGTTTTAATTTATCACTATTGTATTCAAATGTTTCAACTAACTGTTTATTACTATTTTCATCAATATAAAAATTTGTATCATTCATTTCTAAAGGTAAAAAAATATTTTCATTTAAAATATCTAAAATTTTATCTTTTGTTACAACTTCTATAACTCTAGCTAAAACATCTATAGATATAGAATAATGCCAATTTAAACCAGGCTCATATAAAAGAGGTAATTCAGAAATTTTACTAATCTCTTCCTCCAAACTAGAAGATGGAGAATGAAATAGACTCCTATCTTCATATTCTTTAGCTAAAAAATTATCACAACTATTATACGTAAAGCCTGCTGTATGTTGTAACAGTTGTCTAACAGTTGGTTTATTTTCTAGAGAAGTTGTATTGTTTAAATTACTCTCAATACTGCTAAGTTTTTTTAAATTTTTAAAATCAGATAAATGTTTATCTATAGTATCATCAAGAGATAAGAAATTTTTTTCAATTAATTGCATTGCTGCAAAACAAATAATTGGCTTTGTCATTGACCAAATTCTGTAATATGAATTTTTATTTAGTCTCTCTTTTAAACTTAAATCTCTATAACCAATTGCTTCATGATAAATTTTATTTTTATGATTTATTATCCATTCAGCTCCATTACATCTACCAGCATCAATGTGTTTTTGAAAATCTAATTTAATATTATCCATAACTGGATTAGATTAGACTCTTTATTTTTTCTATTAGTTCTGAATTGATTTTTCTTGGACCTTTATCTAGCCTATTCGTATGTCGTCGTTGTCCTGGTAAACGCACACCATTTAAAGATGTCATTTGTTCAAAAAATTTCTCTGCGTGTTCGTTCCAATTTTTTCCTGCTATAAGTTCAGGGGATAAAGCCATAATAAATTCACCTCCCCTTGCAGGGCCCCCATCATTATTATCTTCTTCTTTAGCTTCAAAACTAAATAAATCTCCAACTAGACCAGCAGCTAATAACTCAATCATCATTGCTATTGCAGAACCTTTATAATCACCAAAAGTGAGAAGAACTCCTCCATTAGCAATTTGAGATGGATCATCAGTTTTTTCTCCATCTTTATTTAAGCCTGTTCCAAATGGAACTTTATGACCATCTCTTGCTGCAACTTGAACTTCTCCCATTGCCATTGTTGAAGTTGCCATATCATAAACAACAGGTGTTTTATTTTTTCTTGGCCAAGCAAATGATATTGGATTAGTTCCAAATAGTGGTTTCTTTGCACCGGCTGGAGCTACACTTGGCTTATATGCAGTACAAGCAATTCCGATTAAGTTATTTTCTGCTAATGCTTCCGTTTCATGCCATAATGCTGCAAAATGATGCGTATTAGTTATAGTTAAAACACCAACACCATGTTTATTTGTAGTATTTATCAATTCAGGTAAACCAACTTTTATTGAAACTGGGGCAAAACCATAATCTCCCTCTACACGAATTGCGTTTTGTGTAAGATAGGTATTTGAAGGCCGTGAAACTCCATTTACTTTTTTACTTTTTAGCGAAGCTACATAACCTGGAATTCGAAATAATCCGTGAGAAACACTTCCATCTCTTTCAGCATGTGAGACTGTAGTTGCTACAGAATCAGCATTGAAATGATCGCATCCATGGGCTGAAAGTGCTTTATATGCTAGCTCATATATATTTTCTAATTCTAATGGCGTGGTATTCATTTACTTTTATTGAATAATTAATATTATTAATTCATGGATAGAGGATTATTAGACAATTTAAAAGATATTTTACAAGAAAGAATATCATTTTCAGAAAGTGTCAGAAATAATCATGCAAAAGGTGAAGATGCCTATGATCCTGTTCTGCCTAGGGCAGTTTTGTTTCCTAACAATAACGAAGAACTTTCAAAAATATTAAAAATTTGCAATGAATTTAAAGTACCAGTAACTGCTTATGGCACCGGTACATCTTTAGAAGGTCATGTTGTTGGAAATGATGAAGGTTTTACAATTTCAATGGAGAATTTCAACAAAGTTATTTCTATTAATGAAGCAGACTTTGATTGTCGTGTACAAGCAAATGTATCACGTGAACAACTAAATGAAACTTTAAAAGACAAAGGAGTTTTTTTTCCAATAGATCCTGGTGCTAATGCATCTTTAGGAGGAATGGCGGCTTGTTCTGCTTCAGGAACAATGGCAGTAAGATATGGAACAATGCGAACTACTGTTCTTGGTTTAACTGTTGTAATGGCAAATGGCGATATAATTAAAACAGGAAGTCGGGCAAAAAAAACTTCCGCAGGATACAATTTAACAAACCTTTTTGTTGGTTCAGAAGGAACACTTGGGATTATTACTGAGGTTCATCTAAGGTTATCACCTATACCTGAAAGTATCATGAGTGCTGTTTGTCAATTCCCAGATCTAGACTCTGCAGTTTTAACAGCACAAGAAATAATTCAGTATGGTATTCCAATTGCAAGAGTAGAATTATTAAATAAAGATCAAATGGATATAAGTATTAAATATTCAAAGTTAGAAAATTTAGAGAGCTTGCCTACACTTTTCTATGAATTCCATGGTAGTGAAATTTCAAATAAAGAATCAATTGATATAGTAGAAGAAATTTCCAAAAATAATAATGGTAGTGAGTTTAAATGGGCAGCAAATACAGAAGAAAGAAATAAAATTTGGAAAGCAAGACATAATGTTTATTATTCTGTCAAAGCGCAAGGTGATGATGTTAGAGTATACGCTACAGATGTCTGTGTTCCTATTTCTAATATCGTTGAATGTATAAAATTTGCAGAAAATGAACTGCAACAAACTGGATTAAAAGCACCTATGGTTGGACATGTGGGTGATGGAAATTTTCATGTAACTATTGTCTACGATCCTAATAAAGAAAATGAATACAAGTATATTAGAGAATTTAGTAATAAATTAATTGATAAAGCACTAGAAATGGATGGAACTATAACAGGTGAGCACGGCATAGGTTTGCAAAAGAAAGAGTATTTGTTAAAACAACATCCAGATAATATTCCGCTAATGAAATTGATTAAAAAAAGTTTTGATCAAAATAATATACTAAATCCAGGTAAAATCTTTGATCTTTAATTTATAAAAATTAAATTTTTTGTAAATTTTTGTTTTCAATAGACTTATACATCGCTTCTAATATTCTTACGGTTTTTACAGCAAGCTCTCCATCAGAATGGTTTTTTACATCTTTATCAAGACATAAATCAACAAATGTATTTAATGCTTCTTTAGTACCATAACTAAATGTGCCACTACCCTCTTCTATATCATAATTAATTGTTTCTCCGTTATTGAGACGTACAAATAATCGTTCTCTTTTTAATTCCATATCTAAATACAAAACACCAAGTGTACCATGAACTGTAATATAAAAAGTACCTCCAAAATCTTTTGGTACAAATGCACTTCCAGAAAAAGAACCAGTTGCACCATTTGAAAATTTCATAGAAACTGCATTGGTATAATCAACATTTGTTGGTGAAGGCACAGATAGACAGAATACTTGATCAGGTTCAAGATGAGTAATCTTTAAAACACCTGCAAACATGTGTGACAATTGCCCCCAACCATATCCTCCTCCTTTATTTGGATCTGACCATGTAGAAGCATGGGGTTGGAATGTATGATTATTAGACTCACTCAATGGTATCCCTTGAAATAAATCTGTCAAAGATGATGAAAAAGCTGCATCAACATGTTTTATTTCACCTATTTTTTTATTTATTATAATTTTCTCAGCCTTAGACATAAAATTTTTAAAATTAAAACCATTTGGTATTAAAATATGTTTATTCTTTTTTTTTGCTAATTGGAGAAGTGTTTCAGCTTCTCTAGAAACTGTAGTCATAGGTTTCTCAATCATTACATGACAATTTTTTTCAAGAGCTGCTTTGGCATTTTCAAAATGAGCATGATGTGGAGAAGAAATTATTACACCATCTAATTTTGATAATTGAAGCATTTCTCTATAATTTGTTGATGCAAATTTAAAACCAAATTTATTTTTAACAAAATTTAATTGATCTTCTTCGAGCTTACATACACTTGTTAACTCAACTTCTTTTCTTTCTGCTAAATGTGGAATATGATTTTCTGTTGCCCACCAACCTGCTCCTATGACCCCAATCCTTACTTTATTCATTATTTGTTTTTAATCTAAATGCATTTGTAATGGCAATAAGTATGGAAAGTTTGTTTTTGGATCAATATCTACTTTCATAATGGGCTCCATATATTCAGACCATTTTTTATTAATTTCACTTTTAGATATAAAGTTAATGGATTTTTTAAGATCATCAGTTTCAAAATATCCAAATAATTTTAATCCATATCTAAAAATATTATAATTTCGTAATCCAGCCTCTTTTAGCATTTGAACCATTTCTGGCCAAATTTCGTCATGTCTTTTTTTATATTCTTCCTCATATCCTGGCCGAATTTCAAGAATCCATGCATAGTTCATAAAACCTCTTTTCAAATAAATTATATGTATTAATTCTATAAACTTATAGGAAAAATTCAATTTTATAAAAAAAATAAATGAAAAAAATAGCTATTGTTGATTCACATCACCATTTATGGGATCTTAATTCTAATGAAACACATTATCCTTGGTTAAGTGGTAATGAAGAAAAAGCTTTTTTTGGAAATTTTAAAAATATTAAAAAAAGTTATTTATTAGTTGATTATTTAAATGATGCTAAAAATTTCAATCTAATAAAATCTATACATGTTCAAGCTGAACATGATGAAAATAATCCAATAGAAGAAACAAAATGGTTACAGAATATTTCTGATAATAATAACTTAAAAATCCCAAATGGAATTGTGGCATTTGCTGATTTTTCAAAAGAAAAAGTTAGTGATATTCTTGATCAGCATCTAGATTATAAGAACGTGCGAGGAATTCGACAGATTTTATCATTTGATAGAGATAGGCCTCAATATTCTCATGCAAAAAAGGATTATTTAAAAGATGAGTTATGGATAAAAAACTTTAAACATATTACTAATAAAGAATTATCTTTTGATATACAGATATATCCTCATCAATTTGATGATGCCGCTAGATTAGCAAAACGGTATTCAGATGTTTTATTTATATTAAATCATACTGGTGAACCTTGTTTCCAAACAGAAGAGTATAAGGAATATTGGATGAGGAAAATGAAATCCCTAGCAGAGAATGATAATTTTGTTTGTAAAATATCTGGTTTAGGAATGTTTAACGCTAATTGGACTGTTACTTCTACCAAATATTTTGTTCTAAAGACAATTGAAATTTTTGGTATTGATAGGTGCATGTTTGGATCAAATTTTCCAGTAGATAAAATTTTTAATACTTTTGATAACTATTGGCATTCATATTTTGAAATAACTAAAAATTTTTCACAAAATGAACTTAATAAAGTTTTCTCAGAAAATGCAGAAAAATTTTATAGAATTTAATGAAAAATAGAAAAAAAGTTATTGCTATTCTTATGGGTGATCCATCTGGTATTGGTGCTGAGTTAATTTCTAAAATTTTATTTCATAATATTTTGAAAAAGATAAATATTATAATTATTGGGGAAAAATTTATATTTGATAAATATATAGCACAACAGAAAGTTTACAAATCTATTAAATATATACGTAATATTGATCAAATAGAATTTGATAATACTAATAAGATTTACTTTGATATAACTAAACAAAAAACAAAATTCCCTATTGGAAAAGCAAATAAAAAATCTGGAATTTCTGTTTTAAATTCTATCAATTTGGCAGTCAATTTATTTAATAAGAAAAAAATAGATGGAATAAATTTTGCTCCATTTAATAAAACAAGTTTAGAACTTGCAGGAATGAAAGTTAAAGATGAACTGCATTATTTTAAAAATAAATTTAAAATAAAAAATTATGTCTGCGAACTTAATGTATTAAATAATTTTTGGACAGCTAGGGTAACTTCTCATATTCCTTTAAAGGAAGTTCCAAAAAATATTACAATTAAAAATATTCTAGAACCAATTAAATTAATAAATAAATATTTAAAAATGAATGGATTAAAATATCCAAAAATTGCAGTGCAGGCATTAAATCCTCATGCAGAATTTGGAAGTGAAGAAAAAAAAATAATTATTCCAGCAATAAGAAAAGCAAATAGTATGAAAATTAGTACACATGGGCCATTACCATGTGATACATCTTTTATTACAGCATATAAAAATAAAGAATATGATTGTCTTGTTGGTATGTATCATGATGCTATACAATCAGGGCTTAAATCATTTGGTTTTGAAAAAGGTGTTACTGTTCAAGGAGGTTTACCAATACCAATAACAACTCCTGCACATGGCACAGCTTTTGACATAGTGGGTAAAAATAAAGCTAATACAAATCCAACTTTAGAGTCTCTAAAATTATTAATTAGACTTGTATCTAAGTCTTAAAAAACATGTCCTCAATTTTTATAAAATGGTATATGATTAGTCTGTGAGTAAAATTATAAATGTAAAAGCCAAAGTTTATAAATGGACTGGACCTGTTCAAAAAATTCATGAAAATTTTTGTACGAATGCTGCTGATATTGTAAATCAAGAAAATATTTCAAACGACAGATGGACAACTTATAAATTTCATAGCTGGTTGGTTGTTGAAGTAGAAACAAGTGATGGTTTTATAGGTTTAGGTAATGCAGCATTATCGCCAGAGCCATGTAAATCTGTAATTGATAATTATTTAACACCAGCAATTATTGGTGAAAGTATTTGGGATTATGAACATATATGGCAAAAAATGTATCGACAAACATTAGCATGGGGAAGAAAAGGTGTAGGAATGACAGCAATTAGTGCTGTAGATATTGCAATATGGGATGCTCTGGGACAGTCAGCAAAGCAACCTGTATTTAAATTGTTAGGTGGCAAGACTAAATCAAAACTTCCTTGTTATGCAAGTAAGTTATACAGCCAACCATTAGATAATCTTGCAAAAGAAGCTAAAGATTATTTAGATCAAGGTTTTAAAGCTATGAAATTAAGACTGGGTTGGGGACCAACAGATGGTGCTGAAGGTATGTACAAAAATATTGAGCTTATTAAAACTGTAAGATCAGTAGTAGGTGATAATGTTGATATAATGGCAGATGTTTACATGGGATGGACATTTGAATATGCAAAAAGAATGATGAGATTAATCGATAATGAAAATCTACGTTGGTTGGAAGAACCAGTTATAGCAGATGATATTGACGGTTATGCAGATTTAAAAGCATCATGTAGAACACCTATATCAGGTGGAGAACATGAATATACGCTTTTTGGTTTTAGACAATTATTAGAAAAAAAAGCAATTGATGTCGTGCAATTTGATACAAATAGAGTTGGAGGAATAACACAGGCACATAAAATTTCTGCTCTAGCGGAAGCATTTCAAATACCGGTTATTCCTCACGCAGGACAAGTTCATAATTTTCATATTTCTATGAGTTCAGTAAACGCTCCAATAGTTGAATATTTTCCGTTTTGGCCAGTAGAAATTGGCAATGAATTATTTTGGTATATATTTGATGGCGAACCTCAAGCTAAAAATGGTTTTATCGAATTAGATGAAAATAAAGATGGGTTAGGTATTCAGTTATCAAATGAATATTTAGATAACTTTGAAATTATTGAGTAGAATTATTTGCAATTTCATCGTTATATGCAAAAACCGCTGGACTACCACCAGTAAACATAAAAATTACGTTTTCTCCATTTTTAATAATTCCTTTTTCAACATAATCAATGAGAGCTGCAAAACCTTTTGAGGTATAAACTGGGTCTAAAATAATGCCCTCTTTATTAGCTAAAAGTTTTGTTGCTTTTATTCCTTCTTCTGTAGTCGCACCATACTTTTCACCTACATAATTATTGTCATGATTAATCATTTCGTGTGAAAACTCTAAATTAATATCAAGCATCTTTGCGGCATCATTACATATTCTCGCTATATCTTTTTTAATATTCATTTCCCAATAAACAGGAGAAATACCTTGAATACGAGTTGGCCAATTTAGTATCTTAGCTCCTAATTCACAACCTGCTTGTGTCATATTAGCAGCAGTAACAAATAGATGATCTGCGATAAAATTTTGCTCTTTCATTTGTAAATCAATTTCTGCCATAGCATTCGCATAACTTATTCCAGCAAGAGTGGTATCCTCTTTTCCAAATCCTCCATAAATTAATAGAGGTTTTCGACCTTCTTTTATTAATTCATTATATTTGATATCTAAATGCTTTGGTATTTCTTCTAAATCCTCGCCATCTATAACATCAACATTAGCTCCCAAAATATTATATAATAAAAAATTACCTTGCATTAAGTTACCTTTTATTCCGTGCATTAATACTAAATAGCTATCTAAATTTAGTTTATTAGCAGCAGCTACAGCTTGGCGGCAAAAATTAGATTGGGAAGCAGCGCCAGTTAAAATACAGTCATAATCTCCAGCTAATGTTTTAGCCATTATAAATTCTAAATGTCTTGTTTTGTTTCCACCAAAAGCCAATGCAGTGCAATCATCTCGTTTAATATAAAGATTTATACCCAACTCTTTAGAAATATTAGGTGCAAATTCAAGTACAGTTGGCAATTGAGCTAGATTAACTCTAGGAATTTTATTTATTCTTAAGGTTAATTCTTCGGCAGACAAAGGTTTAAAATTTTTATTCATCTATTTTAATAATATTTTATTAATGACTATGTCTTTTGACTTCAGCACCTCTTTTTCCAATTAGAAAATCTAGATCCGCTCCTTTGTCAGCTTGCATAACATGCTCTACATACATTTTTTGATAACCACCTGTGATTTCTGGAACAACAGGTGAATAATTTTCTAGACGATTTTTTATTGTTTCATCGCTAACTTTTAAATTCATTGTACCCTGATCAACATCTACTACGATTTCATCACCATTTTGAACTGCTGCTAAAGGACCTTTAACTGCAGCTTCTGGAGCTGTATGAAGAATTACGGTACCATATGCTGTTCCACTCATTCTGGCATCAGATATTCTAATCATGTCTCTCACACCTTTCTTAAGAACTTTTTGTGGAAGACGCATATTCCCAACTTCAGCCATACCAGGATAACCCTTTGGTCCACAATTTTTTAAAACTAATATTGAATTTTCATCAACATCTAAATTAGGATCATCAATCTTTTCATGAAACTCTTCTACGCTTTCAAAAACTACAGCTTTTCCGGTATGTTTCATTAATTCTGGTGATGCAGCTGATGGTTTAATAATTGCGCCATTTGGAGCAATATTACCCCTAAGAATTTTAATTCCTCCATTTTTTGTTAATGGATTTTCGAATTCTTTTATAACGTCATTATTCCAACATTTAGCATTTATATTATTCTCAGCTATTGTTTTTCCATTAACAGTCATTGAATTTTCATCTAGTAATTTTTTTTCCATTAATCTTTTTATAACTACAGGAACACCACCTGCATAATAAAAATCTTCCATTAAGTATTTCCCTGAAGGCTGTAAATTTACTAATGTTGGAATACCATCCCCACAATTATTCCAATCATCTAAATCTAAATCAATTTCCATTCGACCGGCAATTGCAGCTAAATGGATAACTGCATTTGTAGATCCGCCTATTGCCCCATTTACTTTAATTGCATTTTCAAATGATTTTTTTGTAACAATTTTCGACATTGTTATATCTTCCTTGACCATTTCAACAATTCTTTTTCCAGACATGTGCGCTAAAGCATATCTTCTTGAATCTACTGCAGGTATTGCAGCATTTCCAGGAAGTGACATTCCTAATGCTTCTACCATTGAACCCATTGTTGATGCAGTTCCCATTGTCATACAGTTTCCTTTTGAACGGCTCATTGAGATTTCAGCATTAATAAAATCTTCTTCAGTTATTATACCCGCATTTAAATCTGCATCCAGTTTCCAAACTCCTGTTCCAGAACCAATTGTTTCCCCTTGATGATGTCCATTAAGCATTGGGCCACCTGAGACACCAATTGTGGGAAGATCAACACTTGCAGCTCCCATCATCAATGAAGGAGTTGTTTTATCACAACCCATTAGTAGTACTACTCCATCTATAGGATTGCCCCTTATTGCTTCTTCAACATCCATACTTGCTAGATTTCTAAACAACATAGCTGTTGGTCGTAAATTGGATTCACTTGCTGAAAAAACTGGAAATTCTAAAGGAAAGCCTCCTGCCTCATAAACACCTTTTTTAACAGACTCGGCAATTTCTCTAAAATGTCCATTACAGGGTGTTAATTCCGACCAAGTATTACAAATACCAATTACAGGACGCCCGTCAAATAAATGGTTTGGATGACCTTGATTTCTCATCCAGCCTCTATGAATAAATGTATCTCTTCGATGTGATTTAGAATTATACCAATTAGAAGATCTATATTTATTTTTTTTATTCATAAAAAAAGTTTTATCTAATTAAAGTAAAAAATCAAATTTTAAATTTATTATCTTCAATACCAGGAGTAGTAACATTTAATGCAAATAGGCTGCCATCATATTTATTTTTACCTGAGTTATTAGCAGTAGTAATAAATAGAGTTTTAAGATCATTGCCACCAAATACACAATTTGTTACATTTTCAACAGGTAGCTCGTAAATTTGATCAACCCTGCCTTTTGGATCAATTTTCACAACACACGATCCACCCCAACGACAATTCCAAATAAAACCATCACTATCAATAGTTGATCCATCTGGAGCACCTCTTTCAAAATCAAAAAAATTTTTTTTATCAGATAGACTACCTTCATCTAAGTTAAAATTGTATTCAAGTAATGATCCCTCAGTTGTATCAGCAAAATAAAATTTTTTGTTATCTGGGCTCCAAACAAATGTATTAGGTATACCAAGATTTGTTTCAACAATATTTAATTTATTATCTGATAAACAATATAGACTTCCAGATTTTGTGTTTAAAGGTTTCGCACTTCCATCTTGATTAAAATTATTTTGCATAGTGCCAAACCAGAGCCTGCCCGTAGCATCAGATGCACCATCATTTGATCTATTTGTTGAAATATTATCTTCAACATTAATTATTCTTTCATATTTTTTAGATTGAAAGTTAAATTTATTTACTCCATTGTTTGATACTAAAGCAATTTCATTCTTTGAGATTATTGATGACGCTGTTACAAACTCAGGTAAATTAAAAGTTTCTAATTTTTGATTATCCAAATTAATTTTGAATAAAACTGATTCTGGCTTAATATCAACCCAAAGTAAACTTTGATTAATAGAAGACCAAGTGATGCCTTCTCCTAAACTATTTTTTACATCTCTATATAATTCAACCTTACTCATAGCCTAGATCAATATAATAAAATTTAGAATTTATGAAGATAAGATTAAAGGTAGTGAGCTTTATCTTTAATACGAGCCATTACTTCCTTAGTAGCTTCTTCAGATCCATCATGAAATGTACCCATTAGTTTATCTAAAAAACTAGTATTTCCACCTGAATAATTACATTCAAAATATTTATGATGAATATAATGCATATAATCACCTGTAGGAATTGATACACCATTTTTAAAAGTCATTTTTTCATATCCTGTATGCCCAGGTGTTGGTGCTAAACCAGCATGAAAAACATGGTACATTGCAACTAGAGGATGAGAGGGAATAATCCAGTGAATTAGAATTCCTGAAAAATATAGTATGTGTTCTATAGGATGCATAGACATGCCTGACCAAGCCCCTGTATTAGTATTACGATGATGAACTTTATGAGCAATTTTATAAAGTGGTGCCCAATGCAATAATCTATGAGTTAAATAGAAATGTGCATCTCTTATAAAAGGAACAAGAAAAAACATAAAGCAACAATACACTGGGTACGCTTCCCAGCTTACATAAGGAATAAGTTGATTTGCAAATGCCCAAAATGTGATTACTTCGTATGCGGTCCATAAGGGAATAGCGCTACAAAAAGTATAAAATAAATTATCTTTAGTCTGATCATTAAACAAAAATGTTGAATTGTTTTTTTCTAAAGGTCGTGGATTATACTTAAATGAAGTACCTTGTGTTTTTAATCTAAGATGAAAAAAACCTGTCCAAAGAAGTATGATTGCTGCATTTCTGAAAAAAATATAAGAAACCCAACCAACTTCAAAAGTCTTCATGGTTTCTAATGAAGGTGTTAGAAATAGATAAGTTGCTACTGTTATTGCTCCAAAAACAAATGTCCATGGAAAAAATATTCCTGGAAACTTAAAAAAATATTTTATCAATTTTATTGGATTATAAAAAATTTCTTTAGGAGGATTAATACTTATAGTACCAAAAGGCTTCCAATGACCTCTTTTGTCTCTTGTTCCAAAATTTTCATCATTTAATTTGTCTTTATTCACAACCTAACCTCTTTTTTCTAAATTATTTAAAAATATATCTAGTTCATTTTCATTAATTTCTACAATATTTTTTTTCTCAGGAAAAGCACCAGTATGAACATCATCATAAAACTCTTGAAAGGCTGACTCTCTTTCTTTTTGAAGTCTTGCAAATTCTTGTTGAAAATCCCTATATTTTTTTGCGTGACGAGGTATTTTACCTTTTGTGGTTCCTAATATGTCGCATCCGAAAACATATTCTACGTCACAACCAGGTCCACTTCCCATTGACATAACTGTTGGTTCTACTTTTTTTGAAATAACCTCTGCAATTTTATATGGGACACACTCCATTTCTATAGCAACACCTCCAGCATCTTGAATTTTTAAACACTGATCATAAATCCACATGGCTTCTGTTGCTGTTTTGCCTACTGCAACAAAACCTCCAGTCCAAGTTCGTTTAGGTGGAACCAAACCTACATGGCCTAAACAAGGAATTCCCTCTTTGAATAATTCTCTAATTAGATCAAAACGTGTATTACAATAAAGCATATCAAAACCATGCTCTAATATTTTAAATGAAAATTTTTTTGCTTCATCAATTGTTGGGATAAAACTATCGGGAGCACCACAGTGCATGAATGCAGTAGGAGCGGCATCTCTCATTTTAACTAATTGATCAAAATTAGGATGATCATCATCATTTTTGTACTTACCTGCTAAACCAGTTGCAAGCATCTCAAAACCAACCTTATCAGCTGCTAATGCTTCTTCTTCATTTTTAATTAATATACAAACTAATTTTGTTTTACCTTTAAATTTTTTTAAGTCCTTAACAGTTATTTTTTTTCTCATAACTAATTAGTACTCGGTACATCAACATTCAAATAATAATTTTTATCTTTTGCTTGTTTAAAAATAGCGGGAATAATCTCTTTATAAGCATTGATTATACCTTTTCTTGGAGTTGGCATTTGATCTTTAACTACATTATGAAAAGCTTTGAGGTTATGACAAGGAATTTTTGGAAAAATATGATGCTCAATATGATATTCCATATTCGAATATAAAAAACTAAAAAAAGGGTTCATGATTACTGTTCTTGTGCTTTTTCTATGGTCTTTAACATTGTCAGCTAATCCTGCATGTTGTGTCATTCCGCATATCATTAAAATAGTATTTCCATAAAATGGTGGAAGAATTAACATGATTATTGGCAACCATGTTTTAAAAAAAATTGAAGATAAAATTATAATTAACCAAAAACCAACATATACTCTCGAACTATTAATAATTTTTTTAATCTCTTTTTCAGGTACTGTAATATTTACAACAGGAGTAATTATTCCAAATGAATGCTTAATAATTTCAAAATGAGTAAAATGTCTTATTTTTTGTATGTTGATTATTGGACCAAGTGGCAAAAAGTTTAAAAGAAATCTAATAGGCTCTGTTGGTTTAGGACTATTGTTTTCATAATCGTACACCTCCTCATGTGTAAATATGGTGTAAGTATGGTGATGAAAATGACTCCATTTCCATCTAACTGCTTCAAAACCACCAAGTAAAGAAGTTATATGATAAAAAAATTTATTTAACGCTCTAGTTTTAAAATATGTTTCATGATTCGTTTCATGTTGAATGCTAATGATTTTACAGTAGAAAATATTTCCATAAAGTAGAAGAGCAGGAATTGACCATAAAGTACCCCAACTTATAATACAAAGATATCCACTTAATATTAGAGCAACAATAAATATGGATACATCTGTTAAGCCTTTTATATCAGATCTCTTAGAAAACTCCTTTAAAGTTTTCTTATCTATATTTGGTTTATACCAATTTTTTAAATCAACTTCACCTGCAAACATTAATCAAAATTTTTCTGAAAGCTTTAAAAATTTTTCAAATTCACCTTCATCAATGTTAACTGTGATTTTGGGGTCATTAAATTTTTGGTTTACTGTATCATCGTGAAACTCTTTGAATGCACTAACTCTTTCAGCTTGTAACTTTGCAAATTCTTTTTTAAAATCTCTATAAATACGTGCATGTCTTGGAATTTTTCCTTGAGTATACCCGAGTACATCGTTAGCAAATAAATATTGCCCATCACATCCAGAACCACTTCCCATTGAGAGAGTCATGATATCAACTTTTTTTGTAATAACTTCTGCAACTTTTGGTGGAACTACTTCGAGTTCAACTCCGATAGCCCCCGCTTCTTGTAACTCAAGAGTATGTTCTAAAATTCTAATGGCTTTGTCAGCAGTTTTACCTTGTGCAACAAAACCTCCAATCCAAGTAGCATTTCCTGGAACTAATCCAACATGACTATTAATTGGAACATATTCATCTCTTAATGCTCTAATCCATTTGTAACTCCAATTACCACCATAAATTACATCCGCACCAATATCTAAATACTTATGTGAAAGTTTCATTGCTTCATACTCAGAAGCTACTCTTACAGCACCTCCAGATTGCATAAAGCAAGTTGGTGCAGCCTCACGAATTCGCTTAAGTTCATCAAAAGAATTATAAATACCAAATTGTGGAGCATCATGAGAAGTACAAATCATGTCAATGCCTGCCTCTTCAGCTGCTGCAGCTTCATCAGCGTTATGCACAAACATAACACTTAGTTGTCTTTTACCTTTGCATTGCAAATAATCGTAAACTGTAAGTTTTTTTCTGCTCATAAAATCTCCAAAAAAATATTTAATCTATCTTAATGAAAATTTTGTCATTATCAACTTTAACTGGATATGTTTTTAAATCCTCACACGCTGGTGGGCTTAAAGCTTCTCCAGATTTAATATTAAAAATTCCCTGGTGCATTGGACATTCAATTTCATCATCCATAACCAAACCATCTTCAAGATGTACCGACTCGTGTGTACAAATTCCATCCGTAGCATAAAAACCATCTGTTAACCTATAAACACAAAAAGTTTTATCTTGATGGTCAAATCTGATGAGATCCTCTTCTTCAATACTATCTGTAGAGCCTACTTCAATCCAATTTTCTTCAGACATAAATCATATATAATATCTATTTTGTGAAAATAAATACAAAATAATTAAATTGTTATTTCTGTATAAGTTTATTTAATTTTTGATTTTGGTCTGAGAGAATTTGTTTATCTACAATGGTATCTTTCTCAGTTAATTTGGAAGTTATTCTAATGTCACGGCCTACTTTTCCTATGGTTCCAACACCACATGCTCCTCTTATTTTATTATTTTTTAGGAAAAAATAAATAACACCATTATTAATATCATCACCTCTTTCGATGATTTCATCATACTCATCACAAATACCAGTCAGTTGAAGATTCAAATTAAATTGATCAGACCACATCCAAGGAATTGAAGTGTATTCAGTTTTTACTCCAGCGATATTTTTTCCAGCACATATTCCATGATTTTGTGCATGTTGATAAGACTCGAGTCGCATATTTCTTTCATAGAATGGATGATAGAAATTAGATACGTCACCTGCTGCGTAAACATCTTTAATAGAAGTTTCACAAAATTGATTAGTTACAATACCATTATCAAGCTTTAAATTTGTATTTTCAAATAACTTTACAGTCGGGGTTGAGCCTATACCTGCAATTATAAAATCTGTTTCTATTATAGAATTATCATTTAATAAAATTTCGTAATTACCATTTTTTTTAGTTATTTTTTCTATCTGTTTATTTAATATTATTTCATTTCCATGTTCTATATGAGTATTTTGAACTAAATCAGCAATTTTTTTGGGTATAGTTCTTCCCATAAGTTGATTACCAATTTCAATAACAATTACTTTCTTTTGAAGCTGAGATAAAGATGAGGCAATTTCTAAGCCAATGAAGCCACCACCAATAATGGTTATTTTATTTTTATTTGAAACTATTTCTTTAATTTTTTTGGCTTCTTCTAAATTTCTTAGATAATAAACATCATTCTTTAAATTATTATCTAAACTAAGTTTTTTATTTTCAGAACCTGTTGAAATAAGCAAACTATCATAAGAGTAAACATCACCATTTTTTGCAAAAAGTTTTTTATTTTCAAAATCAACTTTATTAATTGATATATTTTCAAATTCTATATTTTCATTGTTTAGTACGTCGCTAGAATGAAAACAAAGATCTTCTTCTTTTTTTTTATCTAGCAAAAAATCTTTAGATAAAGGAGGTCTTTCGTATGGTAATAAATTTTCTTCACCTAAAATTTTAATATTTGATTTTGAATCATTTTGTCTAATCTCTCTTGCAGCATAGATTCCGGCTTGACCACCACCTAAAATTATAATGTTATTTTTCACTTAGTCTAAGCGTTGCTTGGAACAGATAATGGAATTTGATAATCAGGATTTTTTGCTTGTTTTATGAGTGCTGGAATTATTTCTTTGTAAGCCCCTAGAAGACCTTTTCTAGCAGGTGGTAATTGATCTTTAATCATAGCATGCAGTTTAGGTAAATTGTGTGATGGAACTTGCGGGAACATATGGTGTTCAACATGATATTCCATATGCCAATATAAAAAACTTAAAACTGGATTTAAATACACTGTTCTGGTTGTATACCTATGGTCTCTTTTATCTTCTCTAAGTCCTGCGTGTTGAGTGAGACCCATAAGCATAACAAGGGTCTTTCCGTAAAAATTTGGCAATAAAACATATAGAACTGGAAGCCAACTTTGAAAGTAAACAGAAGAAGCTATACTTATTATCCAAATAGAGAGATGACTCCAAGCGGATAATCTACATTTCCATCTTTCATTTTCCGGAATACAAACTTTCATTACATCAGTTGTTACACCAAATGCATGTTTTATAGTTTCCCATTGAAGAGAATTTTTAAAGAAAATAAAACCAGAGAATGGAATGTAGTGTGAGAAAAACACAATTAAATCAGTTGGTTTTTTTACATGTATTTCAAAATCTACAGGATCATTGAATTGAGTATAAGTATGATGATGATAGTGAGAATATCTCCATCTGATAGGTTCAAAATTATCCATGAAACTAGCAATATAATAAAAGAAATCATTCCAGAATTTTGATTTAAAAGCGGTTCTATGACCAGTTTCATGCCATATAGCATCGCTGCATCCCCAAATATTTCCATATATTATAAAGAATAATAATGACCACCAAGTGCCCCAAGTGACATACGCAAGATATCCAAAGAGAAATAGAGATGAAAAATAAATAATCATATGCTTAAAACCCTGCCAATCAGATTTCTTGCATAACTGCTTGAATTCTTTTTTATCTATATTTGCTCGATACCATTTACCTAAATCAACATCCATAATGAAAAAATAACACTTTTTGATAATCTTATAAATATAAAAATTGCTTTAAATTAGTAAATAAGTGCGACTATTTTATCTATTAAAAGAAAGACGATTTTAATTTGTAATAAGATCTTTAATACTTTAATTTAATTGTATTATTGATTTATTTACTTATAAATTAATGCATAAATTATTTGGAGGAATTATGAAAAAAATCTTTGCTGTCATTGCTTTGTTCTTTGCTTTTGCATCTACTTCAGCAGTAGCAAAAAATGATTACAGCTGTGATAAGAAATTTATATTTTTCCCAGGTGGTCCTGAAGGTGGCCCATTTGGAACTATCGTTTATAATGGTGCAGTAGCTGCTGCTGAACATACTGGTTGTGAAGTAGATTACTACTGGTCACAGTGGAACTCAGAAATCATGATTAAACAATTCAAAGAAGCTGTTGCTTTACAGCCTGATGGAATTGCAATCTATGGTTTTCCAGGAGATGCTGCAATGAGACCTATCATTCAAGAAGCAAGAGAAATGGGAATAGTAATTACAACTATGAATACACCTCTTCCTGATCTTGAAGCAGAATATAAAACTGAAGGATTTGGTTATGCAGGAGCAGATCTATTTGATGCTGGGTTTAATCTAGGTAAAAAAGCTGTTGAAGTTTGTGGTTTACAAGCTGGAGATAAAGCATTTATCTGGGGTCTTGCAAGTATGCCAAATAGAGGAGAAAGAACTAAAGGTGCAATAGCTGGTGTTGAAGCAGCAGGTGTTGAGGTAGTTTATCAAGAAATTCCTGATAACGTAAACTCAGATGCATCTCAGGGAACTCCTATGTACGTTGCTACTTATAGTGCAAATCCTGATATCAAAATGGCTATTACAGATCATGGTGGATTAACTGCAAGCTTACCAACATATATGAAGGCTGCAGGCCACGGTACTGAAGAAGTATGTGGTGCTGGATTTGATTTATCAGCTCCAATTGTTGATGGAATTAATTCTGGATACATTGATGTTGTAATTGATCAACAGCCATTTATCCAAGGATATATGCCAATCGTTCAGTTATTCCTAAGTACAAAATATGGAATGGCTGGATTAGCAATGGATACTGGTGCTGCATTTGTTACAGCTGATAACGTTGATGCTGTTGCTCCATTAGCAGCAGTACAAATCAGATAAATTAAATATTATAACCTGCCTTATTATATAAGGCAGGTTTATTTTTTATGGCTGAAGAACTCTTAAAATTACAAAATATTTACAAAAACTTTGGAAACGTAAAAGTTTTAAAAGATGTGAATATCAAAATAAATAAAGGTGAAGTGGTAGCTTTAATCGGTGATAACGGAGCTGGAAAATCTACACTTATAAAAGTTATAACTGGAGTTCATAGTCCAAACTCGGGAAAAGTTTTTTTTAAAGAAAAAGAAGTACAAATTAAATCAGTTGCTCAATCAAGAAAAATGGGGATTGAAGCTGTTTATCAAGAAAGAGCACTTTGTGATCAACAAGAATTGTTTAGAAATATTTTTGCAGGAAGAGAAATTACAAACTCATTTGGTTTTTTAGATATCAAAAAACAAAGAAAAGAAGCAGAAAAAATTTTACGGGATTATATAGGATTTACCTCTAAAGCTATAACTGTTGACTCTCCAGTAATGGGTCTTTCAGGTGGAGAAAAACAAGGCGTTGCTTTTGGTAGATCCTTATACTTTAATTCTGATTTGATTGTATTAGACGAACCTACTATGGGTTTATCAATTCAAGAAACAGAAAAAGTACTTAACTTTGTAAAGGGTTTAAAAAATGAAAATAAATCAGCTATTTTTATCGATCACAATATAATACACGTTTACGGTGCTGCAGATAGGTTTATCATTTTAGATAGAGGAGAAGTTGTTGGAGAGTTTAACAAAGAAGATATTTCAAGGGAAGAGCTTGTTAAAAAAATGATCCAACTTCATGAATCAGGAAAAATTAAGGTAGAAGATTAAATGAGTAATTTATTAAATAGTTATTTTGTAAAAACACACAAACTTGAAATTAGTATTACAATAATTGCCATAGTGCTTTTCTTAATTTACTTCTTGGGTGCACCACATGTATTTACAAGATTTCCAATTTACAGAGCTTTCATGCAATCAATGCCTTTTTTTGGCATTATTGCAATATCAGCAACATTTGTTGTTACACTTGGTGAAATAGATCTGTCATTCCCATCTATAGTTGGAATTACATCTCTTATATTTGGAATCATAATGACATCAACCGATGGTAATTTTTTTATAGCATTTATCTTGGCAACTTCACTTGGAATGTTTGCTGGATTAGTAAATGGATTACTTGTTACTAAAATTGGTATACCTTCAATAGTTGCAACTATAGGTACTTTATTTTTTTGGCGTGGATTAGTTAATGTCATTTCCCAAGGTAGTGGTATTGCAATCGTCGATGTGGCAGATGGAACCTGGCATCATATGATATTTGTAGAAAAATTATTTGGGAAAATTCCAATGCAATTTATTTGGTTCATTGTATTAACTGGTTTGATGCAGTGGGTTTATCGTTACCATAAATTTGGAAATCACATCCACTTTGTAGGTGACAATAAAGCAAGTGCTCAAATGATGGGAATTAATGTTGATAATGTAAAAATTATTGCTTTTGTTCAATTAGGTTTTTTCTCAGCTTTAGCAGGAATTTTTACAATGTATGAAATGTTATACTTCTGGCCTACACAAGGTGAGGGCTTAATGTTAACGACATTAGCAGCTGTCTTTGTTGGTGGGACCTCAGTATTTGGTGGTAAGGGTACTATTTTTGGAACCTTTATTGGAGTATTAATTATAGGTTCATTGGAATCAGGTATAGTTGCTTTAGGCTTATCTGGTTTTTATGTAAAATTTATCAATGGGCTCATGATTACAGTTGCCGTTACTGTTTACGCTCTTATACAAAGAAGAAAAAATTAATAGGTAGCTCGACCACCACTCAAATCAAAAGTTGAGCCTGTGGTATAAGAATTTTCTTCAGAAGACATCCATGTAACCAAAGATGCTAATTCTTCAACTAACACGAATCTATTTCTAGGAATTTTTGATAACATATAATTAATATGCTCTTGAGTAATTTGGTCAAAAATACGCGTCTTAGCAGGTGCAGGGGTAACACAATTCACCGAAATATTGTTTTCAGCTAATTCCTTTCCTAAAGATTTAGTAAGAGCGATAACTCCTGCTTTTGCTGCGCTATAAGGCATTGCATTAGGATTACCTTCCTTACCAGCTATCGAGGAAATGTTAACGATACGTCCATAATTATTTTTGATAAAATGAGGAACTATAGTCTTACAACAATAAAATACTCCGCTGAGATCTATGTCTATAACTTTTTGCCATTCCTCAAGCGGATAATCCCATGTCTTAAAGTTTGGTCCAGCAATTCCTGCATTATTTACTAAAATATCAATTTTGTTTTCATGCGTAAGACTTTTAGCAAATGCATTCTCTACACTTTTATAATTTGACACATCAACTTCAATTTTATGAGTATTTTTAAGATCAACTTTATTTAGATATTCTATATCTTTATCCCATATTAATACTTTTGCTCCTGACTCTACAAATCTTTTAGTAATAGCTAAACCAAAGCCTTGTGCTCCACCAGTTACAATTGCGACTCTATTTTCTAAATTAATTTTATTCATTAGATTTGTTTTAAAATATATTCCGCTGAACTAACATTGTATTCGCCATCATTTTCAATAAATTTGTTTATAATCACATTATTCTCAATTATCATCGCAAATCTTCGACATCTAAAACCCATATAATTTTTTGTCTTATCTGATATCAGGTCAAAATACTTTGTAATCTCAGCATTCCCATCTGCAATTCCATTGATTATTTCTCCATCTGTATAACTCACTAACCAAGATTTCATCACATGTTCATCATTTACAGATAGGCAGTAAATGCCATCAATTTTTTTATCTATAAATGAATTATATAATTTTATGTAACCTGGAAGATGTTTCTCAGAACAAGTTGGTGTAAATGCGCCAGGAACACCAAATAGAATAATTTTTTTATTTATAAATTCCTTTTTTAAAGAAGATATAGATGAAATACCTTTTTTAATAATAGGAACTTTAAAATCATCAATAACCATGTTTTTTATTTAACTTTATTATAGGTTTCAAATATTTGTTTCTCAGTCAATATTTCATTCATTACTATACCTTCTGGAAACTTTGAAGAATAAAATGCATTAAAAGGTATTCCAAATTTATTATATTTTTTTAAAAATTTATTTATTTTTTCATTTGGTTGTGTCCAATCAGCTTTTATTAATATCACTTCTTGTGAATCAAAAAAATCTGAAACTGTTTCTGAGTTTAAAACATTAATTTTATTAAACTTACATGTAATGCACCAATCTGCCGTTATATCTAAAAAAATAATTTCATTATTAGCTATTATTTCAGGAATACTTTCGGAATTAAAATCTAACCAATCATTATTTTTGTAATTTT
>CACGGX010000010.1:0-47500 GCA_902572735.1 uncultured Alphaproteobacteria bacterium
TTTATACAAAAACTGGAAAAAAGATTGGTTTTAAACCTGCAGGTGGAATATCAACAGCAAAATCTGTTTTAGAATTTTTAATATTGGTTGCTGAAGAGCTAGGGTTTGAATGGGTTAATCCTAAATTATTGCGAATTGGTGCTTCTAGTTTATTAATTGATATAGAAAGACAACTCTATCACTACACTAGTGGCAGGTATGCAAATAAAGAGAAGCTTGCAATAGGATAATATGGATAAAGTGATTAAAAATTTTCAAAATATTACTTATGGCCCAGCGCCAGAAGACAGCAACGAAGTTAATAGTTGGATAAAAAATTTAAAAAATCCAAATAATCATTATATTAATGGTAAATTTGTAAAATCGTCTAGCTCAAAAAAATTAAACATCATTAATCCTTCTACAAATAAAATAATAGCAACATTGTCTGTAGCTTCAAAAAAAGATGTAAATGCTGCAGTTAGTGCTGCCAAAAAAGCTCATATCAAATGGTCAAAACTTTCCTCTTTCGATCGATCAAAGTATTTATATGCACTAGCTCGTTTGATACAAAAAAATTCAAGGTTTATTTCTGTTTTAGAGACCATTGATAATGGTAAGCCAATACGAGAAACAAGAGATATAGATATTCCACTTGTTGCAAGACATTTTTATTATCATGCTGGGTGGGCTGCAAGGAATACAAATAATTCTGATAGCTCTATTGGTGTTGTTGGGCAAATTATACCATGGAACTTTCCATTATTAATGTTAGCATGGAAAATTGCTCCTGCTATTGCTCTTGGAAATACAGTAGTCTTAAAGCCTGCAGAATATACTTCTTTAACAGCGCTTTATTTTGCTGAACTTTGTGAAAAAGCTAAAATTCCACAAGGTGTAATTAATATAATTACGGGAGATGGTTCTACTGGTGAACATATAACATCGCATAAAGATATTAAAAAAATTGCCTTTACTGGATCAACTGAAGTTGGAAAAAAAATAATTCAAACAAATAATAATCCAGATAAAAAAATGACAATGGAACTTGGAGGCAAATCACCTTTTATTGTTTTTGAAGATGCTGATTTAGATAGTGCAGTAGAAGGTGTCGTTGATGCGATTTGGTTTAACCAAGGTCAAGTATGTTGTGCTGGATCGAGACTCTTGGTACAAGAAAGTATTGAGAAAAAATTTATCCAAAAACTTAAGAAAAGAATGGAAAAACTTCGTGTTGGTGATCCATTAGATAAGTCTATTGATATTGGTGCTATAGTTGCACCAGTGCAACTTAAAAAAATTAATTCTTTAGTAAATAAAGCACAAAAGGATGGAAATAAATTATGGCAACCTTCATGGTCATGTCCAACAAATGGTTTATTTTATCCACCATCTTTATTTACAAACGTAACGCCGTCATCTTTTATTGCTCAAGTAGAAATATTTGGGCCAGTTTTAACAACGATGACATTTAGAACACCTAGTGAAGCTGTATCCATTGCAAATAATACGCCTTACGGACTTGCTGCAAGTATTTGGTCTGAAAATATTAATTTAGCATTAGATATTGCTCCAAAAGTAAAAGCTGGAGTGATCTGGATAAATTCTACAAACTTATTTGATGCTGCGTGTGGTTTTGGTGGTTATAAAGAAAGTGGTTTTGGAAGAGAAGGCGGTTCAGAAGGTATTAGAGCATATTCAAAATTACCGCTTCCTCTTTCTAAGTCAAAAAGAGGAAAGAAATTATCTAAAGCTCAATCATCTAACTCTATCGATAGAACGCCAAAATTATATATTGGCGGGAAACAAAAAAGACCTGATAGTGGTTATTCCTTTTCTTCTTATGATGCTCAAAATAATTTTATTTGTGATGTTCCAAATGCAAATCGCAAAGATGTAAGAGATACAGTCGAGGTTGCATCTAAAGCAGCTAGCAAATCCTCCACAAACTTTAATAGAGCTCAAATTCTTTATTACTTAGCTGAAAATTTACAAGACCGAAAAAATACTTTTTCTAGTTTATTATCATCTCTAATTGGTATTTCACAAAAAGATGCCGAAAAAGAATTTGATCAATCAATTGAAAGATTATTTTATTATGGTGCTATGGCCGATAAGTTTGAAGGATCTATTCATAATCCTCCTATAAGAGGTTTAACACTAGCCGTTAAAGAGCCAATTGGTGTTGTGGCAAATATTTTAAATGATGATTTTCCTCTTTTAAGTTTAATTACAACATTAGGAGCAAATTTTGCAGCAGGGAACGCTAGTATTATTGTTCCAGGTCAAAATACGTCTCTTTTAGCAACAGAATTATATCAACTACTTGAAACTTCTGACGTTCCAGCTGGTTATATTAACATCCTTACAACTAAACAAAATAGTTTGAATAAAATCTTAGCAGAACATGAGAATATCGATGGTATTTGGTATTTTAGTGAAAGTAATAATGAGCGTTTGAAGGTTATTCAAAGCACAACTTCGAATTTAAAGAGAAGTTGGTGTCCACAATCAAAAAATCTTGATTGGTCTTCGAAAGAAAAATATTTCTTAGAAGAGTTTTTATATCAAAGTACACAAGTAAAAAATATTTGGATCCCATATGGAGAGTGATATACTAAAAATATGTTAATTAACGTCGATCCAATTTTAAGTCCTGATATATTAAAAACACTACGTGAAATGGGTCATGGTGATAGACTTGTTATATCTGATATTAATTATCCTGCTCATTCGAACCATAATAGAGTTCACCGATTAGATGGCCTTGATATGACAACTGTAATGAGAGCTGTTTTATCTGTTTTTCCATTGGATAGTTTCGTAGATTCAGCTGTTCACCGAATGGAAGTTGATAATCAACCAGATGAAATTAATGATGCTAATAAAGAAGTAATTGATGCAATTAAAGAGGTATCAGGAGATCATTGGAAAATTGGTTCATACGAAAGACAAGAATTTTATAAGCAATCAAGATCAACCTATGCATATATTACGACAAGTGAAAGACGACCTTACTGTAATTTTATTTTAACAAAAGGTGTTATTAAACCAGATGGAACAGTTTGGATAATCGATAAATAATTATGTCGATTAGTATTCTTGGTATATTTGTTGCTGACCTTGTTTTTTTTGGAGAAAAAATTCCAGTAGAGGGTGAAACTATTCTTGGTAAAAATTTTGTAATTGGTCCTGGTGGAAAAGGATCAAACCAAGCTGTAGCTGCAGCAAAAGCTGGAGCAAAAACTTTTTTTATTTCTAAGATTGGTGATGATCAATTTGGTTCGATGGCAACAGAGATTTATGAAAATTCTGGTGTTGATTATAGCAATGTTATTATTTCAAAAGATCACTCAACTGGTGCAGCAGGTATACTTGTAAATGAAGAAACTGGAGCTAATGCTATTAATGTTTTTCCAGGTGCAGCAGGAGCAATTACTATTGAAGATATAGATAAAGCAGAAGAAAAAATTAAAAATTCAAGTATATTTCTTACACAACTAGAGGCACCAAAGGATGTTGTTACCTATGCATTAAAAAAAGCATATAGTTTAAATGTAAAAACAATTTTAAATCCTGCTCCAGCAGCTGAAATAGATGAATCTTTATTTTCTATGATTGATTATTTTACACCAAATGAAACGGAAGCAAGTTTTTATGTTGATCACAATGTTGAAACTCATGAGGATGCTGAAAAAGCTGCAATGCAATTAATAGAAAAAGGAATTAAAAATGTCGTTATTACCCTTGGAGAAAAAGGAGCTTTTTTTGCCAACAATGAAGAAAAATTTTCTTTACCTGTAGCTAATCTTTCAAATCCAGTAGTCGATACAACCGGTGCTGGTGATGCTTTCAATGCAGGTTTTGCTGCAGCACTTACTGAGGGTCAAAATATTAAAGATGCTCTTAAATTTGCTAGTGCTACAGCTGGCTTATCAACGACTAAAATTGGTACGGCAAATTCTATGCCGTCTCGTGAGGAAATTGATAAACTTCTATAATTATTGTATAATAGAATTATTATGCAATTATTTTTAGAAAGACTGATCTATTTTTGGGCTGGGATTACAGCTATTGGTCTTTTAATAGCCGTAGCTTACTGGGCAATCGCAACTATAATTTACGTAGCCTTTATCTCTCTTTTTGTTGCTATCGCAGCTACTCTTTTCTATCATTTTTATTGGTCCAAAAGAGATAATTAATAGTCTATAAATACCAATAAGGTTATTTATCAGTGTCAAAGTATATATTTTACGATTTAGAAACATCAGGAAGAGGTAAGAAAGAATACCCAACTGCTTTTGGCACTACTCCTAAATGGGAGCAGATAATGCAAATTGCTGCAATAGTTACTGACTCGAAATTTAATCAAACAAATCAAAATATGAATGAGTTTTGTAGACCTAGAACATCGGTGATTTCTCAACCAGGTGCATTAATAACAACACTTAAAGGTATGAGAGAGGCACTTGATGCTCCTCAATCATCTTACGAATTAATGAAAAAAATTAATGAAACTTTTGATGAATGGAAAAAAGATGATCCAGGCTGTACTTTTATAGGTCATAACATAATAGAGTTTGATGAATCAGTTCTCGAATACAATTTGTTTAGCCATATGTTTTATCCTTATGTAACAAGAAAGAGTAGGGGCGACACATTAAATTTAGCGAGAGGTTTATATGCCATCAACCCATCAAGTATAAAAACACCTTTAACAGAAAGAGGTAATCCTAGTTTCAAATTAGAAAAAATTGCAGAGATGAATAATTTACCTGTTGAGTTTGCTCACGATGCATTTTCAGATGTTAAGACATCAATTGCTCTGACAAAATATATTCATGAAGCAGACACAACTAATTGGAATCAGCTTCAAATGACTATGAGCAAAGAAGATGCTATTGAATATATAAATAAAAATAAAGGTTTTTGTTTTATGACAAGTTTTGGGGGAAGAATTAAACTTCAAGCATTGTCGATGGTATGTGAGTCACAATATAATGGTTGGTTTCACACAATTGATTTAGCTCATGATCCGACACCATTACTTGAAGCTAACTCGGAAGAATTTAAAAAACTGATTAAAAGAAAAAATAGATACGTTATTACTAATCAGCATCCTATTATTCTACCAGGCAAGATTGCTACTAATTACGAGCCTTACGATGAAATTGGTTCAGATGTTCTTAATGAAAGAGCTAAAATAGTGTTTAAAAATAAAGATTTAGCAGACAAGTTTAAACTTATGGAAATTGATAGACGTATTGAAAAAGAAGATGAAAAATCACAAGATAATGTATTTCCTGAAAGTGCTGCAAATGCCTTTCTTGATTTTAAACAATCAACGGAAATAGCAAAATTTCATGAACAAAATGACTGGAATGAAAAATATAAAATTGCTCTTTCAATAAAAGAGCCAAGAGCAAACTTTATTTTAAAAAGACTTATATTTGATGAAAGTCCAAAAACTTTATCAAAAGAAGATTTTAAAATGGTTCACCGAGAATTACATGAAAGGTTAGTTATTAACCAAGAAAGACCTTTTACAACGATACCAGAAGCAATGTCTCAAACTGATACGGAATTAGTTAAAATGGAAGAGAGTGATGATGAAAATAAAGCTCAAAAATTGCAAATTTTAAAAGATTACAATGTCTATTTAAATTTTATGGAGAAATATTTTTCTAATAAAAATGCTGAACCTCTTCCAAATGGTAAAGAATTGAGTAAATTAATTTTTGATTAATGTTTGAACTTCAATATTTTATTATTGGTATTGTCCAAGGCTTTACTGAATTTTTACCAGTTAGTTCTTCTGGGCATTTAGTTCTTGTATCACAATTAACCAGTTGGCAAGATCAAGGTCTTTTTACTGATGTTGCCGTTCATGTTGGAACATTATTAGCAGTTATAATTTATCTAAGATCTTATATAACAAATTTAATTAAGAACTTTTTCTCCTTTCAGCTTGCAGACAATGATAACTTATTTAAAATTATTATTGCAACTATACCTGCGGTTATAGTTGGATTCTTTATTTTTGATTTTGTTCAATTATATTTTCGAGATATCAAAGTTGTTGCAGTATCAAGTGTTGTTTTTGCTGCTTTATTATTTGTAGCAGATCATTTTAAGATGAAAATATCTTCCTGGGAAAATATGAGTTATGTGCAGGCCTTTATCATTGGTGCATTTCAAATATTAGCATTTATACCTGGGGCAAGTAGAGCAGGAGTTACAATTACTGGCGCACGTTTTCTGGGTTTTGATAGATCATCTGCAGCAATTTTTTCTATGCTTTTATCTATACCCCTTATTTTAGCATCTTTAGTTTTAACAAGTTTAGATTTAATAAGTAGCTCTGAGATAAATATAAATTTATACAAATCTTTATTTGCAGCATTTGTCGCTTGTATTACTGCTCTATTTTCAATTAACATCATGATGAGAATTATACAAAGTTCAACCTTTAACATTTTTATTATTTATAGAGTTTTACTAGGATTTATCTTATTATATTTTTATGCATAAAATATCTGGAGTCTTTAGCGCTGCTCTAACACCGGTAAAAAGTGATTTATCAATAAATAAAGACCTCTACCTTCGTCATTGTCAGTATTTAATGAGAGAAGGGCACGATGGTCTTGCTATTTTTGGCACAACAGGTGAAGCAAATAGTTTTTCTGTTCAAGAAAAAAAAGATCATATAGATTTTTTGATTTCAAATCGAATAGACCCCAAAATTCTTATGCCAGGTACAGGTTCATCTTCATTGAAAGAAGCAATTGATATGACAAAGCATGCTTCCTCTCATAAAGTAAGAGCAGTCCTTTTACTACCACCATTCTATTATAAGAATGTAACAGATGAAGGTGTGATAAACTACTATCGTCATTTAATTGAAAATGTTGGTGATAGTGAACTTCATTATGTTTTATATCACATACCGCAAAACACTTATGTCCCCATAAGTTTCAAAACTATTGAAACACTATTAAAATTGTATCCAAATAATATTGTCGGTTTAAAAGACTCAAGTGGTGACGGTGAACGTATGATGAAGGTTATAAAATATTTCAATAATTTTTCAGTATTTTGTGGTCATGATAGTTTAGCTTTAAGTATAAGCAAAAGGGGAGGTGCTGGAGCAATTACTGCTGGTACAAATGTGTGTGGAAAATTACTTAGCTTTATTTTGAGAAATTATAAAAACGAAAATTCAATTAAAAATTTTAATGAATTACAGAGTCTTTTAGAAAAAATAAGACAGGTAATTACAACACATGAACCTATTAGTTTAATGAAAGCTTATTTTTCCATTGTAGATAATATTTCTGAATGGAATAATGTATTACCACCATTAAAAAAAATTGATGATCCCGAAAATCATAAACTTGTTTTAATATTAAAAGAGTTGGTAAAAAAAATAGATCCGTTAATAGCGAATACGTGAGTTAAAATATTTTTTTGCTTGCATAGCAATTAAATTTTGGACAGGTTTTAAAAAGACGGCAAAACCAATACAATCAGTAAAGAAGCCAGGAGTAATCAATAATAATCCTGATACTAATAGAAAAATACCCCCTTTAATTTCTTCGGTGGGCATTACACCTTGTGATAAGTTTCGTTGTGCATCAAATAACAACTTGATCCCTTGTCTACGCACAAGAAATATTCCAACTAAAGCAGTGGTTAGTATAATTGCAATAGTATTTAAAATTCCAATATTGGAGCCGATTGTTATAAAAATACTTATTTCAATTATTGGAATAATAATAAACGCTAGAAAAATCACTAACGTACTATACCAGTTTTTTCATCCTGAATGTTTTTTTCTATTTTATTCTCAAATTCTCTTAATCTTTTATAGACACTTGCAAGTTCTATAATTGTGGGCCATGCTCTGAATAAATATTGTAGTGATCCTTCTACTCTTCCAAAAGCTCTTATAATTTGCTGCATAACGCCGAGTGTCATTACCCCAGCGACAATTGCTGGTGCTAAAAAAATATACGCTGCAAGAACGTTCGCTTGTAGATAAGCTAATCTTCCAATACTAAAATAGAGATAATACAAATAACTTTTAAAGTGAATTTCTCTAACGCCTTGAAAAAGTTCTTCTAATGATTTTGGTCTAATACTTCCATCATCTTCTGCGATAACTAAAATTTTTCTATAAGCAGCTTCTTTTTTTTGAAGATCATATTCAATACCAACTAGCCTTAGTAACCATGCTAGTACAATCATTAAAATTGTACCACCGACAGCCCATATAAATGCTCCAGACACTAAACCGTACTGCCAATCACCAAACCACAAGATTGGTATACCAACTGATAGAGTCATTAAGAGGGGGAAGAACTCTACTAATACTAGAACAGATTCAATTAAACTGGTTCCAAGACCTTCCATAATTCTACTAAACTTTATGGTATCCTCCTGAACCCTTTGACTTGCACCTTCGATAGTTCTCGCTTGATCATAAACACTATGGTACCACTCAACCATTGCTGTTCTCCATCTAAAAAGAAAATGGGAAGTTAGGAATGAAATTGCTAGTCCTAATGCAATTGAAATAGCAGCAAGTTGAGCAAAACTAAATAAAGCACTCATGTATTCTTGCATAGTTATAGCATTTGGTGTCCCAAGTGCTTTTTGGATCATGTCATAAAATTCACCAAACCATTCGTTGATCTGAACATCAATCTGAACTTGAACCCATATAGAAGTAAGAATGACTACTGAGCCTACATAAGCCCATACATACCACTTTGGTTCAGTGAAAAATTTAAACATTGTATATATATATGTTCAATTAGATTTTAAAAAAGAAGGTAGGTATTAATTATTTCTTCTTTTGACGCTTTTTGTTTCTTCTATATTTAGAGCCTCTTTTACGTCTACCTCTATGTTTTTTTGGATATCCCATAATCTAGATACGGTATACAAAAATAAAAAATTAAGTCAAAGACTAATAATGCCAATCTTTAGCTTCATTAAATAAAAAATCCCTAAAAACTTCAAGTCTTCTATCGTTTTTAAAAGATTCAGAATAAACAAAGTATGTTTGATATGATGGACCTTCTAGGTTTGGTAGAACACGTACAAGCTGAGGTTTGTCTGCAACCATGTAATCAGGTAAAGATGCTAAACCTCCACCTTTTTCAATTGCAAGTGACATCGCGTAAATACTATTTACTCTAAATTTAGGTCGTCTTTTTGTGCCTTCTTTTCCAATTTTTAATATCCAATCAATATTAGAAACAGGAGAAGGTAATCCAGCTCCAAAGCAAATTAAATCATGTTTATCTAAATCATTTACATTTCTTGGTATTCCACTTTTTTGTAAGTAATCTGAAGAACCGTAAATATGGTTATGAAAATTAACAAATTTTTTAAAAATTAAATTTGCCTGTGTTGGTTTCTTTACTCTAACTGCAACATCAGCAACTCTTGCAGATAAATCAACTTCTTCATCACTCATAATTAAATTTACATCTATCTCTGGATATTGATTAGCAAATTTAGTTATTCTTGGCGTGAGCCATGCTGATCCAAAACCAACAGTTGTGCTTACGGTTAATTTTCCTACTGGTTTAGTTTTTTTATCTAATAATTTTTTTTCAAAATCAGAAATTGAAAAATTAATTTGATTTACAGTATTAAATAAATTTTCACCTTGCTCTGTTAACCTTACACCTTTTTGATGTCTTATAAACAAGGGTGTCTTTAAATCGTATTCAAGATCTTGTATTTGTCTACTAAGCGCAGATTGACTGATATTTAGTTTGGCACTTGCCTTTGAAATGCTTCTTGAGATTGCAATTTCGTAAAATGATTTTAATTTATCCCAGTCCATTATCTTAAGGAATTTATAATTTCATAATAGTTATTTTGATTTTGAGATAATAAATAAGATCCTACTGCTAACACATCAGCCCCATTATCTTTACATATTTTTGCATTTTCATTATTTACTCCACCATCAACAGCTATCTCGTAGTTATAATTATTATTTTTTCTAATTTCATCTAAATCTTTAATTTTTTTCACTTGCTTATGCATAAATTTTTGACCACCAAAACCAGGTGTGACTGTCATAACTATTATTTGTTGCACTTCACTTAATAAATGATCAATATATGCAATATTTACATTAGGGTGAATGGCTATTCCTGCTTTAATTTCAGCATCACTTATCATTTTAATAATTTCTTCTGGGTTATCATCAGCCTCAGGATGAAAAGTAATGATATCTGAGCCAGCTTCTACAAATTCATTGATATATTTCTTTACCGGTTTAATCATGAGATGCACATCTAAAATTTTAGAGGTAACCTTTCTTAATGATTTTACTATATTTGGTCCAAAAGTAATATTGGGGACATAGTGGCCATCCATGATGTCTATATGAATATAATCAGCGCCATTTAGATCTAAAGATCTAACCTCTTCTTCTAATTTAAGAATATCTGCTGATAATATTGATGGTGATATTTTTATCATTTATAAAGAGATATATAATATATAAATAAACATTCATAATGAATTCTATCACAGAAAAACCATGGGGATCATTCGAGATACTAAAGTCAGGTAAAAAATTCCTAGTAAAAAAAATTTTTGTAAAACCAGGAGGAGTTTTATCTCTTCAAAGTCATGAACATAGATCCGAACATTGGATTGTAGCTGAAGGAGAAGCTGAAGTCACAATTGACAAAAAAGTAATTAATTTAAAAGAAAATGAGAACATTTTTATTCCTAAAGGGGCAATTCATAGAATGGCTAATAGAAAAGATCGTGATTTAGTTATTATAGAAATGTGGTACGGTGACAATCTTAATGAAAATGATATTAAAAGGTACGAAGATATTTATGAAAGAATTTAATGCTTATTAATACTCCTATATCGCTTGGCGAACTTGTAGATAAAATTTCTATATTAATTATTAAACAGAAAAATATAACTGATGAAACTAAGCTTGATCATGTCAAAAAAGAATTAGATTTTCTCCAAAAGACATTGATGAATTATGTCCAACAAGAAGAAATAAATAATTATTTAGAAAATTTGATAAATATTAATTCTAAACTCTGGAATATAGAAGATGATATTAGAGAGTGCGAAAGAAAAAAATTATTTGATCAATCATTTATTGATTTAGCTAGAAGTGTCTATTTTACAAATGATGAAAGAGCAAAAGTAAAAAATGATATTAATAAAACTTTTGGCTCTGAATTAGTTGAGGTAAAATCTTATGAGGAATATTAATTAATAAATCCTTGAAACACTTTTTGTAACAAGAGATACTAATTTTTCTTTGTAAATGTTATCTTTAAATATATCAACTGAGTCTACAGCTACATTTGAAAAGTGATTAGCTCTTGTTAGAGTATCCTCAATACATTGGTATTTATTTATTATTTCTAAAGCCATTTCAAAATCACCATCATTTTGGTTAAGATCAGATATTGTTCTTTCCCAAAACTTTTTTTCTTTATCATTTGATCTTCCATAAGCTAAAATTATTGGAAGAGTAATTTTACCTTCTTTAAAATCATCTCCAGTATTTTTTCCTAATATTTTTTTGTTTGAAGAATAATCAATAGCATCGTCAATTAATTGAAAAGTCATGCCAAAGTTTGTTCCAAACGATTTCAATGCATTAACCTCGGCTTCTGTTCCAAGACCACTAATTGATCCAACTTGACATGCTGCACTAAATAAAGAGGCAGTCTTTGCATTTACAACTTCAAAATAAATATTTTCATTTATTTCTAAATTTTTATCATTAACAAGTTCTAAAACTTCTCCTTCAGAAATTACAACACTAGTATCTGCTAATATTTTTAACGTTTCAGTATTTCCATATTTTGTCATTAGTTGAAAAGCTCTACTGAATAAAAAATCACCAACTAATACACTTGTTTTATTTTTCCATTTCTCATTTGCTGTAGGTTTTCCTCGTCTTTGTTTACTCTCATCTATTACATCATCATGTAATAGTGTTGCTGTGTGAATAAATTCTACTGCTGCAGATAGACCGATATGATTCATTTTATTTTCAATTTCACTAGTTCCATTTCTTGTCATATGAAAACTTGAAACAGTTAATAGAGGTCGTAATCTTTTACCACCTGATAAGATAAGGTATTTTCCAACTTCATGAACTAAAGGTACATTACTATCTAATTTATCAAGAATTATGGTGTTTACAGATACTAAATCTTCTTTGCATAGATCTGTTAATTCTCTGATTTCATCTTCAAATGAAAAATCTTTTTTTACAAGTGGAAGAACATTATCCATATTGTTTAATTATTAGAATATTATGTTAATTCATTAACTTAATTGACGCACTTAAACTCAAATTACCAAAATTACAAACAAATGCTACATAACGCTTTAAGAAAAGATTAACATTTGTTATTAGATATTATGTTTAAAAGGTTATTTTCAAAGAGTACTACAATACCAGTTTTACGTTTATCTGGCATTATATCATCGCAGTCCGGCTTAACAGGTTCTGGTCTAGCAATCAATAATTTAGAAAAGTTAATTGATAAGTTATTTGCTGATAAAAAATCTCCTGTTGTAGGTTTGGTCATTAATTCACCTGGAGGTTCTCCTACACAATCCTCTTTAATAGCAAAAAGGATCATTGATCTGGCTAAGGAAAAAAACAAAAAAGTTTTAGCATTTGTTGAAGATATTGCAGCTTCTGGTGGTTATTGGTTAGCATGTGCTGCTGATGAAATATATATTGATCAAAACTCTGTTATTGGATCAATAGGTGTTATTTCACCAGGTTTTGGTTTTGTTGATCTTCTAAAAAAAGTTGGAATTGAAAGAAGAGTGTATACGTCTGGAAAAAGTAAAAGTTTTCTTGATCCTTTCAAAGAAGAAAAACAGGAAGACATTGATAGATTAAAAAATATTCAAGAACAAATTCATGATAATTTTATTAATTATGTAAAAGATAGAAGGGGTTCAAAACTCGATCAGAATAAATTAGATGAAATCTTTTCTGGTTTATTTTGGGTTGGTAATAAAGCTATAGATTTAGGTTTAGCAGATGGTATTGGTGCAATAAAACCAATTTTAGAAGAGAAGTTTGGAAAAAAAATTAAAATTAAAATAATCAGTCAAAAAAAATCATTTTTACAACGTAGGTTTTCTTCTTCAATATTTAATTCTGATGAAATTTTAAATAAAATTGAAGAACGAATTATGTTTTCTAGGTTTGGTTTGTAATGAAATTTCTAGTTTTAGTTGTAATTTTAGCTTCTATTTTATTATTTTTAAGATTTAAGAAAAAAAAACAAGACAAATTCACTAATAATAAAGTAAATAATGACTCAGTAATCGATTTAGAGAAAGATCCAAGAACGAAAGAATATAAACCAAAAGATTAAGAGTTATATGACTGCACAAACAATGGAAGAGTTAGTTTCTCTTTGTAAAAGAAGAGGTTTTCTATTTCAATCAAATGACATCTATGGGGGTATTAAGGGGTTATATGATTATGGACCAATGGGCGTTGAATTCAAAAATAATCTTAAACAAGCTTGGTGGAAATCAATGGTATATGAACGAGATGATACCGAAGGTTTGGATGCCTCAATTTTAAGTTCTCCAGTAGTTTTAAAACATTCAGGTCATGAAGATACTTTTACCGATCCTTTAGTTGATTGTCGCGCATGTAAATCTAGGTGGAGAGCAGATCAATTATTAGAAAATAATAAATGCCCAAATTGTAAATCGGAAGATCTTACTGAGCCAAGACCTTTTAATTTAATGTTTAAAACTGCAATTGGGCCAGTAGATGATGGTTCGTCATTTGCATATTTAAGACCAGAAACGTGTCAGCAAATTTTTACTAATTTTAAAAATATATTAGATTCAACTTCAAGAACTGTTCCTTTTGGTATCGCACAAATGGGAAAAGCATTTAGAAATGAAATAACACCTCGTAATTTTATCTTTAGAGTTAGAGAGTTTGAACAAATGGAATTAGAGTTTTTTGTTAAACCAGGTACTGATGATGAATGGCATGAATATTGGATAAATAAAAGAATAGAATGGTGGATTAATCAAGGAATAAAAAAAGAAAATTTAAAAAAAATTGAAGTAGAAAAAAATGAATTAGCTCACTACTCAAAAAGAACTGTTGATATCAATTATGTGTTTCCCCACGGTGAAGAGGAACTAGAAGGGGTGGCCAATAGAACTGACTTTGACTTAGGTTCTCATACTAAAAATCAAAATGATTTTAAAATTACATCAGAAGTTATGAAAAACTCCTCTTCAACTACAAAATTAGCTGTTCAAGATTTAGAAGAAAAAAAATGGTATATTCCTTACGTAATTGAGCCATCAGCTGGTGTTGATAGAGGAGTTCTTGCTTTGTTAAATGAAGCTTATCGCGAAGAAGATTTAGATAAAGATAATAAAAGAATTCTTTTATCTCTAAAACCTCATCTTTCACCTATTAAAGCTGCAGTTATTCCTCTCAAAAAGAATAATGAGGAATTAGTTAATTTATCTAAAGAAATAAAATCTAATCTACAGAAATTGGGATTGGGGAGAGTTGTTTTAGAAAATTCAGGAAACATTGGTAAGAATTATAGAAGACATGATGAAATAGGAACACCAATTTGTTTAACTGTAGATTTTGAAACTCTAGAAGATAAAAGTGTTACTGTTAGGGATAGAGATACTATGAAACAGGAAAGAGTTTCTGTCGAAAATTTATCTGAATATTACAAAAAATATTTTAATTAATAAAATTGTATGAAAAAAATTAGTGATATTCATGCAATAAAAATTATATTTTTTATAACTGCTTGTTATGTAGGTTTATGGGCTATTAGGATACCTACCATAAAGGATCAACTTCAAACTGATTATGTTGGTGTTGGATATATTATGTTATCATTTGCAATTGGTTCAATTGTTGCAATGATTTTTGCAAATGCTCTTATTCTGAAAACTTCTACAAAATCTATTTTAACATTTACCTTAATTGCCGAAGGTTTTTTGTGGTTGCCAGTACCTTTTATTCAAGAGTTATGGCTTTTTATGGTTTTCTCATTTGTTTTTGGTATGAGTTATGGTGCATTCGAAATAGCATGCAATGTCTATGCATCAAATTTAGAAGTTAGAGAAAAAAAATCAATGATGTCAGGGTTTCATGCATTTTGGAGTCTTGGAGTTTTATTTGGATCTCTTATCACAAGCTTTTTACTGGAGTGGAATTATTCTTTTATTTTTAATATACTTTTGTATGTCATCATTCTTCTTCCTTTGAGTTTGTATTTTGTACTTTGTTTAGAGTCACAAGTTGAAACAAAATCAGAAGACTCCAGTAAAAAAAATATATTTTTTATTTGGCCCTTACTTATTTTTTTATTAGCATTAATTGCAATGGCAAACGCTCTAACGGAAGGAAGTGTTGATGCATGGGGAGCTCTCTATATGAGAGATTTTATTCAAGTTGATGGTTTCTATATTGGCTTAGCAACTCTAAGTTTTAATATTTTTATGGTTATCGGAAGATTTAGTGGTGATTGGGTAAGAGATAAAATTGGAGTTTTTCTTTTGATTTTCTTTTTATTTTTATCGACGATTATGAGTTTAATAATTTTATCTAATTTTAGTAGTATTTATGCAGCTATTATTGGTTTTTCATTATTAGGTATCGGAGCATCTTCAATTGTTCCTATCGCATATAGTTTAGCTGGAAAAATTGAAGGAATTGACAGTGGAGTAGGAATAACAATAATTTCAATTGCAGTTTACGGAACATTTATAGGGGCTCCAGCTTCATTAGGATTTATTGCAAACAACTATGGAATTAATAATATATTTATTCCAATGCTAATAATTTTTATAATTTTAATAATTCCAGTTAGTTTTTATAAAAAAAAATTTTCAGTTTAAAAAATCAAAAGATAATGAATCATTAATTACTAAATTTAGATTTTTATTTTTTATTTCATTAACAAAATTAATATTTAATGCTGCAAAAATATTTGAATTTGCTTTTGATACAATTGTACCTATTTTTTTATTATCTACTATCAACTCATCTCCCTCTAGTACATCTCCATTTTTTATTTTTAGAGCGTAAAGTTTTTTCTTGAGTAATCCACGGTATTTCATTCTTGCAGTAATTTCTTGACCCACATAGCATCCCTTATCCCAATCAATAGCATTTAAATTATCAAAATTATTTTCCAATAATAAAGATTTATTTTCTAAAATATCATATGGTGAATAGGGTGTTGTATGATTAATTAAAATTTCATGATATTCTGTTTCATTAATTTCTTTCAATCTCTCTTTTTCAATTAAAATTTTTTTATCCGTTATAAGTTTTTTACCTAAGTTTATATTTCTAGGATCATTTAAATAAACATTATAATCACCTTTATAATCTATATTAAATAATGAATAAGAATTTAGATTATTAATTTCTTTAATTTCTATATCAGAGCGAAGTTTATAAATTTTAAATCGTCCTAATAAATTACTATAAAATTTATCATTAGTTTCAAAAATATAGTTTTCATTTAAATTGAATATAAAAAAATCTGCTAAAAATTTACCCTGAGGTGTTAATAGACATGAATAAATAATTGATCCATTATTACATTTTTCAATGTCATTAGTAATTAAATTTTGAATAAATGATTTACTATCTTTTCCAGAAATCTCAAAAAATCTTGAATTCAGATGATGAAAAAAGTATTTATCTTTCATAATTATCTAAATATATATTGAATATATTAAAAGTGTAATATTTCTGTGAAAATTCTTGTTATTTCGTCAAATCTTATTGGAGATACAATTCTATCAACTGGAGTAATAAATTATTTTAGTAAAAAATATCCAGAAACTAAATTTACATTTGTAATTGGTCCATCTGCTAAATCAATTTTCAAAAACTTTAAATCTGCAGAAAACATAATTACTGTTTCAAAAAAAAGATACAATATGCATTGGTTAGATATAATTTCTAATTGTTATGGAAAGAAGTGGGATATAATTATTGATTTTAGAAGTTCGTTGTTATCATATTTTTTAAAACATAAGCAAAAATTTATATTTAAAAAAAAATCTAATCTAAATCATTTACAGCAATTATCTAATTACTTTAAATTTGATTGTTCAGATTTGTTTATTGATACAAATACAGAAGAAGAAGAAATAGTTACAAAACATTTGTCTAATGATTTTAAATATTTTGTTATATTTCCAGGTGGAAATTGGAAACCAAAAATTTGGAGTATTAAAAATTATAATTCATTATTAATCAAAATTTTATCACAAAATAAAAATATTAAATTTATTTTAGTTGGCTCAAAGTCAGAAGAAGAAAATTATTTAAACGAAATAACAAAAAATATTGATAGTAATAAGATAATTAATTTATTTGGCGCATCATTGACTCAAACTGCTGCTTATATGAAGAAATCAAAATTATTTATTGGAAATGATTCAGGATTATCTCATATGGCTTCAGCCACAAAATTAAAGTCTATAGTATTATTTGGTCCAACAAATGATCTGATTTACGGTCCATTTATGCAAGATTCACAAGTTATAAGAACAAATGAAAGCTATGACTATTTTAAAAGTATAAATATTGATAAAACAAAATCCTATATGGACTCTATAAGCGTAGAAAAGATTTATTCTACATTACAAAAAAATAATTATTGTGAATAAAAATATTGAAATAATTCAGCCAGATGATTGGCATGTACATTTTAGAGAAGGCGACATGTTAGAAATGGTTACTAATTTTTCTTCAAGAATAAATAATAGATGTGTGGCAATGCCAAATACAGAAATTCCCATCACAGATACTGATAAAGCTTCTGCTTATAAAAAGCTTTTAAATAAAGCATCCAGTCATAATTTTGAACCACTTATACCTTGTTATTTAAATGAAAATTTAGATTTAGAAGATTTCAGAAAAGGTATTCAAAATAAAGTTTTCTTTGGGTCTAAACTTTATCCCTCAAATGCAACTACAAACTCAAGTCATGGAGTGAGTGACATTTCAAAAATCTTTAAATTTTTAGAGATTTTAGAAGAAGAAAAAAGTCCATTATTAATACACGGTGAAAAAGTAGCTCAAGATATAGATATTTTTGATAGAGAAAAATATTTTATAGATGATGAATTAAGTATTATTAGAAAAAAATTTCCCCTTTTAAAAATTACACTTGAACATGTATCAACTTCATATGGAGTTAATTATGTGAAAGAAAATGAAAATATTGCAGGAACAATTACACCTCACCACATGCTTTTAACAAAAAAAGATGTATTTCATGATGATTCTATTAATCCTCACCATTTTTGTATGCCAGTTGTTAAAAACGAAACAGATTTAATAGAATTAAGAAAAGCTGCATGTCACAATAATTCTAAATTTTTTTTAGGTACGGACTCAGCTCCACATCCAATTCAAGAAAAAAAACCAGATATGTCATCTAAGCCAGGAATATTTTCATCTCCTTGCTCAATAGAATTATATGCAGAAATTTTTGACCAAGAAAATGCAATTGATAAGTTAGAGATATTTTGTTCAATTAATGGTGCAAAACATTATAGTTTTCCAATTAATGATAAAAAAATTAAATTAGAAAAAAAAGAATGGATTATGTCAGAATTATCTAGTTATAATGATATTCAGGTTAAGAATTTTTATGCTAATAAAAAAATTAATTGGAAAGTAGTCCATTAATCTTTATAGAAATATTAATGTCATTAGGAACAAAAATCTATACTTGGCTTAAGGGAAACTTAGTTGGTAGTGATGAATTGGGGAATAAATATTATTCTAGCTCCAAAGATTTTAAAGATTTAAACGCAAAAAGATGGGTAATTTTTAATGGTGAAATAGAAGCATCAAATATACCGCCACACTGGCATGCTTGGCTTCACAAATCTATTGATAATCCTCCAATTGACTATTCACATAAATACAAATGGCAAAAAAACCATAAACCAAATATGACTGGTACTAATGAAGCATATTTTCCATCATCTCATCCTCTTTCAAAAAATTATGATCCAGAAAAAAAAGAAGAAGAATATAAATCTTGGACTCCTAATTAGAGTAACAATTTTTTTTCTTCTACCATTAACTATTTCTGCTGAGACTATAGAAAAAAAGTATGCCTCTTTTAAGTTGTTAAATAAGACTACTAATAAGGTTACTACAAAAGATATTTTGGTAAATTCTAAAATATCTTGGGAAACTTTAAATATTGAAGTTTTGTATTGTGGTAGCACTCCTCCAACTGAAATTCCTGAAGATTATGTTTTGATAGATGTCTACGATACTATTAACAATGAAAATAATAATATTTATAAAGGCTGGATGATTTCCTCTTCTCCTGATGTTACTCCTTTGGAAAATCCTATTTATGATCTTTGGTTAGTAGATTGTAGTAACGATAAGACTTCTTGAAAATTGTTGACTTCTCTAAAAAAACTTTCAATCTCTAAGCTTTCTTTTAGTCTATTTTCATAAATTTCAGTTTCTATTTCATACGCTCCAAACTGAACTAAATGAGGATTGAAAAACTGTGAATCTAAAATGGAAAAATTATTTTTTTTCAATATTGCCAATAAATAAAGTAGACAAAACTTACTTGTATTAGTCTTTAAACTAAACATACTTTCACCAAAAAAACATGATCCTATATGTAAACCGTATAAACCACCAATTAGATTATCATCTTCATAACATTCTACACTGTGACATTTACCTATTTTATGTAATTCAATATATGTATCTAAAATAATTTCATTAATCCAAGTATCTTGATCTTTTCTTTTAATCTCTTTGCATAACTCTATAACTTTAGCAAAATTGTGATCTATTTTAAAACTGTATTTTGTTTTTTTAAATTCATTAAATAGTTTTTTAGGATAGCGAAAATTATAAATTGGAATAATGAATCTAAGTTTTGGTTTATAAAATTTTATTTCTTCAGAATTCTTACTATCAGCCATCGGAAAGTAAGCTTTTTTATAAAATTCTATTAAGCTATTTAAATCAATTATTTTACTCAATTAAATTTGACATAAAATTAATGTTGTAACTTCCTCTTTTAAATTCATCAGTTTGAATAATTTTTTGATGGAGTTGTATATTTGTATTTATTCCCATAATTACATATTCTTCTAATGCTCTATTCATTTTTTTTAGAGCTTCTGATCTTGTTGCACCGTAGGTAATTAGCTTTCCAATCATACTATCATAGTGGGATGGAATTGAGTATCCATCGTAAACAGCTGAGTCTACTCGAATACCTAGACCTCCAGGTTGGTGATATTGTGTTATCTTACCAGGTGATGGTATAAAGCTTTCTGGATGTTCGGCATTAATTCGACATTCAATTGAACTACCTTTAAGTTTTATATCTTCTTGTTTTATTGTAAGTTTTTCTCCGTTAGCAACGAGAATTTGTTCCTTAACAAGATCTATTCCAGTAACCATTTCTGTTACTGGGTGTTCAACTTGTAATCTTGTATTCATTTCCATAAAATAAAATTCATTATTTTCATATAAAAATTCTAATGTGCCAACTCCTTCATACCCGATTTTTTTCATAGATTTTCTACAAAGTTCAGAAATTTTTTCTCTATTTTCATTTGTTAGAACTGAACTTGGACTTTCCTCAATAAGTTTTTGATGCTTCCTTTGAATTGAGCAATCTCTTTCTCCAAGAGTAACAACATTTCCGAATGAGTCACAAAGGACTTGAATTTCAATATGTTTGGGAGATGTTAAAAATTTTTCTAAATAAACATTTTCATCATTAAATGATTTTTTTGCTTCAAGTTTTGCTTCATTTATAGCTTTATTCAAATCATCTTCCTCTGTGACAATTCTCATTCCTTTTCCACCACCACCACTCGCTGCTTTTACTATAATTGGATATTTTACTTTTTTTATAAATTCTTCAATTTTATTTTTATCACTTAAGTCATTTATACCTTTTACTATTGGCACCCCAGTTTGATCCATTATTTTTTTTGCATCAATTTTGTTACCCATCATTTTGATATGTTCTGATTTTGGTCCAATAAATTTAATATTGTGTTCTTCAATGATTTCTGCAAATCGTTGATTTTCGCTTAAAAAACCATAACCTGGATGTATTGCATCTGCATCAGTCAAAGTGGCAGCAGTTATAATGGCAGGTATGTTTAAATAACTAGATTGTGCAGAGGCTGGTCCGACACAAATACTTTCATCTGCCATTCTTACGTGCATTGCATTTTCATCAACATCAGAGTGAATGGCTACAGTATTTATTCCTAATTCTCTGCAGGCTCTAAGAACACGTAAAGCAATTTCTCCTCTATTAGCAATCAGTATTTTTTTGAACATTATTCAAAAATTATAAGAGTATCACCATATTCTACGGGCTGGCTGTTCAACGTAACTATTTTTTTGATAATAGCAGATCTAGGAGCTTTAATTTCATTAAAAGTTTTCATTGCTTCAATTAACAATAAAGTATCACCGGCTTTAACATGTTGACCAACTTTAACATAAGGTTGCGAATTTGGATCAGCAGAAAGATAAGCAACTCCTACCATTGGAGATTTAACAATATTATCTTCATTTATAACTTCATTCGTATTTTCAACCTCTTTAACTTCAGATTTTTTTTCTATTTTTTGAACGGAAACATTGTTTTCAACGAAGTCATTTGAGGTAATCTCAATTTCATAATCATTTTTTTTAATTTTTATTTTAGCAACACTATTAATTTTTGATTCTTTAATGATTAACTTAATATTCTCTAAATCTGTTTTATCTATTTTAGTCATACTTATTTATAAATTAATTTGCATATTGCTTCAATTCCTAGAAGATAACTATTTCCACCAAATCCACATATTAAACCATGCACTCCTTCAGAAGTAATACTTTTTTTTCTATATTCCTCTCTTGAATAAATATTTGAAAGATGAATTTCTATCTTGGGCTTATTTATTGCTCTTAATGAATCTAAAATGGCTATTGAAGAATGAGTAAATGCTGCTGGGTTAATAATTAGACCATCAAATTTATCATTTACTTCATGAACCTTATCAATTATTTCACCTTCATTATTAGACTGGAAAAAAAAAATTTCTAATTTCTTCTCTATACCTTTTTTTTCACAATCAGATTTAATCTTATCTAAACTATCTTTACCATAAATATCATCTTCTCTATTACCTAATAGATTTAGGTTAGGGCCATTAATAATTAATATTTTTTTCATTCTATTTAAAATGCTTACTTAATTTCAAACCTTGATTTTGATAATTTGATTTAATATCTTTTCCGTATACAATATTACTATTTTTGTTCAACTTTTCATATTTAATTCTAGCTATCGTTTGACCATCTTCTAATAAAAAAGGTACTTCATTTGTTTTTACTTCCAAAACTGCATATGATCCTTTACCTAGGCCAAAACCAGGATCAAAAAAACCTGCATAATGTGCTCTGAAGTCTCCAATTCCCGTATCATACGGTATCATTTCACCAGCTAAATTTGGCGGTATTACAACCCTCTCTTTTGATCTCAAAATATAAAACTTGTTTTTCTCAATTACTAATTTTTTATTGTTTTTTCTAATTACATTCCAAAAATCATTAATTTTATGAGATTTAATTTTAGAGAAATTTAGAATTGGAGTATTTTTTTTGGCTACGTAAGCAACTATATTTGATCCATCTAGATCAACTGATAACTTTAATCCATTATCAATTTTAATATTATCTCTATTTAGATTTGAAATTTTTTTACTCAGGTTAATTAATTGTTTATCAGTCAAATAATTATGATTTTTATTTACAAGTCTTAATTGATTTAAAGAATTATTTTTTTTAAAAGATACATCAAATGATCTAGATGTTATTTCTAAGAATATCTCACCTTTATAATTTTTAGGAATTTTTTCGTATTCTTCTGCATAATCAACAAGCGTTCTACAAAAAATATCTAATCTGCCAGTGCTACTTTTTGGGTTACAATGACCAAATATATTATTTTTTAAGTTAAGACTTTCATTAAGTTTAACAATGTAAGTCTTATTTTTTTTAAATATAAATTCTTTACTTAGATTTATTTTTTTAATAGCTAAATCTTTTAATTTATCTCTAACTTTTGAATTATAGGATAGGAAGCTATACTTAATTTCATAGCATTCCTCACTTAATGACAAGTCCATGCTTGATGGTTGTATTTGATTATTTCTAATGTTTTTAGTAATTATGAAATTTTTATTAATTAAATTTATGTAATCTTGATAAATCAGAGATCCGTTCATTTATTCACATTCTTAATTATATTAACGAGTTTTAATAAATCACTATCTTTAGTACTTTTAAAATTTTTTATTTCAATATCAAAAACTTCTTTCTCAATATCATTAACTGATAAAAGAAAATTAAAGAATTTTAACCATTCTTTTTTATTTAATTTTTTTGCTACCTCAAAATATTTTAAGAGAATATTTTTATTATTATAAAATTTGTATAAAAGATCCATATTACTTTGAAAAACTATCTCTGTATCACTATTTGATAATTTTTTTATTTCTATATTTTCAAATATTCTAATTTTAGCATAATAATTTAAAGGATATTGTTCTAAATTTTTTTTATAAAATTTTTTAGCTTCTTTAGTGTATCCATAAGAGAATAATATATCTGCTTTAGTTTCTAGTAGAAAATTATTATTATTATTTTTAATTATTTCATTTAAATTCTGTAGAGACATTTTTAGATTTCCACTTCTAGCTAATTTAATTGATTCTGCATATTCTTTAAAAGGTTCATTTAATTCACTTAACACTTCCTCATTATCACTGTAACCTACAAATTTTGCTCTTATGTAGTTAAATTTTTGATTGTAGCTTTTATTAAAATTATTTTCTTTATTTTTTTCGAAATTTTTTATTAATAGAATCCTATCCTCAAAATATGGATGTGTACTAACTCTTTGTTTATCTTTTGAAAAACCCTGATTTAATAATTTTTGTTCTATTGTTTCTAATAATGTTTCAATAGACTTAGAATTAGTTTTTAATAAATTTAGTGTTTTTAATCCATATAAATCAGCTTCCATTTCTTGATCCTTACTAAAAATAATATATTGATGCGATAAAGCCGCTGAAGTAAGAATACTGCCTTGTAACAATTGAGAGTTTTGAGTTAGTGCTGATCCAGCTATTACAGATAAAAGACCTAAGGTATTATATTTTTTAGTATTTTCGATTGTTTTTTTTCTAAGTGCAACATGATTGAGATCTATATGACCAACTTCATGAGCTAAAACTGACAATAAAGCAACATAATCTGAGCAATGAATAATTAAGCCTGAATTAATATGTATTACATTATTAATATCTACAAAAGCATTTATTTCATTACTATTTTTTATTTTAAATTTAATTTTTTTATTAATTTTATTAACTTTAATTATATCTTCTAAAATTTCATTTATAAATAAATCAGTTTCGTAATCTAATATTTGAGAGCTGTAACCATTTTTTGTACAAATAATAAAAAATAAAAAAAAAACAAATACTCTTTTAAGACCACCATCCAGTTTTTTCTTCATCTTCGTTTATTTCACTCTCTATTGTATTTAAATCCTTTTGCGTATCAATTTTATCATCATCTTTTATTTCATTATCATCTAAAATCTTATTCTTAATACTTTTTTTTGTTTTTTTTGTTTTTATTAACTTCTTTTTTTTAATTACTTTAGTAGTTTTATTTTTCTTCTTTGTATTTGTACTTGTATTTGTTTTTTCAATATTATTTAAGTGATAACTCTCATCAATTTCAATTAAAGGATCATGTAAGGAATATTGTGGATCAAAATAAAAATTGATCTTTGATTCAAATTTATTTTCTAATGTATTTATATCACTTTTTTTATTATTTAATAAATTTTCAGCTAAACCACTATTACATTTAACGTTGATTATTGAATTTTTGTTTTCAGAAATTTTTTCTTTTATCACTTTTAATATTTGATCAATTATTGAAGAAGAATTCAAAATTAAACCTGATCCTTTACAATAATTACATCTTTCAAAAGATTTATCTATTAAACTTGATCTTAATCTTTGTCTTGATAGCTCCATTAATCCAAACATACTTATTCTTCCAAATTGCACTCTTGCCCTATCTCTTACAAGCGCAGTTTTTAGACTTTTTTCAACTTTAAAATTATTTCTATAATCATCCATATCGATGAAATCTATAACTACTAAACCTCCAAGATCTCTTAATCTCAACTGTCTAGCAATTTCTACGGCAGCCTCTAAATTTGTTTTTAAAGCTGTACTTTCTATATTTCTTTCTGAAGTATTCTTGCCAGAATTAACATCCACAGCTACTAATGCTTCAGTAGTATTTATTACTATTGACCCACCAGACTTTAACTTCACACTTAGACTAAATAGTTCGTTGATTTGTGTTTCTATATTATTAGAAGCAAAAAGTGAGTTTTCTTCAGATTTATATTGCTTAACCTTTTTAACAAAAGTTGGCGCTAAATTTTTTGTTATTTTTTTTACTTTATTATAACCATCTTTTCCTTCAACAAAAATATTATCTACATCCTCACTTAACATGTCTCTTATAGCTCTTTTCAATACATTCCCTTCTTCATGTATCATTTTAGGAGCTTCAGATTTCAGTGTCAGTTCTCTAATTTTATTCCATTGAGTAACTAGGAAAGAGAGATCTTTAGAAATTTCTTTTTTTGACCTACCAATTCCAGCTGTTCTTACAATTACTGACATTTTTTTGGGTATTTCAACTGATGATAAAATCTTTTTTAATTTCTTTCTTTCTTCTAAATCTCCAATTTTTCTAGATATGCCATCACTATTCATACTATTTGGCATTAATACGCAATATCTTCCAGCAAATGATAAATATGTTGTGAGCGCTGCTCCTTTTAAGCCTCTTTCCTCTTTGTTAATTTGAACAAGTAAAACTTGTTTTGGACGAATTACATCTTGTATTTTATATTTTCTAAAAAAATTAAAATATTCTTTTTTAGGACTTATTTTTTTATTTTTTCTTTTTTTTATAGAGATTAATTTATCTGTATTTTCTTCCTCACTTTCTTCCTCAATTTCTTCCTCACTTTCTTCAGATTTAAGTTCAATTTTGTCTTCTTCTAATTCTTCAAATTCATTAATGTTGTCGTTATTATTTGGTTCTTCATTTTCATTGTTAATTTTATCACTTAATTCTTTAATTTTATCTTCATCTGCAGCAGGAATTTTAAAGTAATCTGGATGTATTTCATTAAGAGGAAGAAATCCATTTCTATGAGCTCCAAATTCAACAAAAGCTGCTTGAAGAGATGGTTCAATTCTGGTTATTTTAGCTAAATAAATATCTCCTTTTACAGCATTTTTTTTATGTGGTTCTATTTCAAAATCATCTAGTTTGCCATCTTCTGTAACTGCGATTCTTGTTTCAATGTTATTTGTTGTATCAATAAGTATATTTTTTGACATAATGCCGAAACTCCGTAAAAATTTTTATATATTAAAGTCATTTTTGAATATCTGTATAATATTTGCCTAATGTCACATTTTTAACTATTTCACAATGTAGTTTATAAATATGAATAGATTATTTGCTTATATAAAATTATCGCTAATTTTACTATGCATTTTTGCATTTATATCAATTTCAACAATTTTCTACACACTTTGGAGATACTCACCAGAATTACCATCATATAATAGTATCGTAAATTATAAACCAAATTTGTCTTCAAGAATTTATAGTTCAGATGGATTACTATTGAAAAGCTTTTATACGGAAGAAAGAATATTTATTCCTGAAAGTAGAATACCTCAAACTATCAAATTAGCTTTTTTATCATCTGAGGATAAGAATTTTTATCAACATTATGGCGTTGACTTTATTGCAATAGTTAGAGCGATTTTTACTAATATCCTGAATACTTATTCTAATAAAAGGGTAGTTGGAGCCTCAACAATTACACAACAAGTAGTTAAAAATCTCTTATTAAGTAATGAATTAAGTTACTCTAGAAAAATTAAAGAAATTATTTTATCTATTAGAATTGAGAATATATTAGATAAAAATTCTATTTTAGAATTATACTTAAATGATATTTATTTAGGATATGGTTCTTATGGAATTGGTACAGCAAGTTTAAATTACTTTAATAAATCTATATATGATCTAGAACTTCATGAAATAGCTTTCTTAGCTGCTTTACCAAAAGCACCAAATAATTATAACCCAAAAACGAATTACTTAAAAGCCATTGAAAGAAGAAATTGGGTAATTGATAGAATGTATCAAAATGGATATATAAAAAAGGAAGATCTAATTTATAAAAATAAACCAATTCAAGTTTTCAAACGTAATGACAGAAAGTTTTCAGATGCAGATTATTTTTATGAAGAAATAAGAAAGGAACTATATTCAAAATTTGGAAAAGAAAAACTTTATTCAGATGGTTTAATAATTAAGACTGCACTTGATTCAGAAATTCAAAAAAATGCAAACCTCAGTTTAGTTGAAGGATTAATAGAATACGAAAAAAACCAAGGTTGGCATGGTTTGATTGAAAATACGGACTTTGATAATTTTTTTAAAAATCAAGATTATTATAAAAAAATAAATCCTTTTTTCCCAAATTGGGAAACTGTTATAATTAATAAAATATATAATTCTAAAATAGAAGTTTATAATAACTCTAAAGTAAAATTAATCGTAAATTTAAATAGCCCCAATAATAATTGGCTTTCTAATGAAGACTTCAATGAGGGTGATGTAATTTACATAGAAAGAAATAATAATTCTTACACTATAAAACAAGAACCGCTAGTAAATGGTGCAATAATTGTTATGGACCCTCATAATGGAGATATATTAGCTCTTTCTGGAGGATATAGTTTTCACAAAAGTGAATTTAATAGAGCCACACAAGCTAAAAGACAGCCTGGATCAGCATTTAAGCCCATTGTTTACTTAGCAGCATTGAATGAAGGTTATTCTCCTTCAACATTAATTCTTGACGCACCTTATGTAGTTGATCAAGGTCCAGGCCTTCCAAAATGGAAACCATCAAATTATACAGATGAATTTTATGGATTAACAACAATGAGAACAGGCATTGAAAAATCTAGAAACTTAATGACCGTAAGACTTGCTAATAGAATTGGTATGGACAAAATTTTAAATATGGCTAGTAAATTTAATATTAATGAAGGTTTTGATGATAAACTTTCAATGTCACTTGGTTCTGGAGTTATTACATTAAGAGACCTTACCAATGCTTATGCTATTATTGCCAATGGAGGTAAAAAAATTGAATCTAAATTTATTACAAGTATTTATGATCGAAATGGAAATAAGATACGTGACACTAGTTTAAAAAAATGTAATGAATGTATTGTTAACTCAATTCCATCAAAAATAAAAATTCCAAATTTAGATGAAGAACAGAGCCTAGTTGTTGATCCACGTTTAGCTTATCAAATTACTTCGATGATGGAAGGTGTAATCCAAAGAGGTACAGCAAAAAGGTTAAAAGATTTAGATGCACCGATAGCTGGCAAGACTGGTACAACAAATCAAAATAAAGATGCCTGGTTTATTGGATATACTCCCGATTTAGTGATAGGTGTTTATGTTGGCTATGATCAACCAAAATCTCTTGGATACAAGCAAACTGGCTCAAGTGTAGCTGTTCCTATATTTAAAAAGTTTGCTCAAAAAATAAAAATTAATAAAAATAAAAAACCATTTAGAATTCCTTCAGGAATAAGTTTTGTAAGAATTGACCCAAAAAATGGAATGATATCAAATAAAGAGGGAAGTATAAGCGAACCTTTCATTTTAGGTTCAGAACCATATTCTGGGAATGTAAACATCATAGATGGATTAGAAAATTTTAATAATAATTCCATTTCTGGAACAGGTGGTTTATTAGAGTAAGTATCTATGGAAAATATTGATTTAATTGAAGAAAATTTAAAAAAAATAAGATCAAACTTTGATCTTATAAGGAGGGGGGTTTGACTATCAATCTCTCAAAAAAAAACTAGAAGATTTAAAGCTTAAAAGTTCAGATCCCAATATTTGGGAAAATAATGATGCAAAAAATATTTTTCAAGACATAAAATCTATTGAGAACAAAATCAGCGACTTTAATAAACTTAGTAAATTGCTGAATGAAAATGAGGAAATTTATAAATTTATTCAAAAAGACAATGATAAATCATTATTAGATGATTTAAAAAATGAAGTTGAGTTGACTTTAAAATTATCTGAAAAAATTCGATATTTAAATTTATTAAATGATGAAGCTGACCACCTTAATGCATTTATAGAGATACACGCCGGCGCTGGGGGAACTGAGAGTCAGGATTGGGCGGAGATTTTGCAAAGAATGTATCTGAGATGGGCAGAAGATCAAGATAATTGTAAAGTAAGTTTATTACAAGAAATGCGTGGTGAGGAAGCAGGAATAAAATCTTGTACACTAAAAATTGTGATGGATTACTCTTATGGTTGGTTGAAAAAAGAAAGTGGCATTCATCGACTTGTAAGACTTTCTCCATTTGATAGTAATAAAAGAAGGCATACAAGTTTTGCAAGTGTTTGGGTCTATCCAGAAATAGATGATAAAATTGAAATAGAAATTAAAGAAAGTGATTTGAGAATAGACACTTATAGGGCATCAGGAGCAGGAGGACAACACGTAAATAAAACTGATAGCGCAGTAAGAATTACACACTTACCTACAAATATTGTCGTACAATGTCAGAGTGATAGATCACAACATAAAAATAGATCTAATGCAATGAAAATGATTAAATCAAGAATTTATGAAACGGAGCTTCAAAAAAGAAAAGATAATGAGAATATAAAAAATAAAGAAAAAAAAGATATTGGATGGGGTAATCAAATAAGATCATATGTTTTACATCCCTATAAGCTAATAAAGGATTTAAGAAGTGGCTATGAAACATCTAATGTAAATGAAATTTTGGATGGTAAGATTGATAATTTTTTAGAAAATTCTTTAACTTTATAGTTCAACTAAAGAATTTTTAAGATCCCTATTCTTTTCTTACCAATTGATATTTTTATTTCTTTAGAACCTAAATATTCTTTTAAAGATAAACTACTATTTTTATATATTTGATCATTTACTTTAACACCATCAGATTTAATTAATCTTTTTATCTCACTTCTACTTTTAACTAAATTTAACTTTTCTATAGCATCTAAAATTGAAAAATTTTCATTTTTTATATCTAATTCTTTTTGAGATATATTTGGTAACCTTTCATCAATAATTTTTGAATTGAAAGTATTATTTGCAATTTCTAAAGCTTCATCAGCATCATCTTTGCCTCTAACAATTTTAGTAACTTCATATGCTAATATTTTTTTTGCTTCATTTATTTCCTGATTTTTTAAAGCCGATAGTTTAACTATTTCGTTGATTGGCAGCTTAGTAAATAAATATAAGAATTTAGATACATCATTATCATTAACATTTCTCCAAAATTGAAAAAAATCTAAACTAGAAATTTTATTTTTGTTTAACCATATTGCCCCACTTGCTGTTTTGCCCATCTTTGATCCATCACTATTTGTTATCAATGGTGAAGTAATACCATATGCATCTTTCTTATTAATCTTACGAATTAAATCAACTCCACTTAAGATATTACCCCACTGATCTGATCCTCCCATTTGTAAAATACAATTATAATTTTTATTAAGATAAACAAAATCATATGCCTGTAAAAGCATATAATTAAATTCTAATACTGTTAATGGTTGTTCTCGGTCCAACCTACTTTTTACAGACTCAAAAGTTAGCATTCTATTTAAGGTAATTTTTGATCCAAACTCTCTTAGAAAATCTATATAATTTAATTTAGAAAGCCAATCATAATTATTTATTATTAATGCATCTTTATTGAGGTTGATAAATCTTGAAAATATTTGTTTTATATTACCAATATTTTTATCAATTTCTTCTTTAGTTAATATTTTTCTTGTTTCATCTTTTCCTGAAGGATCACCAATTAATGTTGTACCACCTCCAATTAAGCAAATTGATTTATGTCCATAAAAATCAAGCCAGTGGAGAAGCATTAGTTGTATTAAGCTCCCAACATGCAAACTATCACTAGTTATATCAAATCCAATGTAACCAGATATTTTATTTTTAGAAATTAAATTATCTAAATTTATAATATCAGTATCTTGATAAATAAAACCTCTTTCTTTAATTTCATTAAGAAACTCAGATTTAAATTTCATTCCAAATTATTTTCTATCAATTGTTTGATCAATATATTCATTTATTGAGTTTTCAAATTCATCTGAAAAACTTTCATAAAAATGATCTGCACCTTTTATTGGTTTAAATTTAATGTCCACTTTTTTTTGTTGTTGAAGTTTTTCAACTAATATTTTTGTAGAATCATATGAGGCGATATTGTCTTTATCACCATGCATAATTAAACCTGAAGATGGACATGGTGCTAAAAAACTAAAATCCCTTAAATTTGCAGGAGGTGAAATACTTACAAAGCCATTTATTTCTGGCCTTCTCATTAATAGTTGCATTGCAATCCATGCTCCAAATGAAAAACCAGCAACCCAACATATTTTTGAATTTGTGTTATACTGCTGAAGCCAATCCAATACACATGCTGCATCACTTAACTCACCTTCGCCATCATCATAAATCCCCTCACTTTTACCAACACCTCGAAAATTAAATCTGATCGTAGAAAATCCTGCTTTTATAAAAATTTTATACATTTTAAAAATAATTTTAGTATGCATTGTCCCACCTTTAGAGGGATCTGGGTGCAATAATATAACAATTGGTGAATCGTCTCTATTATTATGAGAATATTTAGCTTCAATTTTACCTTCTGGCCCAGGAATTAATAAGTCTACCATTTGATAAAGCTATTATTGAAGTTATATGATTTTGTAAATATAGATGTTTTAAATATATGAATTCTCTCGGTTTTGATAAGTCAGAAAAAGACACAAAAGTAGTTGTAGCAATGTCTGGCGGCGTAGATAGTTCTGTTGTTGCCGTTATGCTAAAAAAACAAGGTTATGATGTAATCGGGATTACACTAAAATTATATAACAACTCTAACATATCTAAGAGTAAATCGTGTTGTGCTGGTATTGATATTGAAGATGCTAAAAATGTTGCTCTAAAAAATGATTTTAGACATGTAGTCTTAGATTACCAAGGCAAATTTTTTGATGGAGTAATTAGTAACTTTGTCGATTCTTATGCAAATGGTGAAACTCCTTTACCTTGTGTTAAGTGTAATGAAACAGTAAAATTTTCAGATTTACTTAATGAGGCAAAAAAAATTGGAGCTGACGCTCTTGCAACAGGTCACTACGCAATAAGAAAAGGATCTTTAAATAATGCAAGTTTACATAAAGCGAAAGATTTTTCAAAAGATCAAAGTTTTTTTCTTTTTTCAACATTACAAGAGCAATTGAATTATGTGAGATTTCCATTAGGTGATTATAAAAAATCAGAAATTAGGCAACTAGCTAAAGAATATAAATTAAGTGTTAGCGATAAACCTGATAGCCAAGATATATGCTTTGTAACATCAGATTCTTATAGAGATCTTGTAAATAACTTAAATCCGAGTGTTAATAAAAAAGGTATAATTTATGATTTTGATAATAATATTCTTGGAACACATGAGGGTATCAGTAATTATACTATTGGTCAAAGAAAAGGTATTGGCATTAGTGGTTCAAAAGAACCTTTATACGTAATAGATATTAACAAAGATCAAAACTCAATTACTCTAGGGACAAAAGAAAAATTGAAAAAAAAAGTTATTAACTTTAAGAATATCAATTGGTTGGGAGGCAACATTCTGCCTAAAGAACTTGATTGTTCAGCAAAAATAAGATCAACCCAAGAAGATTTACCAGGAATTCTTGATATAAATAGGGACCATGGAACTTTTACATTTGAAAAGGAATTAGATAACACTTCCCCTGGACAAGCTTGTGTTTTTTACAAAAATGACCAATTACTTGGTGGTGGCTGGATTACTGTCTAAATTTAAAATCAGTTCTAAATTTGGTTAATTTTTGTTGAAATAACTAGATTTTTTTAATTAATGAATTAGATGAGATAATGTGAATTCTGAAACTCTCAATACATTAGATTCTTATAGTAAAAATAAATACAAATATGGTTTTGTAACCGAAATTGATGATGAAAAGTCAAAAAAAGGATTAAACGAAGATACAATTAAATTCATTTCACTAAAAAAGAACGAGCCAAATTGGATGCTGGACTGGAGACTTAAAGCGTATTCAAAATGGAAAAAAATGAAAGAACCTAAATGGGCAAATCTTAGTTTTCCTGAAATTGATTATCAAGATATTTATTATTATTCAGCGCCAAAAGGTTTTGAAAAGAAACCAAAGGATCTTAGTGAAGTAGATCCAAAGCTTATAGAAACATATAACAAACTGGGTATTCCTTTAGAGGAGCAAAAAGTTCTAGCTGGTGTTGCTGTAGATGTTGTATTCGATAGTGTTTCGGTTGCTACAACTTACAAAGGTGAATTAGAAAAGCTTGGTATAATTTTCTGTTCAATTGGCGAAGCTATTCAAAAACATCCTGATTTAATAAAAAAATATCTTGGCTCTGTTATACCTCCTGGCGATCACTCATTTTCAGCATTAAACTCAGCTGTTTTTACTGATGGATCTTTTGTATACATACCAGAGGGCGTAAAATGTCCAATGGAACTATCTACTTATTTTAGAATTAACGCAGAAAATACTGGGCAATTTGAGAGGACTCTAATTATTGCTGATAAAGGTAGTTATGTTAGTTATCTTGAAGGATGTACTGCTCCTAAAAGAGACGACAATCAATTGCATGCAGCCAATGTAGAATTAATCGCTTTAGAAGATGCAGAAATAAAATATTCAACTGTTCAAAATTGGTATCCTGGAGATGAAGATGGAAAAGGTGGTATTTACAATTTTGTTACTAAAAGAGGTCTTTGTGCAGGTAAAAATAGTAAGATATCATGGACACAAGTAGAGACTGGATCCGCTATTACATGGAAATATCCTAGTTGCATTTTAAAAGGAGATAATTCTATTGGCGAGTTTTACTCTGTAGCCATAACAAACAATTTTCAACAAGCTGATACAGGTACAAAAATGACTCATATTGGGAAAAATACTAAAAGTAAAATTATATCAAAAGGAATTTCTTTAGGTAAGTCGCAAAACACTTACAGAGGTGAAGTTTCTTTTTTAAGGAAAGCTGACAAAGCAAGAAATTATACTCAATGTGATTCTTTGTTAGTAGGAAACCAATGCGGGGCACACACAATTCCTTACATTGACTCAAAAAATAATACAGCTGTTATTGAGCACGAAGCTTCGACTTCTAAAATAAACGAAGATCAACTTTATTACTGCAGACAAAGAGGTTTAAATCATGAAGAGGCAGTTTCATTAATAGTAAATGGTTTCTGCAAACAAGTTTTGCAAGAACTTCCTATGGAATTTGCTGTTGAGGCACAAAAGCTGGTATCCATATCTCTCGAGGGAAGTGTAGGTTAGTATGTTTTTAGAAATCAAAGACCTATCAGTAAAAATTGAAAATAAAAATATTCTTAAAAGTCTTAACTTAAATATCAATAAAGGTGAAGTTCACGCAATTATGGGTCCAAATGGATCTGGTAAAAGTACATTAGCAAACGTTCTAGCAGGTAAAGAGGATTACGAAATTTTAAATGGAAGAATTAATTTCAAAGATAATGACTTATTTGATTTAAATATCGAAGAAAGAGCACAAGAAGGAATGTTTTTGGCTTTTCAATATCCTGTTGAAATACCTGGAGTAAATATCACTCCATTTTTACACTCTGCAATTAATTCAAAAAGAAAACGTATGAACGAAGAAGAAATTGATAATTTATCTTTTGCTAAGCTTTTAAAATCTAAAGCTATGGATTTAGGTATAAATATTGATATGCTTAAACGATCAGTTAATACAGGCTTCTCTGGAGGTGAAAAAAAACGTTACGAAATTTTACAAATGAGTATTCTTAATCCAGATTTAGCTATTTTAGATGAAACTGACTCAGGTCTAGATATTGATGCTCTAAAAATCGTTACCGATGGGGTTAATAAACTTAAAACAAAAGATAATTCATTTTTAATTATTACTCATTATCAAAAACTTTTGGATTATATAAAACCAGACTATGTACATGTTATGGTAAATGGCTCTATTGTCAAATCAGGAGGATCTGAAATTGCTGCTGAAATAGAAAAAGATGGATTTCAAAAATTTCAGTAATGAATATCCAAGATAATTATCTAAAAAATAAAAAAAATATTTTTTTTTCAGAAAACAAAGATATTGAAACCCATAGAGAAAAATTAATAAATATTTTTGAAAATGATAGATTTGATAAAAAAAATAATGAAAGTCTTAAAAATATAAATTTAAAAAACTTTATTGATTTTAAGTACAAATATCTGATCTCTGAAGAAACATCAGTAATAAACAATAATCATGAAAATAATTATTCAATAGTTTCTGTAAATGGACAGTGTTCGAGTTTTAAAGATGATAAAATTGAAATTACTAAAATTTTAGATGAAGATTACAATGATTTTTCTAAAAATAATACAATTGAAAATAATGATCATTTTGTAAATCTAAATTCATTATTTTTAAATAGTGGTTTTAAGATTATTATAAAAAAAAATAACAACATAAAAATTAAAATATCAAACATTGTGACTGATGATGATTTAACCATTTTTCAAAAAAATAATTATATTTGTGAAGAGGGATCATCCCTAAATCTTATTGAAGAATATGAAAATAAAAATAATTCTACATCAAATATATTAAATGTAATTAAATTAGAAAAAAATTCTCATCTAAATCATTTCCTAATTCAAGACAATTCTGCGAATCATAATTTAATAATAACAACTCATTCTTCATGTAAAAAAGATACTACCTACACCCAAAAAGTATATAATTTTTCAGAAGGCCACGTAAGAAATTTTCATTACTCTGAGTTATTAGAAGCTAATTCAGAAGCTGATCTACAAGGAATATTTTTTCTAAAAGATAATAACACCTCTAACAACAAAACATTTGTTAAGCATTTAGCTGAAGATTGCAAAAGTAATCAAGTTTATAAAGGTATTTTGAATGATCGTTCTAAAGCAACATACTTTAGTAACACTCATGTTGATCAAGTCGCACAAAAAACAGAGGGATATCAGCTTAGCAAAGGGATACTTTTATCTGATAATGCATCCTATTTTTCTAAACCTGAATTAAAAATATATGCTGATGATGTGAAATGTAGTCATGGCTCTACTATTGGACCTATAGACGAAAATGCTATTTTTTATCTTCGATCTAGAGGTATGAGTAAAATTGCAGCAACTAAAATATTGATATCATCATTTATTAATGAAGAATTAAGTAGTATTGATAATGAACAAATGTCTGAATTAATACAAAAGAAACTAGTAAGATACTTAAGTAAAGTGAAATGAATATTTCAAATTTAAAATCAAGATTTCCTGTATTCAAAAAAAATCCTAATCTAGTTTTTTTAGATACCGCTGCTTCAGCATTAAAAGTTGATGAAATGATTGAAGCCACCAATAACTGTTACACAAATGAATATGCAAATATTCATAGAGGCAATTATGAATTAAGTTCAAAGTTAACAAAAAAATTTGAAAATGCTCGAAATAAAGTTGCAGATTATTTAAATACATCTGAAAAAAATATTATTTTTGTTAAAAGCGCAACTGAGGGTATAAATTTAATCGCATCTTGTATGTCTAAAAGATTTTTAGAAGATGGTGACGAAATAATCTTAAGTTATCTTGAACACCATGCTAATTTGATACCTTGGCATTTAATCGAAAAAAAAATAAAAATTACTCCTCTCGGACTAAACAAAAATAGTGAAATTAATTACGATGAATTAAATGATAAAATTAATTCAAAAACTAAATTAATTACATTAACCCACATGTCAAATGTTACAGGATCAATAACAAATTTTGATACAGTAAAAGAAATTGCCAAAAAAAAGAATATACCAATACTATTAGATGGTTGTCAATTTGCTCCTCATAAAAAAGTTAATCTAAAAGATTTAGATCCTGATTTCTATGTTTTTTCTGCACATAAAATGTATGGACCTTCAGGTCTGGGTATACTTTATATGAAAGATAAGTGGATAGATGAATTTACTCCTTACCAAGGGGGAGGGCAAATGATTGACGATGTAGATATTGATAAAAGCACATATGCAAATGGTTATGAAAAATTTGAGGCAGGTACTCCTCCTATTGCACCAGTTATAGGTTTCTCTTCTTCATTAAATTTTATGGATGAAGTTGATCCAAATGTTATTTATGACCATGAAATGAAACTTCATAATTATGCATATGAAAAACTTTCAAAATTCAATAATATTAAAATATATGGATCAAATAAAAATAAAGGTGCAATCATTTCTTTTAATATTGAAGGAGTACATAATTCTGATTTAGGTGCAATGTTAGATAAAAAAAATATAGCAATAAGAACTGGACATCATTGTTGCCAACCTCTTATGAAACAATTTAATGTTACTGGAACTTCTAGAATATCATTTGGTGTATATAATACAAAGGATGATGTTGATTATTTAGTAGACAGCATTCATGAAATAACAAAAATATTATTATAACTAATGGAAGAAAAACAATTAGAAGATTTTTTACCAGATAAAAACACAAGTTATATAAAAAAATTCAACAATAAAAATAACAACATTAAAATTAAACAAGAACAAGTCATAGAGTGTATTAGGACTGTCGTTGATCCAGAAATACCAGTCAACTTATATGATTTAGGTTTAATATACGAAATTAAGATTAATGATAAAAACGACATTAAAATTAAAATGACACTAACTAATCCGAACTGCCCTGTTGCAGGAAGTATGCCCGAAAATGTAGGAAAATCAGTTGAAAAATTGTCAAACATAAATTCTATAGAAGTTTCTTTAGTTTGGCATCCTCAATGGCACAAAGATTTAATGTCTGAAGAAGCAAAACTTGCTTTAGATATATTTTAAATTAATTTATAAGAAGTAATATGAATAATTTATTATCTGTAACTTCTAATGCTACTGATCAAATTAAAAAAATCATGTCTAGTGCGCCAGAAGGAATGGATTCTATTGTTATTGGTGTCGATAAAGCTGGTTGTAGTGGATATTCTTATAAGCTAGATTTTGGGAACTCAAAGAATTTAAAAAATTTTGAAATTATTGATCAAGATGGAGCAAAAATTCTAATCGATCCAAAAGCTACAATGTTTTTATTAGGATCAATAATGGATTATAGAACTGATCAACTTTCTTCAAGATTTGTTTTTGATAACCCAAATGAAAAAAGTACATGTGGATGCGGTGAATCATTTTCTATTTAAATTAAAAATAGATGATATTAATTAAGAAATTTTTCTCAATATTTAGTTACCTTTTTTTTATCATATTATTTACTATTATTTTTTTTGAAACAACTGGCCTCATATATGAGAAATTATATACTGATTTAAAAGTAACTCCGTATTCAACTGATTATAATGAATTAAAGAAACTATCTAATTTATACGATACAAATTACGATTTTAAGAATCATTCTGATAGCTTACAAAAACTATATCAACTTTTAGAGTTTGATTACTATAAACATTATAGATTACCGAGAAATTTCTCATCTAAATATATAAATACAAATTATGATAGATTAAGAGTAACCAAAAATTATGAAAAAAAACAAGATCATGAAACAATAAAAATAGGTTTTTTTGGTGGTTCAACAATGTTTGGGATTGGAAGTGAGTCAGATAATGAAACCATACCTAGTTTAGTTTCAAAATTATTAAATCAAAATAATTCAAATTTTAATTTTGAAATTTTTAATTTTGGAGTAAATGGCTATAACAACTCTCAAGAAATATTATACTTTCTTGAAATATACAAAAATTATGATTTTGATTTTGTGTTTTTTTATGATTTTGTCAATGAGAGTATTCATATAAGTCATAATGAGGCTTTAAAGGCCGGTTATTTAAGGTCTGATAATTTTTTGACACCTATAGCTCAATGGGAATTAATTGTTAAATTTCTAAAAACTCATAATAATGCATACTTATTTATTGATTTAGTAAATAATAGATCATTTACAGTAAAAATATTTAGGAAAATTTTATCTTATTTTAATTTATTAAATAAAACCGGTTTTGATATTCCAAAACAAACAGAATTAGATGTTAAAGAAACTGATAAATATTCTAACTATGATTTTTTAATTAAGAGACTAATTAATATATACGTAAGAAACATGGAAATAATTTACTCAATAAGTCAGATAGAGAAAATCAATGCGTATTTCATATTACAGCCAAGTCTATATACTAAAAAAAATCTAAGTGATTTTGAAAAAAATAGTATTTACAATAGTAAAAATTTTGAATGGAGAAGGCAAATTGAGTCACGTGTATATAATGAAGCAAAAAAAATTGAATATCCTTATAAAGTTAATGATTTTACATCAATATTTGATAATTTTAGCTCAACAATCTTTATAGATGATCATCATATTTCAAAAAAAGGCTCTCAAATAATCTCAGAAAAATTAGTAAAAATAATTCTAAATGATTTACAATATAATTAACTATTTCTTATTTATTAATATTAATTATAAGAATAACTTTTACGGCGGAGTAGCTCAGTTGGTCAGAGCGCACGGCTCATATTCGTGATGTCGGGGGTTCAAATCCCTCCTCCGCTACCACCATTTTTTATAAGTCTTATAATTAAATCACAATAGAATTGAAATTTAAAAAAATTTGAACTAAATTAATCTATATTAATTTATGCATTTTATAATTTTATCTAAAATTATTTTATAACCATTATTATTATAAAAGTGCACATCATCACTAAAAATTCTTTCTTCATAATTTTTAAATAATAATCTTCCATCGATAAAATTACATTTGTTATTGTAGTTTATATTAATTAATTGTTTAGATATAAAGTTGTAACTTTCTATTACAAAATTTTTTCTATAATCGTAATGAGTGAATAATTTCTCTTTTGGAGATTTTAAATTTTTAAATTCTATATGTGGTTGTAAGACGTGTATAAATTGGCTCCCATAAGATTCTGCAATTAATTTTATTTTAAATAATGTATTAACATAATTTTCTAAAAATGATTTTTTATCTTCAAAGTTATAAATTTTCTTTCTTTCAAAATATCGGACAAGAGAATTATAAAATTGTGAATTTTGTAATAACCAAATAACAGGTCCAAAATATGGTTTAGTTAACAATATTGAGTAAGTTTCATTTAATAGAAATTTACCATGTGTTTCTTGTCTCAAACTATGGATTATATCATTTGCACCATCAATGTTTATTACCAAATCTGGTTTTATTTTATCAATATGTAAAATTAAACTTATCATTTGTTGATGACTAACATAACCACCAAAAGCTAAATTATAAACTGAAGTATCCAAATTCAATTTTTTTAAAAAATCTTCTTTTATTATCTTATCTGGAAATAACTCCGCAGTTGATCCACCTATTATTAGTATCTTATAATTTGATTTTATTTTATTAATATCTTCTATTTTTTTATCCCAATCTATACCATACATAACAAAAGGTTGATAAATTAAATTTGCCTGCCTTTCTTTTAAGCCTGCAGTAGAATTACCAATATAAAAATTTAAAAAAATTCTAGTAATGATTTCGATAAGAACTAATAAAAATATTAAAATAAGTATATTAACAAATAATATATTCAAAAATCTTTTCACAAAAAAACTATTTAATTTAATATTTAATAAAAAACAATGTAGAATGAGAAAAGCTAAACAAATTATGATTTATTATTTAAATTTATTTTATCTATGAAAATTTTAAAGATAGTGTATTATTTGTCATGGCATCTATACTATATAGAGTTTTAATATTATTATTATTATCTACAATAATTATTTTAAATTTATTTATTGCTGAAAAATCTAATCTAACTAATTTTTTAAATTTAGAAAAATTAAAAAATATTACTCAGATTGAAGAAAAAAATCAAGCATCTAAAAAAATAGATTACATAATAAACGATCAAATAATTGATTTATTGAAACAAGGTGGTAATACAATTTTTATACGACATTCTCATAAAATTTCTAATGATTTTCAACAGGGTTTTGATGTTTTAGAAATGAATGGTTATAAAACTAATTATATTAAAAAAAATAATTGCCTTACATTAAGAGGTAAAGAAGAAGCTAAATTTATTGGACTGATTTTTAAGAAATTAAATATTCCTATAGATAAAGTGTATACAAGTCCTATCTGTAGATGTTTAGAGACAGCTAACATAGCTTTTGGTAAATATGAAAAAGTAGATTACTTAGCCTATGACTCAATAACAAATAGAAATAATAGTAAAAAAATAAAAAAATTAAAAAAAGAAATTTTTTTTACTTCTCCAAAAGAAAATTTTAATAAAGTCATTGTTGCTCATGGAAGTACACCTAGAGAGGTGGGTATTAATCTGCCTGCCCTTGGTCAGTCTGGATTATTAATATATAACAATGACTCAAATAGTGTTAAGGCCACGATTGAATTTAATGAACTGATGCATACTTTTTATAATATACAAAATTTTGAATAAAGACTTTATTTAACTCATATATTGAAGATTAAAGTAGAATTTATTATTTTTAATTAAAAAAAAATAGTAATTTTAATTATTTAGTATTTATTTCTATTTTTATTTTTGTAATCATTACGTGAGTAGACTTTTTTTAAAAAGAATGAATTTTATTTATCGCGAGCATTTCTTACTAGGTCAAATCGCATATTCATAAATTGATAATTTCAATTATCTGATGTGAACTTCAATAAAAAATATATGTAAAAATAAAAATTAATAAAAACATAAAACAAAATAATAAAGAATTAATTGATATTTTCGCATTTTGCATCTATAAGCCATTTGATCGCGGGGTGGAGCAGCCCGGTAGCTCGTCAGGCTCATAACCTGAAGGTCGTAGGTTCAAATCCTACCCCCGCAACCAAATTACATATTAATTTAACTTGATAATTAACTTAAATTTAACCCATAGCCAAACTTGATATAAAAGCATATATCATATAAATATTTTGTGTAAGTGATTTCATGGCATATAATTTGTCCATCTACAAATTTATAACTACATATTAATTTTTTTTTAATTTTCAAAAATCAGTTATTTTTTTAATAACATTAATCCTATTAGAATTAAAATTTTAAATACTACTGAGGTATTAATTAAAATAAATTTACAAATTTTTTGGAGATATCAATCTAATTCAAATTGTGATCTATAATCAACTAAATTTTTTCTATCCTCATTTTTTTTCTCAATTATACAATTTCCTATGACCAAAACATCTAAATTTGTACCCATGAAACATTTGTAGGCATCCTCAGGATTATTTACTATTGGCTCACCTCTAATATTAAATGAAGTATTTACTAACATTGGACAACCGGTAAGCTCTTTAAAAGATCTTATTAAAGAATAAAATTTTGGATTTATATTTTTGTCAACTGTTTGCACTCTTGCCGAATTATCAACGTGAGTAATTGCGGGGACTAAAGATCTCTTAATACCTAATTTATCAATTCCTTTCAAATTTAAATCACTATTTGATATTTTTATTAATTTATCTTTTTTTAATTGAGCAACCAATAGCATGTATGGAGAATCTTTTTCTAAATCAAACCATTCTTTTAAATCTTCTTTAATTATTGCTGGAGCAAAGGGTCTAAAGCTCTCTCTAAATTTGATTTTTAAGTTTAATTCCCTTTGCATTTTGTCTGATCTTGGATCTGCAAGTATTGATCTACAACCAAGTGCTCTTGGTCCAAATTCCATTCTACCTTGAAACCAGCCAATAGCTTTTCCTTCTGATAAAAATTTTGCTGTTTTTTCTATAATCAATTTTTCATCAAATACTTTAAAATCTGCATTTAGTTGATTAAGTTTTATTTCAATCTCTTCTTGTTTATATGATGTTCCCAATAAAGATCCATTCATTGAATCATTTTTGTTTATTTTTCTGTCATTATTTAAATGCATGTGCCAAACATTTAATGCTGATCCTATACATCCACCAGCATCTCCTGATGCTGGTTGTATCCAAATATTTGAGAATTCTTTGCTTTCAATTATTTTGCTATTTGCTACACAATTTAAAGCTACCCCACCAGCCAAGCATAGATTTTCTGAATCATATCTTTTTCTAAGATACCTTATTATTTTCAATATAATTATTTCAGTAACTTTTTGTATTGATGATGCTAAATTTAAATATTCAGTTTTAAAGCTTTCATTACTTTCTTTTATTTTTAAATTAAATAAATCTGCAAAATTACTATTAGTCATAGTTAAACCAGTTGTATAATTAAAATATTTTTGATTGAGTCTAAAAGAGCCATCATCTTTCAAATCAATAAGCTTTTCTAAAATATCATCTACATAAGTTGGTTCACCGTATGGTGCCAAACCCATTAATTTATATTCTCCACTATTAACTTTAAAACCTAAAAAAAATGTAAATGCGGAATAAAGTAACCCTAATGAATGTGGAAAATTTATTTCCTTATCTATTTTTATAATATTATCTTTTCCATAACCAAAGGTAGTTGTTGGCCACTCTCCAACTCCATCTAGAGTTAATATAACTGCTTCTTTGAATGGTGATGGAAAAAATGCACTTGCAGCATGACTAAAATGATGCTCGCTAAACAAAATTTTATTTTTATCAATTTTTTTACTTGAAAATTTTTTTAATTCATCAATTATTAATTTTTTTTGAAAAAGTTTATCTCTTAGCCATATAGGCATAGAGGTTTTAAAAGATAAAAAACCTCTAGGTGCTTTAGCAACATATGTCTCTAGTAATCTCTCAAATTTTAAGAATGGTTTTTCATAAAATACTACATAATCAATTTCATCTAAACTTAGGTTATATTTTTTTAATATATATCCAATTGAATGAAGTGGAAAATTACTATCGTGTTTTATTCTAGTAAATCTTTCCTCTTGTACTGCTTCAGTGATTACCCCATTTTCTAAAAGACAGGCAGCACTATCATGATAAAAGCAAGATAAGCCTATTATTTTCATTCTTGGTTTTTGATTATTTTTACTAGAACACTTTTATTTGAAAAAGTTATATATTGATAGTCAATTTTATTTTTTTGTTATTTTTTTCGTATAATTGATCTCAATAAAATTTATTATAATCTAAAATTTTATATTGTTGTGTAATAATGATAGTGCTTTAGTACTTTGAAATCTTCTTCAATAAAAGATCGGCTACCCCTGTATTAGAAAAAAAAATTAATATTTATTTGTAAAAAATCCTTTTTATAAATTTAATAATTTAACTTTATTCCCTTATTTTCGATTTTTTAAATTTTCAAAAATATTATTTCCAAAATTTTTATTTAAATTAATTCTTAAAAAAGAGTATATACAAATGGAGCAATAGCTGAACCTTGACTTAAAACAATCAAAAGACCAAACATAAATAGAACTATTATTATTGGCATTAACCAATATTTTTTTCTATTCATAAGAAATTTAATAAATTCTATAAAAAAATTCATTAAAATTGATCTTTCATATCATTCATTTGATTTATTCTTTTAACCCAATAGCTTTTATATTTTTTTCCTGTTTTTTCATTAAGTAAATCCTTACCAATAAATCTCATAAATAACCCTATTGGTGTAACTAATAAGATGAATATTAAAAAAAGAATAATTGGAGATACAATCATTCCTAATAAAATTCCAAATTTTGACCAAACAAGATTTGGAATTTTAAATATCGAGGGCATAACGAATGAAAAAAATAAGAAAAATAATGATGTGCAAAAAAAGATAATTGAATAGAAATCTTTAGTTTTTAAGTAAAAATATATTGCTAAAATGGCGAAAAAAACTGAAAAAACAATACCAAAGTTCTTCTCACTTCCAATTTTAATTGTTGAATAACTTTTTATCTCCATATTCTGAGCTCTAATTTATAAAGCTTTTTTTTTATATGATTCTATCTATATGTATAATGCTTATAACAAAACTAAAATATCAACAGAATTCTGGGAAAAATTAATTTTTTTTATGGTTTGACAAGGTATTTTTATACTATTATAGGCACATACTCTTTTCTTTTGAAAAGAACAATCCTCTATTAATTTTAAAAAATAATAGTGGTTTTGTATGCTCTTTTATTTGTTAATAAGATTATAAAGAGATACGTAGACAACAATTCGTAATTTAAATTTTACGAATGTTAATTGGAATACGTATCAACAAATACTTTTGTTTATACAAGAAGTATTCCGCTTTAACGGACGTTCCGTAATTTTTGACTTCGGTCAAATTTACTCAACTTAAGAGTTTGATTATGGCTCAGAACGAACGCTGGCGGCATGCCTCATACATGCAAGTCGAACGAGATCTTCGGATCTAGTGGCGCACGGGTGAGTAACATGTGGGAATCTACCTGAAGGTTCGGAATAACTGCGGGAAACTGTAGCTAATACCGGATGTGTCTGCAAAGAGAAAGATTTATCGCCTTCAGATGAGCCCGCACTAGATTAGCTAGTTGGTGAGGTAAGAGCTCCACCAAGGCTACGATCTATAGCTGATTTGAGAGGATGATCAGCCACACTGGGACTGAGACACGGCCCAGACTCCTACGGGAGGCAGCAGTAGGGAATATTGGACAATGGGGGAAACCCTGATCCAGCAATGCCGCGTGAGTGAAGAAGGCCTTAGGGTTGTAAAACTCTTTCATCAACGATGATAATGACATTAATTGAAGAAGAAGCTCCGGCTAACTTCGTGCCAGCAGCCGCGGTAATACGAAGGGGGCTAGCGTTGTTCGGAATCACTGGGCGTAAAGCGTATGTAGGCGGATCAAAAAGTTAGATGTGAAATCCCTGGGCTCAACCCAGGAACTGCATTTAAAACTAGTGATCTAGAATTTGGTAAGGGTTAGTAGAATTTCCAGTGTAGAGGTGAAATTCGTAGATATTGGAAAGAATACCAGAAGCGAAGGCGACTAACTAGGCCATTTTTGACGCTGAGATACGAAAGCGTGGGTAGCAAACAGGATTAGATACCCTGGTAGTCCACGCAGTAAACGATGAGTGCTAGTCGCTGGTGCAATAGTATCAGTGTCGAAGCTAACGCATTAAGCACTCCGCCTGGGAAGTACGGTCGCAAGATTAAAACTCAAATAAATTGACGGGGGCCCGCACAAGCGGTGGAGCATGTGGTTTAATTCGAAGCAACGCGAAGAACCTTACCAGACCTTGACATGGTATGTTTGAATTACAGAATCGTAATTCTTCAGTTCGGCTGGCATACACACAGGTGCTGCATGGCTGTCGTCAGCTCGTGTCGTGAGATGTTGGGTTAAGTCCCGCAACGAGCGCAACCCTCATTTTTAGTTGCCATCAGGTTATGCTGGGCACTCTAGAAAAACTGCCGGTGATAAGCTGGAGGAAGGCGGGGATGACGTCAAGTCCTCATGGCCCTTACGGTCTGGGCTACACACGTGCTACAATGGTGGTGACAGAGGGCAGCAATATCGCAAGATAAAGCTAATCCCTAAAAACCATCTCAGTTCGGATTGGACTCTGCAACTCGAGTCCATGAAGTTGGAATCGCTAGTAATCGTAGATCAGCGTGCTACGGTGAATACGTTCTCGGGCCTTGTACACACCGCCCGTCACGCCATGGGAGTTGGTTTTACCTTAAGCCGGTGCGCTAACCGCAAGGAAGCAGCCGTCCACGGTAGGGTCAGCGACTGGGGCGAAGTCGTAACAAGGTAACCGTAGGGGAACCTGCGGTTGGATCACCTCCTTTCTAAGGATATTGATAACTAGTTCGCTAGTTATCCGGATTGTTGTCTATCTATCTCTTTAAATATTAACTAGTTCTGGGTGCCTATTTAATTACATTGGGCTGGTAGCTCAGTTGGTTAGAGCGCGCGCTTGATAAGCGTGAGGTCGGAAGTTCAAGTCTTCCTCGGCCCACCAATAAACAGGGGGATTAGCTCAGCTGGGAGAGCGCCTGATTTGCATTCAGGAGGTCAGCGGTTCGATCCCGCTATCCTCCACCAACTATTAATATTAATCTTATTTGTTCTTTTAAATGTTAATATGAAATTAATAACTGATCAAAATAAATTTTTATTTGATTATAATACGTACAAAATTTTTCTCTGTA
>CACGGX010000010.1:50000-69479 GCA_902572735.1 uncultured Alphaproteobacteria bacterium
AATTTGACAGGATTTGTCCCTAGTACGAGAGGACCGGGATGAACGTACCTCTGGTGTACCAGTTGTTCCGCCAGGAGCATCGCTGGGTAGCTATGTACGGACAGGATAACCGCTGAAAGCATCTAAGCGGGAAACCCACCTGAATACTAGATTTCCCCATTAGAGTCGTGGAAGACCACCACGTTGATAGGTTGGGTGTGGAAGTGCAGCAATGTATGAAGCTTACCAATACTAATAACTCAATTGGCTTGATTACAATAGACGTACAGAGAAAAGTTTTGTATTAACGGTTTCCTGGTGACAATAGCAACAGATAAACACCCGATCCCATCCCGAACTCGAACGTGAAAGCTGTTAGCGCCGATGGTACTTTGTCTTAAGGCATGGAAGAGTAGGTCGTTGCCAGGATTTTTTTTATGAATAGCAATAAAATTTTTAAATCAGTTGATATACTAAAAAAACATTTAAAATCATCAAAACATAAAAATAAAACTATTGTTCATTGCCATGGAGTTTTTGATATAATCCATACCGGTCATATAGAATATTTTAAAAAAGCTAGAAAATATGGAGACTTATTAGTTGTTACAATAACAAGTGATGAATTTGTAAAAAAAGGTAAAGGTAGACCTTATTATAATACAAAAGAAAGATTAAATGTTTTGAGTGCATTGAGCTCAGTAGATTATCTTTGTGTCTCAGATGAAGAAACCCCAAAAAAAATAATAAAAATACTAAGACCTAATTTTTATATAAAGGGTAAGGATTATTCTTCCCCTCAAATGGATGTAACTGGAAATATAACTAAAGAAAAAAAATTAGTTGAAGACTGTGGGGGTAAATTAATAACCTTATCCGAAAAGCTTTACAGCTCATCTTCCTATTTTAATGATAAAATAAGAGATTTAAATAGAAGTCAAAAAAAATATCTTAAAGTATTAAAAAATAAAATTTCTGAAAAAAACATCATTAATTATTTTGAAATTATAAAAAATACTAATGTGTTATTAATTGGAGAGTCAATAATTGATCAATATGTTTACTCAAATGTTTTGGGCAAGGCTGGAAAAGATCCAATTTTAACTATTAATCCCTTTAAACATGAAGAGTATTTGGGAGGTATATTATCAATAGCAAACATTCTTTCTAATTTTTGTAAAAAAATTACTGTGGTAACATATCTAGGTGAAGAAAAAGAAATGCCAAAATTTATAAATTCAAAATTAAATAAAAACATTGTTTTGAAATATGTTAAGAAAAAAAACTCTCCGACTATCAGAAAAACTAGATACGTAGATAAAGAGGGCAAATCAAAAATAATTGGCATATATGAAATCAATGATCAATATATTAGCGCGTCAGAAGAAAATCGTTTAGAAAAAATATTAAAAATGCAATTGAAAAAACATGATAATGTAATTGTAGCTGATTATGGACACGGATTACTAACTAATAAATTAATAAGCTTTATAACTAAGAATTCAAAAAAACTTTCAATTAATACTCAATTAAACTCTTCCAACTTTGGCTATCATACTATTTCAAAATATAAAAAGGCAAACATTGTTTGTGTTCATGAAGGTGAATTACGACAAGATTTAAGATCTCCAAATAAAAGTATTGATATCTTAGCCAAAGAATTATCAAAAAAACTAAGCTCAAGTAATATTTTTATAACTCAGGGTTCTAATGGTGCTCTCAGTTACAAAAAAAATGAAATTATAAATTGTCCAGCATTTGCAAATGAAGTTGTCGATAAAGTTGGTGCTGGAGATTCTTTTTTATCTATTGTTTCTTTATGCTGTTTTGTGGGTATGCCAAATATGCTTTCTTTGTTTATTGGTAACTATTTTGGATCAATTGCTGTTACTTCAATTGGAAACTCAGTTATTTATGATAGAAAAACTATAATTAAGTCAATAATTTCACTTATTAAATAATGAATAATAAAGAAAAAATCTTTTATCAAAACGCTAAAAAATTACGTTTGAAAATATTAGAAATGGTTAAAAAATCTAATGGCGGTCATATAGGAGGGGCGTTTTCAGTTATAGATATTTTAAATTATTTATATAACTTTGAAATAAAACATTTCCCAAAAGATCCAATAAGTAATGAAAGAGATTATTTGCTTTTTAGCAAAGGCCATAGCTGTCTTGCTTTATATACTATATTAAATCATTGTGGTTATTTTGCTGATGAGCTTCTTGACAAATATAACGTTGATGATGGCTCTCTTGCTGGACATCCAGAAAAAAATATTGTTCCTGGTGTTGAGGTCACGTCTGGATCATTAGGCCATGGGCATTCAATAGGAGTTGGTTTATCTTTAAGTTTAAAGATTGATAAAAAATCAAATAGAGTTTTTGTAATATCAAGTGACGGTGAATTAAATGAAGGTAGTGTTTGGGAAGCTTTTATGTCAGCATCTCAATTCAAATTAAAAAACTACTATTTAATTATTGATTATAATAAAATGATTTCTTTGGATAAAATTAACAACATAATGGCAATAGATCCATTAATTAATAAAATGGAAAGTTTCGGTTTTAATGTTTTTGAAATAGATGGTCATGATTTTAATGATTTTGAAAAATGTTTCGGAAACAATGACTTCATTAATTCAGCAAAACCAAAATGCATAATAGCTAATACTATTAAAGGAAAAAGTGTACCATTTATGGAAAATGTTTCAAAATGGCATTTTAGATCTCCTTCTGATAATGAATTTAATGAAGCTGTTTCTAGTATAGAAAGTTTTTATGAGAGATTCATTTAATAAAGAATTACTTAAAATTGCAGATCAAAATAGTGATGTATTTTTACTAACTGCAGACATTGGTTTTCAAGTATTTGATGAATTTAGGTCAAAATTTACAGACAGATTTTTAAATATGGGTGTAGCTGAAGCAAATATGATCGGTGTGGCATCAGGTATGACACTCAATAATAAAATACCAATTTGTTATACAATTATTCCATTTTTAATAATGAGAGCATTTGAACAAATAAGAACAGATGTTTGTATTCAAAATTTACCAGTTAAATTAGTAGGGGTAGGGGGTGGAGTATCTTATGGAACACTTGGTCCAACCCACCATTCGTTGGTAGATTTGGCTATAATGCGATCACTACCTAATATGACAGTAATTTCACCTGCAGATCCTTTAGAAACAAAAAAAGCAACTTCAGCTATGATTGATATAGAAGGTCCTGTCTATGTTAGATTAGGTAAAAATGGAGAGCCCAACTTATTAAATGAGAATTATAATTTTGAAATTGGTAAAGGCGTTAAATTAAAAACTGGAAGTGATATTTCAATCATTTCAACTGGTAGTATTCTTAATCTTTCAATGAATTTAGCAAATGAATTAAAAAAAAGCAATATTGATGCTGAAGTAATAAATATGCATACTTTAAAGCCTATAGATAAAGAATTAATTTACAGTACAGCAAAAAAAACCAAAAAAATAATTACTCTTGAAGAGCACAACATTATAGGCGGATTAGGAAGTGCTGTAGCTGAAACAATAAGCGAATATAACTTTAACGTTAAGCAAAAAATTTTTGGTATAAACGATAAATTCAATTATGGAGTAGGTAGTCAAGAGTATCATTTAGAAAAAAATGGATTATCAGTAGAGAATCTTTTAATAAAAGTAAAAAATTTTCTAAAAGATAAAGATGTTTAACTCAGTTTTACTTATAGGTGGTGGCGGTTACGTAGGTACAGTGCTTACTGAAAAACTTTTAAAATTTGGATATCAAGTTACAGTTTATGATTTATTTATTTATGGAAATTATATTCAAGATTTGAAGAATAAATATAATAATTTGTCAATTGTTAAGGGTGACATAAGAGATATTAAAGCTTTAGATGGAGTCATAAAAAATAAGGAAGTTGTTTTTAATTTAGCATGTATATCAAATGATCCAAGTGCAGAACTTGATTTAAATTTAACAAAATCAATTAATTATGAAGCTTTTGAACCAATAATGGAAAGCTGTAAAAAAAATAAGATTAATAGACACATATATGCTTCAAGCTCAAGTATCTATGGAATTAGTGACTCCCCAAATGTAGATGAAAATCATCCAAAAGTACCCGTTTCAGAATATAATAAATCTAAAGATTATTGTGAAAATATAATTAAAAAATATTATCAAGATTTTTGCTCTACTATTATAAGACCTGCAACTGTATGCGGTTATTCTCCAAGATTAAGGCTAGACTTGACAGTAAATATATTAACAAATTTTGCTTATCATAAAAATTTTATAAAAGTTTTTGGAGGAGAACAATATAGGCCTAATATACATATTGATGATTTGACTGACTTATATGTTAATCTGCTTAAAATTGATGAAAATAAAATTGCAAATAAAATTTATAATGCTGGCTACCAAAACCAAAAAGTTATTGATATAGCAAAAATTGTAAAAGATGATATTTATAAGTTGATTGGTAAAAATCCTGAAATAAAATTAGAAAAAACTGATGATATTAGATCTTATCGAATAAGCACAGCAAAGATTGAAGAGGAATTAGGTTTTTATCCGAAAAAAAATATATCAGATGCAGTAGTAGACTTAACAAATTTTTTTAGGATTAATAATCTTGACACAATGCTTAATACAAATTTCTATAATTTAAAAAAAATGCAAGAAATTAGACTTAATTAATGAGAAAAGTTTTAATAATTGGTGGAGGACCTGCAGGTTGTTCTGCAGCACACTTACTAAGTGAGATAGATAATTTAGATATAACACTAATCGAAACTTCTTCAAAATTAGGTGCCGGTGTTAGAACTCAGTATTATGGAGGTCATCCATACACGTTCGGTCCAAGACATTTTTTAACACAAAATAAAAAAGTATTTGATTACATTAACAAGATAATACCTATGAGAAATTGCTCAGAACATGAATTTATTTCATATGTAGAAAGTGATGATAGTTTCTATAATTTTCCAATACATATGGATGATGTTAGATCTATGCCTGACTCTGAAATTATTTTGAAAGAAATAAAAGAGGCTAAAGGTGTAGCTAATGCAAGAAATATTGAAGATTTTTGGATCGGATCAGTTGGTCAAACTTTATATAATAAAATTATAAATGAGTATAATAAAAAAATGTGGCAAGTAGATGATAATAAATTAATTGATACTTTTAAGTGGTCACCAAAAGGAGCAACTATAAAAGATGGTCCTAGAGCAGCTTGGGATATAGCAATTTCAGCATATCCTTATGCAAAAAATGGTTATGATGACTACTTTGATATGGTTTTTAAAAAAGTTAACGTAAAAATAAATACTAAAATTGAAAAATTTGATATTAAAAATAAGACAATTTTTGTAAATAATGAAAAGTTTCAATACGATATAATTATCAATACAATTTCTCCTGATACTCTTTTTGAAAGTTGTTATGGAGAACTTCCATTTATAGGTAGGGATTTATTTACAATTGTATTTCCAACGGAGTATGTCTTTCCTGAAAATGTATATTTTATTTATTATCCTAACAAAGAAAAATTTACTAGAATGGTTGAGTACAAAAAATTTACAAGATATAAATCTAAACATTCATTAGTAGGGTTAGAAATACCATCAATGAATGGAAAGCATTATCCAATGCCTATAAAATCTGAACAGATTAGAGCAAAAAAATATCATGATCTAATGCCTGAAAATGTTTATTCTATTGGTAGAGCAGGTACTTATAGATATTTAGTTGATATCGATGATTGTATTGAGCAAGCAATGCAAATAAGCGAAAATATTAAAAATAATGAATTTGATGGTCCAATTCCGCTAAAAAGATGGAGAGAATTTAATTAGACTATGGTTTAAACCAATAATAATCTCCAGTATATCCAGTTTCTTTAAAAATTTCTAACCATTCACTTTCATATAATGATGTTTTGGCAACTATATTCCAATTTGCAAAAGCTTCTTTCTCCTTTTCATTTGAATGTGCATTCACCTTGATAAATGCATTTTTTTTTGAAACTCGATTAATTTCTTTTATTGATTTTTTTACACCATCTAAATCAAGATTATGAATTGTTGCAATTGAAATAACTAAATCAAAGCTGTTATCTTCAAATGGTAAATCATCACAACTCCCAACTACACAATCATTAATCATAGATTCAATACAATTATCTATACAATATTTAGATATATCTATACCCTTTAAGGTACTTCCCGGTAAAATTTGCTTAAAATCATGAAGCATAAAACCTTTCCCACAACCAACATCTAAAATACTAGAATTATTATTTAATTTATAATAGCTAATAAAATCTTTAACAACTTCAGTGAAAAATTTTGGATGATAATAATAACCACCAAGACCAAATTTTCTTGGTCCATCAAAATATTCGTAACCAAATTGTCTAGATATTTCTTTCTCCGCATCAGTAAGTTTAAGTCTTTCATTAGCAATTTGATCTCTTCCTTTTGTTTTTGGATATTTAGATAGTAAATTAACCTTATTTAGCATAAAATTTAAATAACATATTTAATTAATATTTAAATGAAATTTTTAGTAACCGGTTCATCAAGTTCAATTGGACAAGAAGTCATAAATACTCTTAGTAAAAACAAAAAAAATTTAATTTATGCCACTTATTCAAGTTTAAAACCAAAAATTAATAAAAAAAATGTTAAACTAATTAAATATATAATTTCAGATAAACAAAAGAAATTTAAATTTGAAATTGATGTTTTTATTCATATTGCTTCATTAGTTCCATCTGATAATAAAACTCGAAATCAACTAATTGAAGTAAATTTTAAAAATTCAGCAAAATTACTTTCGGATTTATTATCCAAGAACCTAAGACAGATAATTTTCATTTCTTCTATGTCAGTATATAAAAAAAATCAGTCTCTAATAAATGAAAATAGCACTTTAGAATATAATGATGCATATGGAGAAAGTAAGTTGATGTTTGAAGATTATTTATACAAACTTTCTTTAATAAACTCAAAAATTAAAACTTTGATATTAAGATTGCCAGGATATGTTGGGAAGAATTCTAAAAATAATTTTATATCTTCAATAAAAAATAAAATAATCAATGATGAAGAAGTTGTTTTCGTCAATCCTAACTCATTATTTAATAATGTTATTCACGAAAAGACTTTGTCTAAAATTATATTGAAATTTATTTATAAAGAAAAAAGAAAATTCCTAATTTTAAATCCAGCTGCTAAATATCCTATGAAGTTAAAAAATATAATTAAACTTATGCACAAAAGCAGAAATAAAAATATAAAAATAAGAGTAGAAAAATCTAAATCAAAAAGCTTTTTAATTGATACTTCACGTTTAAGAAAATTAGGATATGAAATTAATAAAACAAAAGATGAAATATTAAGATTTATTAAGTAAGATATTTAAATATCTTTTAAATTGATCGTCATTAAAAAAAACATTATTTAACTTAGCTAATTTTCTCTCAAAATTTATTTTCTTGCTATCTAAATTTGAGTTTAAAAAAATATTTTCATATAAAAAATAAATATATGTCTTCTTGTACTTTAGTAATTTCAAAACTTTTTTTACATGATTTTCATTTTCAGGTAGCATAAATATACTGCATGATATTATAGCAGAATCTTTGTCTAGTTTATTTATCAGGGTAATTAACTGAGAATAAGAATTTTTGAAAACTGTTTCATTGTAAGGAAGAACATAAGTAAAATTATTATCTTTACAGTAATTTCTTAATAAAATATTCTGAAAAGGTATAGGTATTATTTTTTCATTAAAATTGCTATTAGTAACATAGCCGACTAATTTTTTTTTATTATTAATCAAATGAAAAAGAATTATTAATGTTAAAAATTGTCATAGCTTTTAAGTTGTAAGGTCTATAAAAACTACCCAATTTTTTTTCGTTGCCATAAATATGATTATAGGGACTATATAAATTTTTGACTCTAAGATTGAGTGAAAATCTTGTATTTTTCTCTTTATTTAAAACATTCCCATGAAGTAGATTGGGGCTAAAAACAGCTGCCTCACCTTTTTTTAAATTAAGCCATTTTATTTTTTTATAATTTTTTTTGAAAATTATATTTAAGTCTGAGACACTATTTTTTTTGATTTCATTAATCATTTTTATACTGTCTTTTGGTAAGAAATAGAACATACTACTTGTTTTATTGACACTTACTAAGGGAAGCCATAAATTTAATTGATATATGGATTCTCCACTAAAAAAATCAGAGTGCATTGGAAGTATTGAGCTATTATCGTTTGGAAGTTGAATTGATAAATTAACTTTTTTTTGAACTGCTAATTCATCTCCCAATATTAATTTAATTTGACTATTAAATAATTCAAACATTTTATCGAGTATCCAATCTTGTTTATTTAATTGAGCATACAGGTACATTCTGATTTCATTTAAGTTTTTTACCGCAACTGAATTATGAAAATTTTCTAAGGAAATCTTATTTTTACTTGTCAATAATTTTTTTTTTCTTTGGATTAAACTAATAACTCTGTCATTGATTTCATCAAGAATTACTTTATTAACTGCAAATTTAGTAATTCCAGTGTTAGAAAATTGATCTATAGTTTTATTGTTAGCCATTTACTAGTAAAAGTTATTAACTATTATATATATAAATTTCAAATAATATAAAATGTTTTTTGATTTATTCAAAATTATTAAAATAATTACTTTAATATTGCTAAATAAAAAAGTTATTATCTATACTGTAAGATCAAGATTTGGAAGTGTTGCTACTGGATTAGCTTTATTTGAAACTTATTTAGAAAGTAAGAATTTTGATTATATTATCTTAATTAACTTTAATAAAAATAAAATTTTTAATAGATATATAACTTTAAGAGGATATGATACTTTTAATAGTATTAGAGTTCCATACACTTTCTTGAGAATACTAACTTTAGTAAACTTAGATAGAAAAATTGCTCCATTTCATAAAAATTTTCATACAAATGATGAAGGTGAAGTATCTTCAAAATTTCCTTATTTAAAATTTAATGAATATGTAGAAACAAAAGAAAGTAGTAAACTTGATGACTTTATTAAAAATAATTTTATAGTTTTCAGTGTCAAGGAAGAGGGATTTTACGATAAAAGTTCTAAAACATGGGGTAAATTTAATTACAAAAATTTTAAACAACCTGTTTATGAATTTGATAACTTTTCACGACTAATTCCATCAATAACAATAGCAATTTCAAAAGGATATAATGTAATAAGAGTTGGAAGAAATTTAAAGAAAGTAGAGTTTCAACATCCAAGTTTTTTTGATTATGCCTCCTCAGAATTTACAAGTGACGAAAATGATTTTATTATTGCAAAACATTGTAAATTTGTTCTAACAAATGGTACTGGTTTTGATGCTTTAGCTGCACTTTGGTTTAAAAAACCAATTTATTATTATAACTTAAGAAATTATAGATATATGCATACTCATTTTCCTTATAGAATGTTTAATCCAATATTGTGTTTAAATAAAAATAGAAAGATAAATTTCAAAAAAGTACTTGAGACAGAGTCTAAGTATTGGAATAAAGGTTTGTATACAAAAAGTCATAATCAACATGCTAATCACAAGTTGATAGAATTTGGCTATAAGTATATATACTATGATTCAGATGTAATTTCTAATTCTGTAATAAAGTTTATCAATGATTACGAAGGTTTAAATTTAAATAACATAGATAAAATTTATTTACAAAATTCTGACTTAGATTTTTGGCAATCTTTTAATAAAGTTTATAATAAAAAATTAAATAATGAAGGTAGATCTTTTGATATAAAAAAAATCTTTATAAGACCAAATGAAGATCTTCTATAGTATGAAATGAATATAAATTATTTTTCAATAGTAATTCCTATATATAATGAAGAAGAAAATATTAATATTTTATACAATGAAATTAAAAAAGAGCTATTAAATTTTACTGAGTATGAAATAATATTTATTAATGATGGTAGTACTGATGGATCAAAAAATATTCTAAAAAGTTTGGAAAAATATAAAGATACAAAAATAGTTCAACACCAATTAAATTTAGGACAAAGTCAATCTTTGTTGAGTGGTATTAGTAGTTCAAAATATGAAACAATTGTAACATTAGATGGAGATGGTCAGAATGATCCCAAAGATATAATTAAATTAATCAAATTATTTTTTTCTGATAAAAATTTAGAATTAGTAGGAGGTTTAAGATTAAGAAGAAAAGATTCACTTGTTAAAGTAATTTCATCTCAAATAGCAAACTTTGTAAGATCTAGATTATTAAAAGACAATTGTTTAGATACGGGGTGTGGATTAAAAGTATTTAATAAAAAAATATTTTTATTATTTCCATTTTTTGATGGAATTCATCGATTTTTACCAGCATTATTCAATGGTTTTGGATACAAAACAAAATTTATAGAAGTAAATCATAGAAAAAGAATGAGAGGTATTTCTAAATATGGAACATTAAAAAGATTATTATTTGGTATTAAAGATATTATTCGAGTAAAAAAAATTATAAAAAAGAAAAAATAATGTTTAGTAATTTATCTACCATTGAAATAATTTTTTTATCTATTGGTTTCTTTGCACAAGGTTTATTCGCCTCTAGATTTATATTTCAATGGATTTATTCAGAAAAAAAAGGAGAGAGCTACATACCTTTGATATTTTGGTATTTAAGTATTTTTGGTGGTATTGGTCTTTTGACCTATGCTATTTTCAGAAAAGATCCAGTAATTATTCTAGGACAGTCATTTGGAATATTTATTTATTTAAGAAATTTAATTTTAATTTATAATAAAAAAAATGAAAAAAATTAAAAATTTTATTGGTGGCAAAATAGATGCTGTTTCCCTAAATTATTTAGATGTTGAAGATCCATCGAAAGGTGAAGTTATTGCAGAAGTAGTTAATTCAAATCATAAAGATTTTGAAAAATTAATTGAAAGTTCAAAAAAAGGCTTTGAGATTTGGAATGATTATACGCCACTAAAAAGATCAAGAATAATTTCTAAATTTAAAAATAACATTGAAAAAAATATTGATAATTTAGCCAAGCTTGTTTCATTAGAACATGGAAAGACAATTGAAGACGCAAAAGGATCAGTAATAAGAGGAATGGAAGTGGTTGAATTTGCATGTGGAATACCACATTTACTTAAGGGTGATTTTTCTCAAAATGTTGGAACAAATATTGATTCTTGGTCAATTAGACAGCCATTAGGAATAACCGCTGGAATAACTCCTTTTAACTTTCCTGCAATGGTGCCAATGTGGATGTTTCCAATATCAATAGCTTGTGGAAATAGTTTTATTTTAAAGCCGTCAGAAAAAGATCCATCATGTCCATTACTTTTAGCTGAATTATTTACAGAAGCTGGTCTACCAGATGGTGTGTTTAATATTTTGAATGGAGATAAAACTGCTGTGAATATGATTTTAAATAATGAAGATATATCTTCAATAAGTTTTGTTGGTTCCACACCTGTAGCTCAATACATTTATAAAACTGCAGCAAGTAATGGTAAAAGAGTTCAGGCTCTTGGTGGAGCAAAAAATCACCTTATTGTAATGCCAGATGCAAACATTGATCAAGCTGTCGATGGCATTGTAGGTGCTGGATATGGATCTGCAGGGGAGAGATGCATGGCTGTTTCTGTTGCGGTAGTTGTGGGAGATATTGCTGATAATTTAGTTCAAAAAATTCATGACAGAGGCACAACCCTTAAAGTTGCACCTTGGACAGATAATACCTCTGAGATGGGGCCGGTAATTTCTAAAGAACATAAAGAAAAAATTGAAAATTATATTTCTTCAGGAATATCAGAAGGAGCTAAATTAATTTTGGACGGTAGAAATCTTAAAATTCAGGGATATGAAAATGGATATTTTGTTGGACCAACTTTATTTGACGAGGTTACTCCTGAAATGACTATTTATAAAGAAGAAATATTTGGACCAGTTATTTCTGTAGTTAGAGTCAAAAACTATGAGGAAGCTCTTAAACTAGTCAACGATCATGCTTTTGGAAATGGGACAAGCATATATACATCAGATGGTGAGGTTTCCCGAGATTTTACAACTAATTGTAAAATTGGAATGGTTGGAATTAATGTTCCTATACCTGTACCAATGGCATATCACAGTTTTGGAGGATGGAAACAATCCTTGTATGGTGATCATGCAATGCATGGCGAAGAAGGTGTAAGATTTTATACAAAATTAAAGACTGTAACTAGTAGATGGCCTAAAAGTATACAGTCCGGGCCTGAATTTGTAATTCCTAGAAATTAATGGCTATTTTAATAACAGGCTGTGCAGGTTTTATTGGCTTTCATTTAACTTTAGAAATTTTAAAAAAAAAAAAAATAACAATAATTGGTGTTGATAATTTAAATGAATATTATGATGTTAATCTTAAAAAAAATAGACTTAAAATTATTCAAAAATATGACAAATTTATATTTTATAAAAAAGATATCTCAAATTTTTCTCATCTAAAAAAAATATTTAGTAAACATAAAATTGATGTTATTATCAATTTAGCAGCTCAAGCTGGCGTGAGATATTCAATTACTAACCCCGATGATTATTTGAAGTCTAATATTATTGGCTTCAATAATATCTTAAATATATCTAAAGAATTTAAAATTAAACACCTAATATTTGCCTCAACAAGTTCTGTGTATGGTGATAACAAAAACTTTCCCTTGCGAGAAAGTTTTTGTACTGAAAAACCCCTGTCATTTTATGCCGCTTCAAAAAAAAGTAATGAAGTAATGGCTTATTCATATAGTAATATATTTAAATTACCAATAACTTGCCTTCGTTTTTTTACAGTATATGGCCCATTTGGAAGACCTGACATGGCTTTGCATTTATTTACTGAAGCAATTATAAAAAATAAACCTGTAAAGTTGTTTTCTAAAGGTAATCATATTCGTGATTTCACTTATGTAGAAGATGTAGTTAAAAGTATAGTTCCTTTAATAAAAAAACCACCTTCTGGGAAACTTCCGTATGAGACACTTAATATTTGTAATGGTTATCCAAAAAAATTAAGCTACTTTTTAAAATTAATTGAAAAATATTTATCTAAAAAATCAAAAAAAATTCTTCTTCCCTCTCAAAAAGGTGATGTGTACAAAACACATGGAAGTAATAAATTAATTATTAATAAAACTAATTATAAGATAAATACTTCTATTGAAGAAGGCATTAAAAAATTTATAAATTGGTATAAAGAATATTATAAATTATGAATATATTTAAGGCACAAAATTTAATTAAGTTTGCAAGAAAATTTAGATTTCTTATCATTGCACTCTCATTTCCCACTGCAATTATATATTCATATTTTTATTTTACTAATGAGCAACAAAATCATAATTTCTTTATTAAAATTGATTATCAAACATCTGAAAATATCTCTTTTATTAATGAAGTGATTAAAAAACTACAAACAAATAAATTTTCTCATATAGGCGATATATATTTTAATAATGTATTAAAAATTGACAAAAGGGCTTTTTATAATGAATTCTTACAAAGCATAGATACCATTTCTTTAAATCAAATCTTGGATAAAAAAATTATTAATGAATTCGATATTGATTTCATACATAAAAAACTTTTACAATTATTATTTAATGAAAATAATATTGCAGAATTTAAAATTAAAGTTAATAATCTGCAAATTAGTGATTTAAAATCACACTTACATCATTATCTTTCTAAAATTAATGATAATGCAAAGCTCAACTTATCTTTCCTTGTCAAAGAAGATTCTAAAAATTTTCAAAATTTGTATAAAAGTTATTTACAAATTGTTGAATCAGAAATCTTGCATCATCATTTAAAATTATTTAAGAAAGATGTTTTGGAAACTTTATATTATTTAAATTTATATAATAACAAAACTCAAGAAGATGAAGTGTTTAAAGTTTTTGAAAATATGAATGATTCACAAAAATCACTTTACTTAAACCATTTAATAAAAAAGGATAGTTTTCTGTTGAATCATCACTTACTTTATTATGAAATATTAAATTTAAATAAATATTACAATCTTTCTTTACTAAATTTTAAAATTAATGGTTATGATTTTAAAAATAATGCAGAGAAATATATGGATGAACTATCACTGGTTTATACGAAAAATTTAGAAATAGTAAACAATATAATAAAAGATGAAAAAGAAATAATCTTTAATTATCCATCTTTAAAACAAGATGAAGTTTCTAATTTTTCTTTTACTCAATACCCTGATGTTAATGAAGATATTAAATCCTATTTTAGATTTAAATTTTATACTACAATATTGATTGATTTTTTTTCTAAATTCTCAATAGATAATGAACTACAATTTATTGAATTTATAGATATCGAAAAAAATAGAAACCAGCTTGCAATATTTGTTGACACACTAACATTATTTATAATTATATTTTTTGCTTCTGCTTTTTTCTATTTTTTTGTTTTATTAAACTACATTGTATTATTTACTAAAAACAATAAATTTGATGAATAAATTTTTATTAAATTTTCATACATGTTTATTTGTTTTATTGCCAATAACATTAATCACCGGGCCTTTTTTATCAGATCTTAATTTGATATTATTTAATATTATATTTTTAATTAATATTTTCGTGTTCAAAAGGACAGATTTATTAAAAAATAATATCTTTAGAATTTTTATAATATGGTATTTTTATATATTAATCTTATCTTTTTTTTCTGATGATATATATCTTTCTCTACAATCTTCATTATTTTATTTTAGGTTTGTATTATTTTTTTTAGGTGTTTATTTCATTTTACAAATCTCAAACAAAAATCTTTTTTATTTTTTTTTAACCTCCCTTATTGTATTTTTATTTGTAATTATTGATGCTTTTTATCAATTCTTTTTTCTATTTGATTTTTTTGGATATGAGTACACCCGATATAGACTATCAGGACTATTTGGAGATGAAAAAATTCTTGGTAGTTATTTAAGCAGATTACTACCACTTATTCTTGGATTAATTTTTTTTAATAGAGAATACATCAATAAATTTATTAATTATGAAATTGTATTTAATACTTTATTATTTTTATCTGGTATTCTTATTTATTTAAGTGGAGAGAGAACTGCTTTTTTTTATTTCTTTATTATTATAATATTTACAATTTTGTTAAAACATAATTTAAAATTTTATAAATACCTATTTAGTTTTGCAATAATTTCCATAATTTTATTTTTTAGTTTCTTTTATTCTTTTAATAAAGAAAGAATTATAGATGAAACTACTAATCAAATATTTAAAATGAATACTCAAAAATTTGTAAATTCTGAAGGTGAACCTTACAACGTAGCAATTCCATATGCGATATTTTCAATTCAACATCAAGCACTTTACATAACCTCAATTGAGATTATTAAAGATAATATACTATTTGGAATTGGGCCTAAATTATTTAGAGAAACTTGCAAAAAAGAAAAATACCAAACCTTTCATCCATATGATGGCTCAATAAATGGGTGCCAGACACATCCTCATAATACCTACATACAAATATTTACTGAAACAGGAATTATTGGTTTTACTTTTCTAACCTGTATTTTTATTTTTATTTTTTTCTTTTTATTAAAAAATATTTATGGCACATGGCAAAAGTCATATACAGATAATCAAATTTTAGAAATATATTTATTGATTGGAATATTTATAACATTGTGGCCACTTGTTCCGAGTGGTAATGTTTTTAATAATTGGTTAAATATTATTTATTACATTCCTCTTGGTTTTTTGCTTAACTCAAGATATAGACTGTCAAATCATACAGATAAAAATTTATAATGAATAAAAAGTGCTATGTTATTGCTGAGGCAGGATTAAATCATAATGGTTCTTTAAATATTGCAAAAGAATTAATTGAAGTAGCGTATAGAGCTGGTGCAGATGCAGTAAAATTTCAAAAAAGGACAGTAAATTTATTAGCAACAAATGAATATTTAAATAAGGAAGATTCAAGATTTCCTTCTTTTGGTAAAACATATGGGGAAATAAGATCTTTTTTAGAATTTAATGAAAATCAATACAAAGAATTAAAAGAATTTTCAAAAAGTAAAAATTTAGATTTCATTGTTACTCCTTTTGATATTCAAGCCTTAGAGTTCTTAAAAAAAATTAAAATAGATAAATATAAACTTGCCAGTCATAGTCTAACAAATCTAGATTTATTAAAAGAAATGTCAAAAGTTAATGAAGAAATTATTTTATCCACTGGCATGTCAGAAATAGATGAAGTAGATACAGCAATGTCTATATTTAAAAATAATAATCTATCGTTACTTCATTGTGTTTCTTCTTATCCAACCCCTTTAAATGAATGTAATTTGGACATGATAAAGTTTTTAAAAGAAAGGTATAAAGTTAAAGTTGGTTATTCTGGTCATGAAATCGGGTATTTACCATCCCTTGCTGCTGTATCTGTTGGTGCAGAAATAATTGAAAGACATTTTACTTTAGATAATAAATTAGAGGGATTTGATCACAAAATTTCTCTAGAGCCTAAAGAGCTTAAAGAAATGATTAAAAGTATAAGAGATATTGAAGAATGTTTTCAAAATAAACCAAAGAAGATTTCAGAAACAGAGATGATTACCAGAAATAAATATCATGTCTCTATGGTAAGTAAGATAAATATAAAAAAAGGTTTTAAACTTCAAAAGGAATTTATAACATATAAAAATCCAGGAACAGGAATTCCACCAAAATTTGAAGAAAAATATATAAATAAAATATTCTCAAAAGATGTTGAAAAGGATACTTTAATTTCAGAGGATATGTTTGAAAATGAATAATGATATTAGTGTAATTGTTAGAGTTAGAAATGAAGAGAGATGGATCGGACATACTATTCAATCTATAATTGATCATTTACCCGGTTCTGAAATCATAGTAATAAATAATGAGTCTGAAGATGAGTCAATTCAGATCGTTAAACATTTTATCACAGACACAAATTTAAAAAATAATGATTTATTAAGGTATGCTGATATCAAAATTTTTGATATTAAAGATTATACTCCTGGTAAATCTTTAAACTTAGGAGTTAATAAATCTTCAAGAAAATATAATTTAATCATTTCTTCTCACTGTATTATTAATAAAATAAATATTCAAAGTTTGATTAAAGATTTACAAAATTATAAAAGTATTTTTGGTAAACAAATACCTGTTTGGAATGGTAAAAAGATTGTTCCAAGATACATATGGAGCCACTTTAAGGATAATAAGGTTGAAAATATGTATTCGGAATTAGAAAAAAGATATTTTCATCATAACGCAATTGCAATTTATGAGAGAGATTTTCTTGTTAAAAACCCTTTTGATGAAAATTTACAATCAAAAGAGGACAGGTATTGGGCAGAAAATATAATTAATAATAATTATAAAATTTTATATGATCCTTCATTGGAGGTATATCATCATTATACAGCTAATGGAAACACCTGGAAGGGATTAGCTTGAAAAATATTTTAGCAATAACTCTTGCTAGAGGAGGGTCTAAAGGAATTAAAAATAAGAATATAGTAAAAATCAATAGTAAACCATTAATTGCTTATACGATTATTGAAGCAAGAAAATCAAAATTAATTAACGAATATATTGTATCTACTGACTCATTAGAAATAGCAAAAGTAGCTCAAAATTATGGTGCATCTGTACCATTTATTCGTCCCAAAAATCTCTCTTCTTCTAAAGCCACTTCAGCTTCAGCATTAAAACATGCATTAAATTTTATGGAGAAAAAAAATTCAATAAAATATGATTACGTTGTAGAATTAATGTGCACGAATCCATTAAAAACAGTTTTTGATATTGATAGCTCAATAAAAAAAATTTTAAAATATAGATGCAATGCAGTTATTGCTGTGCATAAATTAGAAGACCATCATCCTTCAAGAATAAAGAAAATAGTCAATGGTGAATTAAAGAATTTTTGTATTCCTGAAAAAAAAGAGTCAAGAAGACAAGATTTGAAACCAGATGCATACATAAGAAGTGGATCAATTTACGTGTTGAAAAGAGATTATTTAGTGAAAAATAGCAGAAGACATGGTAATGTTGGAGTAATGCCTTATATATTACCACAAGATAGGGCAATAAATATTGACTCTCCAATAGATTTAATAACTGCTGAGATGATGTTTAAAAATGGAAAAGCTTAAACCAAAAGTAAGATCAAAAGGTTTTAAAAGTGAAAATCTTTCAATTTGAAATATTTCAAATGATATCGATAATGAAATTTTATTAAAAGCTAAATGAAAGATTTGTTATTAGTTATAACACCAATAAAGCATATTAAAGATTTATATGCTCTTTTGGAAAAAAAATTCCAAGTAATTTATAAGCCAAATTTTTCATATAATGACCTAAGTGCAAATTATAAGAAAGTAAAATATATTTTTACTAACCCCAATAAATCAAATGTTTATATCAATAATAAATTTATTAAATATTTTCCAAATTTAATTGCAATATGTACAGCTTCAACTGGCACTAATCATATAGATAAAAAATTAATGATAAAAAAAAATATATCAATAATTTCACTAACTAAAGAATACAAAGTTATAAAAAAAATATCTTCGACTTCCGAACTGGCAATAACCTTTTCTTTAATGGCTGCTAGAAATGTTATTGAAGCATCATCTGATGTTTTAAATAAAAAATGGGATTATGAGAAATTTATAGGAAGGCAGTTTAATGGATTAAAGATTGGAGTTATAGGCTATGGGAGATTGGGAAAAATTTACGTAAAAATAATGTTAGCATTAGGTGCAAAAATATATGTTTTTGATCCTTATAAAGTAGTTAAAAATAAAAAAATTATACAAACAAATAAAATAAGTGAGTTATTTTTAAAATCAGACATTATTTCAATACATGTACATATTAATGAAGAAACTAATCAAATGATAAATCACAATCTTTTAAAAATGGCTAGAAAAAACCTTATAATAATAAATACTTCTAGAGGTGAAATTATAAATGAAAAAGATATGTGCAATTTTCTAAAAAAAAATAAAAATGCTAAACTATTTACAGATGTACTTTCAGATGAAGTAAATGACAAGTTTAATAGTTTGTTGTTTAAATATTTTAAAAAGCAAAAAAATTCCCAAATTTTTATTACACCACATATTGGAGGAATGACAATTGAAGCTCAACATACAGCTTTTACGCATGCAGCAAAATTATTAATTAAATTAAGTAGGTAAGATCAAATTTATGAAACCAAAAATAATTATATTAAAAAAAAATTTAGATAAAAGAGGTTTCTTTAAAGAAATATTTAATGAGAAATTTTTGAAAACTAAGATAGGAATTAATTTTAAAGTTAAACAAATAAATATTAGTAATTCAAAAAAGGGAGTAATTAGAGGTTTACATTTTCAAAA
>CACGGX010000011.1 GCA_902572735.1 uncultured Alphaproteobacteria bacterium
TAAATATTTTAACATTAAGTGTCGTGCGTCGTGATGGAGCAATTACTCCTTTCAAATCAGACAAAATTTCAAATGCTATAAAAAAAGCATTCCTAGCACAAACAAAAATTAGAAATGATAAAAATAAGGAAAAAGAACAACAAGATGGAATTCACAAAACTGTTGAAGCTTTAACACATAAAGTTGTCTCAGCTCTAACAAGAAGGATTGCTGACGGTGACATGATTCACATTGAGGATATACAAGATCAAGTGGAGTTAGCACTTATGAGGGATGAGCATCATAAAGTTGCTAGAGCATATGTTTTGTATAGAGAACAAAGAGCGGCTTCAAGATATCACACTAAAAAACTAAAAGAACAAGTTGGAGAAAAAGCTTCTTCAATGATGGTAACCAAAAGAGATGGAAGTAAAGAGCCAATTTCACTTGATAAAATAACCAATAGAGTATCTGTTCTATCGACTGGCTTAAATATTGATCCAATTGTCGTTGTTCAAAAAGCTGTTCCAGGCCTATATAGTGATATTAGTTCCGTTGAAATTGATACTTATCTTGCTGAAACTGCTGCTGCTTTAACAGTTGAACATCCTGATTATTCTTATCTTGCAGCAAGAATAAAAGTAAACTCTCTACATAAAGAAACACCAGGTTTCATCATAGCAACAAAAAATTTATACGATGATGGATTGCTAAGAGAAGAATATTACAAAAAGGTGATGGAGAATGCAGATTTAATAGAGTCAGTAATTGACTATGACAAAGATTATACTTTTGATTATTTTGCTCTCACAACACTAATAAGAGCATATTTATTAAAGTTCGATAATAAAACAATTGAAAGACCTCAGGATCTTTGGATGAGAGTGACTTTAACGGTTACAGGTAATGAGTTTAATTTAGATAAAATAAAAGAAACTTATAAAAGTTTATCAACTGGTATGTATACACATGCTACACCAACATTGTTTAATAGTGGACTAAAAATGCAGCAACTTTCTTCGTGCTTTTTAATAGGTATGGAGGATGATTCTATCGAAGGTATTTTTAATACTATTAAAGATTGCGCACTAATATCCAAAACTGCAGGTGGTATTGGCATGCACGCTCACAATATTAGAGGTAGTGGAAGTAGAATAAAATCAACAAATGGTAAATCTAATGGCCTCATTCCATTTCTTAAAATTTTTAATGAGACTGCTAAATCTGTGGATCAAGGTGGAGGAAAAAGAAAAGGCTCTTTTGCAGTTTACTTAGAGCCTTGGCATGCCGACATTGAAAAGTTTCTAGAACTTAGGAAAAATACAGGTGCTGAAGAATTTAGAGCTAGAGATTTGTTCTACGCTTTATGGATACCAGATTTATTCATGAAAAGAGTAGAAAACGATGAAGAATGGACACTTATGAGTGAGCATGAATGCCCAGGCCTTTCAGATGTATATAGTGACGAGTTTGAAAAACTTTACACAAAGTATGAAAATGAAATGAAGCATTTAGAAAAAATTAAAGCAAGAGATTTAATGTCCAAAATCATAGAAGCGCAGATAGAAACTGGACAACCCTATATGCTTTATAAAGACTCTATCAATAATAAGTCTAACCAAAAAAATATTGGTGTCATTAAATCTTCAAACCTATGTGCAGAAATAGTTGAATACTCTGATAAGAACGAGACATCTGTATGTAACTTGGCTTCTATAGCTCTGCCAAAATTTGTAAAAAAATCAGATAAAAAATTAATATATGACTATGATGCCCTTTACGAAACTGCAAAATTAGCTACTAAAAACTTAGATGAAGTAATTGATATTAATTTTTATCCAACTGATAAAACGGAAAGATCTAATAATAAGCATAGGCCTATAGGTTTAGGGATACAGGGACTTGCAGATGTATACTTTAAGATGGGAATAGCTTATGAATCTGAGGAAGCCAAAGAAATAAATAAATTAATTTTTGAGACGATTTACTTTGGAGCTTTAGAAGCTTCATGCGAGCTAGCAAAAGAAAAGGGAGCATACGAAACTTTTAAAAATTCACCAATTTCGGATGGTAAGTTTCAATTTGATCTGTGGAACGTTAATCCTTCTTCAAAGTGGGATTGGGATTCACTTAGAGCTAAAATTAAAGAGCACGGTGTTAGAAACTCTTTAACCACAGCTTGCATGCCAACTGCGTCAACAGGTATTATATTAGGTAATACTGAAACATTCCAAATACAAACCTCTAATATATATAAAAGACAAACACTCTCAGGTGAGTTCCTACTTGTAAATAGATATTTAGTTAATGAACTTTCTCAAAGAGGATTGTGGAATAAAGAAATGAGAGACAAAATAATCTTAGAAAATGGATCAGTTGAAAACATAAATGAAATTCCAGCTGAGCTAAAAGAAGTTTACAAAACAGTTTGGGAAGTATCACAAAAAACAGTAATTGATATGTCAGCAGATAGAGCACCTTTTATTGATCAAACTCAATCAATGAATCTCTGGCTTTCAACGCCTACATTTGGGAAAGTTAATTCAATGCATATGTATGCATGGAAAAAAGGCCTTAAAACAGGAATGTATTATCTAAGAAGTAGATCAGCTGTTGATGCTGTAAAAGTTACAGTTTCATCAGAAAAAGCAGCTAAAGATGCTTATATAAATACTACTATCAATCAAAACAATGAACCAGAAGATTGCGAAACTTGCAGTGCATAAAGAAGGAGTAATAGAATGATATCAAAAGGCGTTAAATCAATTTTTCCAATAAAAAATCAAGAAATTTGGGATAGATATAAACAACATATTCAAGCCTTTTGGACAACAGAGGAAGTATCATTACAAGATGACTTAAGAGATCTTGAAACCTTAAATGATGGTGAAAAACACTTTATAAAACATGTACTTGCTTATTTTGCTAACTCTGAGGCAATGATTAATGAAAACTTAGCAAGTAGGTTCTACAAAGAAATACTAATACCTGAAGCAAGATGCTTTATCTCAATGCAAATGTTAAATGAATCAATTCATGCAGAAATGTACGGTCTTCAAATAGAAGCTTATGTAAAAGATGCAAAAGAAAAAGATATGCTTTTTGATGCAATTCAAAATGTACCATGCATAAACCATAAAGCACAATGGGTATCAAAATGGCTTAATGGCAGCCAAAATTTACTAACCAGATTAATAGGTTTTGGATTAGTTGAAGGTTTGTTTTTTGCAGGCTCTTTCTGTGCCATATATTATTTTAGAAAAAGAGGGTTATTACCTGGTTTAGCCTTATCTAATGATTGGATTGCAAGAGACGAAGGAATGCACTTTAGCTTCTCATCATTAATGTTTAGGACTTTAAGAGACAAGTTTAATAATAAAACATTAACTGATGCAGATATTAGTGATTTATCTTTGATTCCTTCAGACGTACCTCAATCACAATTTGAAGAAATTGTTAGAGAAGCAGTAGCTTTTGAAAAAGAATTTGTAAAAGATGCACTACCAGTAGATTTAATTGGTATGAATGCTGATTTAATGTGTCAATATATTGAGGCTGTTGCAGACAGAATTGCTGATCTGTTTGAATTTGACAGAGTCTTTAAAACAGAGAATCCTTTTGATTTTATGAGAGCTTTGGATGTTCAAAACGTTACAAACTTTTTTGAAAAAAGAGTATCTGAGTACCAAAGACCTACAGATAGGGCTTTAAGTTTTGATGAAGCATTTTAATGGAAGCAGAGATATATTCTAAAACTAATTGTGGATACTGTGATAGAGCTAAACTACGGTTAGCTAAATTTAATCCAAAGATTTATATGCTTGATACAGATTATACGAGAGAAGATTTTTTTGAAAAGTTTCCAAACGCTAAAACCTTTCCTCAAATAATTTTAAATGGTGAAAAAATTGGAGGGTATCATGAGCTTGAAAAATGGTTTGAAATGAATACCTTTGATGAAGAATTCTAAATAACCTTTTTTTTCCTTTTCTTGTGTAAGTTTTTTTATTTCTAACAATTCTTTGTTTATACTTAGGCAGTTTTAGATCTTGAGCAAAGGGATTTCTTTTCTTAATTTTTTTTTTAATTTCCATAAAATGTATTCTAATGTGCTTGTCCCCAATGATCACCAGCACCAAAATCAACGGTGAGTGGAACTGAAAAATCTTTATATTTTAAATGTACTGACTCCATAATAGTTTTTACATTACTTACTAAATTATCATATTTTTTACTTTCGACTTCAAAAATCAGTTCATCATGTACTTGTAAAAGCATTTGAGCCTCAATATTTTTAAGTTTTATTTCCTTATGAATTTCAATCATTGCTAACTTAATTATATCTGCTGCACTACCTTGGATTGGTGCATTAATAGCTTGTCTTTCCGCAAAACCCCTAACAGCAAAATTCTTATCGGCAATTCCCTTAATATTAATTTTTCTTTTAAAAATTGTTTCAACGTACTGATTTGTTTTTGCAAAATCGATTTGATAGTCCATATATTTTTTAATTTTTGGATATTTAAGGAAATACTCATTTATATAATCTTTTGCTTCTGTATTGGAAATATCAAGTTGTTTAGCTAAACCGTATGGACTAATTCCATATAGAATACCAAAATTAATTGCTTTTGCTTTTCTTCTATAATCATTGTTTATTTGACTATCACCTAAATTAAATATTTCTTTAGCAGTTGATGCATGAATATCTTCATTGTTTTTAAAAGCTTTAATAAAATTTTTATCACTAGAAATTTCTGCAGCTAATCTAAGCTCTATTTGAGAATAATCAAAACTGACTAATTTTTTCCCTTTACCGCTAACAAAAGCTGTTCTTATTTTTTTTCCATTTTCAGTTCTAATTGGAATATTTTGAAGATTTGGATCTGTTGAGCTTAATCTACCAGTTAAAGTATTGGCTAAACCAAATGATGTATGAACTCTACTTTTACTGTCTGTTAATCTAAATAAAGCATCTGTATAAGTTGATTTAAGTTTTGTTAATTCCCTCCAATCAATAACGAGTTGTGCAATTTCAAATCCATCTGAGGCTAAATTACTTAAAGTTGAAGAATCAGTAGAATATGTACCTGATTTAGTTTTTTTACCGCCAGGGATTTTTAGATTAACAAATAATATCTCTCCCAATTGTTTAGGTGAACCAATATTGAACTCTTCTTTTGAAAGTTTATAAATATTCTTTTCAAGTTTTTTACTTTCATTTTCAAATTCATTACTCAGACCTGTTAAAAACTTTTTATTTACCTCTATGCCATTTGCTTCAATTGAAGATAATACTTCAACAAGTGGCAAATCGATGTTTTTATAAACAAAATTAGCCTTTTCTTTAATTAAACGGGGATAAAGATGTTTAAAAAGCCTGAACGTTAATAGAGAATCTTCAGCAGCATAATTAATTGCATTTTCAATAGTTACTTTATCAAAAGTAATTTCATTTTTCCCTGTGCCAACAACTTCCTTATATTTAATTGTTGAATGATTTAAGTGATTATATGATAAATCATCCAAATTATGCTTAAAGATTCCATTATCTATTGCATAAGAAATTAACATTGTATCTGCAATTGAATTAAATTTTACTCCATACTTATTTAAAATTCTAATATCATATTTTATGTTTTGACCAATTTTTAAGATTGATTCATTTTCACATATTTTATTAATATTATTAATTACATATTTTTCCTCTAACTGATTATCAATTTTTTTAGAACCATCTGAAGTAGTATGGTTTAAAGGAATATAATAAGAAATACTTTCACTATAACAAATTGATATTCCAACTAATTTAGCTTGTTCTATATTAAGCGAGTTAGTTTCGGTATCGATTGCGCACATGCCATTTTTTTCAATTTCCTTTAAAACTTTTTCAAAATTATTCTTAGAAGTAATTAATTTATACTTTGGCTCTATTTCTTTTTTTTGAAGGATATTATCATTATTACTGGATACAAATGAATTAGATTTTAATCTTTCTGATGTTGATCTAAAGCCCTGCTCTTTTAGGAATTCAAAGATTTTATTATTTTCATCTTTTAGTTCATTATAAGTTCTTATATTATCAATACTCTCAGGTATCTTGACATCTTTTTTTAGTGTTACAAGTTCTAAACTTATTCTAATATCTTCTTCTGATTCTTTTAAAATATTTCTTCTTTTTTCTTGTTTAATTTTATCAAGATTTTTGATTAAACCATCAATATCTTTAAATTCATTTATTAATTGGGATGCTGTCTTAGGCCCAATACCAGGAGCACCTGGAATGTTATCTACTTTGTCACCTGTTAATGCTTGGATAAAAATAACTTTATCTGGTTGAACTCCAAATTTTTCTTCAACATCTTGAATTTCTATTTTTTTGTTTTTCATTGGATCAAGCATTGTCACATTTTTACTAACAAGCTGCATTAAATCTTTATCTGAAGAAACTATTACAGTCTCAATTTTATCTTTTTCTGCTAATTTAACGTAAGAAGCGATTAAATCATCAGCCTCAAATCCCTCTATTTCTAATTGCGGTATGTTAAAGCTCTGAACACACTCTCTGATTAAAGGAAATTGTGGTATCAAATCATCAGGAGCCTCTCCTCTATTAGCCTTATAGTCTGGATAAATTTCGTTTCTAAAATTTTCCCTTGCAGCATCAAATATAACTATCATTTTATCTTCGCTATAATCTTCTATAAGTTTAACAAGCATGTTGGTAAATCCAAAAACTGCATTGATTGGTGTTCCATCAGCACGATTCATGGGGGGGAGACCATAATAAGCTCTAAAAATATAGGCAGAACCGTCAACAAGTATCAATCTACTCTTTTTATTCATTGTAAATTTAAATATATAAGATTTTAAATAAATGTCAGAATATAAATATTCAATTGAAGCTAAAAATGTAAATAAAGTTTTTTACAAAAAATCTCAAAAAGTTAATGCTTTAATTGATTTTAGTATTAAACTAGAAAAAGGTACTATCCATGGACTATTAGGTCCTAATGGTGCTGGTAAATCAACTTTCATAAATATTCTTGGTGGTTTGGTCAAAAAAAACTCCGGTCAAGTTAATATTTGTGGAATAAATATAGATAAAAATATCAAATTAAGTAAATTTAAAATAGGAATAGTTCCTCAGGAACTTAATATTGATCCTTTCTTTTCTCCAGCAGAATTATTAGAACTGCAAGCAGGTTTATATGGGGTGCCAAAAAGCAAGAGAAAAACTGATGAAATTTTAGAAAATTTAAAATTAACTAATCAAAGAAATGCCTATGCTAGAACTTTATCTGGTGGGATGAGGCGCAGACTACTTATTGGTAAAGCCCTAGTTCATGATCCAGAAATGATAATTTTAGACGAACCTACTGCAGGAGTAGACATTGATATAAGAAGGTCTGTATGGAATTATGTTAAAAATATAAATAAACAAGGTAAAACTATTTGCTTAACAACTCATTACCTGGAAGAAGCTGAAAATCTTTGTGATAATATAACAATAATTAACTCTGGTAAAAAAGTTATTGAAGGTTCTAAAAATGATCTTTTGAATATTATATCTACTAAGACAGTTTCTTTTGTTTTAAATAAAAAAGAAAAAATCCCTAAAGAATTAAATGAATTTAATCCAATAATTAGTAATGAAATATTGAAACTTAGTTATGATAAAAACAAAACTAATATAAAAAAAATTATAGATATTTTAAATAACAACCAAATAGAATTTAAAGAAATCAACACGATTGAGGGAGATCTTGAAGACGTGTTTATTAAAGTAGTTAATAAAAATGATAACACAGTCTGAAAAACTATTTAGGTATCTGTATTTATTAATTCCGTTTTTTCTTATCACTGGACCAGCAATACCAGATATCATAATAACAATAGGTTTATTTTTTGGTATTTTTTATCTCATATATCAAAAAGAATATGATGAATTAATAAAAATCAATTTTTTTAAAATATCAATAATATTTTGGTTAAGTCTTTTATTTATAAGTTTGTTTGCCTATAACAAATATTATTCTTTTCAAGATTCTCTGATTTTTATTCGCTTTTTATTAATACCTTTTTTTTGTTATTATTTGTTTTTTAAAGATAAAAAAATTTTGAAGAAATCATTATTTATTATTCTAATTCTTGTTACATTTGTATGCTTAGATACTATGTACCAATTTCTAAATTACACATCCAAGGATGGTTTTGGGAAAGATTTATTAGGTTTCAAATCAAATTGGTATGGTAGATTAACAGGACCTTTTGGAGATGAATTGATACCTGGATCTTACATATCAAAATTGGGTTTAATAGGATTTGCATTTATTATATCTTTAAAAAAATATGAAAAAAAAATAATTTTACATTCTATATATTTATCTCTGATACTTTTAGTTACATATATTTCTGGAGAAAGAATGGCATTCGCAACATTTTCTTTAAGTTTATCAGTTTTATTGGTTTTTCTAGGTGGTTATAGAAAATCTATTTTTTTATCAATAGTTCTTGGTATGTCATTAATTTTTTTGGCTATATATTTACATCCATTCTATAATGATTTTAAAATAATTGAATCTACTCAATACCATCAAGGTCAGAAGATAGAAAAATTTTTTCAATGCGATAATGATATAGATAAAATATGTTCAAATATAGTAAATATTCAACCTAGTTTTTATGAAATAATTAAAAATTTTAGTACATCTGCATATGGTGAGATTTATTTATTATCATATAAAATGTTCTTAGATAATCCGTTAACAGGAGTCGGTATCAATAATTTTAAATATCTATGTAATTTGAAAGAATCATATAGAGAAATGATGGTAAATTATGACTGTGCGTCACACCCTCATAATATTTATATACAGTGGTTAGCTGAAGGTGGAGTAGTTGTATTTATAACTTTTATTTTATACTTACTTTTCCTAATTAATTTTATAATTAAAAATAATGGCGAAAAAAAATATAAAATAATTTCTTTAGTTATCATTTTAATAATGTTTTGGCCAATTATGTCTACAGGAAGTTTAATAAAAAATTGGTACGGAGTGATAACTTTTTTTATTATTGGACTATGTATGTGTCTTAGTAATTTTAAAAAAAATTACTAAAATTAGAATTTTTAAAATACTTCTTAGACTTTCTTGCTACAAACAAGCCTAGTAAAAAGAAAAGTATTACTGCTAATGTTGTTCCATTACCTTTACCAAATAATGATCCAATAAATATAAACATAAATATAATCGTTGAAGATAAAATTTTAAAATGTATTCCCAATACTGAACCTAAAATGAAAAATATAATAATAAAAAGAGTATTACCTAATCCCATTCCAAAATGTGAACCAACAAATGCCATGTAAAGAGAAGAATAAATAATTGATAAGTTAGTTGCAGCAGAATTATCAAAAAATCTTACCTTTAAAAGATAATAGAAAGATTTTAAACCATCGATCCATGTAATTTTTTTACCTTGAGCCTTAGACCTAAAAAAATAAGATACACCAAATTCGTAAATAAAAAAATTATTTCTAACTATTTGTGATGCTAAATCAATTTCAATCCCAAAATCATTTACACTTAATTTAATTTTCTTGATTACACTTCGATGTAAAATTTTTAATCCACAATGCACATCACTTATAGATTGTGAAAAAAAAATGTTAAATATTAAAGAGTTTATTTTTCCAACTAAGTTGTTAAAAAAATAATTATTTTTTTTTAACTTACCTGATAAATATCTACTTCCGAAAATACATTTAATATCTTCATTTGAGGTTATCATATCAAACATCTCTTTTGCATCTTTAGAATCTAATTCTAAATCTGCATCTTGGAGTAAGATATATTCTCCTTCAGAGTTTTTTATACCTGTTTGAATTGCTTTACCTTTTCCAGAATTAGTATCAAGTTTAATAAGCTTAAATAAGAAATTATATTTTCCATTTAGCTTTATCTTTTTTAGTAGATCAGAAGAACCATCAGTAGAACCATCATCAACTACAATAATCTCAATATTCTTTTCGTCAAAATATAACTTTAGTTGCTCGAAAAGCTTATTGAGAAAATTTATTTCATTAAAAACTGGAATTACTATTGATAGTACTTTGCTACTCTCTAGGGGCATGTTTATTCAGTATTCTTTGTAATGTTCGCCTATGCATTCTTAACCTTCTTGCTGTTTCAGATACATTTCTATTACACTGTATAAACACTCTTTGAATATGTTCCCATCTAATTCTATCAGCGGTCATTGGATTTTCGGGTGGAGGTGGCAATAATTCCTTGGAATTAGTAAGAGCATCATAAATTTGATCAATTTCGGCTGGTTTTGGAAGATAATCTATTGCCCCAGATTTTATAGCTGCTACGGCGGTTGCAATATTTCCATACCCAGTTAATAAAAGAGATTTAGTATGAGGGCTAATTTTTTGAAGTTCTTTAACTAACTCTAATCCTGATCCATCTTCAAGCCTCATGTCTACTACTGCGTAATCAAAATTATTTTCAGAAACTTTAGCAATTGAATCTTGAAAACCGGGGGATGAAGTTACTTCAAAACCTTTTTTTTCCATTGATCTTGTTAATCTCTCTCTAAAAGGAAGATCATCATCTACAATTAGTAGTTTCATATTCATATACTTAAGATAGAGTTATCAAATATAATTTCAACAACAGCATTATCATCTTTGGAATTATAAAATACCAAATTTCCCCCCATATTTTCTATTAAATTTTTAGCTATAAATATACCTAATCCCATTCCTTGATTATTCTTTGAAATATAGGGTTCACCCAATTTATCAATAATATCTTTTGGAAACCCTAAACCATCATCCGTTACAATAATTTTAGTATTTTTTTTATTATGTATTAATTCAGCAGTTATTGTTTCTTTTGAATAAAATATTGCATTTTGAATGATATTTCCTAGAGCATACATTATTTCGTCTTTAAAAATTATTTCTTTTTCATCATAAATTGTATTCTTAATGATTTTTAATTTTTTGTTTTTATTAAATTTCTCAAAATTTATTTTTATTAAATCTGTTATTTTTACTTTTTCTAAAAAATTATCTTTTAATTTTAAAGGATTTTTTGAAAACCTTTGCAATATTTCTTTACATCTATCTGCTTGAGATTTCAGTAAGATAATATCTTTTACAATATTTTTATCATCAATTAATTTTTTTTCTTTTAATAAATCATTTAATATCAAAAAGATCGTATTAAGTGGGGTACCGAGCTCATGTGCTGCAGCTGCACTTAGTGATCCTACCTCTGTTATTTTTTTTTGGTTAAGAATTTGAAGTTTAGAAATGGACAATGCATTTGAGATCTTTCTAGATGAACTTGCAAATAAATATGCATATATTGCAATAAAAATTACAGTTATAATTAATGAGGCTACCAAACCGAAACTATAAATTTGGGGTAAAAAAAATTCGTCTCCTAAGTTTAGAGGAATAAAGTAAAAATTTAGCAAAATAATAATAAGTATTGAAATTTTTGATAGAATTACTGTCATCAATGCTGGTAAATATGAAGCTGATGTTATTACAGGAGCTAAAATTAAAATAGAAAATGGGTTGACTATCCCACCAGTTAAAAAAAGTAAAAAACCTAGTTGCAAAGTGTCAAAAAGCAAAAAAGAAAATGCTTTAATATTGCTAATAGATTTATTTTTTCTTTCTTCAAAATATGAGTAAAAATTTACTGCTACAGATAGTAGTATTATCATCAAAGTTTCATAAAAAGGAATTTGAATTTTAATAATGTAGGATACAAAAAATATTGCAAAAAATTGTCCAAAAATAGCAATCCATCTTATTTTTATAAGATTGCCAAGAAGTATAGTGTTCATTAATTTTTAAATATCAAGATTTGCGACTTTTAAAGAATTTTCAGCTATAAATTTTTTTCTTGCATCAGTTTCTCCGCCCATAAGATCTTCAAATGCCTTATTAGCAGCATCAACTTCATTGATTTTAACAGATAATAATACTCTTTCGTTTTGATCTAATGTTGTTTCCCATAATTGATCTGGATTCATTTCCCCTAAACCTTTGTATCTATTAATTTGAAGACCAGATTTGCCTATATTTAATATTTTATCTATTAAATCTAAAGGTCCAAATATTTTATATTCTTCATTTTTGTGATTAAGTAAACCACATCCACTTTCTTTTAAGCGATAGAAATTTTCCATTAATTGATCTTTTAAATCATTTAATGCTCTAGCTTCAGGTGAAACTACAAAATTTTCGTCAATTATGTACTTTTCTGTAAAACCTCTAATTGTTCTTTCAAATAAAATAGAATTATCTTTGTGGGTTACTTTCCAGTTTTTTTGTGAAATATTAGAAATTAAATTTAATCTTTGTTCTAGATACTTTGCTATTTCTTCACCAATACTTTTATCTTTAAGATTTCTCAAATCTAATGCTCTAACAATTGCAGAGTGCTCAATAATATCACTGTTATCTACTCTTCTTAATAATGGCATTACTAAGTTCTTAGTTTTTTTTGAAAGATAAACAATTTTCTTTAGTTCCAAACCAGCAATTTGGGAACTTAGTATATTTTTAAAAAAAGTATTTTTTAATCCTTCTTCAATTAAATAATCTTCTAGATCAATATCATCTTTCTTGTAAACTGTAGAGTTACCTTTCTTAAGTCTGTATAGAGGAGGTTGTGCGATATATAATCTTCCTGAGTCAATAATAGGTTTCATATGTCTATAAAAAAAAGTTAATAAAAGCGTTCTAATATGACTTCCATCTACATCTGCGTCAGTCATTATTATTATTTTATGATATCTCATTTTAGAGATATCAAATTTTCCCTCTAATTTATTTTGATCAATGTCATCAGTTGGGTTACCAACACCTGCACCTATGGCTGTAATAAGTGCACCTATTTCATTACTTGTTAAAACTTGTTTATCATTTGCTCTTTCAACATTTAATATTTTCCCTCTAAGAGGAAGAATTGCCTGATTTTTTCTATCTCTACCTTGCTTAGCTGACCCTCCAGCTGAGTCACCCTCAACTATAAACAATTCTGATAATTCTGGATTTTTCTCCTGACAATCCGCCAGTTTACCAGGTAAAGAAGTATTCTCTAGGCCTGTTTTCCTTCTTGTAAGTTCTCTTGCTTTTCTTGCTGCTTCTCTAGCATTTGAAGCTTCTATAATTTTATCAATAACTTTTTTAATTTCTGATGGATTTTCTTCAATCCATTGTTCTAGTTTATTTAAACTAGTTGATTCTATTACAGGTCTTACCTCTGATGAAACAAGCTTATCTTTAGTTTGACTTGAAAATTTAGGATCTGGTAATTTTACAGATATTATACATGTTAAACCTTCCCTAGCATCTTCACCAGTAATGTTATTAGCATTTTTTGTGTTTTTATTTATATAATTTACAATTGATCTAGTAAGAGCTCCCCTGAAACCTGCAAGATGGGTACCCCCATCTCTTTGAATAATATTGTTAGTGAAACAAATTGTATTTTCATGATAGGAATCAGTCCACTGCAATGAACATTCTATTGAAATATTATTTTTTTCTCCTTGAAAAAAAATTGGATTAGGGTTGATTAGATTTTTACCTTCATTTAAATATTTTACATATTCTTTGATACCTCCTTCATATTTAAAATTAATACTTTTAATATCAGATTGCCTTTTATCGGTTAGAAAAATACTGATACCAGTATTTAAAAATGCTAATTCTCGAAGTCTTTTTTCAATTGTTTTAAAATTAAAATTAATTTCTTTAAAAATTTTTTTTGTTGGGAGAAATGTAATTTTAGTTCCAGTGTAAAAATTATTATTAATTATTTCTGAATCCCCTATTATATTCAATTGTTTACTTACTATTCCGTTTTCAAATTCAATGTTGTGAATTTTTCCATCTCTATTAATTTCTAATAATAAGTTTTCTGATAATGCATTCACAACTGAAACTCCAACACCATGCAATCCGCCAGATACTTTGTAACTATTTTGATCAAATTTACCTCCAGCATGTAATTCGGTCATTATAAGTTGAGCAGCAGGTATCTTTTCAGTTTTGTGAATATCCACTGGTATTCCTCGTCCATTATCTGTAATTGTTGCAGTTCCATCTGCATTTAATATTACTTCAATTTTGTCACAAAAACCCGCTAGAGCTTCATCAATAGAATTATCAAGGACTTCATATATCATTTGATGTAAACCTGAGCCATCATCAGTATCGCCAATGTACATACCAGGTCTTTTTCTAACAGCTTCGAGACCTTTTAATACTTTTATTGAATCGGAAGAATACTCAGAATTCATGTTGCGTTTATATTATAAAATTGGGAATTTGTTGACACAAAAGAAAATAAATCTTTATCAGTTCCAGTTAAAAAAAACTGAATTTCAAATTTATTGATCATATTTAATAATAACTGACGATTAAAGTTGTCTAAATGTGAAACTATTTCATCAAATAATAATATTGGCTGAATATTTTTATAATTAATCAAATGATAACATTGTGCTAGTAATATCATTAACACAACTGTTTTTTGTTGTCCTGTAGATAACAAAGATGCTTCAAAATCATTATCAATTATTGCAACTATATCTGATCTATGAGGTCCTATTTTAGTACCTCCAAATTGTTTGTCAGAAATACGAGAATCATGAAGAATTTTAAGATATTTTTCAAAATTTAAACTTATATTGAAATTTTTATCTAATAACTTCATTTCAAGTTGAAACTGAAATTTATGTTCATTTTTCAAAAAATTTAAAATTTTATTTATAGAATTTAAATGATTATTTCTTAATTGATATATTTCTAAACCCAAAAAACATATTTCTTTTTCAATTTGATTTAACCAATTATAATCAAATGAGTTATTTTGAAGTATTTTATTTCTTTCTAATAAAGTATATTTATATTTGTTAATTAATCTATTGTAATCATTCTTACCTGAAAAAATAAGTCTATCTAAAAAATTTCTTCTAAACGATGGAGATGCTTGAAACAATCTTTCCATTTCTGGTAGAAAAATAAGATAAGAAATTGATTCATTTAGAAATTCTAGAGAGTCTTTTGATAAATCATCATTAATTGTAATTACTTTTTTATATTTATTATTTTTATTTTCTGTAAATATTTTAATATCAAATAAATTATTTTGTATTTCTAAATTACTGTTAATTAAAAAGTTATCCTCTTTTTTTTTTATTAAATTAGTAATATTTGTATTTCTTATTCCCCTGCCTTTTGCAATCAAAGAAATAGCTTCTAAAATATTAGTTTTTCCACAACCATTCTTACCAAAAAATATATTTAATTTTCTATCAAATGAAATTTCATAATTTTTAAAATTCCTAAAGTACTTTAGTTTGATATTATTTAATATTGCCAAATGTTAAACTCTCATTGGCATTAATACATATACTAAATTAGTATTTGAGTTTTCAAGAGCAATAATTGGAGACGTATTATCTTTTAAACTTATTGAGACTTCTTCATCTTCTAAGTTATTTACTATATCCATTATATATTTTGAGTTAAAGCCAATTTCAATTTCATCTCCATTGTAATTTACTTTTAAATCTTCTGAGGCGGTACTACTTTCATTATTAATTGTATTTAAGTTTAAAATATTTTGTAATAACTTAAATTTAATTACGGGCGATTTTTCATTTGCTATTGTACTGACTCTGTCCACTGCAGATAATAATGTTGATCTATTTATTTTTAAAATATTTGAATTATCTTTTGGAATTACTCTTTTATAATCTGGAAAACTTCCATCAATTAGTTTCGATATGAAAGTGATTTTACCAACACTAAAAACTATTTTATTTGAACTTATAGATGCTTCTACATTTTCATCAATTTCTGATAACAATTTAGATAATTCATAAATAGTCTTTTTAGGAATAATTACTCCAGATATATTATCAACTTTATCATTAATTTTGTGACTAAATTTTGCTAGCCTATGTCCATCAGTTCCCACTAATGTTAAAATATTTTCATTTATTTCATTAGTTATATTAAAATATAATCCATTTAAAAAATATCTTGTTTCTTCATTTGATATAGCAAACTTTGTTTTATCTATTAATTTAAATAATATTTTAGAATTAATATTAATTTTTATTCCTGAGTTATCTTGATCAATTATTGGGTAGTCCTCTTTAGGTAAACATGCTAAAGAAAACCTAGAGCCGTCAGCACGCAAAGTTAATAGTTTGCCATTATTTGATATAATTTCTATTTGACTATTTTCATCAATTTTTCTTACTATGTCATACAAAATTTGAGCATTTATTGTAGTTGCTCCATTTTCTAAAACATCGCAATCAATTTTTTCAATTATGGATATATCCATATCAGTTGAACATAATGTTAGTTGATTATTATTAGCTTCAATTAAAATATTTGACAAAATGGGTAATGAGTTTTTTCGATCAACAATTCCTTGGAGATGTGATAGTGTTTTAAAAAAATTTGTTCTATTTATTTTAAATTTCATATCTAAACATATGATAAAAAAAATTAAGAATCTATAAGTCTTTTTAATAATTCTAAATCTTCATTAAAATTGACATCTGAAAGCTTTAACTCTTCGATTTTTTTAACAGCATGCATAACAGTGGTATGATCTCTTCCTCCAAATTTTCTGCCTATCTCAGGTAAAGATCTGGAAGTAATTGATTTGGCTAAATACATTGCAATCTGTCTTGGTCTAGCAACTGATCTTGACCTTCTAGGTGAGTGCATATCAGTAATTCTAATATTAAAATGTTCAGCAACTTTCTTTTGTATCTCCTCTATTGTTATTTTTTTATTTGAAGACTTTAATAAATCTTGAAGTACAAGTTGAGCTGTTTCTACCGTAATTGATGTGCCTACTAAAGTTGCATGTGCTACTAGTCTATTAAGAGCTCCTTCCATCTCCCTAACATTGGAGATAATTCTATGAGATAAAAACTCCAAAACTTTTGGCGGGATCTCTACTCCTCTTTTGTGAGCTTTTTCAATCAAAATACCTAATCGTAATTCATAAGTAGTAGGATGAATATCAGCAACTAGTCCACAACCTAGCCTGGATTTCAATCTTTCTTGAACACCATCCAAATCAGTAGGTGTTTTATCAGCTGATATAACTATTTGTTTATTTTGTTCGATTAAAGCATTAAAAGTATGGAAAAATTCTTCCTGTGTGTTGTCTTTACCACTAATAAATTGCACATCATCAATCATTAGAACATCAATTGATCGGAATTGCTCTTTAAATGCTGAAGTATCCTTGTACCTCAATGCTCTTACAAATTGATACATGAATTTTTCAGCTGATAGATATATAACTTTTTTATCTGGTTTTTGTTCTTTAATCTTCCACCCTATAGCATGCATCAAATGTGTTTTACCTAAACCTACACCTCCACATAAAAATAGAGGATTAAAAGTAATTTTATTAGCTTCTGAAACTCTCTGTGATGCGGCAAATGCTAGTTCGTTTGGTTTTCCAACAACGAAATTCTCAAATGTAAATCTAGGATCTAATGGAGCCCCAAACTCATTAGGATATGTAGATGACTGATTAGATCTAAGATCCATTGAAGATTTCCAATGATTGTCAGTACTTTTAATTGTCCGAGTTGTTCCTGGAACAATTCTTCCACCTGAAGGCTTGACAACAAATTTTATAGTATCAACTTTTTCAACTAAGTTTTTTGCCTCACTTTTTATTTTATCTGAATAGTTATTTACTATCCAATCTCGTAAGAATTTTGTTGGAACAGAGAATGTAATAGTCGTATCTTCCAAAGAAACATAATTTAGATGTTTCAACCAATTATTGAAAGCTGAATCACCAACATTTATTTTAATATTTTTTTTAAAGGATAACCATTTACTTTCATCAAACGTAGCAGATGTATTATCCATTTTCCCCCAACACGACGATTTTTTACTTTATTAATTTTACGAAAAAAATCTAAAGTCGTAAAATATAATCACCAAATTAATTTCTTAATCAACACCCTTTAAGTGTTTTTAGCAAGAAGAAAAGTGAAAAAAATAAAAAAAAATTATTTTTTTGAAATTTGTTTTGATAAAGAGGATAACTTTCTGGATATGTATTCTTTTTTAAAAATACCTTTTTTTGAAGCCCTGGCCATTATTGAGTTGACATTGCTGAAGGATTTTTGGATTTCTTCCTCATTTTTTGCTTCAACTGAAGATTTAAATTTATTTAGAGCATTTCTAAACTTGGATAAGTATTGAGAATTAACAGTATTTCTAGTTTTGTTCTGTCTAGATCTTTTTCTTGCTGAAGCATGGTTGGCCATATAGATGCTATAAATTCAAAATAAATTAAGTCAATTAATATTTAATGTTGAATCACTTATTATTTTGAAGTTTAGGACAATAAAACGTGGATCTGCCATACTGAACTATTTTTTTAACCTTGTCATTCTCAATCTTTTTTCCTTCTTGATTATATACCTTAAAATTAGACTGAAAATTTCCTAAAGTACCGTCACTGGATCTATAATCTCGTATACTTGATCCACCAAATTTTATTGCTTTCTTTAAAATTTTTCTAGTAGACTTAATTAGTTTCATAATGAGACTAATTTTTAAATTCTTGCCTAGAGTAAGTGGTGAAATTTTAGCATCAAATAATATTTCAGAAGCATAAATGTTTCCTATCCCAGCAATTATTTTTTGATTAAGTAAAATCTGCTTTATGGGTACCTCAGATTTACAAATTTTTTCAAATATCATTTGAGATTTAAGATCTGTGCTTAAAGCATCAATTCCTAATGTCATAATATACCTTTGTTTTTGTAAATTTTTAGTTTTTAGTATGTCTATAAATCCAAATTTCCTTGGATCATGATAAATAAGCATTTTTTTACTTAAAAAGTACAATACAAAATGATCGTGTTTTATTCTTTTATAGTTTTTATCGACAGTTTTTAATCTTCCTGACATTCCTAAATGTATTACTAGAGAATAATCTGTATTTAAATCTATGATAATGAACTTTGCTATGCGTCTTAGGTTGGATATCTTTGTATTACGTAGTATATTAGTTATATTAATAGGAATTTTAAAACGAAGTTTTGATGTATGAATTTTGACATTAGATATTTTTTGATTCAATATTACACTCAGTGCTTTAACTGTAGTTTCAACTTCAGGTAATTCTGGCATAATGAAAAAAGATTATAATTTTGGTTATACAAAAGTAAATTCAAAACAAAAGACTAAACTTGTTCAAAATGTATTTTCAAGCGTAGCTCCAAGCTACGATATAATGAATGATTTAATGAGTTTAGGTATGCATCGATTATGGAAAAAAAGATTTGTAGAGACTGTGGATCTAAAAGAAAATGAAATTATCTTGGATGTTGGATCTGGTTCTGGTGATATTGCCAGCGAAATTTTAAAAAAAAATTTACCAGCCAGTCTTTATCTTTTGGATCTAAATGAAGAAATGTTATTGGAAGGAAGAAAAAGATTTAAAAAAGATAAAAATATAAAATATTTTATCGGTAATGCTGAAAAGTTAAATTTTGAAAATAATTTTTTTGATAAATATACTATTTCTTTCTGTTTAAGAAATGTGACGGAGTATTTATTATCTATAAAAGAAGCTTACAGAGTACTTAAGCCTGGTGGTAAATATTGTTGCTTAGAATTTAGTACGCCTAAATCATCTTTGATATCAAGTTCATATAAAATTTACAAATCAAAGATTTTACCTCTGTTAGGAGAAATAGTTGCTAAAGATAAGAATGCTTATAATTATTTAAGTGAAAGTATTGATTTATTTCCATCACAAGAAGAGCTTAGCAAAAATCTACGTGATTGCGGATTTACTAAAGTTAAGACTATTAATCTATTTAATGGAATTGTAGCAATACATACTGGTTATAAACTTTAATGAATAATATTTTATTTATAATAACTGGTTCTATTGCTGCTTCCAGATGTAAAGAAATTATTACTTTACTATGCAACAAGGAAGTTAAAATTAGCTGTATACTAACTAAAGAGGCTAAAAAATATATAAAAATATCAGATATCAAGAAATTGCTTAAAAATAGAATATTTACAGATGAGGATGAAAAAAAAAATAAGATGCTTCATATAAATTTATCAAGAGATAATGATATGATAGTTGTATGTCCAGCTACAGCTAATTCAATTGCTAAATTTGCTAATGGATACGGAGATAATTTATCTTCTAATACCTTACTTGCTTCTAATAAAAAAATTTTGTTTGTCCCAGCTATGAATAGTTTTATGTGGCATAATAAAATTAATCAAAAAAATGTGAGATTGTTAAAAGATAGTGGTCATGAGTTTATTGGCCCTAAAGTTGGAAAACTAAAATGTGGAGAATTTGGTTTAGGCAGAATTGATAACTCAAAAAATATAGTAAATAGAATTTTAAACAGACTAGAAAATGTTAATTTGTTAAAAAATAAAAAATGCCTAGTAACTGCAGGACCAACAATTGAAATGATTGATCCAGTTAGGTTTATTTCAAATCAATCTTCTGGAAAACAAGGGTATGAAATTGCTTCACAACTAGTTTTACATGGTGCAAAAGTGATCTTGATATCTGGGCCAACAAATTTAGACCCTCCACCAAATTTAAAATTTGTTAAAATTAAATCTGCAGATGAAATGTATCAAAAAATTAGAAAAATTTCTAAAATTGATATAGGAATTTTTACTGCTGCAGTATCTGATTTCAAAAATAAAAATATAAATAAATCCAAGATTAAAAAAAATGAAAAATTAAATATTAGTCTTTATAAAAATATTGATATTTTAGAAAAAATTGGAAAAAGCAAAACTCAAAGGCCTAAATTTTTAGTTGGTTTTGCAGCTGAAACAGGGAACATTGATAATGCTAAAAAAAAATTAGTTGGTAAAAAATGTGATATGATGGTTTACAATAAAATCGATAGTAAAAATAAAGTTTTTGGTTCAGATTATAATCGGATATCAATAATTACAAAAAACCAGGTAAAAAAATTTAAGAAAATGACAAAGGTAAATTGTGCAAAGCAAATTATAAAACAAATTTATAATTCTATATAGAATAATGAATAATTACTCTGAAGAAGAATATAAAATTTTCAGCAGATTATTTATTTTAAAAGAATTTTCTGAAGAAAACCTAAAAAAATTATCAAATATAAAAATTGGTATTGTGGGTATGGGAGGTATAGGATGTCCTTTAAGTCAATATTTAGTCAATTCTGGAATAAAAGAATTGTTAATAGTAGATGGAGACATTGTTGAAAAAAGTAATCTTAATAGACAGATTTTGTTTAATTTAAATGATATTGGAAGAAAAAAGGTTGATGTAGCAAAAAATAAATTACAATTAATCAATACTGAATGTAAAATTCTTACTATTGATGAAAATATTAATTCTTTAAATTTAAATTCTTTAAAAGAATGTTCTATAATTGTTGATGCAACTGATGATTGGTTAAGTTCTAAATTATTAAATGAATATTGTCTTAAAAACTCAATCAATTTTTTATATTCCTCTGCATTAAGACACGATTTACAAATAATTCTTTTCAATAATTCAAATAAAAATAATCATCTATGTTTAAATTGTATCTTTCCTAATAAAGATGATGTTAATCTTCCTAGATGTGATTTAGTAGGTATTTCAGGCATTTCTGCAGGGTTAGCAGGTTTGATCGCTGCTCAAAAAATAATTAATTTCTATTTAAATTTAATTGATGAAACTAATATAATGACAATTTCTGATGGAAAAAAATTAAGCATTGATAATATTGTTATTAAAAGTAAACATGATTGTTATTTAAAATCAGTTTAAGTTAATTGATAAATACATAAAAAAAGTTTAATTAAAATTATGAAACAAAATTCATTTACCTACGATCAATTAATTGATTGTGCAAAAGGTGTTCTTTTTGGAAAAGGGAATGCACAACTTCCAATGCCTCCTATGTTAATGTTTGACAGAATTACTTCAATAAATGAGAATGGAGGAGTATTTGCTAAAGGTGAGGTTATTGCAGAATTAGATATTAAAGAAGACTTATGGTTTTTTGAATGTCATTTTAAAGATGATCCAGTAATGCCTGGTTGTTTAGGTTTGGATGCTATGTGGCAATTACTCGGTTTTTATTTAGGATGGCTTGGTCAACCAGGAAAGGGTAGAGCTTTAGGGGTTGGTGAAGTTAAGTTTACCGGTCAGGTATTACAAAAAGTAAAAAAAGTAACTTATCATATATCTCTTAAAAGACTTATACTAAGAAAATTGATTTTAGGAGTTGGAGATGGTGTTTTAAAAGCTGACGGTGAAACAATTTATGAAGCTAAAGATATGAAAGTCGGTTTATTTTCACCTGAGAAATAAGTAATGAATAGGGTAGTAGTAACAGGTTTAGGTATAGTATCATGTATTGGTAATAATCAATCGGATGTTATAGACAGTCTTAAAAATTTAAAATCTGGGATAACAAGTGCAGAAGAGTATGAAGAGTTTTCTTTTAGAAGTCTTGTACACGGTAAACCAAATATAGATATTAGTAACGAAATTGATAGAAGATTACTAAGGTTTATGGGTGATGGAGCTGCCTACAATTATATTGCGATGAAAGATGCTATAGACGACTCAGGGCTGGAGGATAGTGATATTTCAAATGAAATGACTGGTATAATTGTTGGTTCAGGTGGTCCATCTACACAAAATTTATTTAAGTCTTCTGAAATTGGGAAGAAGTCGGGTTCAAAAAAAATTGGACCATTTATGGTGCCAAGAGCAATGTCTAGTACAAATTCTGCAACTCTTGCGACTCCTTTTAAAATTAAAGGGGTTAACTATTCAATTACTTCAGCATGTTCTACAAGTTCACATTGTATTGGTAATGCGTACGAACTAATTCAGATGGGAAAACAAAACATTGTTTTTGCTGGAGGAGGGGAAGAGCTTCATTGGACTTTATCAATTTTATTTGATGCAATGGGTGCTTTGTCATCAAAATATAATTCTACTCCAAACAAATCTTCAAGGGCATATGATGCAGATAGAGATGGATTTGTAATTGCTGGTGGGGGTGGAACTTTAGTACTTGAAGAATTAGAGCATGCAAAAGCTAGAGGTGCAAAAATATATGGTGAAATAACAGGATATGGAGCAACCTCAGATGGATACGATATGGTACAGCCTTCTGGAGAAGGAGCAGAAAGATGCATGAAACAAGCATTAAAAAATATTGATGGTAAAATTGATTATATAAATACACATGGAACAAGCACCCCAATAGGAGATGTAAAAGAATTGGAAGCAATTAAAAATGTTTTTGGTTCAAATATTCCTAAAATGAGCTCAACAAAATCTTTGACTGGTCATTCTTTAGGGGCAACAGGTGTGCATGAAGCAATTTATAGTTTATTGATGATGAAAAATAATTTTATTAGTGGTTCTGCTAATATTGAAAATCTCGATGATAGTGCCAAAGATTGTAATATTCTTTTAAAAACTGAAAATGATGTTGATATTGAGCAAGTTATGTCAAATAGTTTTGGTTTTGGCGGTACAAATGCAACATTAGTATTTTCAAAATATCATGCTTAAAAATAAAAAAGGTTTAGTATTTGGTATTGCAAATAATCATTCAATTGCGTGGGGAATAGCAAAACAACTAGCTGAAAATGGTGCTGAAATAGCCATTGGTTATCAAAATGAAATATTATTGAAGAGAGTGAAACCACTTTCTGAAGAAATTAATTCAAAAATATTAATAGAATGTGATTTCAATAATGATGACTCAATAAGCAAATCTGTAGAAATTATAAAAAAAGAATGGGGCACAATTGATTTTATAATTCATGCTGTTGCATTTGCAGATAAGTCAGAGTTAAATGGTAGATATATTGATACTACAAAGGATAATTTTATTAATTGTTTGGAAATATCATGTTTTTCTTTAACTAGTCTTGCTAGAAATTTTGAACCTATAATGAATGATGGAGGAAGTATTCTCACCCTTACTTTTTATGGGTCAAATAAAGTAATACCAAATTACAATTTAATGGGAATTGCAAAAGCCGCTTTAGAAACAAGTGTAAAATACTTAAGTGTGGATTTAGGCACAAAAAATATTCGTGTTAATGCAATCTCAGCAGGACCTATGAGAACAATTGCTGGTGCAGCAATAAATAATGCTAGAGAGGTGTTTAAATTTACAGAAGAACATTCAGCATTGAAACGAAATGCAAAACTAGATGAAATTGGTAAATCTGCTTTATACTTTATTAGCGATTTATCTTCTGCAGTTACTGGTGAAGTACATTATGTTGACTGTGGTTATAATATTATTGGAATGCCGAATAAGTTCTAAAATTTTCCCAATAAATCTATAGGATTATCTACAAAAATACTATCAACACCTATGGAGAAAATATCATTAGCGCTAGACAAATTTATATTTTTATCTGAATAAACAGTTATTGCCATATTGGATTCTTTAATTTTTTTTATAATATCAGCAGTAACAAGATCTATATTTAATCCACAAATTTTTAAATCATAATTAGTTGATATACCAATCAAATCATCAATATTATATTCTTTAAAATCATCTAATAAAAAACTACGTATAGATTGAGGGTAAAGTTTTGAAATTTCTAAAATAGAAATCATATCAAATGAAGAGAAAAAAATATCTATTTGATTAATATTTTTTATAATTTTATATATTTGATAAACATTTTCTCTTTCAAAATTTTTATTGGGTTTTAATTCGATATTTAAATTACCATTATAATTAGTACACAAAATAAGAATATCTTCTAACTTAGGAACAAAAATATTTGTATTTTTTTTATAAAAAAATTTTCCCGCATCAAGTTTTTTTATGTTCTCATAATCATAATCAATTGCAAGCCCACTTCCATTAGTAGTTCTATCAAGTGTATCGTCATGCAATAAAATTGGAACTCTGTCTTTAGTAATCTTAACATCTATTTCTACAAAACTTAAACCTAAATTGAATGCCTTTAAGATAGATTCTAAAGTGTTTTCTGGACACAAATCTTTTACACCTCTGTGCCCAATTAATTTAGGTAATTTAAGCGTTTTCTTCTGGGTCAACTGCTTTCATAGAAAGTTTTATTTTACCTCTTGAGTCAATATCCAATACTTTTACTTTAACGATATCTCCTTCACTAATAACATCTTCAACTTTCTCTACTCTTTCATTTTTTAATTGACTAATATGAACAAGACCATCTGTAGATCCCATAAAATTAACGAAAGCACCAAAGTCCATTATTTTTATAACTTTACCATCATAAATTTTACCAATCTCTGGCTCTTCGACAATACCTTTGATCCATTCTAATGCATCATTTCCAGATTTTTGATCTACAGCTGCAATACTCACTAAACCTTCATCATTGATTTCAATTTTAGCTCCAGTTGTTTCAGATATTTCTCTAATAACTGCTCCTCCTTTACCAATAACTTCTCTAATTTTATCTTTGTTTATTTGTAGATTAGTTATTGTTGGCGCGTATTGAGAAATAGATTGATTAGGTTTATCAATTGCTTTAGCCATTTCACCAAGTATATGGAAGCGTCCATCTTTAGCTTGCGCTAATGCCTCTTCCATAATTTCAGCTGTGATACTAGTTATTTTAATATCCATTTGTAATGAAGTTATTCCTTCAGAAGTTCCTGCAACTTTGAAATCCATATCACCAAGATGATCTTCATCACCAAGTATGTCTGATAATATTACATATTTATCATTCTCTTTAATTAAGCCCATCGCGATACCTGCTACTGGTCTTTCTAAAGGGACTCCTGCATCCATTAGAGACATTGAGGTACCACAAACAGTTGCCATAGAGCTAGATCCATTAGATTCTGTAATTTCAGATACAACTCTATAAGTGTAAGGAAACTTTTCTTTTGAAGGTAACATTGGGTGAATAGCTCTCCAGGCTAATTTTCCATGTCCTATCTCTCTTCTACTGGTAGAACCTATTCTTCCAACTTCTCCAACAGAGTAAGGTGGAAAGTTGTAATGTAACATAAAATTCTCTGTATATTCGCCATCAATTGCATCTATTCTTTGCTCGTCTTGTCCAGTTCCTAAGGTTGAAACTACAAGAGCTTGTGTTTCTCCTCTTGTAAATAATGCAGACCCGTGAGTTCTTTCTAAAACTCCAGTTTCACACACAATTGGACGGACTGTTTTTGTATCTCTTCCATCAATTCTATTACCAGTATTAATTAATTCTCCTCTAACTATATCTTTTTCTACATTTTTTATTGCATCTGAAACCAATACTGGTGAGAGCGTTTCACTTACAAATTTTTCAGAAATTTCATTTCTTAGTGAAGATAATTTTTCTGATCTTTTTTGTTTTTCAGTTATTTTATAAGCATCTATAAAATCTTTACCAAAATCTTCGTTGATCTTAGAAGGTAGATTTTTAATTTCTTCATCTTTTTCTTTAAGTTCCCAAGGTTCTTTTGCCGCTTTTTTAGCTAAGGAAATTATTGCTTCAATCACTGCTTTGTAATTTTCTTGACCAAGAACTACTGCATCTAGCATTTCTTTTTCTGAAAGCTCGTGAGCTTCAGACTCGATCATTAGTACACCTTCCTTAGTCCCTGCCAATACTAATTCTAGTTTTGAATTTGATAATTGACTCTTGCTCGGGTTAACAACAAACTCATCGTCTATAAAACCAATCTTAATTGCTCCGAGTGGGCCTAAAAATGGCAAACCAGATAAAGTTAATGCAGCACTTGCTGCTACCATTGCTACAACATCTGAGTCATTTTCTTGATCATGTGATAATACAGTACACGTAACTTGAGTCTCATTTTTAAAATCTTTATGAAATAAAGGTCTAACTGGCCTATCAATTAATCGAGAGACTAATGTTTCTTTTTCAGTTGGTCTAGCCTCTCTTTTAAAAAAACCACCAGGTATTTTTCCTACAGAATAATATTTTTCTTGATAATTTACTGTTAAGGGGAAGAAATCCATATCAGGATTTGCTTCTTTTGCAGCAACTACATTACACATAACTGTCGTACCACCATAAGTGGCTATAACTGTTGAGTCAGCTTGTCTTGCTATTTTTCCTGTTTCTAATTTAAGTTTTCTTCCAGCCCATTCAATTTCAACATTTTTCACATCAAACATAATTTTTATTTATCCTCTTTTTTTTAACCTCTAATATTTAATTTTTTTATTAAATCTGAATATTCAGATTTATTTTTTTTAGATAAGTAGTTTAATAATTTTTTTCTTTTATTAACTAATGATACTAATCCTCTTTTTGAATGATTATCTTTATTGTGAGTCTTAAAATGTTCAGTTAAATTTTTTATTCTTTCTGTTAAAACTGCTATCTGAACACCTGTTGATCCAGTATCTTTTTCATTTTTAGAAAATTCATTAATAAGATTTTTTTTATTTTCTTTTGTTATCGACATCGGTTCTCCTATATTAATATTTTATTTGGTTTGAACAAATTACCATCTAATTTGCCAATTGAGACAATGTCTCCTTTCTTAAATAAAAAAATATTTTTTTTATCTAAGTTTATTGACGAAGGATTTATAATTTTTCTTTCATCAATTTTAATAGATCTTCCAAAAGATAAATTTTCAATATCTAATTTTTCTTCAATTTCATAAGCCAAGATGTCGTCCAGCATAGAAATTGTAGTGGAGATACAATTAATTTCTTCGTTCGTTTGTCCTATTTTTAGAAGATCGTCCAGTAAAATCGAATTTTTTTCAGTGAATTTACCTACTTTTGACCTTTTCAATGAAGAAATGTGACCATATGTTTTAAGATCTATGGCTAAATCACGAGCTAGGCTTCTGACATAAAAGCCCTGACCACATAAAATTTTAAATGATGTTTTGGTTATACTATGGTCAGTTATATATAAATCTTCGATAAAAACTTTTTTTGGTTGAATTGTAAATTTTTTATTTTCTCTAAATAATTTATAAGCTCTTTTACCATTAATTTTAACTGCCGAAACTTTTGGAGGTATCTGATTTATATAACCAATATACTTAATAATTTTTTTTTCTATTTCTTTTCTTTTAGGTAAGTAATTTGATTCAAATAAAATTTTACCCTCAGCATCATCTGTTGTTGTTTGAACTCCCCATGTTACTACAAACTCATATTCTTTATTCATAGCACTAATATATGGAATTAGTTTTGTTGCTTTTCCAATAGCAATTGGTAAAATACCTTCTGCCATAGGATCTAAAGTGCCTGCATGACCAATTTTTCTGATTGAAAATTTTTTTTTGATAGAATTAATAGCTTTAAAAGATGTAATGTTTTTGGGTTTATATAAATTTATCCAACCCTGTTTTGAAATCATTACTTAATATCTCTAATGACATTTTTGTTTAATAATAGATTTTCAATTTTTTCTGCCTCATCAAATGTATCATCTAAATAAAAAGAGAGTTTTGGTGTAAATTTTGAATTAATTTTTGCTTTTGATAGAAATTTTTGAAAAATATATTTTCTATCTTTTAAAACTTCTAAAATTTTTGTTTTGTCTTTACCTCCAAGAGGCATAAAATATACGTTTGCTATCTTTAAATCCTTGGACATTCTAACAAATGATATTGTAATTGATGAAGAGTTAATATTTGTGTCAAAAAAATCTTCTTTTAGTAAACAATCACTTAATAATGACCTTATTAGTTCGCCAAATCTAATTTGCCTCTGTGTATCCATTGTAAAAAAACATTATAACTTTCTATTTGTAGAAACTTCTTCAAATGTTTCAATAATATCACCTACTTTTATATCGCTATAATTATCAAGCATTACACCGCACTCAAAACCTGACTTAACCTCAGATACTTCTTCCTTAAATCTTTTTAGACTACTAATTTGTCCTTTATGAATTACTATGTTGTCTCTAAGAATTCTAATCTGTGATTTTCTAGAAATAAGTCCATCTTTAACCATACACCCTGCAATATTTCCAACTTTGGAAATATTAAATACTTCTCTAATTTCTACATTACCTGTTATATTTTCAGAGATATCTGGTTTTAATAAACCAGTTAAAAGATTTTTTACATCATCAATAAGTTCATAAATAATTGAATAATATTTAATGTCTACTCCATCTCTTTTTGCTATATCTCTTGCATGAGGTAGTGCTCTAACATTAAAACCAACAATAAAACCTTTACCGGAACCAGCTAATGTAACGTCACTCTCGGTAATTGCACCTACACCTTTGTAAATAACATTAACCTTAACTTCATCAGTTGAAAGTTTAGTTATTGAATTTTCAATTGCTTCTGCTGAACCTTGAACATCAGTTTTAATAACTACTGGAAGGCTTGTTGCTTCACCTTTGTTTATTTGAGCAAACATTTCTTCAACATTAGATTTTGCGACTGTATTTTTTTGAATTTGTAATTTACTTGATCTAAATTCTGCAATTTTACGAGCAATACCTTCGTTTTCAACTACAATAAAATCATCACCAGCTAATGGATTAGAATCGAATCCCAGAACTTCAACTGGTACTGATGGCTCAGCTTGTTTTATATTTTTACCTTTATCATCGATTAAAGCTTTAACTTTCCCCCACTCAGATCCAGATACAAAAATATCACTTACTTTTAATGTTCCTTTTTGAACTAGGACTGTTGCAACTGAACCTCTACCTTTTTCAAGTTTAGATTCAATCACAGATCCTCTAGCTTTTCTATCAGGATTAGCTCTGAGATTAATAAGATCAGCTTGTAAATGAATTGCTTCTTCTAACTTATCTAAATTTGTTCCTTTAGTTGCTGATACTTCAATATCTAAAACTTCACCACTTAGTTTTTCAACAATTACTTCGTGACTAAGTAATTCATTTCTAACTTTATCAGGATCTGCTCCTGGAAGATCAATTTTGTTAATAGCAACTATTATTGGAACTTCAGCAGATTTTGCATGAGCAATAGACTCAATAGTTTGAGGTTTAATTCCATCGTCAGCTGCAACAACAAGTATAATTATGTCAGTTGTTTTAGATCCTCTAGCTCTCATATTTGAAAAAGCAGCATGACCGGGAGTATCAATAAATGTAATTTTTTTGTTATTATTATTGATTTGATAAGCGCCAATATGCTGAGTAATACCGCCAGCCTCACCAGAAACTACATTACTTTTTCTAAATGCATCCAGTAAAGAGGTTTTCCCATGATCAACATGTCCCATGATTGTTACAACAGGAGCTCTTTTTATAAGACTATCTTCTTTGTCTTCAAAATCTCTAATATCATTTAATACATCATCATCTTTAACTACAGTTACCTTATGACCTAATTCTTCTGCAACTAATTGAGCTGTATCAGATTCCAATGATTGAGTAGCGTTTGCCATAACACCCATTTTCATAAGAACTTTAACTACATCTGCTGTTTTTTCTGCCATTCTGTTTGCTAAATCTTGAACAGTAATAAAATCAGGAATAGATATTTCTCTAGATATTTTGGTTTCATCTTCATCATTTACTGATTTTAATTTTTCTTTTTCTCTAGCTCTTTTTATTTTTGCTAAACTTGGAAATTTATCAAATTCTTGCTCTTCTTGTTCTAGTATTTTTTTCGCATCAGATTTACTAAAGTCATCTTCAAGAGGTCTTAAAGTTGATTTTTTTTGTTGAGTTTTTTTATCTATATTTTTTTTATTTTTATTTTCAAAACTTCTTGGTTTAGTAGGAGAGGAAAAGTTTGGTTGTGGTGAGGAACTAATACCTTGTCTAGGTGTTCTTAAACTAGATGACCCTCTAAAATTCGATTGAGTTGTTGATGAACTTTTCTGTTGATTGTTTTTATTTTTAAAAACGATTTGAATCGTTTTCTTATTACCACTACTATTAGACTTATCACCTGCTGGACCAAGATTCTTTCTTATTTGTAATCTTCCTGTTGTGGAGAGTTTTAGTGGTTTTTTTTTGTTACCTTTGCTTTTATCCAATTTTAATCCTTATTTTGTTCTTCAGACCAGAAACTTCTTGCTTCCATTATCATATTATTTACAACTTCCTCATCAAGATCTAGTTCTTTTAAAATACCCTCTTCTTTATCTATAAGTTCAAAAGTTGCTAAATCAGCAAAATCATTAACATTAAGAATATTGGATTTTACCAATTTTGCCAAAATACTATTATTCATACCTTTCAAATTCTTTAATTTTTCATCATTAATATTTTCTTCTATAAGTTTTTTGTCAGACTCTTCTTGATCTTTTACAAAATTTTTAGATCTATCGATTATCTCTTGCGCTAGTGTCGTATCAAAACCTTCTATTTTTTCTAAATTTTCTAAAGTTTCAGAAGCTATAGACTCAACTGACGTATAACCATCAGTAACAAGTAGTTGAGCAATAACGTCTTCAACATCAAGTGTTTCAGCTAATAAAATACTTTTTTCTTTAAATTCTTGTTGTCTTCTTTCAGATTCTTCATCTTCAGTTAAAATATCTATTTCTAAACTAGTTAAGTTAGAAGCTAATTTTACATTTTGACCTTTTCTTCCAATAGCTAAACTTAATTGATCATCAGGTATTACAACTTCTACTTTATTTTTTTCTTCATACAAAAAAATCTTACTAACCTCTGCAGGAGCAAGTGCATTTGCTAGGAAAGTGGCTTGGTTGTCTGACCAAGTAACTATATCTATTTTTTCTCCTTGCAACTCATTTACAACGGCTTGTACTCTTGAACCTCTCATTCCAACACAAGCACCAACTGGATCTATAGTAGAGTCTTCAGTAAAAACACTAATTTTCGCTCTTGAACCAGGATCCCTTGCAACACTTTTAACAGTAATAACGCCTTCATATATTTCTGGAACTTCTTGAAAAAATAGTTTTGATAAAAATTGAGGATGAGTTCTTGATAAGAAAACTTGGTAACCTTTAACATCATTTTTTACTTCATATATGTAAGCTCTTACTCTATCTCCATTCTTAAATGTTTCTCTTGGTATAAGTTCTTCTCTTTTTATTATTGCTTCACTCTTTCCTAAATCTATAATTAAATTTCCAAATTCTGTTCTTTTAACAATACCAACCGCTATTTCACCAACTTTATCTTTGTATTCTTCATATTGATTAGACTTGTCAGCTTCTCTTACTTTTTGAATAATAACACCTTTTGCATTTTGTGCAGCTACCCTTCCTAATTCAATAGGTGGTAATTTCTTTATAATAAATTCTCCTAAATTTATATCGGGATTAATTTTTTTTGCATCTTCTAAAAGAATTTGTCTAAATTGAAATTCTTCATCTATATTTTTAACAACTTCAAGATACGAATTTAAATCAATATCACCCGTAGCTCTATCTATGGAAATTCTTATATCAATTTCATTTCCATATTTTACTCTTGCAGCTTTTTCTAATGCTTGTTCCATTGCTGAAAAAACTGATTCTTGATCTATGTTTTTTTCTTGGGCTACATTAGAAGCAACCTGAAGCATTTCTTCTCTTATTACATTATATTTTTTTTTAGCCATAGTTATAAAAAAAAGGTGGGATAACCCACCTTAATAATATTGCGTATATTAATATTTTCCAGAATTTCAAGCCTATAATTTTCTCAAAATGAATAAAGATGGTTTTCTTTGAGATTTGATTGCTTTTTTATAATATTTTGTCTCAACATCGAAATAATCTTTTATATGCAGATTCATTTCAGATTGGTTCAGCCAGACAAAATAGTCCTTACAATTATAAATTGAGTTTAAAATAAATCTTACATATATTGTTGAATCTGTAGCTATATGTATCTCGCTATTTTTTTTTAAATTAGTATGAAGTTTTATTAAAAAATCACTAGTTATCAGTCTACGCTTTGCGTGTCTATTTTTTGGCCATGGATCAGGAAAAAATATCCATACAAGGTCAAAACATTCTCTATGTGTACATTCTAGAACATCATATACATTTCCGTTATGTAATAGAATATTTTTTATTTCATTTTTTTCAATATTTTTAAGTAAAATTATATTCCCATCAATATATTTTTCACAAGATATAATAACTTTGTCTAAAAATTGATTTGCAAGAAATATACTAGTTTCACCATATCCAGTGCCAATATCTAAAATATAATTAAATTTTTTATCACAATTTTGAAACTTGTATTTGTCAATTGTTTGATAATATTTTTTCAAATCAATTTTTTTCTTGCTTCTTCCTCTTGTTCTCCCAAATAAGCGGTTTCTATAATTATTCCTAATCATTTTTTCTTAAATAATAGAAATGAGATAGTGTAAAAATAATAAAGAGATAAATTTTAAATATTAAATGAAAATTTACAAAATTATTGTTTTCTTTGAATAATAATTTGTGTTTAAAATTTTGAGTTTTGTTTAATTCAGTTTTATTTAGTACAGCACCATTATTATCTATCACTGCAGATATTCCATTATTAGAAACACGAATAATTGGCTTACTAAACTCTGCAGCTCTGGTTTTAGTAAGATAGAAATGTTGATAAGGGCCGATATAATCGCCAAACCAAAAATCATTCGTAATATTTACAATAAAATTACCTTTGTTATTGAATTTATTTAAAAGCTTCCAATAAAAAGCGATTTCATAACAAATTACAGGAATAAAACTTATATCAGCAGATAGATTAATTATTCTTTCAACTTTACCTTTTGAATAATCGTTTTGACCCACAATAATCTCTAAAAAGTTTAGTGAATCTCTTAATGGAAGAAACTCTCCAAAGGGAACAAGTATTTTTTTATCAAAGTAAGTTACATTTACTAAATTAATATTTACTAAACTATTATAATATTTATTATTTTCATATCTTGTAGCTCCAATTATTAATGTTTGATTTTCTTTTAAAGAATCTTTTATGATTTTAAGCTCAAGATCATCTAAAAGATAAGGAAAATTATTTTCACCAAAGATAAGCAATTCTGCAGTACTTTCATCTATATGCTTAATTATTCTTTGAAGTTTTTTTTCAGGTGTCAAAAATTGGTCATTATTTTTAAAATTTAATTGGAAAATTTCCATATTAATTGTTTTAATTTTAGAATTATTTTTTTCTAGGTTAAAATTTGCAATTAATAAACTAATAATTGGCAGAGAAATAAACAGTGCTAGATATTTCAATTCTTGTTTAAAGTTTTCTTTAGTTAAAAAAATAAAAGGTATGCAAAATATCTGAATAATTAAATAACTTGAAAATAATGTTCCAAATGATTTTAGTGAAAATAGTAAATATTCATTACTAGAAAGTAATAACGAAAATGTGAACCAAGGAAATCCATAAAAAAATATTGATATTATATATTCACTAGATGTGAACATAATTGGGATAAGAACGATTATTGGAATTTTTTTTCCTAATTTAAAAATTATTGTAAAGATTAAACCTAAAATTATAGATAAGAATATTATCAGTAATAAAAAGACCAGAAAAAAATTTTTAGTTTCTTCAAAAACAAAAAAAGGATTTTTGATCCAAAATAAATAACTAATAAAAAAACCAAACCCAAATATTGAGAATTTATTAAAAATGTTTTTATCACTATAATTTTCTTTATTTGATTTTAATAAAAAACAAAGGAATGGAAAAATGATAAAGCCTAATGGTAAAAAAAAATATGGTGGAAATAAAAGTGAAGTTAAAAGTCCTAAGATAAAATAAATTAAAATACTCAATTATTTTTATTTACTTCAACAATTTCAATTTTTCTATTGTTTGATTTAACAATCTTGATCCTAAGTTCATCATTAAAAACAATTACTTCATTATTTTTTGGTATCCTATTTATTTTTTCATATACAAGACCACCTACAGAAGAAGTTTCATCATCTTCATTTCTTGGAATATTAATTGAAAAAAATTCTTCTAAATCCTCCACTCTATAACTAGCATCTACAGTTATTGAATTATCTGATTTTTTATAAACTAATTCTTCATCATCTTCTGCGTCATGTTCATCTTCAATCTCACCAACAATTTCTTCAACTAAGTCTTCTATCGTTACCAATCCATCAACACCTCCAACTCCATCAACAACTAGCCCTATATGAATCCTAGATGATCTCATGGTTTTCAGTAAATCTAAAATCGGAGATTTGGGGGCAACATATAATACATCTCTTATTATTTCACTCATCTGAAATGTATCCTGTGAAGATTTAATAAAATCTTTTATATGAAAAAAACCAATTACATTATCAATATTTTTTTTAAATACTGGAATTCTAGAATGTCCCTCTTCCTTAATAACTTCTAAAATTTCGTTGTAAGATTTATCATGGTCTAAGGCTACTATTTCACTTCTAGGTATCATTAAATCTTCAACACTTTTTTCATTCAAATTTACGATGTTTTTAATTAGATTTTTCTCATTATTATCATTTAGATCGTCAATATTTTTATTATCTTCATCATTAGCTATAAAATTTAAAATGTCTTCTTTTGTTGAATCATTGGATAATAATTTTTTAATTATCCAATTTTTCCAGCTCGATGATTTATCAGCGTTATTTGTGTTCATTAAATTGTGTAAGGATTGTTAATTCCAAATAATCCTAAAATTTTTATCTCCTCTCTTTTCATTTTTTTAAATTCTAAATTTTTTTTATGATTATATCCGTTAATATGCAATAAACTATGGATTAATAGATGGTTAAAATGATCATATATGCTAATTTTATTCCTACGTATATATTTTTCAATAGTATCAATTGAGAAAAAAATATCACAATATAAAATTTTTCCAACATTTTTATTTGAATTCTTTGTAATAAAAGTGAGAACATCAGTATCTGTTTGTTTATTTTTATAGGTTTTATTAAGTTTAATCATTTTTGATTTATCTGTTAAAATTATATTCAGTTCAAATTTATGATCTCTTTTAAAATAAGAGCTCATTTTATTTATAGTCTTTTTTGTAATAGTCTTAATTTTAGGTATTCGCCTTGGCCATTTTTTTGATTCAGAAAAAAAATCAACTTTTATGTTTTTCATATGCATTAATAATTTTTTTTACTAAATCATGTCTAACGACATCCTTTTCTGATAATTCAATAAAACCTATATCGTTAACTTTATTTAATTTTTTTAATGCATCCTTAAGCCCGGAATCTTTTTCACTTACAAGATCGATTTGTGTAATATCTCCTACAACCACCATTTGGCTATTTTTACCTAATCTTGTTAAAAACATTTTCATTTGAGTTTTTGTTGTATTTTGAGCTTCATCTAAAATTATAAAACAATCTTCAAGGGTTCTTCCTCTCATAAAAGCAATAGGTGCTATTTCTATTGTGTTGTTAAGTAATTTTTTTTCTACCTGTTCATAAGGTAACATTGAATATAAAGCATCGTAAATTGGTCTCAAAAAAGGATCGACTTTTTCTTTTAAATCTCCTGGTAGAAAACCTAATTTTTCACCAGCTTCAACAGCTGGTCTAGATAAAATAATTTTATTTACTTTACCATCTTGAAGGGCTGAAACCGCTTTAGCAACAGCAAGATAAGTTTTTCCTGTTCCAGCAGGACCAATAGCAAATGTAATATTTTTAGTATTTAGTAATTGAAGATATTTATTTTGTATTTCAGTTCTTGGTATAATTTTTCTTTTTTTAGTTTGAATAAATAAATCCATCTGTTTGTCTGTTTTAATATTCATAGATATTAAACTTTTATTATCTCTAATTCTATCCTCATCTATTTCAGCACCATTTTGTGCTTCTTTAAATAAATTAAGAATAGTTTTTTTAGTTTCAAAAATTGATTTTTTATTACCTGATATTTTAATTTTATTTCCACGGTATTGGATTTTAACTTGATTAATTTGTTCTATAAGAGATAAGTTTCTGTCATTGATACCAAATAAGTTACTTAAAATTGTATTATCTTCTAATTCTAATTCTAAATTTTCATTTTTGTTTACTATATCTGACATTCAAGTGCAAAATTGGTTGAGTTTGTAATTTTAACATCCATAATTTGATTTAATAAATCTTTTTTCGAGTTAATAAATGTACTTTGATTATAGATTGTACGACCTATAAATTGATCTTTATGCCTGCCTATCTTTTCAAATAATACTTCCATTCCTTTATTAACAAATGATTTATTAAAATTTATTTGTTGTTGTGTAAGTAAAGATTGCAATGCGCTTAAACGAGCCTTTTTATCTGACAAACTAATATTATCTTTATTTTGAGCAGGTGTTCCTGGTCTTGGGCTATAAATAAATGAATAAGCAATAACAAAATTTACTTTTTCAATAAATTTCATTGTATCTTCAAAATCTTTATCTGTTTCTTCCGGGAAACCGACAATAAAGTCTGATGAAAGAGCAATATCGGGACGAACACTTCTTATTTTTTCAACTATTCTTAAATAATCATCAACTGTGTGTTTTCTGTTCATTTTTTTTAAAATTTTATCTGAGCCAGATTGAATAGGAAGATGAAGAAAAGGCATAAGCTTCGAGTTATCAGCATGGGCGTTTATAAGAGAATCTTTCATATCAATAGGATGAGATGTCATATATCTAATCCTCTTAATTTTTTCAATTTCACTGATTTTATTAATTAAGTAAGCTAAATCTTTTGATTTTCCATCTGGACCCACACCATGATAGGCATTAACATTTTGACCAAGCAAAATTATTTCTTTAATTCCATTTGATACATATTTTTTTGTCTCACCAATTATATCATCAACTGGTCTGGAAAATTCAGGTCCTCTTGTGTAGGGAACTACGCAGAAAGAACAGAATTTGTCACATCCTTCTTGAATAGATAAAAATTCAGAAGATAAATTAGAAGAATTGAAAATTAAGTTTTTAAATTTTTCATTTTGTAAAAACTCACTATTTTCTATTTCATCCACTTTACCTATCATATCAGGTAATTTGTGATACGATTGAGGTCCAACAACATAATCAACTGAAGGAGATCTTTTTTTTATCTCAAGTCCCTCAGCCTGTGCTACACAACCTGCAACTACTAATTTCATGTTCTGTTTTTTATCTTTAATTTTTTTTACTCTGCCAATATCAGAATAAACTTTTTCAACTGCCTTTTCTCTAATATGACAAGTATTCAAAACAGTTAAATCTGCTTTAGAAATATCTTTTGTTATTTTATATCCTTTATTAGAAAATAAATCTTTAATTCGATTACTGTCATATACATTCATCTGACAACCATAAGATTTTATATAAATATATTTATCACTCATTATTGATATTTTTTATGAAGCATTTAGCATGAATATTTTTGTCATTATACCTATAATAGCTATGTCTAAAATTTAAAAAGACAAAGTTGTTTTTTTGATAAAAATTTATTGCTGCTACATTATCTTCAGCAACTTCAATGAAAATCTTTGAAAAATTAAGATTATTTGTTTCAATATAATTTAATAATTTTGTTGCAATTTTTTTTCTTCTTTCATCTTTTGATACAAATAAAATATGCAATTCTAATTCATATTCTTTATCATTTTTAATTGTATCACCAATTAAGACTCCTACAAGATTATTATCCTGAAAATAACCAAGAGAGTAATTATTATCTTTGCTAAATTGACTTTCAATGTTTTTTATATTCCATCCTATTTTTTTAAAATAATTAAATTCATCACTATTTTCATTTATAAAACTGATTATTGATATTAGGTGTTCTTTATTTATTAAGCTAATTCTATTCAATTTAGTAATTGATTATTTGATATATATATTGGTTCAATAATAATATTTTTTTTAAAGTTAAAATTATTGTAATTATTATAAAATTCTTCAAAAAAAGAAAACTGTATTTGTTCTACTTTATTGTTTTCATTGATTTTACTTTTATTAAAAAGAATCAAATCGATATTTTTTGGAATTGAATATTTGTTATTTTCAATTTTATAGTATTCCATTTTCTTATCCTTAGTTTTATAACAGAAAAATTTCTGATTATTAGAAGAGGTTATAAAAACTCCCAATTTTTTTTTGGAATGTTTTATTGCGTTCAAGTTTAAGATATCCTCAATAGTTAGTGGGTAATAAGGAATATTACGAGAAATCATAAGACCAGATATAAATGCTGAACCAACCCTTAAACTTGTATAAGATCCAGGACCAATTGTTGTAGAAATTTTTTTGAGATTGTTAGTTAAATTTAATCGTTTATCTATTTCTATATAGGATTGTATTATATTATCACTCAACTTATCTGTTTCAGATTGAGTAATTTTCTGTTGTAATATTATTTTGTTGTCATCAATTACACAAAACTCTGGTATTGATGATATAATATCTAGAAATAATAACATATGAAATTACATAACTACATTTTATTGCTATTTTTAAAAAGTATTACTTTAATTTTTTTATTAGTAACAGGAGCTTTTGCTAATGAAGTAAAAAACTCAGCAACTGTATTTATGTATCATAAATTTGGAGTTTCTAAATATCCCTCAACAAGTGTAACTATTGACCAACTTAATAGTCATATTGAAGAATTAACTAAAGAAAAATATACAATTAAATCATTAGATTTTATTATTGATACAATTATTAATGATGGTGATCTTCCAGCAAATACTATTGGCATAAGTGTAGATGATGCTGATAAGTCTTTTTTAGAAGTTGGATGGCCTTTATTTAAAGAAAATAATATTCCTGTTACCTTATTTGTAACGACAGGGACAATTTCAAATAATAAAAAATATATTAACTGGGATCAAATAAGAAAACTGAAAGAAGAAGGTGTAGTAATTGGTGCACACTCTCATACACATGCCCACATGCCAGATATTAGTATTGAAGAAGTAAGAGATGAAATAGAAACATCCAATAAAATCTTCTTAAAAGAACTAGGGGAAATTCCAACTTTATTTGCATTTCCTTATGGTGAGACAACAGATGAAATAATTGAATTAGTAAAAGAATTTAAATTTAAGGTTGCTTTTGGACAGCATTCCGGAATAATTAATGAAACATCTAATATGTATTATCTACCGCGGTTTTCGTTAAATGAAAGGTATGGTGAAATAGATAGAGTAAAATTTGCTGCTTCTTCTAAAGGATTAGGAGTTTATGACTTTATACCTCAAAATCCAACTATTAAACAAAATCCACCATTTATAGGTTTCTCTCTTCTTGATGAAAAGAAAGCTCAGTCTCTAGATTGTTTTATCTTTGATAGTAAAGGTCAGGTTGATAGAGAAATTTATAAATTTAATGAAAGAATTGAAATAAGACTTTCAAGAGAATTGTCACCTGGAAGATCTAGAATGAATTGTACCGTTAAAGATACTGAAGGTAATTGGAGATGGTTTGGCCACCAGTTTTATTTTTAATTAATACGAAATAGTTTTTTGATCAAAGATACCAAAGTTATTAGTTTTAATAACTTGTCTTATTGTGTTAATATAATTTTCATCTTCTGCATAAGTACTTAATTTATTAACAAGTAAGTTAACATTTGAAAAATTATTTCGTTTTCTCATTATATTTCGGATATCACGAAAATCTTCATATGCGTAATGAGAGTTAATATTATTAAAATATGATTCTACACTGTTGCTGTATGAACTGAATGCTTTAATTAAATGAGTATCACCATTTTCTCTTTCAAGTGGAATAACACCTTCAGAATCATCATATGTGTATTCGCCAAAAAGTGCATTGTATTCTTTTGCAAATCTAGATTTACCCCATCCACTTTCAATTGCTGCTTGGGCTAATACTATTGAATTAGGTATTACATCAACGTTTGAAAGTATTTCATCAACTAAATCTAATTTGTGTTTATTTTGATACTTAATATTATACTTTTTAGCAATATCATTAAGTTTTCTTATTTCATTATTATTGAGAGTTCTAAAAGTTTCTAACTTACCTTTAAGCTCATTAACAAAACTTCTAATCATTAAAATATTTTGATTTTCATTAATAATTATTGGTAAAACAGTTTTTACGAATTCTTTTTTATTTGAATCAAGGTAATCAAAGTCTTTATCAGATAATGTTAACTGCAAACTGGGATTGTTTTGCTCTTCAATCTTTGAAGTGATAATAGGATTGATTGGCTTTATTCTTACTTTAACAATTAATTTTTCATTCACTATTTCTGAAATAGGAGGACCTTTAAGGGTAATTTCTTTTTCAGATAGTGTAATTTCTTTTTCAGAATATAATTTGTTTATTTGATTTGCGGTTTGAATGTTATTCTTAGTATCAACTGCATTAATTTCTACATAATCAACAAAACCATTTCCTATAAAAATTAATCCAATAAGTAATAAGGGAAAGCAAAAAAAATTTAACAGTCTATCCATCAATAGGCCTTACTTCTTGAACTTCTGGAACATAGTGCTTTAACATATTTTCAATACCCATTTTTAAAGTAGCAGTTGAACTTGGACATCCGGAACATGCGCCTTGCATGTGGAGATATACGACACCATCCTTAAAACTATCGTAAATAATATCACCACCATCCATTGCAACTGCAGGTCTTACTCGTGTATCCAATAATTCTTTAATTTGCTTTACAATATCGGTATCGTTTTCATCAATCTCTAATGATTTATCCTCACCTTTTTTACTAATATTTATTGTTGTATCGCCAGAATTATAATGGTCCATTATTGAGCCTAAGATCAATGGTTTCATAACTTGCCAATCTAAAGATTGATTTTTAGTAATAGTAATAAAATCACTTCCAAAAAAAACTCCTTCAACTCCCTCAACATCAAATAGGCGTTTTGCAAATGGTGAGTCAACTGCTTCGCCAATATTTTGGAAAAAGGCCGTTCCCTCATCCATTACAACCTTTCCAGGAAGAAACTTTAATGTTTGTGGATTGGGAGTTTGTTCAGTTTGTATAAACATATGCACTATATATAGTTATTAATATGTCTTTAGTATGAATTTTCTAAAAAAAAATTTAAAATTTGGGGAATTTTTAGGATAAAAAACCAATAATTTCTTTAGTTTTTTGTAAAACAGGTTCTGCTACTGCTATAGCATTCTCTTTGCCCTGATTTAAAATAGAATCGATGTAAGAAACATCACTCATGAGTTTATTCATTTCACTCGTAATTGGCTCTAATTTAGATACCGATAAATCTGCTAAATCTTTTTTAAAGATGGAGAATTCTTTTCCTGCATAATCTTTAATAACACTTTCAATAGATGTGTCTTGTAAAGAGGCAAATATCGATATTAAATTTTCTGCTTCTGGTCTTTTTTCTAAACCAGTTTTATCTTGTGGCAATGGTTCAGGATCTGTTTTGGCTTTTTTAATTTTTTGTTTAATATTTTCTGCAGTATCAGTTAACATTATTCTCGAATAATCAGAAGGATCTGATTTACTCATTTTTTTTGACCCATCACGAAGACTCATAACTCTTGTGGCCTCTCCTAAAATTAATGGTTCAGGAATAGGAAAAAAATCTGTCTTAAAATCATTATTAAATTTTTGGGCTATATCTCTAGTGAGCTCCAAATGTTGTTTTTGATCATCACCTACAGGAACATGCGTTGCTAAATAAATTAATATGTCTGCAGCCATCAGTGTTGGATAAGAAAATAAACCAACAGAAACATTTTCACTATTCTTTCCAGCCTTATCTTTAAATTGTGTCATACGATTTAACCATCCCATTCTGGCAACACAATTGAACAACCAACCAAGTTGTGCATGTTGAGGTACTTGTGATTGAACAAAAATATTATTTTTCTTTGGATCAATTCCAGAAGCAATAAAGGCAGCTGTTACTTCTCTTGTTTTATTTGCTAAAACTTTTGGATCTTGCCAAACTGTAATAGCATGTAAATCAACAACACAAAAAAAACATTCATATTCTTTTTGAAGAGTAACAAAATTTTTTATAGCGCCAAGATAATTTCCTAAATGAAGATCACCAGATGGTTGCACACCAGATAAGATTCTTTTTGTTGGTTTTTCCATTTTATTTTTTTAAATATTCTTTTAGTTGATTTATCGATAGGACTTTTAACATAATTACTAATCCAAAATAAATAATTATAGCTAAAAAGATCATTAGAAGTAAAAGTGTTGAATTTAATAACACTGAATTACCACTAATATTTATAAAGAATAGTCCATTTAATACGTATATTCCTACAAATAATAGAAATGAACTTAGTAAAATTTTAATGGAATTCCTTACTAATAGATCATCAAATTTCATATGATTCCTAATAGCTAAAAAGAGGTACAGTAATAATGCATTTACCCATGCACTAATTGCAGTTGCAACAGCAATGCCCATTTCTCTTATTGATCCAATTAAAAGTAGCGATAACACAACATTAGTGATCACACTGACAATAGATATGTATAGTGGTGTTTTAGTATCTTCTCTTGCAAAGAAACAAGAAACTAAAACTTTAATTATAATGTAAGCAGGTAAACCTAAGGCAAAGTAACTTAATACTTTAGCAGTATAAAAAGTATCTTCTGCTACAAATGCACCTCGTTCAAATAAAATTTGTATAATGGGTTCAGCTAGAATAAATAATCCTATGGCTGATGGTAAAGAAATTAATAACGAAAATTCAATAGATCTATTTTGAATATTATTTGTTGTTTCTTGATCTGATTGTTTAATTGCTTTTGATAAACTTGGTAAAAGAACTATACCGAGTGCTATTCCAAATATCGCAAGTGGTAATTGGTTAAGACGATCCGCATAATAAATATGACTGATTGCACCAACAGGTAAAAAAGAAGCAATGATAGTTCCAATAACAATATTTAATTGAATAACACCTGAACCAAAAACACCTGGTAAAAATAATTTGAAAAACTTTTTTAATTTTTCATTTAAAACTGGAAGGATTATACGTGGTCGATAAAAATTTAAAACCGCTCTGTATAAATATAAAAATTGTAAAACTCCTCCTATTAATACACCATACGATAATGCGTGACCTGCAGTAGTTACAAAAGGTGTTAAAAAGAATAATGACAGAATAAAACTTATATTCAAAATCGCCGGAGCAAATGCACCAGCAGCGAAACGTTCATGAACATTATTAATTGAAGCAAAGTGAGCAGCTAAGGATATAAAAATAATATAGGGGAAAATTATTTTTCCAAAATGCACAGCAAGTTCATAGGCTTCTTTATTATCAGTAAAACCTGGTGCTAAAACTTGAATGATATAAGGCATCCCAAAGAAGAAAATGATCGTTAAAACGACCGTAGCAAATAGTAACATTGAGGTTGTGTTTTCAACAAAATCAGAAGCCTCGCGTTCATCTTTTGGATTGAGAACAACACCAGAAAAAACAGGGATTAATGCAGCACTGTATGCTCCTTCTGCTAGGACACGGCGAAAGAAGTTAGGAATACGAAATGCTACGAAGAATGCATCAGCAATTACTGTCGATCCAAGATATCTTGCTATTAATATGTCTCGAATAAAACCTAATACTCGACTTAAAAATGTATAGAAGCTGACAGTAAAGAATGATCTAAAAAGACTCTTCATATGGTGGTTTTATAGTTTGGTAAGTGATTTGTATAAGTGAAATTTATGGCTTAATTACGAGCCAAAACAATATCCTGCTGATCTCACAGTTCTTATAAAATCTTCTTTTACGTCATTATTAATGGCCTTTCGCAGTCTTCTTATATGAACATCAACTGTTCGAGGTTCTACATGGGCCTCATTTTTCCAAACATGATTAAGTAATTGTTCGCGGCTAAAGACACGACCAATATTTTCCATGAAGAAAGCTAATAAATTAAATTCTGTTGGACCAAGATGAAGAGTTTCTCCATCTCGTGATGCTGAGTGAGATACAAGGTCAATTACTATTCCTTTATAAGTTAAAACTTCATCTACAAACATTGGTCTAATTCGTCGAAGAACAGCTTTTACTCTTGCCACTAATTCGTTAACCGAAAAAGGTTTTGTTATATAATCATCTGCACCAGTTTCTAACCCACGAAGTTTATCTTCTTCTTCACCTTTCGCTGTTAACATTATGATAGGAATATTCTTATGTTCTTTATGTTTTCTAATTCTTCGACAAAGTTCAATTCCTGATAACTCTGGTAACATCCAATCAAGAATAATTATGTCAGGTGGTTTATATAAGATTTTTTCTAAAGCAGTTTCACCGTCCGTTGCAGTATCTATTTTATATCCTTCTTTGTTAAAATTAAATTTAAGAAGATCTAGTAATGCTTCTTCATCTTCGACGATAAGCATTTTTAGTTTCATGAATCTTTACTATTAAATTTTTGTTACGATTCTATTACAATTTATTTTTTCTTTGGAAGAATTGCTTCCCAGGTTGGGTCTGGATTACCATCAAATAGGGGCTCACCAGAAACTGCATAATAAATATCTTCCGCAATATTTTGAACATAGTCACCTATTCGCTCTAGGTCTTTAACCATATATAAAAGACTTGTACATGCTGTAATTCTTTTTGGTTCTTCCATCATGTAGGTTAATAGTTGTCTTAATATTCCAAGATATTCTTCATCAATTTGTCTATCCATTAACCAAACTTTTTTTGCGGCTTGATCTGAAAATTCTAAAAAAGCTTTTATTACTTCACTAATCATTATATTTACTTGTGCACCCATATTAATAATATCTCTCGAAGGTTTTTCTGGCAAAACTATTTCTGCTACTGCTACTCTTTTAGCAATATTTGTTGCATGATCTCCTATTCTTTCTAGATCTTTATTGATTTTAATTGCTGAAAAAATTGTTCGTAAGTCTGCAGCCATCGGTTGTCTTTTGCCAAGTATTTCAACTAAGCTTTGATCAAGAGTATTATATGCTTTATCAATTACATTATCGTTTTCTATAATTTTTTCGGCAAATTCTGTATCTTTATCCTTTAAGCATTGAAGTGAGTCTTTTAGTTGATTTTCAACTAAGCTGCCCATATCAACAATATTATTTTTAATGTCTCTAATTTCTTCATCATATGATTTTACAATATGTCCTTCTTGTTTCATTATCCAAATCTCCCTGTAATGTAATCCTGTGTTTTTGTATTATCAGGATTTGTAAAAATTTTGTTTGTCTCGCCCGTTTCTATTAATTCTCCTAAATGGAAGAAACATGTTTTCTGCGAAACCCTGGCTGCCTGTTGCATAGAATGAGTTACTATAATAATTGTATAGTTTAATCTTAAATCATCAATTAATTCTTCTATAATAGCAGTTGCTATTGGATCTAAAGCAGAGCAAGGTTCATCCATTAGGATTATTTCAGGATTAACAGCAATTGCTCTTGCAATACATAATCGTTGTTGTTGACCGCCTGATAAACTTGTTCCAGGTTCATTTAATCGATCTTTTACTTCATCAAATAGACCTGCCTTTTTTAATGATGAATGTACAATTTCTTCTAAGTCATTTTTTGAGTCAACTAAACCATGTATAGTTGGGCCATAAGCAACATTATCAAAAATAGATTTAGGGAAAGGATTTGGTTTTTGAAATACCATTCCAATTTTAGATCTTAGACTTACAACATCGGTTTTTTCACTAATAATTTCTTCGTTATCTACTTTTATTGATCCCGATACTTTACATATTTCAATTAAATCATTCATTCTGTTTATACATCTTAAGAAAGTTGATTTACCACATCCTGAAGGACCGATTAATGCCGTAACTTCTTTCTCCTTGATATCCATTGAGATTCCAAAAAGAGCTTGTTTGGATCCATAATATACATCTACACCATTTGCCAATATTTTAGAGTTACTCATGTTTTACCACTTCCTTTCAAATCTATTTCTTAAGAACACTGCAATGGCATTCATCATAAACAAAAATATTAAAATTACCATTATGGCTGCGGCTGATTTTTCTTGAAAACCTCTTTCTGCACTTTCCACCCAAAGATATATTTGAACAGGTAGTGCTGCTGAAGGTTCTGTTAAACCAGTTGGAATATTAGGAATAAATGCAATCATGCCAATCATTATTAGTGGTGCTGTTTCTCCTAATGCTTGCGCTAATCCAATAATAGTCCCTGTTAAAGTCCCTGGTAGTGCAAGGGGTACGACATGATGAAATACCGCTTGTGTTTTTGTTGCTCCAACTGCAAGCGCTCCTTCTTTAATGGATGGAGGAACAGCTTTCAATGAAGCTCGGCAGGCAATAATAATAGTTGGTAACGTCATTAATGCTAACACGGAACCTCCAACTAACGGTGTGCTCCTTGGAAGACCAAAAACATTAAGCAATACACCTAACCCAAGTAATCCAAAAACTATTGATGGGACTGCTGCAAGATTTGAAATATTTACTTCTATTAATTCAGTTATTCTATTTTTTGGAGCAAATTCCTCAAGATAAACAGACGCTCCTATAGCAACTGGAAAAGATAAAATAAAAACAGTAAAAAGAGTAAATAATGATCCCATAAATGAACCAGCAACACCAGCAATTTCAGGATGCCTTGAATCTGCTTTTGTAAAAAAGAAATTATTAAAAACTTGTTTAACTCTTTTTTCTTCAACTAATTGATCAACATAACTTAATTGAATATCATTTAATTTTCTTCTATCTTCTGGAACATCCCTTCTTGAATTACCTTTTAATAGTTGATCCACATCACTATGGGCAGTTACCCAAATTTGTTGCTTTGTATTAATAACCTCAGGATTATCTAAGAAGTAGTGTTTAATTTCGTTATCTACATTTATAGAAAATAATTTTTTTACTAATTTAATATCTGATTTTGAGAGATCGGGAAAAAAATTTTCAATAGCCTGTTTTTTAACTCTAAAAAATTTTCCTTTTTCCATCTCTTCATCTGAAGAATCAGGTGTTAGTTTTAAAACCTCTTGATCATAATCAACTTCTAGGAGAACAATTGTTTTTTGAAAAGCAGTGTATCCTTTAGAAAATATTGTATACAAAAGAAAAACTAAAACTGCTAAAGATAAGCACATAGCTGTAAAGCCATAATACTTAAATCGCATATCTTCTAAACTTCTCTTTTTTCTCAAAGAAATAATTTTTTCTTTAGCAACAGAATTATTCATAACGCTCCCTGTATCTCTTTACTATTTGTAGAGCTATAATGTTAAGAAATAATGTAATAACAAATAAAACTAATCCTAAAGCAAATGCTGATAATGTTCTTGGGTTATCAAATTCTTGATCACCTATTAAGGCCACAACAATTTGCACTGTAACTGTTGTTACATTTTCAAAAGGATTGCCCGTAAGATTGGGGGCTGTACCAGCTGCAACTACAACAATCATAGTCTCCCCTATTGCTCTGGATATTGCTAATAAAAATGCTCCTACAATTCCAGGTAAAGCTGCTGGTAAAATTACTTTTTTAATAGTTTCTGCTTTATTAGCGCCAATACCAAGAGATGCTTCCCTTAGACTTTGCGGGACAGAGTTTATTACATCATCAGATAAAGAGGAAATAAAAGGAATAATCATAACTCCCATTACCATACCAGCTGCAAGGGCGCTTGTTGGTGAAGCATCAATTCCAATTGATTGTCCAAATGCTTTAACGAAAGGTGCAACACTAACAAAGGCAAAGAACCCATAAACTATTGTTGGTATCCCTGCTAAAATTTCAAGAAGAGGTTTAACTGTTTTTCTAACTCTTGGACTTGCGTATTCTGCTAAATAAATTGCTGTTAATAATCCAAGAGGTGCCGCAACACACATAGCTACTACCATAACTAAAAATGTTCCAGCAAATATTGGTACTGCACCAAAGGATCCCTCTGCAGCTGTTTGACCTTCTCTAATTGGAATAAAAGGATACCACTCAGTACTAAATAAAAATTCAAATATTGATACTTCTGCAAAAAAGCGAAGGCTTTCAAATATTAGTGAAAAAACTATTCCTATTGTAGTGAAAATAGCAACAGATGAACAAAATATAAGTATATATTGAATATATTTTTCAATTGTATGTTGAGCATGAAATTCTGGTTTTAATTTTTGTGAAGCGTATAAGGCTCCAAGTAACATTATAATGATTATTGAGGTATAAAAAGATATTTGACTTATTTGTCTTAAGGAAGAATAATGAGATGCAGCATTAATTATTTCTATAGATTTACCATCAGCAAAAGAAGGGTTATTAGCAACATTTCTAATCTCTGCTAACAATAATCCTTCGTTGTAAACTGCGCCCTCAATAAATTCAAAGTTACTAATAACTATGTTTTGAATAATCTGTTCTTGAAAAATAGCCCATGAAAAATAAACAATTAGTGCAGGAAACAAACACCACATTAAAACGTATTGTGCATAATAATTGGGAAGAGATTTGCTTTTCGTACCTTGTTTTTTAGAGTTTAATTTAATTCTTGATCTTCCGTATATAAAGGATGAGAAAATTCCGACTGCAATTAAAACTAAAGACCAAAAAAACATTAATAACTTAGTATTAAAAAAAAGGGGGCTTGTATGCCCCCATTTTATAAAAATTTAAGATTTTTATTTATAATTTGTTTGATTAGAAATAGCATCAAGAACAGTTGCTCTATCCGCAGGACTTAGTTGAACAAGCCCAGCATCTAGTAAGTAACCTTCTGTTGCTTCTTCACTTACAAACTCATTAACATAATCCATTAAACCAGGAATAACACCAATGTGTGCTTTTTTAATGTAGAAGAATAAAGGTCTTGCTATTGGATATGAATAATCTTGGATACCTTCCATAGAGATTTCAACACCGTTAATCATTGACGCTTTAACTTTATCAGAATTATTAGATACAAAACTATAACCAAAGATACCGAATGCACCTTGTTCTTTAGTTATATGCTCAACATACAGTTCATCATTTTCACCACCTTCAATAACATGGCCATCTTCACGATACGCTTGACAATCACCATCAGCAACTAACATATCTTTAATACAACCCTTTTTCATTACAAGTGAGTCAAATGCATCTCTTGTTCCAGAAGTTGGAGGAGGTGCCATGATAGAAATTTCAACTTTTGGTAATCTTTTATCTATTTCATACCAAGTTGTTGGAGCATTTGCATTATCTCTAGCCATTGCCTGCCAGATTTCTTCTTTAGTTAAATCAATGCCACCTTTCATTGTAGCACCGTTAGTATATTTCCATTCATAATCTGCAGCGTATGCAAAAGCTATACCATCATTACCAACTCTAACTTCGATGATATCGGTTACACCGCCATCTTGGCAAAGTTTGAATTCTTTATCTTTTTGTGCTCTAGAAGAGTTAGTGATATCTGGATGTTCAACTCCAACACCTGCACAAAATAATTTGTGTCCTCCACCAGAACCAGTTGATTCAATTACGGGTGCTTTCATTCCTTCTGATGCCATTTTTTCAGCAACTAAAGTAGCGAAAGGATAAACTGTAGAAGATCCTACAATTGAAATATAGTCTCTTGCTGAAACTGAAGTAGTTCCAAATAAAGCAAGGACAGCAATTAATTTGATTACATTTTTCATATTAAGCCTCATTTAAAATAAGGTTGTCCTACAGAATATATATTAAGTATTTATTACAGTTTGCTGAAATACTGGTAAAGAAATAGTAAATGTTGAACCCTTATCTACCTTGCTTTTTATCGATAATTTACCATTATGCCTATTAGTTATATGTTTAACAATAGATAAACCCAAACCGGTACCGCCTTGATTTCGAGATCTATTTTTATCTACTCTATAAAATCTTTCAGTAAGTCTAGTTAAATGCTCTTTCGATATGCCTTCTCCCTTATCTATAAAACTTATTTGGCAAAAGGTGGTATTGTCATCAATTACACTCTCAAGCTCAATTTCAATAGTAGAATTTTCTCTGCTATATTTAATTGCATTATCAGTTAGATTTAAAAAAACTTGGATCAAAGCATCTTTGTTTGCTGATATTGTAGACTTATCAAAATCATCCTTGATTTGAACTTCAATTTTTTTTGCCATTAACTTGTTTTGTAAATTATCTACTACGCCTTCAATTAATTGCCTTATATTCGCTTCTTGAAATTCTATCGGTTTATCTTCAGTCTCATATTTACTTAGTAATAATAAATCTTCAACTAGTCTAGTCATACGCCAAGCCTGATCTTCCATTGTGTCTAAAAATTTACCAACCGTTTTGTCATTGATCTTATCTTCATTGAGTGAATTTTTAATTGTTTCAACATAGCCTAGAATTGAGGAAAGAGGAGTTCTCAATTCATGGCTTACATTGGCCACAAAATCTGTTCGCATTTGTTCGTAGTTTTTAAGAAGACTTTGATCGTTTAGTGATATTAATAATTCTTCATAATCTTTTTCAACAAATATTAAGTCAGCAATAAAATACATATCACTAAAATTAGATGGGGTGAATTCAAACTTAAAATCTTCTTTCTCCCTAAAAGCTTTATCAATAAAAGTATTTAACTCTGTTGATCTAATAATATTATTGAGATCTCTTCCTTCATCGATAAATAAAAATTTTTGTTTAGCTGCATTATTGTAAAAAATTATTTCCTTATTTGTATCAATTGCAATAATAATTGAAGGTATCTTACTTAGACTTAGTCTTAGTTTTTTTTTCATATTTTTTTAGTTTCGGCCAATCATTATCACTTAAAATATAACCAACACAATTTCTAGAACCACACTTACAAATGTGATCCATAAAATCTGTATCAAAAGGATAACCATAGTTATAAAAAAGTTCGGCACCTTTTTTTATTCGTTTAATGGAAGAAATCCAAATTTCATTATCTATGATGTCTACTTCACAATTAGGATTACATGAGTGATTAATAAATTTTGCAAAATTATAATCAACATCACCATCAATGTCGTATCGCTTGTTTAGTTCAAAAACATAGACCATGCCATTATTTTTATCTTTTTTTGCTTTACGGATTTGTTTATCTGCTCTTTTGTCACCCTCTCTTTTAGTAACTTTATCACCAATATATTGGATTACTTTCTGGCCTTTTTTAATATTAGTTTTTGCAAATAATCCAGAACCGTGAAGGGGTGATTTTTTTTTAAACCAAATTTTCTGCGTCATACTGTTATTTTTATACAATACACACATATAATAATAAATTGTATTATAAAATGATACTTTTATGTATAAGAACAAATCTTTAATTAATGAAATTTGAAAGTAATAAAAAATTTTACCGCACAATTTGGATTTCGGATACCCATCTAGGAACCAGTGGTTGTAAAAGCAAAATGCTTTTAGAATTCTTAGAAGAAACAGATTCAGAATATTTATTTTTAGTAGGCGACATTGTTGATGGATGGCGCATGCGTAAGAAAATGTATTGGCCACAAGAACATAATGATGTAGTTCAAAAAGTTTTAAAGAAAGCTAAAAATGGAACTAGGGTAGTGCTTATCCCAGGAAATCATGATGAAGTATTAAAAGATTTTACAAATTTTTCCTTTGGAGAAATTTCAATCAAAAATGAAGATACGCATCAATTAGCTGATGGAAGGAAAGTACTGATTACACACGGAGATGAATTTGATGCTGTGATCATTAATGCAAGATGGTTAGCTAAAGTTGGGTCAGCGCTTTATGAATATTTACTAAAGTTAAATAATGTATTTAATTTTATTCGAAGAAAGATGGGCTTATCTTACTGGTCACTATCTCAATATTTAAAAAAGAAAACAAAACATGCAACGAACTTTATTAGTAATTTTGAGTTTGCTGTATCTGATAGAGCTAGAAGAGAAAATGCCGATGTTGTTGTATGCGGGCATATACATAGACCTGAAATAAAAGAATTAAATGGTGTTCTCTATTGTAATGATGGTGACTGGATTGAAAGTTGCACAGCACTCGTTGAAGATGAAATTGGCAATTTATCAATTCTTAATTGGCCCGAAGAAAGAGAAAAATTAAAATTAATTTCTTTAGAAGAAAGACGAAAAATAAAAGAGGATGCAGCCTAAAAAAATCGCGTTAATTAGTGATGCGTGGGTTCCTCAGGTAAATGGCGTAGTTACGACATTTCAAAGCGTTATACCTATTCTAGAAAAAAAAGGTTTTGAAATTAAAATATTACATCCTGAGATGTTTAATAATTTTAGTTATCCTAGGTACAAAGAAATAAAAATTTCTTACAATACTAAAAAAGTTACTGAAAAATTTTTTAAAGAATTTAATCCAGATATTGTTCATATAATGACTGAAGGTCCAGTAGGTTTTGCTGGTCGTAAGTACTGTCTTAAAAATAAACTACAATACACTTCTTCCTTTCACACCCGTTTTCCTGACTACATTAAGCAAAGAGCTTTTATCCCAAAGAGATTTACATACTCCATATTAAGAAGACTACATAGTGATTCAGAAAGAGTTCTTGTTCCATCAGTTTCAATGCTAAATGAGTTAAAAAAATATGATTTTAAAAATTTAGTAGTTTGGAATAGAGGTGTTGATACAGAATTATTTAATCCAAATAAAAGAGACACAAACAGTAAAGATAGACAACTGACTTATGTTGGTAGAGTAGCAATTGAAAAAAATATTGAAGAATTTTTAAAACTTAAAGGAAATTATAATAAAACTGTTGTGGGTGATGGTCCTGAATTACAAAAATATATTAATAAATATCCTGAAGTAAATTTTGTCGGTGTAAAAACTGGAGATGAACTAGCGAAATATTATGCAAACGCAGATGTGTTTGTGTTTCCTTCTAAAACAGACACTTTAGGAAATGTAATACTTGAAGCATTGGCTAGTGGAACACCAATTGCTGCATATCCAGTAACCGGGCCCATAGATGTATTAACAGATGAAAAGATTAACACTTTAGATAATGACTTGTTACAATCAGTTAAGAAGGCACTTAAAGTAAAAAGAGTTGATTGTAGAAATTTTACACTTAAGTTAACTTGGGATAAATGCGTGAAAGAATTTTTAGAATACATGGTAAAAGTTTAGTTATTTAGGGTAATTTTATAGTGACATTTTCTTTAAGACAAAAAATACTAGCAGAATTTATCGGGACATATTTTCTTGTACTAACAGTTGTAGGTAGTGGAATTATGGGAGAGTTAATGTCAAATGACCTTGGTATAATATTACTAGGAAACACTATCGCAACAGGTGCCATTTTATATGTAATTATTTCTATGTTTATTAATATCTCAGGAGCGTACTTTAATCCTGCTGTTGTATTAAGTGATATTATCCAAAAAAATATTCCTATTAATTACGGAATAATTTTTATTTTTACTCAGATTATTGCTGGTATATTTGGTTGTTTAACTGCAAATTGGTATTTTGAATATCCTATAATTGAATGGTCACTCAATGAAAGAGTTGGGGTATTTAAATTCTTTTCAGAAATAATTGCAACTGTTGGATTATTATTAACTATTTTTATATTAAAAGAGGTAAACAAGGAAAGAATAGCTATTGGTGTAGCTCTATTTATTACCGCAGGATATTGGTTTACTTCATCAACAAGTTTTGCAAATCCAGCAGTAACTATAGGAAGAATGTTTACAGATAGCTTTAGTGGGATAAGTCCATCAAGTGTTCTAGGTTTTATTTTAGCTCAGATTATTGGTGCTCTTATTGCTACAGTTATTGTTAGATTGTTTTTTAAAAATTAGTTCAACATTTTGTACAAGTAGCCTTCACGGATTCCATATCTTACAAAAATAATATTTTTAATGTTATAAAATGAAGCAAGGCTAAATAAAATATATGTAGATAATTTTAATTTATCTAATCGATTGGGTTGGACAACATTCAATTTTTGAATTTGTTTTTTTTCCATAGAGTATAATTTGTGATAAAATATTTCTAACTCTGAAAATGGTATCATGTACCCATGTAATTTATTTTTCTTGATTCCATTTAGGTGCAAATGAAGTTTTGCAAGATTGCGCCACATGCCTCCAATAACATAAATATTTTCTACGTTTTTAGAAAATTTAAGAGATTGGTTTTTAAATTTAGAAAATAAAAAATTATCAAATTTAATTTTAGTAGTTTTGTACATATCAGATTCACTTCTTAAGATGCCAATTTTTAAACTTTTAGTTTCAAGTATGTTTTCATTTTTTATAGTACTAAGTTCTAAACTTCCTCCTCCCAAGTCAGCAACTAAACCGATTGGATTTTTTATTGAACTAATTACACCTAGGGATCCGCATTTAGCCTCATTTTTTGGTGAAAGCACTTCTACTCTAACTGGCTTTTTTTTCTTGAAGGGTTCAATAATTTCTTTTCCATTTATTGTTTCACGAATTGCGGCCGTTGCAATTATATGAATATCTGAGGACTCATAATCTTTTGCAATCTTAATATATTCTTCTAAGCATTTTATAGCTTCTTTTATTTTTAACGATGGGAGTTTACCTGTTTTAATATTTTCACCTAATTTTAAGAATTCTCTTTTTTGATAAAGTATTGGAAAAGGATGAATAGCTTGCGCGTATATAACTAGTCTAAATGTATTAGAGCCTAGATCAATAACTGTTATGGGATTTTTATTTTTCTTTTTAGCCATGGAAATGTATACATCTAAAGTATTAAACTCGAATGCTACAAGTCTATTTATTACGTCACGCCAAATCTAGTTGGGATAATTTAGAACTTGATGACATTGATAGGCCGCTGAATAAAAGAGGTATGAGAAACGCAAAACAATTTTCTAAAATATTAGATAAAAGAAAATTTCAAATTAATCAGATAATATGTTCTCCTTCTAAAAGAACAACTAGCACATATGATATAATTTCTAATTCATTTGATCGCTCAGTAAAATTTACAATTGATAACGATATTTATGAATGCCCACCAAATATACTTGTAAGAAAAATTAAAAAATTAAAAAAAAATACTCTTATCATTGGACACAACCCTAGTTTGATAGAATCAATTAATATTTTATGTAATTCAAATATTGAACATTTTCCAACCTGTGCTTTTGCTATAATATCCTTTAAAAATAGCTGGACTATTGATAAAATTTTAAAACCAAAAAATAAAAATTATTAAAGAAATATGAATTTTTTATGAACATGTTTTTTTTATACCTAAAAAATATAAAAAAAAATTATGTTAAAAAAAAATACCACTTATAACTATGCAAACAGGGAATTGTCTTGGCTAAAATTCAATGAAAGAGTCTTAAGTCAGACATCTGATAGTAAAATTCCACTTTTAGAAAGGGTTAGATTTTTATCAATAGCATTCTCTAATTTAGATGAATTTTTTATGGTTAGAGTAGCAGGATTGAATGTTCAAAAATTTTCACGAAATAAAAGTTTTGATGGATTAACACCACAACAACAACTCAAGCTGATAGATAAAGAAACATCGAAGATGATTTCAAATATAAAATCAATATGGATAGATTTACTAAGAGAGCTTTCAGAAAACAAAATCCATATAGATGTAGAAAAAACACTGAAAACAAAAGATAAAACATTTATTAAAAATTATTTAGAAGAAAATAATTGGGGGGTTTTAACGCCAATTATTATTGATCCATCTCACCCATTTCCTTTTATACCAAATAAAGAAACAACCTTAGTATGTCGTTTAATAAATAATAAAAAAACTTTTTATGGAATACTGAGAGTGCCAGAGGGATTAGAAAAATTTATTAAATTACCTGGTAAAAAAACACGTTTTGTATCTATGGAGACAGCCCTACTTATTTCTTTAAAAGAAATTTTCCAGTGTGATAGGGTTTTGGATAAAGGTGTTTTTAGACCAATTAGGAATAGTGAATTAGAATTAGGAGGTGAAGGAGAAGATTTATTTTTAGTATTTCAAAAAGCTATTTTTGAGAGAAGAAGACAAGAGGTAATAAGAATTGATTTTGATGAAAGTATATCTAGTCACTTAATTAAATTCATAAATAAAAAACTTAACTATAAGGATGTAAATACATATAAACTGCCAATACCCGTTAATCTTTCGAGTATAGAGTCAATTTTTTTGAAAGATTTTAAAAAATTATTTTTTCCAAAATTTAAGGTACGGTTTCCTGAAAGAATTAAAGATTTTAAAAATGATTATTTTAAAGCTATAGCAAATAAAGATATTGTTATTCATCACCCTTTTGAATCTTTTGAAGTAGTGACTCAGTTTATTGATCAAGCTGCAGATGATCCAAAAGTCTTATCAATAAAACATACTTTATATCGAACTACTGATGACTCACCAATAGAAGCAAGTTTAGTTAGAGCAGCACAAAAAGGAAAATTAGTAACTGTCATTATAGAGTTGCAAGCACGTTTTGATGAAGAGCGTAACTTAAAATGGGCAAAAGAATTAGAATTAGCTGGAGCGCAAGTTGTTTTTGGCAATATTGATATGAAAACTCATGCAAAAATTACACTTGTAACAAGGAAGCAAATGAATTCTGTTGTAAATTACGCACATTATGGAACAGGTAATTATCACCCAAGAAATGCAAGAGTTTATATGGATTTATCTTACTTCACCTGTGACAAAACATTAACAAATGATGCTGCAAAAATGTTTAATTATTTAACTAGTTATTCAGAACCAACCACAATAAAAAAAATAGTATATTCTCCAATAACTGCAAGAAACAAATTAAATGAACTAATTAGAAATGAAATTACAAATGCTGGAAAAAATAAACCATCTGGAATAGTATGTAAGTGTAATTCTCTTGTTGATAAACAAATTATTGATGAATTTTATAAAGCATCTCAAAAAAATGTAAAAATTGAATTGTTGATAAGAGGAATTTGCTCTCTAATACCTGGTAAAGAAAATCTATCTGAAAATATAGTTGTTAAAAGTATAATTGGTCGTTTTTTAGAACATACGAGAATATATTGTTTTTATAACGGTCATAAATTCCCTCATAGAAAAAATATCTTGTTTATTTCTTCTGCCGATTTAATGCAAAGAAATCTAGATAGGCGGGTTGAAACATTCATCCCTATTGAAAATGAAACTGTACATGAACAAATATTAAATCAGATCTTAATTGCCAGTATGGCAGATAATACAAATTCTTGGCAAATGTTGAGTAATGGCAATTATCAGAAAAAAGAAATATCAAGCAAAGAAAAAAAATTTTCCTCTCACAATTTTTTTATCAAAAATCCAAGCTTGTCTGGGAGGGGTTCAGCAAAACTCAAATCTAGAGCTAAGTCTAATTTAAAAATTTGAAAATGGAATTTAATCCCACTCACAATAATTGGACATAAGCAGGAAGAAATAATACTGCGAGTGGTAAGATGTAATTAAATTTTATTTTTTACAGACGTGTTAATAGAATATTAAATTTTTATAAATTAAACCAATTTTTTAATTTATTGGTTTTCAAATAAATTTTTTAGTTCCTTCAATTTTTGAAAATTGAATCTCTTACTTCTTAGTAACTATAATTTTAAAATTAATTTTTTGCATTTACAACATTTGATAGAAATTGATTTGCACATTTATCCCAAGTAAATTGCATTGCAAATTTTCTACAATCTTTTCTATCAATCTTTAAGGCTTTATTAAGTGAGTTTTCAATATTATTATCAAGGCTATCAATTAATGAGTTTTTTAAAATATCTTTAGGACCTGTTACTGGGTAAGCAGCCACTGGTGTGCCAGAGGCTAAAGACTCTAAAATTACATTTCCAAATGTATCTGTTTTGGATGGGAATACCAATGCTTCAGCATTTGCATAATAGTTTGCTAGGTCTTGACCTTTTTTCATCCCAACGAAAGACACATATGGATATTTATTTTGTAATCGTTGCTTTTCTGGACCATCTCCAACAACAATTTTATGCATCTTAGTTCTTATTTCTAAAAACGCTTCGATGTTTTTTTCTAATGAAACCCTACCAATGTAAACAATATACTTTTTTATTCCCTTTTTTCTTTTTAAAGGATTAAATAATTCAGTATTAACTCCCCTTGACCAAATTTTAAGATTTTGAAATTGATATTTAGTTAATTCGTTACGCATAGATATTGTTGGGACCAATACATTACATGCATTTTTATGAAAATTTTTTAAAAAAGAGTACCCAATTATTTTTGGTATCATTATTCTTTGCTCTATATATTCTGGAAATCTCGTATGAAAAGAGGTTGTATATCTCAAATTATTATTCTCACAGAATTTTTTCCCCGCAATTCCAACTGGTCCTTCAGTGGCAATATGTATAACATCTGGATCATAATCACCAAAAAATTTTTCTGTTATTTTTTTTGTATTAATTGCTATTTTTATTTCCTTATACCAAGGATAACTAAAATTAGTAAACATCATTGGATGGAGTACTTCAATTTGATACTTTTGTTTTAAAAATGGATTAATATGTTGGTATGTATTTACCACACCATTAACTTGGGGAAGCCAAGCATCGGTAATGATCGCTAATTTTTTCACACTAATACACTTTCTGCTAGTTTGTTATGTTTGTGTTGAAAAATTTTTTCTCTTTCAATTGACCAGTCAATAAGGGATAATTGTCCCTCATTATTTTCCACTAGCGCAGAACAACTCTCAACCCAATCACCATCATTGCAATATAAAACTCCATTTAATTTTTTTATAATGGGCTTATGAATATGGCCGCACACAACAACATCAGCATTTGCTCTTTTAGCACTATCAGATACGGCAAACTCAAAGTTAGAAATAAAATTCGTGGCTCTTTTTGTTTGATGTTTGAGAAATTGAGATAATGACCAATAAGATAGACCTAGTTTTCTTCTGACAAAATTTAGATAGTTATTCAACTTTAATATAAATTCGTATAGAGATGACCCAATACTTGCCAGCCATTTAGCGTTTAATATAACTGCATCAAATTCATCACCATGTAAAACAAGGGCATTTCTTCCATCAGCTAATTTGTGTGTAAACTTATTTTTTATTGATATATTCCCTAGTGAAAAACTTGTGTAACTTTTCACAAGTTCGTCATGATTACCTGGGATAAATATTACTTTTGTACCTTTTCTTGCTTTACGCAAAATCTTCTGGATAATGTCATTATGAGTTTGATGCCAATAAATTTTTTTTTTCATTCTCCATGCATCAATAATATCGCCAACTAAAAATAAATATTTTGAATCTGTTGATCTCAAAAATTCAAGAAGCATTTCACTCTTGCTATTTTCTGTTCCAAGATGAAGATCAGATATCCATATAGTTCTATAATATGAAACTGATTGCTGATCTTTCATTTTATTAATAAATAATAGAAAGAATTTGTTAAAATTTTATTTCAATTACATTAACTAAATTTTTTTTTACAGAAGTATTAATTAAATATTGAGTTTTTGTTACTTGGATCTAATCTATAAGTGCTATTCCTTAAAAATTTTGTAATCTCAATAAGATTGCCAATTTCTTTTATGGTTTCAAAGGGTATTCTTTGTCCAATATGAACATCAATTTTTTTTCCCATTCTTCTTTTAAGTTCATATATCATTAAAGAATATCGAAAGACTTGCCCAATTTTATCAGCAACATGAAAAAGTTCGCTATTTTGTCCTTCAAAAAAAATTGGGAGGACAGGTGATTGAGTTTTCATTATTATTTTTGAAGTAAATTGTTTCCATTCACGATCTATTGCTTTGATTCCTTTTTTTAATTTTGGTTTAGTTGAAACTGATCCTGATGGAAAAATGATTAGTGCCCCATTATTTCTTAAGTGTTCTTCGCATTCTTTACGTGCAGCGATATTATTTATTAAAGCATTTCTATTTTTTGAAAAATCAAGAGGAATAATTTTATTCTTAATAAGATCTGCTCCTTGTAAAACTTTATGCGTAATAATTTTGTAATCTTGTCTAATTTTACTAATTAAAGAGCATATTGTAAGACCATCAGCTATTCCAAATGCATGGTTAGCGATTACTACAAGTTTGCCATTTTTAGGAATATTACTTTTAGAATGATAATGTGTCTGAACACGGAGACCTAATCTTTCAATTGCATCATGCCAAAAATTCTCTGGAGGTAAATTTTCTCTTAAATAATCCTCATACAACTTACGTAACTTAATTTTACCCGTTCCCAATTCGGTTAATTGAATAATAATCTTTCCAACAGGATTAACTTCGGAGTTAGAAAAGGTAAGCGCTGGTTTATTAATTTTCATAAAATTTACTTTAAATTCTTAATTTTATAATGTTAAACAATTGTTAAAGTACTCGAAAAAGGAGAAATAAAAAATTAATCCCACTCACAATTATTGGTAATTAGCAGGAGGAAATAATACTGTGAGTGGTAAGAAGCATTTAAATTTTATTGTTTACAGATAGATTAATGGAATATTAAATTTTTATAAATTAAAATAATATTTAAATTTATTAGTTTTCAAATAAATTTTTTAGTTCTTTCAATTTAATAAAAATTGAGTCTCTTACTTCTCTAAATTTATCTAATTGGTTTGAACTAAAATGATCTGATGCTGGATCATCAAATGGTATTGAAAATATCTGAGCTTTGGAATTTAAAACTGGACATACCTCTTCTTTACAAAGCGTAAAAACGGTATTTAATTCATCTCTAAATTTTTTGTCTAAACTTTCAAAATCTTTTGAATAATGTTTTGATATATCAATATCGATTTCACCCATAACCTCGATAGCATTGGGATTAACTTCTTTGGGCACTGATCCTGCACTTTGAATAATACAATTAGGATATAATTTTTTTGCAATTCCTTCAGCCATTTGACTTCTTGCTGAATTAGCAACACACATAAAAAGAATATTTTTATTTTTCATGTCAGCAAATAAATATATCCAAAAATAAATAGTGGGAGTTGTAAACCAAAGTTTGTGAGCAGAGCTCTATCTTTTGTCATATAACCAACAATTGACCAACCAACAGCACCTGTACCGTGAATAATTATGTTAATTGGATACGCATTTAAATTGGTTAATAATATTCCTGATAAAATTAACGCGGTGCTAAACCACTTAATTCTATTAATTGATAAATCTGTCATATCTTCTCCTAAATTCTATAGATTGCGAATATTACACTTTACTTAAAGATAAAGATATTAATCAAATTGTAACAAAAATTTAACATTTCTTTCTTTTTTTTTGAAAAGTTCTATAAGCACGCCATGTTTGGATTAAAAAGTGCATCATTATTTGGTGATACCAAAAAGCTTGAAAGAGAAATTGATGAGTTTGTTGATATTGTCTCTGAAGTGGGCTTAGTATTTAAATCGATAGTTCCAACTTATCTCAATCATTCCGCCAATGGTAAATTTGAGGAAATGGTTGAAAAAGTTAAAGAAATGGAAAGTAAGGCCGACAAAATTACGAAAGATGTTGAGCATACTCTTTATGAAGAAACACTAATCCCAGATGCAAGAAGTGATGTGTTACGACTTCTAGAACACATCGACGAATTAATTGGAATGTACCAAGGAAATTGCTATCACTTCTCTATTCAAAAACCTAATTTTCCAAAAGAATTTCATGAAGATCTTATTGAGTTAACAGAGACTGTTGTAAATTGTGTTGAGTCACTTTGTTTGACTGTCCGATCATTTTTTAGAGATATTAAATCTGTTAGAGATAATGCTCATAAAGTTACATTTTATGAAAAAGAATCTGATATAAAATTTAGTGCACTTGCAAGAAGAATTTTTGATTCTGAATTACCTCTAGATCAAAAAATGCATCTTCGATATTTTGTAGAGAAGATTGATCGTATTTGTGATCAAGCAGAAGACATAGCTGACGAGGTTCAAATTTACGCTATTAAACGCTCCGTTTAATTTTCAATGGAAATTACAATTCTAATTTTTTTATTTGGTGGTCTTTTTTTAGGTTGGTCACTTGGCGCCAATGATGCAGCAAATGTTTTTGGAACTGCTGTTGGAACACGAATGGTTAGTTTCACAAGTGCAGCAATTATTTGTAGTGTCTTTGTTATTCTAGGTGCAATTATTAGTGGAGCAGGAACAACAGAAACTTTAGGTAAGTTAGGTGCTATTAATGCATTGCCTGGTGCTTTTGCAGCATGTGTGGCTGCAGGCATATCCGTTTATTTAATGACCAAAGTTGGCTTGCCTGTTTCTACAACGCAAGCGATCGTTGGAGCAATTGTTGGTTGGAATTTATACACGGGATCTTCAACTAATCTTCAAGTTTTAATTACTATTTTAGGAACATGGATACTCTGTCCTATCATTGCAGGGGTTATTGCAATGGGTTTATTTACTTTTACAAAAAGAGTTATACTCAATAGAAAGTTGCATATTCTCAGACTTGATGCCTATACAAGAACAGCTTTAGTTTTAGCAGGTGCTTTTGGTGCTTATAGTTTAGGTGCAAACAATATTGCTAATGTAATGGGTGTCTTCGTACCTATATCACCGTTTACTGATGTTACTATTGGAAATTTATTTGTCTTTTCCTCAAAAGAACAGTTATTTTTGCTAGGTGGTTTAGCAATAGCTGTTGGTGTTTTTACTTACTCAAAAAGAGTTATGTTTACCGTTGGTAATGATCTCTTAAAAATGACACCAGTGGCAGCGTTTATTGTTGTTATATCGCATTCTATTGTTTTATTTTTATTTGCATCTCAGGGTATAAGTGCTTTTTTACAATCTATAAATCTTCCCTCTATACCTTTGGTTCCAGTATCAAGCTCCCAAGCTGTTGTCGGTGGCGTAATTGGAATTGGTCTTTTAAAAGGAGGAAAAGAAGTTCAATGGTCAATTGCAGGAAGAATTTCTTTGGGTTGGATGACATTACCTGTTATTGCAGCATTAATTTCTTTAATTGTTTTATTTATTCTAGAAAATATTTTTAATTTAAGGGTCTCTTTTTAATTAACTGCTCGATAAGAAAAAATAAAATCTTCTTGGATTTTTGATTCAATAGCTCCTTTTCTTCTTGATCGCACTAAATCAATAGCTTCTTGTTTTTCATAATTAAATTCAATAAGTAAAATAGCAGCTATAGTGCCTGCTCTTCCTTTTCCTCCGCGACAATGTAAGACTATATTTTTACCATCTATTAATTCGTTTTTTAGCAAAACTTTTGTTGTCTCCCATTTATATTTAAAATCTTTATCTGGTGCTCCCATGTCATAGATAGGTAAATGGTACCAATGTAATTTATGTTCATAAATACTTTTGACAAATAGAGTTTTATTACACAATTTTTCAAATTCGCCATCTTCAACAAAAGAAGTAATGGAGCTGCAATTATTATCTTTAAATAATTCTAATTCTTTTTTTAAAATTTTTTCTTCAAACAAACCATTCGAATTTAGACCTGGGAAAGAAGTTAATATAATTTTGCCTGCAAATGACTTTGAATCTATAAAATCATAGTTGCTAAATTGCATTTATGCTTGTTTAGCTAAAAAAGATTTTCTTGCGTTTTCTAAATAGGGACGAAAATGTTCAACATCGGGAGTTTTTTTATCTAAAATTTTTGCTAAATCATCAAATCTTCGAAGCTCTACTGCTTTATCCATAAAAGGTTTACTAATAAAATCATCTGCTTCTTCTTTTGTAAAAGGACCACCTTGAACTTTTAGCGAAAGCTTTGATGCCTCTGATAAACTATCATAATAACCCTCTTCTACACTTGATAAATATCTTTTTGAATCAACATGCGCTCTAATTGGTAAAATAACATCTTCACCAAAATATTTTTTTAAAAAATCTGCACCTAAATTTTCATGATGACCATCTTTACCCTCGTGGATGGGATCGCCGTCTTCATATATGAGATGCCCTATATCATGGAGCAGGGCAGCTGCTATTGTTGGGCCAGGTAATTTATGTTGTTCTGCCAATTCAGCACATTGAAGGGCGTGTTCAAGTTGTGTCACATCCTCATTACCATATTGAATATCAGCACCTTTTGTTTTCAAAAGATCTAAGAGATAATCTACGATATTTTCTTCCATTCTGATTTATAATTAACTTATTAGAAAATAAATTCAATTCCAACTTTAATAAGATTGATCAAATTTATAATAATATTTATTAAGTAAATATTTAATGGATAAAAAATTATTAACCCCCGGCCCTCTCACGACATCGATGTCAACAAAAGAGGCTATGCTTCATGATTGGGGTTCGAGAGACACTAAATTTATTGATCTCAATGCATCAATTAGAGATTCCCTTGTTAGATTAATAGATGGTGAAAATAAATATCAGTGTGTTCCAATGCAGGGGAGTGGAACTTTTGCTGTAGAGTCGATGGTGAGCTCTCTTACACAAAAAGATTCTAAAATTTTAATTCTTATCAATGGTGCATACGGACAAAGAATGAAAAAGATGTGCACTTATTTAGGTAGAGATTTTATTGAATATGAAGTTGCTGAACATGAAGTACATGACATCAATAAAATTGAAGAATTAATTGATAGCAATGATTTAACACACGTCTTTGCTGTATATTGTGAAACAACATCGGGCATTTTAAATCCTATTGAAGACATTGCAAAATTAGTTGAGATGAAAAAATTATCTTTATTCATCGATGCGATGAGTGCATTTGGAGCCTTACCCTTAAGCTCAAAAACAATTGCTTTTGATGCTGTAGCCGCTTCATCAAACAAATGCTTAGAAGGTGTACCAGGAGTTGGTTTTATTCTTGTTAAAAATGAAGTTATTCAAAATGCAAAAGGTAATAGTCACTCACTAAGTTTAGACTTGTATGATCAATGGCAAGCAATGGAAAAAAATAAACAATGGCGATTTACACCTCCTACACATGTATTGGCTGCATTCAATCAAGCTATTCAAGAGCATAAAAAACAAGGTGGTGTAGAGGGAAGAGGCAAAAAATATAAAAAAAATTGTGAAATTATATGTAATGGAATGAAGGATTTAGGATTTGAACAATTGCTTCCAGATAATTTACAAGCACCAATCATTATTACGTTTAAGCAACCTAATGATCCTAAATTTAACTTTGAGAAATTTTATAACGCTCTTAGTGAAAAAAATTTTTTGATTTATCCTGGAAAATTAACAGTCGCAGAAACCTTTAGAATTGGTTGTATTGGAAATTTAGATGAACAAGACATGAGGGATACAATAAAAGCTGTAAAAGAAGTTGTTACTGAACTGAAAATAACATTAAACTAATACAAAAATGACAAAAGAAATTGAAATACCTTTAGTAAAAGCAACGAATGAAAATCTCAAAGGATATGGATATTTAATTGATAGTTTTGAAAAAAGTGAAATTGAAATTGTTACTTGGCCAAAACAAGGATGGCGCGAAATAGAAGAGGGAACTGGTAATGAAGGTGGAACTACCGAAGGTTCTTTTGATACTTGGTGGAAAGGTGACGTTCTTTATGGACAAAATAATGCTGTTCAACATAAGAGTGATTATGAAGTAGATGGAAAATATATACTGGGTTATGCCAATAATCCTGATCAAGAATTACAAAAAGATAAATATACAGACCCAACAAAAATATTTCTATGGCATGCAAATTATCATCCTGATGGAGGTCAGCTTTTTTTTCCTGAAGAAAATAAACCATTTATTTGTCCTTTAGCCTTACCAACAGACGACATAGAACCAGAACATTTCAAAGCATTTTATTGTGATGGGTCAAAAGGGTTGTATATTCATCCAAACATTTGGCATGAAGGGGTGTTTCCAATTACAGAAAAACAATCGTTTCAAGGAAAACAAGGCAAAGTACATGCAAGAGTTAGCATCGATTTAAAAGAGGAATTTAATAAATATATTTATTTTAAAACTGCGATCTAATAATAAATTTATACTAAATGATAAAAATTATTCACCTGTCAGATCCTCATATTTATATAGATAAAATTCACGGCATAGATCCTGTCAGTAAGTTTAAAAAAGCATTAAGCCATATAAAAAATAATCATAGTGATGCAGATGTATTTGCGATCACTGGTGATATTACAGACTTGGGAGATAAAGATTCTTATCAGTTATTTATACAAGTAATCAATGAAGCAGACTTACCAGAAAATTTAAAACCTCAACTAATTATTGGTAATCACGATAATAGAGAAGAGTTTAAGCTTTGCTTTCCAGATATTGAAACTGATCCAAATGGATTTATTCAGTACTTTAAGGATATAGATAATAAACGTTTAATTTTTATAGACACTAATCTGATTAATACTCACCAAGGACATTACTGTGACGAAAGGCAAGAGTGGTTAAATAATATTTTAAGTAAGACTAATACAGATACGTATATCTTTATGCATCATAATCCGCTGGCATTAGTGAAAGAAGAGAGTGATGGAATAGGATTACAACAAAAAAAAGAGTTTCAACAAATTTTAACTAAAAATAATAAGATAATAAAACATATTTTTTTTGGTCATCAGCATATTACAAGTTCTGGTTCTTATTGTGGTATTACTTTTTCTTCTCCAAGAAGCACTTGGTCACCTCTAATACCTAACTTTTCGAACGAATATCGTTTAGGGTCTGCTAATACTGAAGCAAATTATAATGTTGCAATAATACGATCAGATGCTTTAATTATTCATACAGAAGATTTTTTAAAAACTGACGTTAATTGGTTTGAATAAAAGTTATTTTTTTTCGATTACAAATATTTCGTTATTAAAATAAAGGCCTTTATTTTTTGCAACAATATTTTTAACTACTTTTTCATAATTACTTTTCTTTTCAGCCTTCATTACTTTGTCATCATCCATTTGATTGACATAAATGGCAGCATTCCATGCTGAAAATATTAATGAAGTAGCAATACTTCCACTTATTTCATTTGGTAGTGCTCTTAATTTACATTTGATATTTTTTTTATCTTTAAATGAAAGTTTTTGTAAAATTTGTTTATCTAAATTTTTCTTTAAATAAGCAATAATGCTATTTCCTAAAGAAGGAAAAGGGTCTTCTTTCGGCCAAATTTTTTTAATGATATCATTTGCAGGATCCTTTCCTGATGCATGAATTGTAATTAATTTGCCCTTCGATTTTAGTGCTTTGATCATTGGCTCAATAACATATCTTACTTTTTTTTCTGCTGTTATTCTTGAGCGATAAGGTTGAGATGCAATAATTAAATCAAACTTATTCTCTGAATTATTTTTGGTTGGAATAAGTTCATTAACATTAAACTCTTGATCCTCTCTATAGATAACCATAACTGATGGTTCTTTATATGTAGGATTCCCAGTTTTTTTATTAATTTCTATATTCCATTTTTTTTCTAAAAATTCATTTTGTTTTCTTAATTGTTGAGAAAATTCAATAGAAGTATCTCCTTTTAATTTAACTACATGCCAATTAATTTTTTTTTGTTTTTGTAAATTATTAGATTTAAGATTAGCAGCCTCTGCATAGTGTAAGTTTGAAATAACAAAAACGGTATTTTTATGCTCAACAAATCTATCAGGTAATTTTTCTAAACCAAGGCGAACATCCTCAATACTGATTTCTTTTGTAGAAACTAAGAGAGGAATAGTTGGGTTTGATACATGACATTGACGCATAACATTCATAAGCAATGATCCATCACCCATACCAGCATCAAAAATTTTTATACCTGGTTTTTGAGGTTTTATTTTATTTACATATGGTCTAATTGCATCAGCTATCTGATTCTTTTCATTTGTTGTGGTTACGAACAATAAATATTTCTGTCTATTGTCATAAAATCTAAAATTTTTTTTCATTGGTAATAATTATTATTTTTACACATAATTAGAAAGTTTTTAAAACTAGATTTTACCAAGGTAGTGAAAAGGTTTTAACATTTGTGAAA
>CACGGX010000012.1 GCA_902572735.1 uncultured Alphaproteobacteria bacterium
GAATATTAGTAAAAGTCTAGTGTCCCAAAAAGAAACTAAATTAATTAATGCTATAATTCAAAAATATATAGATAAAAATGAAATTGATAAAAAATAATTTATCTGAAAAATTAATAATTAATAAATATTTAAAAAAATTAAATTTTAAAAATAAGGGAACATTTGATTTTGAAAATGATGGAGCATATTTAGACTTAATCAGTAAAAATTATAAACTAACTGTTACGACTGATAATATTTCTGAAGATATAGATTTTTTCTCCAATGACGATCCTAAGTCAATAGCCCAGAAAATTACAACAGTTAATTTATCTGACATTTTTGCTATGGGAGCTGTGCCCCATTCTTATCTTTTGAATTTGCATTTACCAAATCATATTAATGAAAATTGGCTAAATTCATTTTCAAATCAATTAAAGAAAATTCAAAATAAATATGGATTTTATCTTTTGGGTGGTGATTTATCAAAATCAGATAAACTTATTGTTTCTTCAACTTTTTTCGGGTCTATAAAAAAGAAATTAGAAATATTTCAAAATAAATTTAATTTATACGATGATATTTTAATAACTGGCAATATTGGCGAGTCAAAGATTGGTTTAGAAATTTTAAAAAAAAAAATTTCATCAAATATAAATTTGAAGCAATATTTTATTAAAAAATATTTATATCCAACACCTTGTAAACTTGGACCATTGATTGCAAATTATATTAATTCAATGAAAGATATTTCTGATGGTCTAATTGGAGATTTAACTGATATGTTAAATGATAAATATGGTGCATTAATTAATGTAAATAAAATTCCATTAAGTGTTAAAACAAAAAAAATTCTCAATAATAAAAATAATATTAGATTAGAAGATCTTTTAAATGCTGGAGATGATTATGAACTGATAATCATATCCAGTCAAAAAAATAGAAATAAAATTTTTAATATTGCTAATAAAAATAACATTAATGTTACTTTGATAGGAAAAATAATAAGTGAAAAAGGAATTCATTGCGATTCACATTTAGACATTAAGAATATCAAGAAATTTGATCATTTCTCCTAAAAACTTGATTTTTTCTAAAGTTTCTGACATATCAGCCAAAATTTAAGGAGTTTTCAATGACAACACTGCAGGTATTAATTGTTTTATGCGGTCTAGCAGCCGTACTATATGGTCTAGTAACATCTAGGCAAATTTTATCACTTGGTTCGGGAAATGATAAAATGCAAGAAATTGCTGGCGCAATTCAAGAAGGTGCTAGAGCTTATTTAAACAGACAGTACATGACAATAGCAATTGTGGGAGTTGTTATTTTTGCTCTTATATGGATAGTTTTTGATTTGGCATCTGGAATTGGTTTTTTGATTGGAGCATTTTTCTCTGGTGCTGCAGGTTATGTTGGAATGAATATATCGGTTAGATCTAATGTCCGTACGACGCATGCTGCAAGTAATAGCTTAGCTGAAGGTTTATCAGTATCATTTAAAGCAGGTGCTGTAACTGGAATGCTAGTTGCAGGATTTGCACTACTATCCATTGCAATTTTTTATTTTGTTTTACACAACTCTGGCTCATTCCCTGGTAGAGAGATTGTAGCTCCTTTAGTCTCTTTAGGGTTTGGCGCTTCATTAATTTCAATTTTTGCAAGACTAGGCGGTGGTATTTTTACTAAGGGTGCTGACGTTGGTGCAGATTTAGTTGGTAAAGTAGAAGCTGGTATCCCTGAAGATGACCCACGAAATCCTGCTGTTATTGCTGACAACGTTGGTGATAACGTTGGTGATTGTGCAGGTATGGCTGCAGATCTTTTTGAAACTTACGTTGTTACAGTTGTAGCAACAATGGTTTTAGCTTCTATTTTTTTTATAGAAAATTCCTATACAATGATGATTTTTCCTTTAGCTATTGCAGGAGTTTGTGCTCTAACTAGTATAATTGGTACTTATTTTGTTAAGCTTGGAAAAAATAATAATATCATGGCAGCTCTTTACAGAGGTTTTGCAGTTTCTGCTATTTTGTCAGCTGTATTATTATATTTTGTAACTGATTATATAGTAGGCTTAAATGCTGTTTTAGTTGTTGAGGGTACATCTACACAATTTACTGGAATGTCACTTTTTATATGTGGTTTACTAGGTCTGATTATAACAGGCTTAATCATATGGGTAACTGAATACTATACAGGTACAAACTACAGACCCGTTCAGAGTATTGCGCAATCATCCACAACTGGTCATGGAACTAACGTTATTCAAGGTCTTGCAATTAGTTTAGAGGCAACAGCTTTACCAGCTTTAATTATTGTGGCTGGTATTATATCCACTTATTCACTAGCTGGTTTATTTGGTATAGCTATTGCTGTTACAACTATGTTAGCCTTAGCTGGTATGGTTGTTGCACTAGACGCATATGGACCTGTAACAGATAATGCAGGGGGCATTGCAGAAATGTCAAACTTAGATGAGAATGTAAGAAAGACAACTGATGCACTTGATGCAGTTGGAAATACAACTAAAGCTGTGACTAAGGGTTATGCAATAGGATCAGCAGGTTTAGGTGCGTTAGTCCTATTTGCAGCTTATACAGAAGATCTTGATCATTTTGCTAAAGATCCAGGAAGTCCTTTATATGGAATAGAAGTTTCTTTTGATTTATCCAATCCTTACGTAGTTGTTGGCTTATTGCTAGGAGGACTACTACCTTTCTTATTTGGTGCTTTAAGTATGACTGCAGTTGGTAGAGCAGCTGGTTCAGTAGTTTTAGAAGTAAGAAGACAGTTTAAAGAGATTCCTGGTATCATGGAAGGTAAGGGTAAGCCAGAATATGGTACGTGTGTTGATATACTAACAAAGTCTGCAATTAAAGAGATGATTGTACCATCAATGTTACCTGTATTATCACCTATTGTTGTCTATTTCGTTATATTATTTATAGCTGGTCAAGCAGCAGCTTTATCATGTTTAGGAGCACTATTACTTGGAGTGATTATAACTGGTTTATTTGTTGCAATAAGTATGACAGCTGGAGGTGGAGCTTGGGATAATGCTAAAAAATATATTGAAGATGGTAATCATGGGGGCAAAGGTAGTGAAGCTCACAAAGCGGCTGTAACAGGCGATACTGTTGGCGATCCCTATAAAGATACTGCTGGCCCAGCTGTTAATCCTATGATTAAAATTACAAATATAGTTGCACTGTTATTATTAGCTGCAATTTCACTATAAATAAAACTAAGGAGTAGTTGGTAATTCTTGTTGAGTTCCAACTCCTCCAAATATTTTTTCTAGCAAGCCTCTTTTTACAATCTGGTTGGATGTTTTATCTTCTGAAAATTTTATATTATCAATATCTTTTGTGTTAAATACTTTTGTTTCAATTATTTCTTCATTTTTATTCATTTTAAAAACAAAAACATAGCTATATTTTATTTCTTTTTTAAAAATTGATTTTTTTTGACTTTTTTCTGAAAAATAAAAAAATTTATTTTCTATTGGATCTATGTAGCTTGGGTTGCCGAGTTTGCTAATTAATTTTTCTTTATTAGTAAAATTAATTTCATTTAATTCTTCATTATTTAAAATTTTTCCAGAATACGTCGTTTTATTTGAACAATTTGCTAAAATAAAAAAAATACATATATAAAAAATAGTTTTAACCATTAATGATTTTACAATACTTTAAAAAAAAAGAAAATAAAGAGCAAATAATTGCAGCAAAGCAATACAAAAAAATAATATCTGAAAGTAACATGTTTTTAAATGAAAACAATTTTTTTAAAGAAAGAAACTATAAAACATCTTTTGAAATTGTATCTATTTTTTTAATTATGTTTATTCGCAGAAATCTATTAGAATACAATAGAAGCCTTTATTTAAAAGTAAATGATGAATTGATATCTTTATTCATCTCTGATTTAGATGAATCTCTAAGAGCCAAGGGTATCGGAGATATATCTATTGGAAAGTATGTTAAAACTTACGTAAAAAAATTTTATTTTAGAATAAAGAAATTTCCAGATAACAATAATCTTTATAAAAATGAATCATTTATTGAATATCTTAAAATAACAGATTTAATTAAAAATGAGGATTATGTTAAAGTTTCCAGAAAATTTAATCATAAATTTGCAGAATTTATCAACTCTTCAAACTAAGACGTTAAATTTCTATACAAATATTGCAATTTTATCTTGAATTAATTTTAAAAACTAATAATTGGAAAAAATGGCCGTTCCTAAAAGAAAAACTAGTGTATCAAAAAGAAATATGAGACGATCCCATAATTCTCTTAAAAAATTAAATATTGTTTTGGATAAAGACTCTGGTGAGCCAAGATTATCTCATAGGATAGATCTTTCCACGGGTATGTACAAGGGTCGAGAAATTCTCAAAAAAAAATCAAAAGAAAATAATTAAGTAATGTCTGAAGGGCAAGTATCAATTGCCATAGATGCAATGGGTGGGGAGAATAGTCCTTACAAAGTTTTAAAAGGTGTTGAAATTTTTCTTCAAAAAGAAAAAAATACCAAATTCATTTTTTTTGGTGATGAATTATTAATTAATCAAAATATAAAAAAAAATAATTTAAACATTATTAATTTTGAAATTGTAAACACTGAAGATATTATTTCTGATGAAGATAGTGTTAATACTATTTTGAGATCTAAAAAAAATAGTAGCATCTATAAAGCTTTAGAGTTCGCAAAAAATAATGAGAAATCAGGCTTTGTATCATCTGGAAGTACTGCTGCTATAATGATTCTTTCAAGACTTCATATGGGAATGATTGAAGGAATTGATAGACCAGCTATTTGCTCGTTAGTCCCAAACCAAAAAAATTACTCACTTATGTTAGACTTAGGGGCAAACGTTTTAGTTAGTGGATCAAACTTGTTTCAATTTGCGCTGATGGGTTATTGTTATTATTCGATAATAAATAAAAATAAAAAACCAAAAATAGGTATTTTAAATATTGGAACAGAAAATAATAAGGGTTTAGAATTTCTTCAGGATGCAGCAGATTTAATTCAATCAAGTTTTTTAAAAGAATACTTTATAGGCTTTATAGAACCTAATAAAATAACATCTGGTGATTGTGATATAATTGTTTCTGACGGTTACACTGGAAACATAATGCTTAAATCTGCAGAGGGTATTTCAAACTTTATAACATCTAATTTAAGAGAGATTTTTAATAAATCATTAATTAATAAAATTTCATACAAATTAATTGAGAAAGATCTAAAAAAATTAAAAGATCAAGTTAATCCAGATATTTATAATGGAGCTACCTTGATAGGTTTAAATGGTATTTCGGTTAAAAGTCATGGCAATGCCAACCCCATTGCTTTCAGTTATGCGTTGAAACAGTGTCATAATTTTATTACTAATAATCTTAATAAACAAATTATAAATTCTATAAGTAATATATAATGGATAAGCATAATATATCTAGAGATGAAATTGCTGATGCAATGAAAAGTGAATTTGGCTTTAATAGAAAACTATGTCTAGATATTGTAAATGATATTATCGATATAATTATTGATGGTCTTCAGCTAGATAAAAAGGTTAAAATTCATAACTTTGGTACCTTTAAACTTAATAAAAAGAATAGTAGAATTGGAAGAAATCCAAAAACTAAAGAAGAATTCAATATTTCCAGTAGAAATGTTATAACTTTTAAAGCTAGTAAAATATTATTAAAATATATTAATAATAATATTAATGATTAATAAAAAATATTTGAATATTTCTGAAGTTTCAAAGTTGTTGCAAATAGAGGAGCATAAAATTAGATATTGGGACTCTTTTGATCCAAAAACAAACAAATACAGAATAGAGGGTATTTCAACAAAAAGCAAAGGTGGGACAAGGTACTTTAATAAAGAAAATATTAAAAAACTCCAAAAATTAAAAAAAATTCTTTATGAAGGAGATAATCAGAATTATTCAATTAAATTAGCGGAAAAAATATTAAATTCTAACATCAAGCAGTCTATTAAAAAAGATGAAACAAAAATAAATTCTCAAGATCCAAATAATGTCGAAAAATTTGAACAGATTCTTAATAAAATGAGATTATTGTTGAAAAACAGCAAAGGATTATAATTTTATAAAAAAAAATACATATATTTCAGTAACTTAATTTAAAAATTTATACAAAAAATAAGAAAAAAAAAGTTATTTTTAATGTTTTATTTGTTCGTCAATTAAAATATATGAACCTCATCTTATTAGTAAGGAAACAAACTATAAGGAGTTTTTATGTTAAATAAGACTAGTCTATTAGGTATCATTGCTGCGACTATAGCGTTTATAGCTGTTCCAGCATTTGCTGCCGATACCTTCCTAGGTGAAGGTGATTTCGTAGGTATTACTTTCTGGATTGTTTCAATCGGAATGTGGGCATCTACTATATTCTTCTTTTATGAAGGTATGAGAGTTTCTTCTAAATGGAGAACTTCAATGGTTGTTGCAGGGCTTATTACTTTTATAGCTGCTGTTCACTATATGTACATGAGAGACTTTTGGGTTGCTACAGGTGAATCACCAACAGTATATAGATATATTGATTGGATTTTAACTGTGCCACTTCAAATGGTTGAATTCTTTTTAATTCTAGTTGCTGCCGGCGCAGCTGTATCTAGTGGTGCTTTCTATAGATTGCTCATTGGTACGCTTGTTATGATAGTTGGTGGATACCTTGGAGAAGCTGGACATATTTCAGTATTGCTTGGTTTCATTATTGGTATGATCGGTTGGGCTGTAATCATTTGGGAGATTTTCCGAGGTGAGGCAAGTCAGGCTGCTACAACTAAAGAATCAGTAACATCTGCATTCAATGCAATGAGATTAATTGTATTAGTTGGATGGGCAATCTATCCACTTGGATATGTGTTCGGTTTAATGATGGGTTCAGTTGATGCTGATACTCTAAACTGGATTTATAACCTTGCAGATTTTATTAACAAAATCTTATTCGGTTTAATTATCTGGAACGCTGCTGCTAAAGACTCAGCAACTGCATAATTAAATAATTAAATAATGTTTAAAAACCCTCTATTTAGAGGGTTTTTTTTATTAAATTATTGACTTAATTTTTCAATATATGTATTTGGGCACGCGATGAAAACATTTTCTCTTAAGAAAAGTGATATTAATAAAAAGTGGGTTTTAATTGATGCTAAAGATGCAGTTTTAGGAAGACTTGCTGTAATCTCTGCAAATATCCTAAGAGGTAAAAATAAGCCTGAATATACACCTAATCAAGACTGTGGTGATAATTTGATCATAATTAATTCTGATAAAATTCATCTTAAAGGTAAAAAAGGTGATAATAAAATCTATTACAGACATACTGGTTATCCAGGAGGAATAAAAGAAACAACTCCTAACAAAATGAAAGAAAAAAACAAATCTGATGAAATAATCAAGCTCGCAATAAAAAGAATGATTCCAAGCGGGCCTCTCGGTAGACAACAATTATCTAATTGTAAGATATATAGAGACGAAAATCATAAACACGAAGCTCAAAACCCTCAAATCATTGATATAGCATTAATGAATAATAAAAATAAAATTTAACTATGGAAAATCAAGAAAATCAAATTGAAAATATTTTAGATAATAAAGAAAGAGCTTATGCTACTGGAAAAAGAAAAAATTCTATAGCAAGAGTCTGGCTTAAAAGAGGTAGTGGTGAGATTAAAATCAATGGTAAACCTCTAGATAAATATTTTTCAAGACCCGTACTGCAAATGATAGTTAATCAGCCTTTGGATGTTGTTAAAGCTGACAACTCGTATGAGATTATGGCTTCAGTTAAAGGCGGAGGACTTTCTGGTCAAGCTGGTGCTATAAGACATGGTATTAGCAAGGCACTCAGCTTATATGATCAAACAAATAGACCGCCTCTAAAAAAAGTTGGTTTTCTTACAAGAGACCCAAGAGTTGTTGAAAGAAAAAAAGCTGGTTTAGCAAAAGCCAGAAGAAGTTATCAATTCTCTAAGAGATAAATTCTCATGAAAAATAAGATTAAAGTAGCCGTTTTAGGCTCAACCGGCTATGTTGGAATGGAGTTGGTAAAAATTCTTTTAAATCACTCTTATGTTGATATAAATTTTTTAGGATCAGAAACTACTCATGGTAGCTATCTAAATAATATTGATAATACAAAAGAATATAATCATCTTCCTCTTTTAAAGCCGAATGATAGTTTTAATGTACATGATAGTGATTATGTATTCTTAGCTTTACCTCATGCAGTATCAAATAAATATGTAAAAAAATATTTTAATAAAATTAATATTATAGATTTATCAGCTGATTTTAGATTAGATAATTTTGATGTATATAAAGAAAATTATGGCAATGAACATGAGTGCAAAGAGTATTTAAACAATTTTATCTACGGTCTCGCTGAAATAAATAGAGATAAAATAGAAAATTCTAAAAATATAGCGGTACCTGGCTGCTATCCAACTTCTATTTTATTGCCATTAATACCTTTGATAAAAAATAAATTAATTGATGCCAAGAATATAATTATTGACTCTAAATCAGGTTATAGTGGAGCAGGAAAGAAATTTGATTTCAAAAAAATGAAATCAAAAAATGATTATAATTTTTATAATTACAATACAAATAATCACAGACATATTGCGGAAATCAAACAAGAACTTAATAAGCATAATTCAGAAAATGAAGTAAGGTTTTCATTTAATCCTCACATTCTTCCTAATTTTAGAGGTATGATTTCTACAATTTATTGTGATCTCAGAAATGGGGTTCAAAAAACTGATATTATTAAGTTATTCCAGAACTTACAAAAAATAAATCATTTTATAAAATTTATTGATAATGATGAAATACTTGATTTTTTTTCTATTCAAAACTCTAATTATTGTAAAATTAAAACTTTTGATAATTATAGTGAAGATAAATTGATTATAGTCAGTGCAATAGATAACTTAATCAAGGGTGCTGCTGGTCAAGCAGTACAATGTTTTAATATAGCAGAAAATATTGAAGAAACAGTATCATTATTATGATTAAATATTTTACACTTTTTCCTCTATTTCTTTTCATCGTTTCATGTGGTTATCCTGATATTGATAATGTCCCTGATTTTAAAGATACAAAATTAAATGATGAAGAATTATTAGATTATTGTAGTATTTCTAATACTGAAAAAAAAGATATAGCTAAATGTATTAATGATTATAAAAGTTAAATTTATTTATGAGTAAACTTAATATTGGTATAGCAGGATTGGGAAATGTTGGGTCAGCACTAGTTGAAACAATAGAAGAGAATAAAAATTATTTCCTTGAAAAAACTGATGTAGAATTCAGCATAGTTGGAATATCTGCGAAGACAAAAAATAAAAAAAGGAATTTTAATATATCAAATTATACTTGGTATGATGATCCAAGAGAAATGTCTAAAGATGATAATTGTGACGTAATTGTTGAATTGATTGGTGAAGAAAAAGGAATTAGCTATGAAATAATTGAAACAGCATTAAAAAATAAAAAACATGTTGTAACAGGTAATAAAGCTTTAATAGCTAATCATGGAAAAGAATTATTTGAATTAGCTAATATTCATTCAATAGCTTTATCGTATGAAGCTGCTGTTGCAGGTGGCATACCAGTAATAAAAACAATAAAAAATTCAATTAGTTTAGATAGAATTAATAAAATTTCCGGAATTTTAAATGGAACTACAAATTACATTTTAACCAAAATGCAACAAGATAATTTGTCCTTTGATGAAGTTCTTAAAATTGCTAAAGATAAAGGATTTACTTCTGATCAGGAATCAAAATTAGATATTGGTGGGTATGATGCAGCTCACAAGTTAACGATACTATCAACTTTATGTTTTAAATCAAATTTAAACTTTAATAATAATTATATTGAAGGAATATCAAATATTAAAATTGAAGATATTAATTTTGCTAAAAAATTAGGGTATAAGATAAAGTTAATATCTGAAGCTTCCATAATTGAAGGAAAAATTTCAAACTTTACTTCACCAAAATTAGTTTCAATGGATAACCCCTTAGCAAGTGTTGATAATGCTCTTAATGCGATTAATATTGAAACTATACATCTAGAAAATTTATTTTTAGAGGGTGAAGGAGCAGGAGGGAAGCCAACTGCCAGTTCTGTCTTATCTGATTTATATGATATATCTCAGAATGAAAAGTTTGATAATTTGGGTTTTAAAATTGATAAGTTACAAAGTTTTGAAAAATATTCAGTAAAAAATATAATTAATAGTTATTACCTAAGAATAATGACAGAAGACAAACCTGGCGTTCTTTCATCAATTACTAATTATTTTAGTGATTTTGATATATCTGTTAAAAAAATACTTCAACTTCCCGAGAGTTCTGAAGCGAATAAACCTATACCTATTATAATAACTACTCATAGTATTCAGAAAGAAAAATTAAGTAATGTAATTAATAAAATTGAAGGTTTAGAATTTGTAAAAGAAAAAATTACTGTTCTTGCTATTCATGATAATTAATTAATGTGAATATTGAAAAATCACTATCCGATAAATTTTGGGAAGAAAAGCAAATAGACTTTAAGCACATTCAAGCTCTTTCACAAAAAAAATCAATTTCTGAAATTTTTTCAAAACTTCTAATTTCAAGAGGTGTCTTCGAAGATAATTATGATAACTATATAAATCCCAACCTTTTAAATAGTCTTCCAGATCCTTTTGAACTTAAAGATATGAAAAAAGGAATTGAAAGATGCATTGAGGCTTTAAAAAATAACGAAAAGATTGGAATAATTGCTGATTATGATGTTGATGGATCTACTTCTGCATCAATTTTATATAAATTTTTAAATAATTTTACCAATAATATTGTTTGTAAAATTCCACATAGATTATCGGAGGGTTATGGTCCAAATGTTAGGCTTATGAATGAAATGCTTAATGAAAAAATTACACTATTGTTTACACTGGATTGTGGTACATCAGCATTTAACTCTATTGATTTGCCAAATTACAATGATATTGAAGTTATAGTTATAGATCATCATTTAAGTGAATTTAAACTGCCAAAAGTTCACTCAGTAATCAATCCAAATAGATTTGATGAAAACAATGATTATAAAGACTTTGCTGCAGTAGCAGTAACCTTTCTTTTTTTAATGGGTTTAAGAAAGCAAATTAGAGAATTAAAATTATTTTCAAATATAAAAGAGCCAAATTTGATGTCATATTTAGACTTAGTTGCTGTTGGAACAATTTGCGATATTGTTAATATTAACAATTACAATAGATCAATTGTCAGTAAAGGTTTAGAGCTCATTAGAAGTCGAAAAAATAAATCAATAACTAAAATATTAGATAACTCTAATATCAATCATCAACCTTTAGCTAAAGATATTGGTTTTGTCTTAGGACCACAAATTAATGCTGCGAGTAGAATTGATGACTCTTCTTTATCTTCTAGACTTTTGATATCAAATGATGATTCTGAAATAGAAACTATTTCTAGAAAACTATTTTTAATTAATGAAAAAAGAAAATTAATTGAACAAAATATATTCAATGAAGCAATTGAGCAAATAAAAGATCAAGAAAACAAAAAATTTATTATTGTTTATAAAGAGAATTGGCACCAAGGCGTTCTAGGTATTGTGGCCAGTAAAATAGTAGCTCTTTATAACAAGCCAACATTTGTATTTTCTTTTATTAATAATATTGGATCTGGCTCAGGCAGATCTATAGATCAAATTGATATTGGTAGTATTGTTCTTGAACTTAAGGCTAATGATTTAATAGAAGATGGTGGTGGTCATAAAATGGCTGTAGGCTTAAAAATAAATAAAAAAAAATTAGATAAAATAGATAAATTTTTAGTTAAAAAATTTGATTTATTTCAAGATAATATTTTTGAAAAAAAAATATTTTATGATAGTGAAATTTCTGTAAATCAAATAAACAAAGATTTTTTAGATAATTTAGAATTATTAGAACCTCACGGCAAAGGTAATGAAGAGCCTCAATTTTTAATCAAAGATATAGTAATTGATCAGGTTAAAAATATAAAAAATAAACATATTTTAATTTTTTTTAAAAATGATTTAGGTGAAAATTTAAAAGGTATATCATTTAACAGTATAAATACCATTATTGGTGATTATCTTCTAAAGTTTAATAAATTTAAATTTCATATTTTGTGTTCTGTTAAAAAAGATAACTTCTCAAATAGTCAGATGCCTCAAATACTGATCCATGACGTGAAAGTAATCAATTAAATAATTTGAAAAAAATTAAAATATCCACTATATACCAATCACGTGTCCCCTTCGTCTATCGGTTAGGACATCAGGTTTTCATCCTGAAAAGAGGAGTTCGACTCTCCTAGGGGATGCCACTAATTTAGGGGCATAGAATTATTGACCCTACAGAATTCCTTGATTGAATTAACTCATGAGCCTCACTAGCTTCGGATAATTTAAATTTTTTGAATATATTAGGCTTTATTTCTTTATTTTTAATTTTTGAAAACAATTTATTACTACATTCTGCTAGCTCTTCTGCATTACGAATATAATGCATTAATGTTGGTCTAGTATAATATAAACTTTTAGGATTAAATGTACTATGAAGATTGACATCATTTACCATCCCGGAAGATTGTCCAAAAGATACCATTAGTCCTCTAAATTTTAAGCATTTTAAAGATATATCAAAAGTATCTTTACCCACTCCATCATAAACAACATTCACTCCTTCATTGTTTGTTAATTTTAAAACATTACTATGAACATCCTCTTGTTTATAATTAATTGTGAATTCACATCCATTTTTTTTTGCTAATAATGCTTTTTCATCAGTACTAACTGTACCTATCATTTTAGCTCCTATGGATTTTGCCCATTGACTAGCAATTAATCCAACACCTCCAGCAGCTGCATGAAATAAAAAAACTTCATCTGTTTGTAATTGATACAATCTTTCAAAAAGGTATTCTACGGTCATTCCCTGTAATAATATTGAAGCAGCTTCATCATTTGAAATATATTCTGGTAATTTTACAACTCTTTGTGCATCAAAATCTCTAACTTCACAATAAGCACCAATTGGAGGGCTAAAGGAGTAAGCTACTCTATCACCAACCTTTAAGTTCGATACGTTATCTCCAATTTCTATAACATCTCCTGCTGCTTCTACTCCTAAACAAAAAGGAATTTCTACAGGTAACGGATATATTCCTGTTCTATGATACGTATCTATGTAGTTAATTCCAATTGAAGTTTGGTTAATTCTGACCATATTTTCTTCAACATTTTTAGGTAAGTCATAGTTTTCATATTTTAAAACTTCTGGACCACCTAGTTTACTTACCACAACTCTATTCGGCATAATAATTCTTTAAGTTTTTATATACTAATTCAAATTCTTTTAAACATTCTGGATTAGCCAATGATTCTTCATTTTCAATACTTTCACCATTAATTAATTTTTTAATTAAAATTTCAACTATTTTACCGCTTCTAGTCCTTGGTATTTCATTTATAGCATACATTTGTGAGGGAATATGTTTGTAAGAAAGATTAGTTTTTATTTCATTTATTATTTTAGATCTTAAATTTTCGTTAAATTCAAAATTTTTGTTCAAGACAACAAATAATATAATTTGTGTATCATTTTTTAATTTATGTTCCACAGCAACAGCTTCTTGAACTTCTGTAATATTTTCAATTACTCTATAAATTTCTCCAGTACCTATTCTGACTCCTCCAGAATTTAGAGTTGCATCTGAACGGCCGTAAATAACATAACCGCCATTTATAGTTTTTTCAATATAATCTCCATGATACCAAATGTTTTTATATTTACTAAAATAAGAGTTAAAATATTTTTTATTATCAGGATCGTTCCAAAAATATAATGGCATTGATGGAAAAGAGGACTTACATACAAGTTCTCCTTTTTGATTTTCAATTGAATTTCCTTTTTCATCAAATACATCAACATCCATTCCAAGTGCTTTACATTGAATTTCTCCACTATAGACATCCATTAATGGATTGCCGGTAACAAAACATGAAACTAAATCAGTGCCACCGCTTATAGATTCAAGATGAATATTTGATTTTATGTTTTCATAAACATATTCAAATGATTCATTAACTAGAGGGGATCCTGTAGAAGCTAATATATTTAAGCTATTTAATTTAAAACTTTCCTTAATTTTAATTTTATTATTTTTTAAAGTATCTAAAAATTTTGCGCCAGTGCCAAAAAAATTAATACCTTCTTCTTCTACTATTTCAAAAAGATGTGTCTGATCAGGAATAAAAGGCGATCCATCATATAAAATTATTGTTGCTTTTGAAGCCAAAGCAGAAACCAACCAATTCCACATCATCCACCCACAAGTAGTAAAATAAAATACTCTATCCTTTTCATTAATATCACAATGCAGTACATGTTCCTTTTTGTGTTGTATTAGCGCTCCGCCAGAACTGTGAACAATACATTTTGGTACTCCAGTAGTGCCACTTGAATAAAGAATATACAGTGGGTGATTAAAATTAAACTTTTCAAATTTACTGTACTCATTTTCTTGTCGTAAAATGTTGTACAAATTATCATATTCAAAATCTAGTTGATAATCTGTTTTATTTAATTCATATGGTATTAAAATAATTTTTTCTATACTTGGGATATTATAAATTATTTCTTTTATAATTTTTGTCGTATCAACTTTTTTATTGTTATAAAAATAATAATCTGAAAATAATAATACCTTTGGTTCAATTTGTTTAAATCTATCTATAATAGCTTTTTTTCCAAAATCTGATGAACATGATGACCAAATAGCACCTAATTGTGCCGTAGATAAAAATGAAATTACAGTTTCAGGTATATTGGGAAGTATAGCCGCTATTCTATCATTTTTTTCAATGTTATTATTCTTTAAATAATTTGCAAATTTAAAAACTGCACTTCTAAGTTCTCTCCAAGAGTAATTTCTTTTAATTTTATTTTCAGAATGAAATATTATTGAATCATCATCATCTTTTCTTATTAAACAATTTTCTGCATAATTTATGCTACATTCATCAAAAAATTTATTTTTTGTAAATTCTCGTGCTGATTTAAAAATTTTACCTTTTTTTTCACCAACAAAATTTGTAAAATCCCATACACTGCTCCAAAATTCATTTTTATGTTTTATGCTCCATTTATGTAAGTCATCATAGTTTTTTATGTTTAAATTTTTATCTAGTTGATTAATAAACTTGTGAAGGTTTGTTTTTTTATTATTTGGAGACCACAACTTTATGTTGTGCATAACAAATTAATTCTTTTTTTGGTCTTCTTTAAGAGATCTAACTCTTACAATAACATCTATATTATGTAATGAAAGACAAGCTGGTATAGAAGGTATATCGAGATTAATATTTTTTGTAGGTATATCATGTATTTTACCTTCATCTTCAATGTATAAATGATAATGAGATTTATTATTATTGCAATAAAGTGATTTGTTTTGATCAACAACTATTTCTCTGATCAATCCTAATGAGGTGAATTGTTTTAAAGTGTTATAAATTGTAGCCATAGAAATTTTTCTATCTTCATTTTTTACTTCATCAAAAAGATTTTCAGCAGATATATGCCTGTCACCTTTTTCAAAAATTAATTTAGCTAAAATTCTTCTTTGTTTTGTTGGTCTTATACCACTTTCCTCTATTTTTTTGAGTGCACGACTGTAAGGGCTTAGAGGATCAATTACTTTGTTTTCTGTTCTCATGATATTATAATAAATAATGAATTACATTTTTTCTGCAATTTTTCTATATTTTTTTTTAGGTTTTCTCTTATATATTTTTCAAAGACGGATTGTTTTTAATAAATCGGGACATCCAGGCATACCAAAGGATTATAACCTGGATAATACAGAAGAAGTTTATATTAAGACTGAGGATAACTTAGAGCTCTTATCATGGTACCATAAAGGAAATAATTCACTTCCTTTACTTGTCTATTTTCATGGAAATTCTTTTCATATTGGAGATAGAGCTAACAGAATCCAGAGGTATATTGAAAAGAATTGGAGCGTTCTTTTAGTTTCCTGGAGAGGTTTTGGAGGTAACCAAGGAAATCCAACAGAAAAAAATTTATATAAAGATGCAGAAGCAGCATTAAAATGGATTAAAAATAATACTGTATTTAAATATAAAGAATTAGTGATTTATGGAGAATCTCTAGGATCTGGTGCTGCAGTAGAATTAGGTACAAGGTACAAATTTTTATCTATTGTTTTAGAGGCACCATTTACATCAATTAATGATATTGCAAAAAAAAGATATAAAATATTTCCAACAAAATATTTAGTTAAAGATAAGTTCGATAACTTAAGTAAAATTGATAAAATAACATCACCACTACTTATCATTAGTGGAAAAAAGGATGAAATTGTACCACATGAACACAGTATTAAGCTTTATGACAAAGCAAAAGTAATAAAAAAGAGTGTTTTTATTGACGAAGCAATACACAATAATCTATACGATTTTGGGATTGAAAAAGACGTAATTGGCTTTAATTTAAAACTATGGAAATAGATCTAACAACATCATATGTAGGCATTCTGAGCCTTATTGTATTTGTTCTTGCATATGCTGTTGTAATGGCTGAAGAATTTAGTCATTTAAGAAAATCTAAACCAGTTATTATTTCAGCTGCTGTAATATGGGGTATTATAGCCTTTCATTTTTCTTCTGATAAGCAATACGCCAAAGAAATTGAGTATGCGTTAGAGCATAATATTTTAGAATTTGCAGAACTTTTCCTCTTTCTTCTTGTTGCTATGACTTACATTAATGCTTTAGAAGAAAGAAAAGTTTTTGATGTAGTCAGATACCAATTAACCTCAAGGGGATTTAGCTTTAGACAATTATTTATATTCACAGGTATTATTACTTTTTTCCTATCTCCTATAGCTGATAACTTAACAACTGCACTAGTCATGTGCTCTGTAGTCATGGCCTGCGGTAAAGGTAATACAAAATTTATATCAATTGGCTGTATTAATATAGTTGTTGCAGCAAATGCAGGTGGTGCGTTTAGTCCATTTGGAGATATAACAACCTTAATGGTATGGCAGGCTGGTATAGTTGAATTTTTTACTTTTTTTAAAATATTTTTTCCTTCTGTGGTTAATTACATAATTCCTGCAGCAGTCATGTATTTCTTTATTCCAAATGAAAAACCACAAATTAGCTCTGATAGAGAATATATGAAAAGAGGTGGGCGAGTAATTATCTTTTTAGGTTTGTTTACAATTTTTAGTGCTGTAAACTTCCATAATATTCTTCACTTACCTCCAATGCTTGGCATGATGTTTGGTCTTGGTCTTCTTGGTTTATATTCTTTTTACTTACAGATTACACATGATCCATCCGTTGAGAAAGAAAAATTTGATTTTTTTAGAAAAGTTTCTAGAGCTGAATGGGACACTTTATTATTCTTCTTCGGAGTTATTCTAAGTGTAGGAGGTTTAGGATTTATAGGTTACTTAACTGTTGTTTCAGAATTTTTATATATTGGTCTTGGTCCAACAATGGCAAATTCTATAGTAGGTGTTCTGTCAGCCATTGTAGATAATATACCAGTAATGTTTGCTGTAATTACTATGAGACCGGAAATGTCAATTGATCAGTGGTTACTAGTTACATTAACAACAGGAGTGGGTGGTAGTTTACTGTCTATTGGTTCAGCTGCAGGTGTAGCACTTATGGGACAAGCAAGAGGATATTACACGTTTTTTGGACATTTAAAATGGACTCCAGTTATATTTATTGGTTATGTAGCAAGTATTTATCTTCACGTTTTAATGGCTGATTTGCCTTGGTAATTTAAATTATCAATTAATAAAAAAATAATCATACTTAGTATTAAAATTACACCAGCAACAAAAGAAGCTTCGTTAAATTTATAAACACTAATCAATTTATATAAGTAAGATGGCAAGGTATCAAAGTTTTGATCTTTAAAAAATGATATTATTGTAAAATCACCGAAAGTAATAACCGTCGAAAATGCAAAAACAAAAATTATATTTTTCTTAATCATTGGTAGCAAGATAATAAAATAATTTCTTATGCTTATTCGAAAAGTTTGCTGAAAATTTTCAAAATTTAAAAAAATATTTTTCAGGTTATTAAAAAGTATTAATATAGAAAAAGGTAATAAGAATAGACAATTTATCAAAACTATCACAAAATATTTAAAAAATTGCACATATCTTAATTCACCTAATATAATAAAATAACCAAGACTAAATATAATTGGAGAAATAATTATTATTGAAGAGCTTATTAAAAAAATTGATTGCTGAAAAATCATATTTTTATAATTTATTACAAGTATAGATGAAATTATAAACCCAGATATACTAACAATTATTCCTGTAGTAACTGAAATAATAAGAGAGTTAAAAAAAGATCCTAAAAATTTTTCATTAATTAAAGATAAATAAATACCATTATTTAAAAAATGATAAATTACAGAAAGTATTGGAGAAAAAAGAAATATCGAAAAAAATACAATTGTTAAAAAATCTATAATTTTTATAGCTTTGTATTCTTTATGAGGATGGATAAAATTAATTTGATCTATTTCAAAAAAATTTGAACCTTTTAATTTGTAAAAACCAATAAACAAAAAAAATAAACAGATAAAAATTTGTAAAAAACTGAGTAATATTGCTTTATTAAAATTTAGTTCAAAAAGTGCATATTGATAAATTGCCACCTCAATAGTAGAATACATAGGTCCACCACCTAACGCCATTACTATTGCAAAACTTAAGAAACAAAGAGAGAATATTATTGAGAATACAGTAAAAAAATTTTGCTTTATGTAAGGTATTTCTAATTTAATAAGATTTCCAAAAAAAGTAATGTTTAGAGAGCTAGATATTTCATAATATTTTAAAGGAATACTATTTAACCATTGAAAAAATAATCGAGTCGCAAATGGTGTATTTAGAAGTATATGGGCAATTAAAATTGCTTTTATTCCAAAAATTGTCTCTATTGATAAATTCTCGTACAAATTAAAATATGAGTTATAAAAACCATTATTTCCAAAGAGTTTAATAACTGCAAACACAATTAAGATTGTCGGTATCACAAAGCAAAAACCACAAAGAGAAATGATAAATTTAATAATTTTTAAATTCTTATGTCTATTTAATGCTAATGCGAATGGAATAGCTAAAAAACAACTTAATAACGCTGAAAGAAAAGCTTGATATAATGAAAAATAGATTAAACGATGCGTATATGAATTTTGAAAAAAATTATAAATATTGTCTAAATCAAAGTTAATTTTTGAATAAATACCTATGAAAGGTAATAGGATAATTAATCCAAAAATAAATAATACTGAATAATTATATTTATAATACAATTTATTTACGAGGCATTAAGCCACTCATCAATCCATTTTTCTTTATTCTTATTAATTTCTTTTGGATCCATTTGAATAAAGTTAGGAACATCTAGTTTATCAAATGCCTCAGGTAAATCTTTTATATTTGTAATAGGATACATAATATTTGTTGATGGTATGACTGATTGAAATTCTTCTGATAACATAAAGTTAAGAAATTTATTTGCTAAATCTTTATTTTGTGAATTATTTAAAATCCCTGCAAATTCAATTGTTATATAATTTCCCTCTTCAAAAGTTGTAGCAAGAATATCATTCCTTTCTTCAAACATTATATGCGCGGCTGGAGATGTTGTATAACTTAAAACCATGTCAGCTTCTCCTGCCATAAAAAAATTATAATAGGCATCTGTCCAACCTTTGGTAACGGAAATAATTTTTTTATTTAATTTTTTCCATTCATCTCCAGCTTTATCTCCATATAATGCTTTCATCCAAGTTAGTAATCCTAATCCAGGGGTAGAGGTTCTCGGGTCTTGAATTACAATTCTAGCATTAGTAGAATTAATTAACTCGTCCATTGATTTTGGTGGTGTTTCTAAATTTGCTTCATTATACACAAAAGAAAAGTATCCATAATTATATGGAACAAATTTATTAGTTTCCCATTTTAATGGTAAATTAATTAAGTTGTTTATGTCTTTGATATTATGAGATGTAAAAAGCCCAGATTGTTCAGCTAAATCAAATAAATTCATATCAAGACCTAAAACTATATCTGCCTTAGAAGTATCACCTTCTAAAATAACTTTATTCAATAATGTTGCAGCACTGTCTACAGCAACAAAATCTAAATCTGCGTTATATTTTTCTTCAAATATATTTTCAATTATAGGGCCAGGACCCCATTCTGAAACAAAAGAGTCGTAGGTATAAATAGTTAGTTTCTCAGCATAGATTGAGAAAGAGATAAATAAAGTAGTAAAAAAAATTAATAATGTTTTCATTTTTCCTCCGCTGGCATTATCCAGATCAGGTTAAAAGGGTATAAATCTCAGCATTTAAGCACCCCTAAAATTATTATAATAAATATTATTTTAGAAAACAAACATAAAAGAATTGTTTTTAGCTTATTTATGAATATAACAATTTTTTTTCGGGGAGTAGCGCAGCCTGGTAGCGCACCTGGTTTGGGACCAGGGGGTCGAAGGTTCGAATCCTTTCTCCCCGACCATTATTTAATTTTCTTCTTTAAAATTATCATATTTGCTTTAGTAAAAATTAAATGGATTTGAAACTAATATATGGCAACATGAGAGCTCTGTGTGAAGCTCCCCAGATGATGCTACATTACGCAGATATTCCGTATGAATACAAAATGGTATGGGATCATTATGGAAGTAGCTGGGCAGAAGTTAAAAAGGATATTATTTTTAATAGATTACCTATTTTAATAATAAATGAAGATAAATATCTTTGGCAAAGCAATACAATTATTCGATATCTCTCTAATTTAACAAAAACAAAACCTTCTGATGAATTTCAATTAGCGTACTGCGATGCTGTTTTTGAATCAACTCATGAAATGTTTTCTCCTTTGAATCCAACTATAAATATGACTTTTGGTGAAAAATTTAATGCTAATAAAAATAAACTTTTAGAAGATATTTTGCCAAATTCTTTAAATAATTTTGAAAAACTTTTACAAAATAGTTCAGGTAATTTTTTTATAGGCAATGATCCATTTTACTGTGATTTTAATGCTTATCATCATTTTTCAATGTGCTTAATATTAGATAAAAATATTTTCTCAAATTTTCCGAATTTAAAAAAATTTATCAATAATTTTGAAAAACTTAATAATATTAAAAAATATTTAGATAGTAGACCAGAGTTAGTAGAACTAGGAAAGTCCCCACATTTTCTTATTGATGGAAAAAAAATTCCTACAGGTTTAAACCCAAATAAAAAGTATTAATTTATTTTGATTTTAATGTTTAATTTTTACTCTACCGCAGGATTAATTTTTGGTAATGAAACTTCTCTTAATTCTTGTAATCAGATTATTGATACATTAGGTAAAAATATATTTGTAGTATCTGATAGAGGTCTGACTGAATTAGGCTTGATTGAGCCAACAATTAAAAAACTTAAAAAAAATTGTAATATTAAAATATTTAATGATGTTGAGTCTGATCCATCAAAAAAAACATTATTAAATGCACTTAGTGATGCAAGAGAATTTGAATCTACTGGAGTTTTAGGTTTTGGCGGGGGTTCATCTATGGATGTTGCAAAGCTTGTATCTTTACTTCTTGGATCAAATCAGCAAATCGAAACAATATGGGGTGTTAATAATGCAAATGGCCCAAGGCTACCACTTGTACTTATTCCTACAACAGCAGGAACTGGGTCAGAAGTTACACCAATTTCAATAATAACCATGGATGATAAAGAAAAAAAAGGAGTTTCTTCTAAATTTATATTACCTGATCTTGCAATTTTAGATCCATTGTTAACAACTAATTTACCTGCTAATATAACTGCATCAACCGGAATAGATGCAATGGTACATGCAATTGAAGCATTTACATCTATAAATTCAAACAATAATCCTGTTTCAAAAATGTTATCTATAGAAGCACTCAAACTTCTTGGTTCATCAATTAAAACTGCTGTATTTGACGGACATAATATAAATGCAAGATCAAATATGCTACTTGGATCAATGCTAGCAGGTAAAGCTTTTGCAAATTCTCCAGTAGCAGCAGTTCATGCATTAGCATATCCTATCGGAGGTTTATTTAATATCTCTCATGGGTTATCAAATTCTTTAGTTCTTGCAAGTGTTATGAAATTCAATTCCAAAAATGAAGAAACAAAAAAAAATTATGCTCATCTTGCACCATACGTATTTAAAAATTTAGATTATAGTAAAAATGATGAGTTTTTGTGTAACAATTTTATAGATGGTTTAGAAAGATTGTGTAAGGAACTTAATTTACCTTATAGGCTTAGAGATTTGGAAATTCCTGAGGAAGCTTGCAATTTGATGGCTAGTGAAGCAATGAAACAAACCAGATTATTAGTTAATAATCCTCGGAAAATTGAAGAATCTGATGCCTATAATATATACAAATCTGTTTGGTAGATTTTGTTTACTTATAAATTAATTTACCTATTTAATTAACATAGATCCTAATGATAAAATCAACAGTTAATCAATTTGCAAATTCTCTTGGATTAAATAAGGACGAATATATTCCAAAGGGAAAAGCTTCCTTTTCACTTTTTAAAATTGAAATTCTATCTGGATTAACTGTTGCAATAGCACTTGTTCCAGAAGCAATTGCTTTCGCATTTGTAGCAGGTGTAACTCCACTTTCAGGATTATATGCTGCTTTTATTGTAGGATTAGTAACTGCAATTTTTGGTGGGAGACCTGGAATGATTTCGGGAGCAACAGGAGCATTGGCTGTTGTTATGGTTTCATTAGTATCGGAACATGGAGTCCAATACTTATTTGCCACTGTAATCCTGATGGGAATTTTACAATTTCTTGCAGGAATTTTTAAATTAGGAAAATTTATGCGCATGGTTCCTCAACCTGTAATGCTAGGTTTTGTAAACGGGTTAGCTATCGTAATTGGTTTATCCCAATTACATCAATTTCAAATATATAACTTTGACGGAACGTTTACATGGATGTCAGGGGAGGTGCTAACATATTCTTTAGTATTAGTTTTCTTAACCATGTTAATCATATGGTACTTACCAAGGGTTACTAAATTCATTCCATCTACATTAGCTGCAATTCTTCTTGTTACTTTTCTAGTTTTACTTTTAGATTTACCTGTACCAAGAGTAGGGGATTTAGCAAGTGTAGCAGGAGGACTTCCAAATTTTTCCATTCCAACAGTTCCACTTAATTTAGATACTTTTTTGATTATCTTTCCTTACGCAATTATTTTGGCTGCGATTGGACTAATTGAAAGCTTGTTAACTCTTAATCTTGTAGGAGAAATTACTAACAAAAAAGGTGGGACTAGACAAGAATGTTTAGCGCAAGGTGTCGCTAATGGCATCACTGGCTTTTTTGGAGGTATGGGTGGTTGTGCGATGATTGGACAATCAATGATAAATGTAAAATCAGGAGGCAGAACTAGAATTGCTGGCATATCAGCAGCAATTTTTTTACTAATTTTTATTCTTTATACTTCAAATTTAATTGAACTTATTCCTATAGCATCATTAGTAGGGGTTATGTTTATGGTTGTAATTGGAACATTTGCTTGGAATTCACTAAAATTATTATTTGTTGTTCCCCGTTCGGATGCATTGGTAATTGTTTTAGTTACTTTAATAACTGTATTAGAAGATTTAGCTGTTGCTGTAGTTGCTGGCGTTATTATTAATGCATTAGTATTTGCTTGGAAATCTGCTTCAAGAATTAGAGCAATTGAAAGACAATCAAGAACAGAAAAGGGTGCTAAGGTATATGAAATTGAAGGACCTCTTTTTTTTAGTTCTACTAATAGTTTTCTAGAAATTTTTAAGCCTTCCGAAGATCCTAATTTAGTAATAATAGATTTTGCAAATTCAAAAGTTATTGATCAATCTGCTTTAAAAGCAATTGAGGATATTGCAGAAAGATATTCCAAACTAGGAAAACAAGTAAAGTTAAGACATCTTACAAAAGACTGCCACAGCCTTTTAAGAAAAACAGGTCAATTGATAGTTGATAGTGATGATGATCCTGATTATGGAATAGCTGTTGACTACGGTGTTAAATTAGGAATTTTTGGTAAATAATTAAAACTCTAATGATCCTTCAACAGAATACTGTAAAATATTTACAATCTCATCAACGTTTTTTGTAACAGCAAGTGCTGCTGCATCTACTTCTTTTAAAGCATGTTGATGTTCATCACTATGCATTATTATGAGAGATTTGTTCAAGGCTGATGCATAACCTGCATCAAAAGCTGCATTCCATTGTTTATATTTCTCACCAAAACGAACTACAACTATATCTGCTTTTTCAATCGAATTTCTAGTTCGTATAGCATTTATTTTGGCTCCTTTGTTATCGTGCCAAAATTTTTTTTCTTCATCACCAAGTATTTTTACACCAACATCATCTGATAATTCATGATTGGTAGTTGGGCTTGAAAATTCTATTTCTAAATTTTTTGATTTACATTTATCTATAATATCATCTCGCCAATTAGTATGAATTTCACCAGATAAGTAAACTTTTAATTTCATTTTTAAAATTAACCTAAATATGCTGCAGTTAATACCGGAAAACTTGTAAATCCAAAATTACCTATCTTTTCAGATTTATTTAATTGCTTTCTCCAATCATTTACTTTGTCTTCTGAAACACCTTGGCTTAAAGCAAATTTACTTAACATAGTTTCATAAAAAATTGCAGGTGAATTATTATCTCTATTTGTAATTAAATACGATAAATTTTGAGAACTTATATTTTTATATCCAAGTTTTTTTAACTTACCATTTAAATCAAGTGGAAGCATTTGGTGAAAACAATGCGCTCTAAATGCTTCATGAATGAGATCATTAATTTCTTTTTCTGGTCCGTAAAATCTAAAATAGTCCCAAAGAATTGAGACATTAACAAATTTAGAATTAGTTTTAGAAATTCTTTTTATTTCCTTTAAGGATGTATCTATATCTTCGATATATTCTAATGTTTGTGTAGCTGTAATTTTATCACATGACGCATCATTTATATTGATATCATCAGCAGTCGTACAAATAAGTTCAACATTATTTTGATCTTTACATTTATTGCTTGCAACATCTAATTGATCTTGACTTGGATCAATTCCTATTACTTTGCCTTCCTCTCCAACAGATAATGAAATTTCTTCGACTAAATGACCACCGCCACATCCAATATCAATAACAGTTTCATTAGTCTCTAAATTTAAGGCATTTACAATAGCTAATCTTCGTGAAACTCCAGCATAACCATTCGCTATTTTTTGTTGAATAATACTAGTTTCATTATCAAATTTCATTTTCTTATTTTTCTTATATATTTTTTAGTTATATAAAAAATACATATAAATGGAATATCAAATAACAAAAATATTAATTATTTCTTTTTTTAGCTCGATATTGATTTCGTTATTTTTAAACACAAGATACATTATTTTTTTCAAAAAATTTTCAAAAAATAAAAAAATTTTATTAAATTTATTTATTTACTCTTTTTCATCTTTGATATTAATTTTTATTAATTATTTATTGAGTCTTAATGGATTGACTTCTTTAATAATTTTCAATGCTGCAATCATTACACTTATATACTTTGAATTAGCTCTATATTTAGAAAAGGTTTTTTGGGATGATTTTTTAGGTAATTCACTCCCTAAATCGATCAATATGCTTATTAGTTTTGTTGTAATGATGAATTTTGGTTATTTTACTCTTATGTTTTACATAAAGATCTTAGATATTGATTATTTTGTCACATAAGTATCAACCTAGATTAATATACAAAATAGTTATAATTTTTATGAAATAATATTTTCATATTAATAAAATATTTATTATTAATAATTTAGTATGAATAAGGTTTTGTTTGTATTACATCAAAAAACTTCGGTTCCAGGAGATGTAGGAAATAAATTTAGAGATAGGGGATATGTTGCTGAAATATGTAGACCGCCTTTGGGAGAAGAACTTCCTTTAAATATTAAACAATACTCAGCTATAGTTGTATTTGGCGCACCAGGAAGCATAAACGATGAAGATGAATATATAAATAAAGAATTAGAATGGATAAATAAAGTTATAAAAACTGACATTCCTTATCTTGGAATTTGTTTTGGCGCACAGTTATTAGCTAAATGTTTAGGTTCAGAAATAACAACTAATAAAGACGGGCTTTCAGAAATTGGTTTTTATAAAATTGAACCAACTGAAAATGCAAAAAATCTTTTTAATTCTCAAAAGATTTTTTTTCAATTCCATTCTGAAGGATTTTCCCTTCCTACAGGCTGTGAGTTATTAGCAAGAGGTGATATTTTTAATAATCAAGCTTTTAAATATCAAAATTGTTATGCGCTCCAATTTCATCCAGAAGTAAATTTTAAACTTCATATAAGATGGTTGTATTTGGTATTATTAAAAAATCCTAAAAAATTATTCGTCAAAGGTGCTCAAAATATATTTGTTCAACTTTATTATCGTTACAAATATAATAAAAATATATCAAATTGGTTAGATTCATTTTTAGATCAGTATTTTTTAAAAAAAACTTAAATGCTAATATAAGTGAAAATTAAAAACCTATATTTTTCACCTGTAAAATCTCTTTCTTTCAATAATGTAGATACTTTAGAAATAATTAAAAATATTGGTATAAAATATGATCGAATATTTGCTTTCACTAATAATCTTAATTTTGAAGATATAGAATTAATAAAAAATGACCCTTTAAAAAGAGAAATTTATAAATTCTTATCATTAAAAAAATATCCTGAATTAAATCAATATAATTTTTTATTAGAAGATAATTTTTTAATACTAGAATTTGAAAATAAAATAATTTTAAAAACAGATGTTGATAATGAACATGAAGTAAAAATCTTATGTAGTAAACTTGAGGATATTTTACCAAATATAAATAATATCAATTTATTAAAAGATAATATGAATCCTTTTTTTGATACAATGCCAAATAAATCAATATCATTAATAAATTTAAACAGTATTAAAGACTTCGAAAAACAATCTAATCATCAAATTGAACATGAGCGTTTTAGAGGAAATATATATGTAGAGGATTTAGATAAATGGGAAGAAAGGAAGCTAGTAGGTAAAGTTTTAACAATTAATGATTTAAAATTTAAAGTAATTAAAGAAATTCCCCGATGTTCAGCAACCAATATAAAACCCAAAACTTCTGATATAAATCTAAATATTCCTTTTAATCTAAAAAAAATATACAACCATATAAATTTAGGAATATATTTAGATCCTTTAAATGATGGTAAAATAAATAAAGGTGATCTTATAAAAATTAATGAATAAATTCTTATTAAATCATTCAGAAAAACTTACAGGATATCTATTAATTCTTCCTGCTGTTTTAATAATCAGTCTATTTGGAATTTTTCCTGTTTTTTTTGGAATGTATATGAGTGTACACAAGTGGAAAGTTTTTAAAGGGAGATTTTTAGGATTTGAGAATTACCAAAGAATACTTGGAGACATACCAGCTTTTTGGTTATTTGTTTTAGGATTATTATTATTGATATTGAGTTATGGATTGTGGACTGAATTTAAAAATAAAGTAAAAAATAAAATCTATTTAGCATTTTTATCTATAGCAATATTAATTATTGGAATAATTTTAATTAATATCAACTGGGAAAAAATGATTTTAACAGGTGATGAAGACTATCTTTACTCTCTTATTTACACTTTTTATTATTCATTTTTCACTATAATTTTTGAGGTTGGATTAGGATTAATAATAGCATTTGCTTTGTACCAAAAACTAGCCGGTAAACAATTCTTTCAAATGATTTTACTATTTCCCTACATTACTCCGGCAGTAATGGGTGCTGCAGTATTTTTTTTAATATTTGGTAAAGCTGAAAATTCTTTTTTAAATCAGCTAATAGGAGTATTTGGTTTTGAGCCTCAAATGTGGTTATTTGATAAAAGACCCATTACCGAAGTTTTATTTGGTATTAAAATAGAAGGTCTGCTAGCTGGACCAAGTTTAGCTCTAATGTCATCAATCATTTATGGAATATGGTCTTATACTGGCTACTATGCAATAATTTTACTCGCGGGTTTATCAATTATACCTTCTGACTTATATGAGGCAGCTAAAGCAGAGGGAGCTAGTCGCTGGCAAACATTTATTAAAATTACAATACCTCTATTAATGCCTATTATTTTTTTTCTAATGTTGACTGGTTTTATAAATACCTTTCAAGCTTTCAATAGTATTTTTGTTATGCAAACTTCTTCTGCTGGAGATACAATGGATGTTGTTACAATAGAAATTTTTGATCATTTTTGGGGTAGGGTGAAATATGGGTATGCTGCAGCTGAAGGAGTAATTTTATTTATACTGCTAAATATTTTAGCAATATCGCAATATGTAATTTTTAGAAAAAGGTTAAGTTATGACTAGAATTATTAATGCTGAAACAAGGATACCTTATTTAATTTTATTAATAGTTTTTATTATTTCAATTTACCCATTTTTTTACATGATATCAACATCATTGATGACAGCTGGAGAAGCGTCAAATCAATATTTATTTCCAAAAAAATTGATGTTTGAAAATTATTATGAAGTTTGGACATCTAACAGATTCCAACGTTATACATTTAATAGTTTAATAATAAGTTCAATAATTGTCATTGGTGTTTTATTAACTAGTATTCCAGCAGCATACTCTTTTGCTAAAATAGAATTCCCATTTAAAAATATCATATTCTACATGTTGTTACTTTCATTGATGATTCCAGAAATAATTACATTATTACCTCATTTATTAATTATTAGAGGGGAAATTATTCCATTGCCATTTGGACCTTCTTGGATGAATAGTCTTCAAGGTTTAACAGTTCCATTTATGGGAAATATTTTTGTAATTTTCTTATTAAGACAATATTTTAAAAAGATACCAAATGAATTATGGGATGCTGCAAGACTAGATGGATCTTCTCATTTGAATTTTTTACTCAAGGTAGTAATCCCAATGAGTAAACCTATTATTGTGACAGTCTCTTTATTTACTTTTATTATAGCGTGGAATAGTTTTGCTTGGCCTCTACTTATATTAACTAGAGATGATTGGTATCCTGTAACAGTTTCTATCTATAGTTTTGTGAGAGAAGTGGGACCTAATTTTAATTTATTGATGGCTGCTTGCTTAATTGCAATTTTCCCAATTTTAGTATTATACTTTTTTACTCAGAAGTTATTCATAGAAAGTATATCAAACTTTGGATTAAAAGAATAAATCAGTAAATTTTTTGTAACAAAACTTTAATTTTACCTCTATATTAATTAATATTTTTTATGGGGTGATTATGAAATTTTATAAATATATTTTAAATTTCTTTTTAGCTTCTTTATTTTTTATCTCCTCGCAATCATTCGCAATTACTGCACAAGATATTGAAAATGCAGATCCTTCAGGTCAAACTGTTGAATTCTGGGTTCAATATTCAGATGAAAGATTAGATGCAATGATGGCAAGAGCTGAAAGATTTGAAGCTGAAACAGGAATAAAAGTTAATGTTGTTCACAAAGGACATTATGGGAAAGTTCAATCCGCTATGATGTCTGCTGCTGGAACAAAAGATATAGCAGATGTTGCAAGAGGTTATGGTAACGCTGCTGCAGATATGTACTTAATTGGAGCTTCAATTGATCAAAATATTTTAGCAAATAGTAAAAAATGGGGTGTTTCACAAGATGATATAGCAGATTGGGGTGCAAACTGGACTGTAGGCTTCTCACCATATTTTGATGGAAATCCAAAACTTTTACATGAAGTTGGAAAATCAATAGAGATCCTTTACTACAATGCAGATTGGTTAAAGGAACTAGGTTTAGACGCTCCTAAAACTCCTGCTGATTTTGCGGAAGCAGCATGTGCTGCAACTAATCAAGATTATAGCGGTAAGATGGGTGAAGATGTTCCAAGTTATGGATATGAAATAGATACAGATGCAAGTAACTTTGCAGCATGGGTATTTGCACATGGAGGCGATGTATTTGACTATGATAATGGTCAGTATATTTACAATGGCCCAAAAGCTATTGAAGCTATGGAATTCATTCAAGGAATGGCTAATAAAGGATGCGCAATAGTTGCAAGAGGTAAATACACTGACCAGCAATACTTAGGACAAGGTTCTGTTTTGTTTGCTGCGGGATCTACTTCTGGTATCACTTATTTCCAGAAAGCCATTGAAGAGGGTTACAATGGTAATTGGGATGTAGCTCCATTATCATACACCACTAGTGAACCAGTGCTAAACTTATATGGCGGTGGTTTAATTATGGGAAATTCAGGTGATGCTAATAGAATGGTAGCAGCATATCAGTGGATGAAATATATTTCTAATACTGAGAACTCAGCAGTTTGGTCAACTGAAAGTGGATATGGTTTTGTCAGAACCTCTTCTGCAGATCATCCATTAATTGCTGAAAAAAGAGCTGAATTACCTCAATATGATAAATCATTAACAATGGTTCAATACGGAAAAGGTGAACCTTCTGTTCCTGGCTATTATTCAGTTAGAGGTGAGGTTGAAAAAGCTTATGCAGCAATCATTAATGGTGATGATATCATTTCAACATTAAATCAATTAAATGAAGATGCTAATGCAATATTAGCAGATGCAACTGCAGAGTAGTTTAATTATTTTACTTTTATTAAGGGTGGTTTATACCACCCTTTTTTTATGATAATTGTTTGTTCTCTTAATGATTTACCTAATGTGTGTGAAAGCATACAGCCCAAATATCTTGTATCAGTAATTGATCCAGGATATGCACCAGAAACACCCAAGGGCGTAAAAAATCATTTAAAGTTAGGATTTGACGATATTATTGAAATTAGTAGCAATAATAAAATATTTCGATTGAATACTGATGAAATACCACAAATCCTACCTGCAGAAGAACATGTAAATTCAATAGCTAATTTTACTTCTACATATACTTATGATGAAGATATAGTTATTCATTGTTGGTGTGGTGTCTCAAGATCAATGGCAACAGCTACTTATTTACTATGTAGAGAAAACAAAACTAATATTGAAAATATAATTAAATATATTCGTAATCTTGCACCACATGCAAACCCAAATAAATTATTGATAAATCACTTTGAAAAGAAATTAGGTGTTAGCAATCAAATCTCAAAATCATTTTTAAAATTCCCTTATACTAAAACATACGATTGTTATTCAAATTTTGCACCTGTTACTTTATTTGATATAAAAGACATTGAAAAAAACTAATGAAAGAATACGTTCGAACAATTGCTGATTATCCTGTTAAAGGAATTCAATTCAGAGATATTACAACATTGTTGCAAAATGCAGGACACTTTAAACAAGTCATTGATGACATGGTAAAACCATGGCAAAATAAAAAAATAGATGCAGTTTTAAGCATAGAATCACGGGGATTTATTATGGCAGGCGCAATAGCTTATTTTTTAAATGCAGCATTTGTTCCTTTGAGAAAGCCTCATAAACTTCCATTTGATACTTTCAAAACCTCATACGACTTAGAATATGGATCAACGGAAATGCATATTCATACAGATGCCTTAGATGGTCATAAAGATTTACTAATTATTGATGATCTTTTAGCAACAGGTGGAACCGCACTTGCAGCAGTAGAGTTAATTAAAAAATTTGAAGATAAAAATATTGTTGGCGCAGGTTTTATAATAAATTTACCAGATTTAAGTGGTGATAAAAAACTAATTGAAAAAGGAATTGAGATACATTCTTTAATGGAGTTTTAAATGAGAAATGCAGTTATTGTGGGTTACAAAAGATCACCCTTCACTTTTGCTCGTAAAGGTGAAATGGCTAATATAAGACCAGAAGACATTCTATCACAAACAATAAATCAATTACTTAATGAAATACAAATTAATAAAAATGACATAGAGGACATTATTACTGGTTGCGCGTATCCTGAAGGAGCACAAGGTAATAATATTGCTAAAATTGTTTCATTCATGACAGATATGCCAGAACATGTGGCAGGTATGACAGTTAACAGATGGTGTGGTTCTTCAATGCAAGCAATACATGATGCAACAGGTGCGATTGCAATTAACTCGGGAGACGTTTTTTTATGTTGTGGTGTAGAAAGTATGACATTTATACCTATGAATGGATTAACATACGATCCTCATCCTCAATTAAATAAAGATAATCCAAATGTATATATGTCTATGGGTATCACAGCTGAAAATGTCGCAAAAAAATTTGATATTTCTCGGAAAGAACAACAAGATTTTGCTATTAGCAGCCATTACAAAGCCAATTTAGCTAGAGAATCAAATATGTTCGACAATGAAATAGTGTCTATCGCAAATAATGATGAGAAAATTAATAAAGATGGTGGCATTCGACCTAACACCTCACATGAAATTTTAGATGGGTTAAAACTTGCTTTTGATGAAAATGGAACAGTAACAGCTGGTACAGCCTCACCATTAACAGATGGAGCATCAGCAGTAATTGTTTGTGAGGAAGAATATGCAAAAAAAAATAATCTAAATATTTTAGCTCGTATTAAATCTACAGCCGTAGTTGGTTGTCCACCAGAATTAATGGGTCTTGGCCCTATTAATGCATCTAAAAAAGCTCTAAAAAGAGCTAATTTATCTATTTCCGATATTGATATTGTGGAACTAAATGAGGCATTTGCTTCTCAATCTTTAGCATGTATTAAAGAATTAAAGATGGACATAGATAAAGTAAATATACATGGTGGAGCAATAGCATTAGGCCACCCTTTAGGTGCTACTGGAGCAAGGATTACTGGTAAAGTTGCAACTTTATTACAAAATAATAATAAAAAGTATGGATTAGCGACACAATGTATAGGTTTAGGTCAAGGTATTGCAACTGTGTTAGAAAATATTAATTAAATATTATGCAAATTTATAAAACACCGCTACGTGAGTTTAAATTTCTAATTGAAGATTTTTTAAATCTTAAGGAAAGTCAAACATTAAAAAAATTAGATTTAGAAACAAGCGATCTAATGCTTATTATTGAAGAAGCAGCAAAACTATGTGAAGAAACCTTACTCCCGATTAATCAAAGTGGAGATAGTGAAGGATGTTCTTTTAATAACGGAGTTGTGACTGCACCAAAAGGATTTAAAGAAGCTTATAAAACTTTTTCTGAAAACGGCTGGCAGGGATTGAAAGTAAAAGAAGAATTTGGAGGTCAAAACCTACCTTATATTATGAATATGATTTTAGATGAAATGATAAGCTCTACTAATATGTCATTTGGTCTTTACCCAGGTCTTACAGCAAATGCAATCGATGCAATTGAAAAGAGTGCTGATGAAGATTTGAAAAATACTTATTTGCCAAATTTAACTAGTGGTAAGTGGACAGGAACAATGAATTTAACTGAACCTCAATGTGGAACAGATCTTGGATTAAGTAAAACAATGGCAACACCATTAGATGATGGAAGTTATAGCATTACTGGTACCAAAATTTTTATTACCTGTGGAGAGCATGATCTAAGTGATAACATTATTCATTTAGTACTAGCAAGAACACCAAATGCGCCCCCTGGTATAAAAGGTATAAGTTTATTCTTGGTGCCTAAATTTTTACCAAATGAAAGTGGTGATTTTGTTGATAGAAATAAAGTTGAATGTGGATCAATAGAAAAGAAGATGGGTATTCATGCTAGTCCAACCTGTGTAATGCATTACAATGAAGCTAAGGGCTGGCTAGTAGGCGATCTTAATAAAGGAATGAGAGCAATGTTTATAATGATGAATGGAGCTCGTTTATTTGTAGGTATACAAGGCTTAGGTTTATCAGAAACTGCTTATCAATCAGCACTTTATTATTCGAAAGAGCGTTTACAAGGAAAATTATCTTCCAGCAATCAGGTAGCTGATCCTATAATTGTTCATCCTGAAATAAGAAAAAACTTATTGTATATAAAATCCATTAATGAAGCAGTTAGAGGTTTAACTTTATTGGCTGGTAATCACTTTGATAATATTGAAAATTCTTCAGATGATAAAGAAAAGAAATTATCTGAAAATTTTATAGCTCTCATGACGCCAATTATTAAATCGTATGCTTCAGATAAATCTGTAGAAAATACAAATAGAGCTATGCAAATCTATGGTGGTCATGGTTTTATTACTGATCATGGAATGGAACAATTAGTAAGAGATGCTAGAATTACAACAATCTATGAAGGAACGAACGGAATTCAAGCTCTAGACTTGATAGGAAGAAAATTACAAACTGACAATGGTGCATTATTTAATGAATTTTTTACTATGATTGATAATTATCAACTTAAAATTTCCAATAATCAAGATATGAAAAAATATATTGATTTATTTATGCCTTCATATGATTCTTACAAAAGTATTTTTGAATATATTAAATCATTAAATGATGAAAATGAGATAAATTCTCATGCTGTAGAATTTTTAAACTTATCATCTTTGATTTCTCTAGGTTATATTTGGTTGCACTATATAGAAATTTCATTAGCAAAATTAGAGAAGCATGATGAAAGTTTTTATAAATCTAAAATAGAAACTGGTAACTTCTTTTTAACTAAATTATTAGGTGAAACACAACTTCTTTGTCAAAATATAAGATCTGGTGGAAAATACTATAATGATTATAATGATAAATATTTTGAAACAGCAATCTAATGACTATAAAAATTTATAAACCATCAAAAACTTCCATGCAATCGGGTTTTAAAAAAACTAAATTATGGTTAGCTGAATATATTTCTGAAGTAGAAAAAGTAAAAGATTCTTTAATGGGGTGGAATAGTTCATTAGACACCAAATCTCAGATAAAACTTTTTTTTGATACTAAAGAACAAGCTATTGAATGGGCAAAAAAAAATAATTATCAATATTTTGTCGAAGAACCAAAGCAAAGAAAAATTAAACCTAAAAATTATGCTTCAAATTTTGATACAAATAGAAAAGAGCCTTGGACACATTAAGTATAATTTCTTTCTTTATTTTTTAGACTATGATAAATGCAAGTTATGCGCCCGTAGCTCAGTGGATAGAGCAACCGCCTTCTAAGCGGTAGGTCAAATGTTCGAATCATTTCGGGCGCGCCAAATATTAAAATTTAGCTGCCTCCTCATCTATAAATGCATTGAAAGAAACTGATCTTCTTTCCTCATCAGAAAAGAATGGATAGACTGTATGCATCATATAACTGGGAAATATAAATAAATCTCCAACTTCAGGTTTAACATCATATACGGAGGAAACTAAAAGCTGTGTTGATCCATGAATAAATGCAATTTTTCCATTCTTATTTTGATCTTTGTATGATGAGCCTAAGTCCTTTGGCATTTTTGTGTACATTACTCCTGACAGATGTCCATCATGCCAATGAATTGGATTATAATCACTCTCAAATTGACAAACAGCCCAACTAGATTTTAAATCAAATTTCTTAATTTCTTTTTGTAATGTTGATTTAACAAAATTAAATACAAATTTATAAAGAACATCTTTTAAATTTTGATCAAGAAATTCTTTTGTTAATCTAATTTCATATTTAATTTCACCTGCTAATTGTTTGCCATGGTATAATTCGTCAATTTTATTTTCATCTGTCAATATTTCATCAATATGATTGTTGAGTGTAGTTATTGTATCATCTAATAATTTATATTTGCCTATAGCTGGTGAAAATGGTCGTATAATTTGACCTTGAATCATGCTTTCGTTCATATTTTATTAACTTTAATTATATTAAATATTATAATATAGTTAATTAAAATGAAATATAATTTAAATTGTCATTGTGGATCGGTTCAATTAGAAGTTTTAACAGACTTAGAAATCATTAAACAGTGTAACTGCTCTATTTGTATAAGAAAAAACGCTAAAATGTGTATGGTCCCTAAAGAAGCAATAAATATTCTTAAAGGGAAAGAAAACTTAACTTCTTATAAATTTAATACAATGATTGCTGAACATTTTTTTTGTAAGATTTGTGGCATCTATACTCATCATCATAGGAGAAGTGATCCAAATGGGGCAGCAATAAATATTGGATGTATAGATTCAATTGATCCTTTTAAATATGATGCTGACTTTATTGATATGAAAAATAAATGATTTATGTCATTTGAATTTTTAATCTCTAAAATTCAAAAAAATAATTTTTTACTTATAGGTAGAGCAGGAGTAGATATATACCCTGATCCACCAGGAACAAAAACTGAAAATGCCAAATCATTTGTTACTCATCTGGGAGGATCTTCTGCAAATATGGGTGTTGAATTAACTCTGTTTGGAGGTAATTGTAACATACTCACCAGAGTCTCTGACGATGCCTTAGGCAGATTTGCTATTAATCAACTAAATCATTATGGTGTTAAAAATAAGCTAGTAGAATTTGAAAAAAATGAATCAAGAATTTCTTTCGCTATAGTTGAAACTACGGTTAAAGATCATCAATCAATTATTTATAGACATAAAGCTTCTGATTTATTTTTAAATAAGGATGATATTGATAATGCAAAAATACAAAATTTTGATTGTATATTGATGACAGGAACTTCATTAGCAGCTGAACCTTCAAGGAGCGCTACTTTATATGCTCTAGATATAGCAAATAAAAATAATATTCCTGTAATTATGGATATTGATTATAGACCATATACTTGGGAATCATCAAATAAAGCAAAAGAAGTTTATAATTTAGCATCAAGTAAATGTAGTGGTGTAATTGGCAATGATGATGAGTTTGGAGTGTTAGCTGGTGATTACAATAATGGTTTGGATCATGCTAAACAACTAGCGAAAAACGTAAGCTTAATTATTTATAAAAAAGGTGAAAAAGGTTCTATTACTTTTGCAATGAACAAAGAAATTAAAAAAGGAATATTTCCTGTAAAGCCCTTGAAACCAACTGGAGCCGGTGATGCATTTATGGGATCATTAATTGGATCAATTTTAAAAGGTAATGATTTAGAAAAATCTATAGAAATAGGTTCAGCCGCAGCAGCCATTGTAGTAACAAAAGTTGGTTGTGCACCAGCAATGCCAAATTTAAATGAAATTTTAGAATTTATGAAATATAATAAAATTAATGAAGGAGAGTAATATGCATATTCCACCATTTGATAATAAAAACAAGCCAATTGTAGATATTGAAGACAGTAGAGTTCCTTTAAATTATTTTAACATAGTAAAATTAAGTAAAGATCAATCTTTTGAGTATCAAACTCCTGGTTATGAAACATGTATAGTACCTGCTACTGGAACCATTAATGTAGAAATTGAAGGAATAAAAGTTGAGTCATTAGGCACTAGAACAGTTGATGTGTGGGATGGAGAGCCAGAAGGTGTTTATGTTCCGTCTAATACAAAAGCTCAATTTACATCTTTAGTAGATAATTCAGAAATTTTTATTGCAGGTGCAAAGTATGATAAAACTCTTGAACCATTTGCTGTTCGAACAAATGAAATTGATTTAGTACAGTACGGCTCAGATGAAACAAAAACTCATAGAAAAATTAAACATATTTTAGGTGCTAAGCATCATGATAAAGTTGGAAGATTGCTTTGTAATGAACTTTATACTGTAGGGCAGGGAGGTTGGTCGGGGTTTCCACCACATAAACATGATACAGATCGTCTACCTGATGAAACTAGACATGATGAAACATATAATTACAGATTTAAACCTAATAATGGATTTGGTTTTCAGATGTTTCAACAAGTTGATGATAAAGTTGGTAAAGCTGAACACATAATTGATGGGTCGACCATTATGATTAGAACAGGCTATCATCCATGTGTTGTAGCACCTGGGTATGAGATGTATTATTTTACAATTCTTGGAGGACTGTCTCAAAGATCTCTTGTCCAATTTTTTCAACCTGAGCACGCATATCAAGTAGAAACAATTCCAGGAATTAAGGATATGATTGCTAAATACAAATAAATGACAGCAGTAAATTTAAAAAAAATTTTAAATGATGCAAATAAAAATAATTATGCAGTAGCAGGTTTAGTTGTACTAGGCTGGGATGACGCCTTAGCTTTTACGCAAGCTGCTGATGAAACTGGAATTCCAATTATATTACAAGCTGGCCCTTCATGCAGAGCGCACACGCCAATTTCTATATTAGGAAAAATGTTTAGATACTTAGCAAGCCAAACAAAAACGAACATTTGTTGTCATGTTGATCATGGATATACTCTAGATGAATGTTATGAAGGGATTGATAGTGGCTTCACATCTGTAATGTTTGATGGTTCTAAATTAACTTTAAAAGAAAATATAAAAATTAGTAAGAAAATTGCTTCAAGAGCTCACAAATATAATATTTCTATTGAGGGAGAAATAGGTTTTGTAGGTTATGATAATGGTAAAATTTCAGAAGGTACTAAAATTGAAGATGCAGTAACTTTTGCAAACAACAGTAATATTGATGCAATGGCAATTTCAGTTGGTAATACACATTTACAAACTTCAAAAAAAGCAAGTATTGATTTCAACAAAATTAATTTAATTGAAGCAAAAACAAAAATCCCTTTAGTTCTTCATGGCAGTAGCGGCATTCCCGTAGAGCAAAGAAAAAAACTAGCAAGAAAAACAAAAGTAGCAAAACTAAATATTGGTACTGAAATTAGAATGACATTTGGGGAAGCTTTGAGAAAAAATCTCAAAAATAATCCTAAAACTTATGATAGATTGCAATTACTAAAACCTACGATTAAAGATTTAACAAAAGTTACTAAAAAAATTATAAAACAAATTGGCCCAAATTAATGGGACAAATCTTTATTGCAGCACTTAAAGAAGAAACTCC
>CACGGX010000013.1 GCA_902572735.1 uncultured Alphaproteobacteria bacterium
CAATAGTATGGAATTTGTGAAAATTTCTAATATGTTCATTTATATTATTAGTTTAATTACAACATATGGCAAAAAAAGAGAAATATTTAGTCTCACCTGATATTAATAATAAGTCCTTAATTACAAAACTAAATGGTTTTGATGAGAAAGGAAATAAAATAATTTCTAAAGTTATTAATGAAAAAGCTCTTACAATATTTCTTAATAATCAAGAGATAGTAACGCTAATGTCTATTAGTGATCACCCAAAATATCTTGCAGTTGGGTATTTATTGAATCAAAATATGCTTAAGAAAAATGACATAATTACAAAAGTTGAAATTGCTAATGATTTAGGTGTGGTTGTTGTACGAACAAAACGTAAAACAAATTATGAAAACAAATTAAGAAAGAAAATAACAACTAGTGGTTGTGCAATAGGTACAGTATTTGGGGATATCTATGCAGAAATAAAAAAATCAAATTTAAAATCCAAAAAGAAAATTAAACATAAATGGATTTATGAGATTTCAAAAAAAATTACATTAACACCGAGTTTATATTTAGAAACAGGAGCAATACATGGTTGTGCCATTATTCATAATAATAAACCATTAATTTATATGGAAGACGTAGGGAGACATAATGCTGTAGATAAAATTGCTGGTTTTATGTTTTTAAAAAAAATTAGCTCTTCAAATAAAATTTTTTACACTACAGGAAGACTAACTAGTGAAATGGTTATTAAAACCATAAAAATGGGTATTCCAATATTAATTTCTAGATCTGGATTCACAGCATGGGGTGTAGAGCTGGCGAGAGGTTCAAATTTAACACTTATTGGACGAGCAAAGGGAAAAAAATATTTAGCACTTTCAGGAGAACATAGAATTGACCATAAATAAGAAAAAAATTTTGTTTGCCATACTTGCTGGAGGTCAGTCAAAAAGATTTGGAGGAGGATTTAAAGCTTTTGCTAAAATAAATGGAATTACAATCTTAGACAAAATAATAAACAAACTTAAAAAATATAATAATGAAATAATAATAAATGCTAATGACTTAAAAAGTTTTAAGAAAATTAATTACCCAATAATTGAAGATAAATTCAAAGGTTTTGTTGGACCTTTAGCGGGTATTCACACATCTATGTTGTGGGCTATAGAAAATTACGCTGACAAAGAATGGATTTTTACTGTTCCAAGTGATACCCCATTTTTACCTGATAATCTTTTAGATAAGTTTTTAGATGCATATGATGAAAATATACAAATTTTGATTGCAAGATCAAATAGTAGACATCATCCTGTAATAGCAATGTGGCATATATCATTAATAACTAGTTTAGAAAATGAGTTAAAATTAAAAAATAGAAAAATTATGTTTTGGGTTAAAAAACACAAATATAAATTTGTTGAATTCGACAAAAGCCAGGAAAAGAATTTTTTCAATATTAATACTCAAGAAGAATGGAATACTGCAAAAAATATCTAAATCTAATATAAATATGTAAAAAATATTTTTTTTGTATAAAGAATATTTTAAATAGTGAGCTCAATAAATAAAATTTTCCCAGGAATTATCTTTTGTTTTGTAATTGCTTATTCAGGCATATACCTAAGTGATTTTATCGGAAAAGAAATTTTAAATTTAAAAAAAAGTCCAATATCACCAATAATGCTATCAATAATATTTGGTCTTTTGATAGGAAATATATTTCATATTAATAATTTTTTATTAGAAGGAATTAAGTTTTCTTTAAAATTTATTCTAAGATTAGGAATAATATGTCTTGGTATTAGACTAGGACTTTTAGATATTTTTAAAGTTGGAATAGTTGGAATACCTCTAATTGTTGCCTGTATTATTATATCAATCTTGGTTGTAAATTATTTATGCAAGTTATTAAATGTTTCTTCAAAAATGGGGTCATTAATTGCAGTTGGAACAAGTATTTGTGGAGCATCCGCAATTGTAGCAACTAGTCCTGCAATTAATGCTGATAAAGAGGAAGTTGCTTATGCGATAGCAAATATTACAATATTTGGAATAATTGCAATGTTCCTCTATCCATTTATAGCATATTATCTTTTCAGTGGAGATGAGTTAGCATCAGGATTATTTCTTGGAACTTCAATACATGAAACAGCTCAAGTTGCTGGTGCTGGACTGATATATGCAGAACAATTCAATTCACCAAAAACTATGGATATAGCAACGATTACAAAATTAGTAAGAAATGTCAGTATGATAATCGTCATTCCTACAATAAGCTATATATATCTTAGAAATAATATTGGTGAAAACAATAGCAAACCATCATTAATATCTATGTTTCCAATTTTCATAATTGGTTTTATTCTTATGGGTCTTATAAGATCAATTGGAGATTATGGAATTCAAAATAGTAATTTAGCTTTTGAAATACTAACTAATAATAACTGGCAATTAATCATCAATATTATTAAATCTATCGCTGAGTATTCTTTAGCAATAGCAATGGCAGCTGTTGGCATAAGTACAAATTTAGTTTCTTTAAAAAGCTTAGGCATAAGACCATTTTATGTTGGTTTTTCTGCAGCTTGTTGTGTTGGAATTGTTAGTTATATCGGAATCATAGTACTAAATAGTTTTATATAATTTTCTAAAATAAATATAATTTGTACTTATTAAGTAATAATTATATAAAATTTATAAAAAAACATGTCAATTTACCTTCCAATAGCTGAAATGAACGTCAATATTTTTCTCATTATCTTTATTGGTATGAGTATAGGAATACTTTCAGGAATTTTTGGTGTTGGTGGTGGATTTTTAATGACACCACTATTAATTTTTTTAGGTATACCTCCTGTTGTAGCTGTTGGTTCTGAAGCTCCGCACGTTTTAGCAACTTCAGTTTCAGGTTTTATTGCTCACTGGAGAAAAAGAAATGTTGATATAAAGATGGGTATATTCCTTTTAATAGGAGGTTTAATAGGCTCCACAGTTGGTGTAAATATTTTCAGTTATCTAAAAAACTTTGGCCAAATAGATTTAGTTATTCAGTTATTATTTCTTTTCTTTTTAGGTTTTATTGGTTTTAGTATGGCTTTTGAAAGCGCAAGAACCACAATAAAACAGTATAGAGCAAGAAACACTAAAAGAACAAAACTACATCAACATTCTTGGTTTCACGGACTTCCATTCAAAGTTCGCTTTCATAGATCAAAGCTTTATATAAGTGCGATACCACCTGTACTGATAGGGTTCGCAGTTGGAGTAATGTCCGCAATGATGGGGGTTGGAGGAGGATTTATAATGATACCTGCGATGGTATACATACTTGGAATGCCGACAAGTATAGTAGTTGGGACATCTTTATTTCAAATCATATTTGTTACCGCTAATGCAACATTCTTTCAATCCTATATAAATTATAATGTAGACATTGTTCTGTCTGCACTAATGATATTTGGAGGAGTAATTGGTGCACAAATTGGTGTAATTTTTGGATCTAAATTAAAAGCAGAATATTTGAGAGGTATTTTGGCTATATTAGTACTAGGTGTCTGTGGTAAAATTTTTACAGATCTAGTTTTAAGGCCAAATGATTTATTTTCTTTGGTAATGTTATGATATCAATATTTAATTTTTCAATTAATTTATTGATCGTAGTTTGTCTCTTCATATATTTTATTTTTACAACTATTGATTTTAATCTAAAGAACATTGAATATTTTTTAATTCTAATAATTGTTATAAATTCATTTAACAAAATATATATTTGGTCAAATTTCACAGTATTTATTAAAAAAGATCTTAATAAAGTATTTAAAGACATATTATTTAATGATTCATTTGCAAAACTATGTATTATTATTTTATCCAGTGTAGTTCCAATTTATATGCTTATGCAAAAAGATATATTAGTGATTGATATATTGATTGAGAAAGCATCTTTTTTATTAGTATCAATTTTTTCATTAATTGGATTTTATTTAGAATTTTATATTTTAGAAGTAACAAAAATAGATGATTAAAAATATATATTTAAAGTTTGCTTTTGATCTAACAATTTTATTGACTATAATTTTTTTTTATAATTTTCTTCATGCAGAAGAAATTTACTTTGACTTATCTGAGGATAGTATTGAATTAAAAACAGATTTTAATGGAAAAGAAATTATTATTTTTGGATTACTAAAAAATGATCATGAGACACTTTTGACAATAAAAGGTCCGCCATCAAAAATGAGAATACAAAAAAAGGAGAGGTATTTTGGAATATGGATAAATAATCAATACGTTACCTATAGTAACATTCCATCTTTATTCTTTTTATCCTCATCTAAAGAAATTAACGAAATCTTGCCTGAATCGATATTAATTAATGAGGATCTAAGTTTCGAAAAAATTTTAAATAATAAGACTTTTAATCAAAATTTTATTTTCAAAAATGACCAAAAAAATTGGAATGAAAATTTTGTTAGAATAAAAAAAGAACAATCATTTTATAAAAGTTTTGAAATGAAAAAGGTCAAAGATAAATTATTTCAAACTAGCGTTTTTTTTCCAACAAATACAATACCAGGGATTTATAATGTTAATATTTACTATATAAGAAACAATACAATTATGAGTGCTGATCAAAAAAATATAGTTATAAAAAAAACTGGTATAGGAAGTCAAATATTTGACTTTGCTAATGAAAATGCAGCTACATACGGAGTTTTTGTAATTATCTTTTCAATATTTTCAGGTTTTATTGCTGCTGCTTTATTTAGGAGAAGTAAATGAGTGATGACAGATATATTCTAGTTGTTGCAGATAATTCAGAAGAAATGAGAACAGCTCTTGAATATGCTTGCGCGAGATCAAAAAAAACGGGAAGAAAAATTATAATTGCAACATTCATAGAGCCTTTGGATGTTCTAACAACCAAGGGTGTTACGGACATTATGAAAGAGGAAGCTAGAGAAGAAGCAGAAACAATTCTTAAAAAAGCTGCCTCATTTGTTCAAGAAAGAACAGGTGACTATCCTGCTCTCTCTTTAAGAGAGGGAGATACTATATCTGAATTAAAAAATTTATTAGATGAGGAAAAAAATATTAATGTTCTTGTTTTAGCTGCCAATACTGATCAAAATAGTAAAAATCCTGGTCCAATAATAACTTCTCTGTTGAGTAATGAAATAACAAACCTAAGAATACCAATAATGATTGTGCCTGGGAATTTATCATCTGAACATATTGCGCAAATAACTTAAAAATATGTCAAAAGAGATAGCAAAAATATTAGTAGATATAAAGTCTATTAATTTTTCATTTGATAAATATTTTACTCTTACTTCAGGCTTAGCTAGTCCTGTTTATGTGGATTGTAGAAAAATTATTTCTTTTACAAAAGAAAGAAATTTTATAATTGATAAAGCTATAGATTATTTAACTAAAAATAATATTGAGACAGAAATTATTGCTGGTGGAGAAACTGCTGGAATTCCCTATGCAGCATTTATTTCTCAAAAATTAGATAAACAAATGGTTTACATAAGAAAAAAAACAAAAGGTTTTGGAAAAAATAAACAAATTGAAGGTGAATTTAAAAATAATCAAAAAGCTCTTTTAGTTGAGGATCTAGCTACTGATGGGGGGAGTAAAATAATTTTTATTAAAGCAATGCGTGAAGCTGGATTAAAAGTTAAAGATATATTTGTAATATTTTATTATGATATTTTTAATTTTAAAGAGTCAGAATTATTTAAATTAAATGTAAATATACACTCACTGTGTACTTGGAAAGATATAATTAATTATATTGAAAGTGAAAAAATATATTCTGAGGGTGAGATTTCAAACTTAAAAGAATTTTTAGAAGATCCAGAAAAATGGAGAAGCAAGTATGCGTGAAATAGTTGTTGTCAGTGGAGGTTTTGATCCAATTCACAGTGGTCATATAAAATTAATTAAAGAAGCTGCTAAACATGGTGAAGTTGTAGTTTTGCTAAATTCTGATTTATGGCTTCAAAAAAAGAAAGGTAAAGAATTTCTTCCTTATACTGAAAGAACTATAATTATGAATGAATTAAAAAATGTTATTGATGTTATAGAATTTGATGATGGAGATAAGACCTGCATTGATGGTCTTAAAAAAGTAAAAAATAAATATCCAAAATCTATTATTAAATTTGCGAATGGAGGTGATAGAAATGATAACACAACACCGGAGTCAATATTCTGTGAAGAAAATAATATACAGTTACTTTGGGGTATAGGTGGTGACAATAAATCAAATTCTAGTTCATGGATTTTACAAAAATGGAAAGAAGATGATTAAGGATATAATTTTCTAGTAACCCAACGATCATTTTCCATACGGAATTCAAGTCTATCATGCAATCTGAAGGGCATATCTTGCCAAAATTCAATTAATACAGGCGCTACTAAGTAACCATTCCAATGTGAGGGTCTTGGTATATTATTACCTGAAAATTTTTTTTCAAACTCTTCTACTCTTTTAGTTAATGTCGATCTATCATCTAGCTCTTCTGACTGTAATGAGGCCCAAGCTCCTATTCTACTTCCTAGTGGCCTTGAATTATAATATTCATCAGCTTCAGCGTTTGAAATTTGCGAAACATTACCCTCTATTCTAATTTGTCTTTGAAGTGTTTTCCAATGAAAATTTAAAGCTACACTATCATTGTTTTTGATTGCTCTACCTTTTTTACTATTTGAATTTGTGTAAAAAACAAACCCTTTATCATCATATGATTTAAGTAAAACAATTCGTGAGCTGGGTTTGCCGTCAGAAGATATAGTAGCAAGGTTCATAGCATTTGGATCATTGATTTCACTTATCTTTGCCTCTTCAAACCATTCTTGAAAAAGTTCAATTGGTTTTTTATCAGAATTTATTAATTTTTGATTTGATTGCATATTATAGATATGAATATTATTTTATAAGTATATATATCTATATTTATAAAAAAACACTGATTTACAATATGTTGATGCAAAATAAAAAAGGTCTGATTATGGGAGTAGCAAATGACAGATCTATTGCCTGGGGTATTGCGAAAAAATTAGCTGAACAGGGAGCAGAAATTGCACTTACTTATCAAGGAGAAGCTCTTAAGAAAAGAGTTCAGCCACTTGCAGAAGAAATAGGGTCTAACACTATTATTCCTTGTGATGTTTCAGACTCACAAAGTATGAATAACGTTTTTGAAACACTTAAAAATAAATGGGGTGAATTAGATTTTCTTGTTCACGGAATTGGTTTTTCCAATAAAGATGAATTAAGAGGTAAATATTACAATACATCTTCTGATAATTTTAAACAAACTATGCATATATCATGTTATTCTTTTACAGAGGCTTGTAGGCTAGCAGAACCTTTAATGAATAATGGTGGATCAATTATAACTTTAACATATTATGGATCAGAACAAGTTATGCCTCATTATAATGTCATGGGAGTTGCAAAAGCAGCTTTAGAGGCAAGTGTTAGATATTTAGCAGTTGATTTGGGAGAAAAAAATATAAGAGTTAATGCTATTAGTGCTGGGCCAATTAAAACTTTGGCAGCATCAGGAATAGGTGATTTTAGATTTATTCTAAAATGGAACGAGCTTAATGCTCCTCTTAAAAGAAATGTAAATCAGCAAGATGTAGGAAATTCTGCTTTATATCTTTTAAGTGATCTTGGGAGTGCCGTTACTGGTGAGATTCAACATGTTGATTGTGGCTATCATACCGTAGGAATGGTTGCGGTTGATGAGAGTGAAAGTGTATCAGAATTATTAGGTGAATTTACAAATTCTAAAAAATGACATCTAATTCAATAGGAAAAATCTTTAATTTTACTACATGGGGAGAAAGTCATGGCAAAGCTATTGGTTGTGTTGTCGATGGAGTGCCATCAAACATAAATTTAACTGAAAAAGATATTCAACCCTATTTAGATAAAAGAAAACCTGGTCAGTCAAAATTTACAACTCAAAGAAAAGAAGAGGATAAAGTTGAAATACTATCTGGAACTTTTGAGGGAAAAACAACAGGTCATCCTATTTCTCTAATTATCTACAATCAAGATCAGAGATCAAAAGATTATGGTGATATCAAAAGTAAATTTAGACCAGGTCATGCTGATTATACATATTGGAAAAAATATGGCATAAGAGATTATAGGGGTGGTGGTAGATCTAGTGCTAGAGAAACTGCAATGAGAGTAGCAGCAGGGGCAATAGCAAGAAAAATCATAAAAAATAAAATTAAAAATCAAGTTGTAATAACAGGTGCATTAATTCAAATAGGTAATCATAAAATTAATTATGATAATTGGAATAATAATTTTATTCCAGAAAATAATTTTTGGAGTCCTGATAAAGAAATTATTAAAATATGGGAAAACGAAATACAAACTGCAAGAAAATCTGGTTCCTCTTTAGGTGCCATAATTGAAATTAGAGTAAAAGGTTTACCCGCTGGATTAGGAGAGCCTATTTATGAAAAGATAGACTCCGATATAGCTAAGGCATTGATGTCTATTAATGCTGTTAAGGGTGTAGAAATGGGAAATGGATTTAGCAGTATTTATGAAACTGGAATTTCTAATGTTGATGAAATGAGAATTAAAAATAAAAAACCTATATTTCTTTCAAATAATAATGGCGGAGTTCTTGGGGGTATTACAACGGGCCAAGAACTAATTACGAGGTTTGTAGTTAAACCGACAAGTTCAATTTTATCGACAAAAAAAACAATTAATACAAAATTAAAAGAAACAACAATATCGACTAAAGGTCGTCATGATCCATGTGTTGGTATAAGAGCTGTTCCTGTTGGTGAAGCAATGGTTGCCACAACTATAGCTGATCATTGTTTAAGATTTCTTTAAAATACTATAAATCAAAAATTCTTTATTTCCTTTTGGTCCTGTTATTGGACTTTCGATTAAACCTATAACTTCAGTCTTAATTGTTTTTTTAAACCAATTCGATATATCATTACATACTTGTTGATGAATCAATGGATCTTTCACAATACCTTTTTTCAAATTTATTTTATTAGTTTCAAATTGTGGCTTAATTAGTGAAATAATCTCAGCTTTACTTGATAAAAGCTTTAAGCTAGGTTCTATAACCTTTGTTAGACTAATGAAACTAACATCACAGACTACCAAATTAATTTTTTCATGAATTATTGAGTTATCTAAATATTTAGCATTAAAATTTTCTATACTAATAATTTTTTTTTCTTTTTTTAATTTTTCATGAAGTTGATTTGTACCAACATCAATAGAATATATTTTTTTAGCGTTTTTTTTTAAAAGAACTTCTGTGAAGCCGCCAGTTGATGAACCGATATCTAGACAAATTTTATTTTCAATATCAATCTTAAAATGATCAATCGCTTTGAGTAATTTGAATGCACCTCTTGATACCCATGGTGGATGTAGTTGTTTAATTTTTATTTTTGAGTTTTCATTAAAACTGTTACCACTTTTGGTAATAATTTTATCGTTTACATAAACTTGACCGGCCATAATCATAGATTGGGCCTTTGATTTAGTATCAGCTAAGTTTCTATCCATTAAAAGCTGATCAAGTCTTATTTTTAGATTTTTACTCAATTTGAAAATTACTTAAAATCTTCTTTTGCAACCTTATTGTTTTCTTGCTTAATTTTCTTAATTTGGCTTTCAATACTTTTTAATTTTTCCTCACATGCTTTTTTTAAATTCATTCCTTCTTCGTAAAGTTTTACAGATTCTTCTAAATCAACTTCACCATTTTCTAATTTCTCTACAATAGACTCAAGTTTTTTTAAATTATTTTCAAAATTATTATCTTTATTCATTAGATGTATCTATTTTTGTAATATTTGATGCTTCTATATCATATATTAAAGCATAAACTTTATCATTACTTTTTATTGTAAACAAAAACCGATTATTATCAATCATATCTATATCTGTAATTTTGTGCCCTTTTTCTAAATTTAAATTATATTCAATTAAATTTGTTTCTAAATTACTTTGTTTTTTTGTTGTTTTTATATACAAACCATAAACTAGAGCTAAAAAACAAATAACAATTAATATACCTAAAAATATTACAATAAATTTAAGGATTTTTTGAGACATGAACGATTTCTATAATCTTAAATTAACTATAAATAAACAATTAAGTTCACAAAGATTAGATAAAGTGCTCGTTTCAAAATTGGAAGGATATTCAAGAACACAAATTAAAACTTTAATATTAAATGGCAATGTATGTCTTGATGAAAAGGAAATAAAAGATCCATCTTACATAACTAAAGAAAATGAAAATTACTTTATAAATATTATCTTGAAGCAAGAAACAAAACATTCAGCTGAAAATATAGACTTAAACATTATTTTTGAAGATGAAGATTTAATTGTTATAAATAAACCTCCAAATTTAGTAATGCATCCAGCTCCTGGAAATGAAAGCGGCACTCTTGTGAATGCTCTTATACATTACACTAATAATCAACTAAGTAATTTAGATGATAATTCTAGACCAGGAATAGTCCATCGTTTAGATAAGGATACAAGTGGAATTCTTGTTGTTGCGAAAAATAATAATGCTCATATTAATTTAGCTGAACAATTCAAAGAACATACAATATCTCGTAGATATAAAGCAATAGTTTGGGGAACTCCTGATAATCAATCAATTGAAGGGTACATAGAGAGAAATAGAAAAAATAGAAAAAAAATGAGTTTAAATAATAAGGGTTTTGGAAAATATTCTAAAACCGATATTAAATTAGAAAAAACTTTTGGTATTGCTAGTTTAATTGACTGTCATTTACATACTGGAAGAACGCATCAAATTAGACTTCATTTAACTTCTAAAAATTCTCCAATCATTGGTGATAAGATTTATGGAAAAAGTAAAATTAATCAATTTGGAAAAGATAAAAATACATTTAATAAATTCATGATTTTAAAAAATTTTGAAAGACAAGCATTGCATGCTTATCATCTTGGTTTTGATCATCCTACATCAAAAAAAAGGATGGATTTTGATATTGAAATTCCTGAAGATTTTAAGAATTTAATTGAATTATTGCTTAAATATTAAATTATATTTTATTTATGATATAGGCGTATTATGAATTTGCCAGTACTATCAAGTGAAGGAAATTTAGCAGTATACTTGCAGGAAATTAAAAAATTTCCGATGCTCACTGCTGAAGAGGAATACATGTTAGCTAAACGTTATAAGGAACATGGAGACTCAGACGCTGCGCATAAACTAGTTACAAGTCACCTTCGATTAGTTGCCAAAATAGCAATGGGGTATAGAGGATATGGCTTACCTGTTACAGACTTAATTTCAGAGGGTAATGTTGGAATCATGCAAGCAGTTAAAAGATTTGATCCAGAAAAAGGTTTTAGATTAGCAACATATGCAATGTGGTGGATAAGAGCTCAAATACAAGAATATGTTTTACATAGTTGGTCTTTAGTAAAAATTGGAACTACCGCAGCTCAGAAAAAACTTTTTTTTAATTTACGTAAAATTAAAAATCAACTAACCTCAATTGACTCAGGTAATTTGTCGCCAGAAAATGTTAGAGAGATTGCAACTCGATTAGATGTAAAAGAAGGTGAAGTAATCGATATGGAAAATAGACTTTTTACATCAGATCAATCTTTAAATGTTAAACTTGGAGAAGAACATGATACTGAATGGCAGGACTTAATAGAAGATAAACAAGAAACTCATGACAGAATAATTGAAAATAAAGATGAACTTAATTATCGAAGAAGTTTATTTTTAAAAGCTTTTGAAGTCTTGAACGAAAGAGAAAAAGAAATTATTAAACTTCGAAAACTAAGTGAAAATCCATTAAAGTTAGAAGACTTGAGTAAAAAATATAAAATTAGCAGAGAAAGAGTAAGACAAATTGAAGAGAAAGCATTAGAAAAACTTCAAAAAGAAATTTCAAATATTAGATAAAGTTCTATTTATATCAATTGTCTCTTTTCTGTCAGGCCCTGTCGAAACAATTGAAATATTAGTTTCCATAAGATCCTCGAGTATTTGAATATATTTTTTAGCATTTTCTGGAAGATCATTAAATTTGTTAATTCCTGCAGTTGATTTTTCCCAGCCAGCAACTTTTTTATAAACAGGTTTTATCTTATCAAATAAAAATTCTTCACTAGGTAAATAATCGTAGTGTTTGTTATCAATTAAGTATCCAGTACATACATTAATTTCTTTTAATTCATCTAAGACGTCAAGTTTAGTAAGTACAATGTCTGTAATACCATTAAGTTTAATTGATTGTTTCAAAAGTACACTATCAAACCAACCACACCTTCTTTTTCTTTTTGTGACTGTTCCAAATTCTTGACCTTTTTCACCAAGATGTTCTCCAATCTCGTCCATTAACTCAGTTGGAAATGGGCCTGATCCAACTCTAGTAGTATATGCTTTTGTAATTCCTAAAATTTTATGATTTTTTCTATCACTAAAGCCTGTGCCAGAGAATATCTGACCTGATATTGTATTTGATGATGTAACATAAGGATATGTTCCAAAATCAATGTCTAACATTGATCCTTGCGCCCCTTCAAAAACAATGTTTTTATTTTTTTGACCTAATTCATTTATTATTTTCCATAATGGAACACTAAAAGAGTTAAGATAATTAGACATGGATAAAAGTTCTTCATAATAATTATTTGTAATTTTATGAATATGTTTTGAAATTTTATCTTTATGAAATTCATAAAGGTTATCAATTTTTTGTTTTAAGAATATTGGATCTTTTAAATCACAAATTCTTATTGCTCTTCTACCTACTTTATCCTCGTATGCTGGACCAATGCCTTTCTTAGTTGTTCCTAGTTCTTTTTTTCCTCTAGTGGTTTCATTTATTTCATCAAGAAGTTTATGAATAGGTAAGATTAAACAAATATTATCAGCAATATATAAATTGTCTTCGTTTACTTCTATTCCTTGTTCTTTAAGATTATTAATTTCATTAATTAGTGCCCACGGATCTAACACAACGCCATTTCCAATAGCACATTTTTTATTATTAATTATTCCTGAGGGTAATAGATTAAGTTTGTAAACATTATTATCTACTTTAATTGTATGACCTGCATTATTTCCACCTTGGTATCTCACTATTAAGTCAGCTTTAGAAGAAATCCAATCAACAATTTTACCTTTTCCTTCATCTCCCCACTGGGTTCCAACTATTGTATAAAACATTAGATCTGCTTAACTATCTTATTCATTAAATAATACTTGATTCCAAATTTTTTCGCCTCTTTTTTTATATCACTATTATCTTCAAAAGTTTTAAATAAACTATAACCTTTATTTATTAATTTTTGTTTTATTTTATCACTAGTATTGAATGCAATTAAAATTCTTTTATTTTGATTAATCAACGATGAAGATCTTAAAATTGTATCCATGTAACACGTATATCCTATTGCAGTCTCAGAATTAGAGCCATATTTTAAGTTATATCGACCTCCTCCAGCAATTTCACCTCTTACATCTTTAGCAAAAAATGTGAATTTTATACCCTTGTAGTAATTTTTGTTTTTTTGTAAGTCAAAAAAATCTATATTTAAAGAATCATTCTTTGAAGTTTTAATTAGATTAGATATTTTTATTAGTCTTTCTACTTCATTATTATAGCCTATTATTTTATTTAACTTTGAAATATATTTTTTTTTATTTTGAATTGCTCCAGAGCATAAATGTAAAGTTTTAAATGAATTATATAATTCATTTTTTTTTAATAATTTTAAACAATTTTTAATATCTTTAAGCTTAATAAATTTTTTTAATTGATTTTTTAAATCTTTATCAATTATTTTTTTTAACAAACTATCAAGAAAAAATGGCGCTGTAATTTCGATAACAATATTTTTAACTCCAATTTTTTTTAAAGTTTCGTAAGCAAGATTAATAATTTCTACATCTGCCTTATAGCTTTCAGATCCAATAATCTCAGCACCAACTTGCTGAAATTGCCTTTCAGGTCTTAAAATAGTTCCCACTTTTCTAACAACTTCACCATAGTAACATAATTTAAGAGGTCGTATTTTATTAGCTAATCTAGATGAAGCAATTCTAATTATTTGTGGAGTTATATCGTTTCGAATACTTAATTGATCTTTTTTTTTGTTAGTTTTTATACTTAAAGTATTGTTGTCTAAATTTTTGCTAAATTCAATTAGTGGAGTCTTAATTAAAGTAAAACCATTATCTCTAAAATAATTTATTATGCTATTTTTGTATTTATGCTCAATAGAAGCATCAAAATTTAGACTATCTTTAAAACCTGCAGGTACTAGAAATTTATTAACCAAGATAGGGCCTTACTAATCTTTTTATTTCTAAAGATTTCTTTTTAACTTCGGTAATTTCTTGCCCTTCAACTAGTATTCTTACTAATGGTTCAGTTCCAGATAACCTAACAAGAGATCTTATTTTTTTATTATTATACAGTTTATCATTTTTTAACTTACCAAGAATTTTTAACAGTTTGGAATTCTTTTTTTTATACCTTAAGTTAATTTTATCTTGAGGAAAATCATTATACAAATCAAAAAGTTTACTTGCCTTATTTTTATTTGATATCAAAATTTCAGTAATTTTTAGAGCTGCTAAAATTCCATCTCCAGTATTAGAGTGTTCTGACAAGATTATATGTCCTGATTGTTCGCCACCAATCATAGATTTGGATTTTTTCATTTGATTTATAACGTTTATATCTCCAACATCTGTTCGTTTAATATTTAATTTTAATTTATTTGTAAGATAATTTTCTAATCCCATGTTAGACATAACTGTTATAATAACATCATGTTGATTAGATATTTTCTTAGGTTTTACATAACTTTTACATAGCAATCCTATAATCTTATCACCATCAACTTCTTTTCCTTCTTCATCTACAACTATTAACCTATCTCCATCACCATCAAATGCAAATCCAATATCTGCCTTTTCTTTTATAACATTTTGTGAAAGTGATTTAACGTCAACTGCGCCACAATTTTTATTAATATTCAAACCATCGGGATTATTATTTATGGCTATTATATTATGACCTAATTCCCAGAATAAATTTGGGGCTATATTGTATGTGGCTCCATTCGCACAATCTAAAACAATTTTTAATTTTTTCTTGGATGAAGTTTTATTTAAAGTACTCTTTAAAAATTCTGAGTACCTGCCTGAAGCATCTTCTAGTCTTTTTGCATTTCCAGATACAAATGTGTTGTTTGTTACTTTAGAATATTTTTTATTATTTAAAACTATATTTTCAACCTTTTGCTCTATTGATGAACTTAATTTTGTTCCAGTACTGTCAAAAAATTTAAGTCCGTTATATTCATATGTATTATGAGAAGCTGTAATCATTACACCAATATCAGCTCTTAAAGTTTTAATCATTAATGGTACAGCAGGTGTTGGAAGTGGACCAACTAAAATTACATCCATGCCCATAGAAATAAATCCAGCTGTAACAAGAGGCTCGTATAAATAACCAGATAATCTTGTATCTTTACAAATTACAACCCTACTGTTTTTAGAATTTTTCTTTTTGAGAAGAAATGCTACTGTCTTTGATATTTTTAGACAGGTTTCTGCAGAAAGCGGCTCTTCATTAACTAAGCACCGTATACCATCGGTACCAAATATTTTAGACATTTGTGTCTTTTATTCAAAAATATAAATAAAGTGAAGTAATTAAATTAGTTTGCCGGTGCCGCAGCGGATCCGCCTGTTTTTGGAACAGATGTGGCTGGTTTTTTTGGTGTGTTTATATCATTATCAAAATCATCTCGGGTTGGCTTTATACCTTTGATTAAATCTTTAATTTCATCACCTGATAATGTTTCATACTCTAAAAGCCCCTTAGCAACTATATGCAATTCTTCAATATTATCTTGAAGAATTTTTCTACAATTATTTTCAGCCTCTTCTGCAAGAGATCTAACTTCTTCGTCAATTAATTTTGCTGTGGAGTCAGATAAATTTTTTGATTGCGCAACAGAATGCCCAAGGAAAACTTCCTCACTATCACTGTTATATCTAAGGCGGCCTAATTTTTCACTCATACCCCATTCAGTAATCATTTTTTTTGATAGATTTGTCACCATTTGTATATCGCTGGCCGCACCATTTGTAATTTTATCTTTACCAAAAATCATTTCTTCAGCAATTCTGCCCCCAGTAGCTATTAATAAATGGGCTTTCATTTGATCTTTTCGCATAGACAGCTGATCTTTTTCTGGGAGTCTCATAACCATACCTAAGGCTCTGCCTCTCGGAATTATAGTTGCTTTATGGATTGGGTCAGAGGCTGGTGAGTGAAGTGTTGCTACTGCATGACCAGCTTCATGATAAGCTGTAAGTTTTTTTTCATCTTCTGACATGACCATAGATCGTTTTTCAGCACCCATCATCACTTTATCTTTGGCACTTTCAAAATCCTCAAGTGTAACCATTCTTTTATTTTTTCTAGCAGCTAGTAATGCTGCTTCATTAACTAGATTTGCTAAATCAGCTCCAGAAAAACCTGGGGTTCCCCTAGCAATAATTTTTGAGTCAAATTTTGGCGAAACTTTAATTTTTTTAATATGAACTTTAAGTATTTTGTCTCTTCCCATTACATCAGGATTATTAACTGTTATTTGACGGTCAAATCTTCCTGGTCTAAGCAAAGCTGGATCAAGAACATCAGGCCTATTTGTTGCAGCAATAATAATTACACCTGCATTAGCTTCAAACCCATCCATTTCCACAAGAAGTTGATTTAGAGTTTGTTCTCTTTCATCATTCCCACCACCAAGACCGGCGCCACGGTGCCTTCCAACAGCGTCAATTTCATCAATAAAAACTATACAAGGTGCGTTTTTTTTACCTTGGTCAAACATGTCTCTAACTCTACTTGCTCCAACCCCTACAAACATTTCAACAAAATCTGATCCTGAAATAGAAAAGAAAGGAACATTTGCTTCACCTGCAATTGCTCTTGCAAGTAAAGTTTTTCCAGTACCTGGAGGACCTACTAGAAGTGCACCTCTTGGAATTTTACCACCTAATCTGGAAAACTTTGAAGGATCTTTTAAAAATTCAACAACTTCTTCTAATTCTTGTTTAGCCTCATCAATACCTGCTACATCGTCAAATGTAACTTTACCAACTGCTTCATTTAATAATTTAGCTTTAGATTTACCAAAACCCATTGCTTTTCCACCACCGCCTTGCATCTGGCGCATAAAGAAAATCCAAACTCCAATTAATAGAAGCATTGGAAACCACGACAGCAATACACTCAAAAGTGGATGCATTGATCTTTCGGAAGGCTCAGCAGTAATTTTCACACCACTTTCATTTAATTTGTCTACCAAATTAGGATAATTAGGAACATATGTGCTAAATGATCGTCCATCGTTTAGAAATCCTGTAACATTGCTTCCATTAATATTAACTTCTGAAACACTTCCACTTTCTGTTGCTGCAATGAAGTCAGAAAAGGATATTTTTGAAGTATTTCTATTATTAGAAGTTCCTTGGAAAAGATTGAAAAGCACAATTAAGAGCAATCCAATTATTATCCATAATACAACGTTTTTACTGATGTTTTTCATCTACTTATTACATAGGAATTTATTATAAAAACACAATAGTTTTGTAGAAAATTAAACAAATTATCTTGAAAATGTAAGAAAATCATCATTTTTTTTAACAATCATACCCCTGATGTTAAAATATTTAAAATTCAATTTCTTTATTTCATTAATTAAGATTCTAATTTTTTTCGATCGTGGAGCATTAGATTGATAAAATAAATACTGATATATTCTTCGTATAATATTTTCAGCAGTAATTTCATTTAAATGTTTCATATTGTCAAGGTCAACAATAATTTTTTTACTATCTATCTTAACAATATTTTTGAGAAGTATTTCAAATATCATTTGAATGAAATATGGTGAATAAAAAAGTATACGCTCAAAATCTTTATTTATTTCTTTAATTGTTTTTTGGTCAGATTTTTTAAGAAAATTTCTTATTGTAGGACGAGTGTAATCTAAATTAAAATTTGATGGATCATTAATATATTCTATTTCATTTTTCTTATTGTAGTCTAATAACATTTCTTTGGAGAAATTTAAAAGTGGCCTTATGATATTGACTCTGTTGTAAAATGACAGTTCAGACATTGATTTTAAACCATAAAAATCACTACCAGCAATTTTTCTATTCAAAAAAGTTTCTAAATTATCGTCTTTGTGATGAGCAATAAATAAATGCAAAATATTATTTTTTATACAAAAATCTGTAAGTAAATTATAACGATTATTCCTAGCCTCATTCATACTTTTCTTACTCACTTTATCTTTGTTTACAGTTAGAATTTGAGATTTAATGTTGTTTTTACCCAAGTAGGAAGAAATAAATTTAGCTTCATCTTTGGAATTTTTTCTAATTCGATGATCTACAATTAAAGCCATCAATTTCCCTTCTTTGTATTTTATAAAAGCATTTGCTAGGAATAATAAGGACATACTATCTGGACCGCCAGAAACTGCCACAGCGACAGAAGGTTTTTTTTCAAAAGTATATTTTTTTTCTATGTTTTTAATAAATTCTTTATTTGTGAGCTTCATTCATTATTTTCTAAACAATTATACTCAACAATTTGTTTTTTAGTTTGAGGAATTATTTTATTTTTTGGAAAATCAATAATTAATTTTTCCATAGTTTTACAAGCCTCAACAGTTTTTTCCACTTGGTATAAAGACTGAGAAAGTTTGAAAAGCATTTCTGCAGCTTTAATACTATCTGGAAATTTTTGAAAACCTTCTGCAAATATAAGTGCCGCTTCTCTATAATTTTTTTCTAGAATATATAATTCTCCGAGCCAATAATGTGCTGAACCTGATAGTTGATTATCAGGATTGTCTGAAATAAACTGTTCGAATGAAGTTTTGGCATCCTGCCATTTTTTATCTCTAATATTATCAAATGCTTCTTGGAATTGATCTTCAGGTGATAAGACCTCTTCTTTTTCATTAGAATTTACTTCCTGATCTTCAGATATAACTTCTTCATTTGTATCATTTGTGTTTTTTGAAATATTTAATGTTCCAAGTGTATTTTCAGTTTCAGTGTCACTTAAAGTTTTACTTTTAACTTCAGAAGTATCTTGTGAAGCTTCATCGGTATCTACTTCAACATTATTTAAAGGAACTGATTGGAAATTATTAATGACTAATTCTAAATTTTCTAATTTATTAAAGATATCGTCTAATTGAAAATATAATTCTTCTAAATTAGAAGTTAAATTTTTTATATCATTTTCAATATCATATATTCGCAAATCGATAGCAGAAAGATTTTTAACGAAATCATTATTTGTTCCATTTGATTGATTTGGAGAATTTGAAAATACTTCTTTGGAAAGATCTGAAACTTCTCTTTGCAATCTTTCTAATTGTTGGGAGATTGTTAGATCACTTTCATTAGAAAAAGCATAACTTGAGAAAAATAAAATTAAAACTGTAATTATGTATTTAAACATTAACGGTTTTTAATTTCTAAATGAGATAAAAATGTGGCGCTATATTTCTATAGCGCCAAAGTATTAAGGAATAATAATTAATTAACTATAGTTACTGATCTTCTGTTTTGAGCCCATGCTCCATCATTTGATCCGACAACAGCAGGTCTTTCTTTACCATAACTAATAGTTGAAACTCTGTCAGGATTTATTCCTAATCCTATGAGATAATTTTTTACAGCCTGAGCTCTTTTTTCACCAAGAGCTAAGTTGTACTCCCTTGTTCCTCTTTCGTCACAATGCCCTTCGATTGTTATAGTAACATCGCTATTCTGTTTTAGCCAGGCAACCTGATCTTGCAGTAACTCTAGAGCGTCAGAGTCTAAATCCGAACTGTCATATCCAAAGAATACTCTGTCACCAACATTAACAATTAAGTCTTCCTGAGATCCTGAAACTATTCCACTTCCGGTAGTTTCAGTAATAGTGCCTTCTGAAGAGACATCACTTCCAGAACTACTGGACCCTGATCCAGAAGAGTCGGCTGAATCTTTTGGTGTCGTTGCACAAGCGGCAACAAATAAAACCATAAATATAGAGATAAAAAACTTGTAAAACATAAATAATGCTCCCTTAATACTTTGAGTAGATATACTAAATTATATGGAGTTCCTTAACATTTTTTTCAAAATTTCGTATATTTTTTTGTATTATATTGAATTAATGCATCAAAGGAGACCAAGCTGGGTCAGATCCTCCCAAGGGAGTTATTACCTTTCTTTCATTAAAACCAGTTAAATCAATAGAATATAGACTAGATTCACCCCCAGATCCATCTTCGGCAGTTCTCTCTTCTTTAAAATACATTAGAAATCTACCATTTGGTGCCCATGTTGGCCCCTCGACATGGAATGATTTTGCAATCATTCTTTCATTTGAACCATCTACCTCCATAACACCTATATAAAATTGCCCTCCCTCTTGTTTAGTGAAAGCAATCATATCACCTCTTGGAGACCAGACTGGTGTGTAGTAACTTCCTGCTTGCCTGCTAATTCTTTTAATATTTTTTCCATTATTATCACTTACATATAAATGCCTTCGTCCACTTCTATCTGAATTAAAAACTATTTTTTTTCCATCAGGTGAAAAACTTGCAGAAACATCTATTGAAGAATTATTTGTAACTCTTTTTGAAATTCTCGTTTTTAAATCAAGAATATAAATTTCAGAATTTCCAATTTCTGGATCAGTGTAAGACATAACAATTTGATTACCATCAGGTGAAAAACGTGGAGCGAATGTCATTCCAGGAAACTCACCTACTATTTCTTGCTTACCAGTTTCTATATCAAAAATGTAAACTCGAGGATTATTTCTGTTTACGTAAGACATGTATGTAATTTTTTGTGAATTAGGAGAGAACCTTGGAGTTAAAACTAGATAGGATCCGTCTGTTAAAAAACGATGGTTTGATTGATCTTGATCCATGATTGCTAATCTTTTTTGTTTATTTTCTTTTGGTCCTGTCTCAGCAACATAAACTATCCTTGTATCAAAGTAACCACCTTCTCCAGTTATATTTTTAAAAATTGAGTCCGAAATAATATGAGCAACTCTTCTCCAATTTTTTTCATTAGTCTCATATTTTTTTCCCACTATTTGCTTTTGTTGAAACACATCAAACAATCTGAATTCGACAGATATTTTTCCATTATTATTAGAAATTTTACCAGAAACTAGATGTTGAGCTTTTATTAATTTCCAATCTTCAAATCTTGGTTTGTTTGCCAATGATTCGTTATCTTGAATAAATGACCTTTTATCTATTGGTAAAAAAAGTCCAGATCTTTCTAAGTTGTCAGAAATGACAGTTGAAATGTTTTTTCCAACTTTTGTTAATTGCTCATTTTTTGAAAATAGTTCTGTAACAGCTATTGGAGTTGGTTTTACACTACCTTGTGTAAGAGTTACTTCTAAAGATAAAACTTTAAAACTAAAAAATAAAAAAAAGGTTATTAAAAAAACTTTTTTCATCAATATCCTTTCATAATACTATAATCAAAAGTAATTGTAAGATTTTTCCATAGATTATATTTATCTTTTGGAAGTTTTAACGGTGTACATTCTGGGTTTAAAAGAGTTCTCATTGCGCTATCTGTTATTGGTCCATAAAATGGATTAGTTTTAGCTATATTTGTGTCAACAATGCGGATGCTACTTGGTGAAACCTTCATATTTTGTAATATTTTTGCTGAAATTGTTACTTTGTCTCCTCTTTCTATAACTGCACCTGCTGGAGCATTCCAACAAGAAGATAATTGCTGCCTCAACATGTCTATTTCAGATATTGATAGCATAATATTGTCGTCAGTATCATCTGTACTTTTATTATCAACCTCTTCAACCTCTTCCTTAACTTCATTTTGAACTGTATTTGTTTTTTCATTTCTTAAATCTTTAAGCATTGATGCTATGCTAAAATCTTTCTCAGGTTTCGGCTTTGGTTTAGATACGGTTTTATCATTTTCCAACTTTGGTTTATCCTTTATGTTTGTTTCAACATCTAAATCAGATTTAACATTTTCATTATTTATAATTTTTGGCTTTGGCTTGAGTTTTGGTTTAATTATATCAGTTTTAATTGTTTCTACTTTTTTCTTAACCTCTAAAATTTCCTTTTCTTTGATAGCTACTTTTTTTGTTTCCTTAACTTCTAAATTTGGAGTTTGTTTCATTTCCAAAACTGGTTGATTTGGATTAGTTTTTTCTTCAATTTCAGTTTTATTTATTTCAACATTTTTTTTTACTTCTAATTGATCTGATGAATTAAATTTTTTTTGCTTAGTAATTGTTTCCTTATTTTTATTTTCTGGTTTTTCAGTATCAGATTTTTTCAAATTTGTATTTTCATCAACATTAAGTATTTCAATAGGTATTACGTTTGGAACATAGATTTGTTTTGGAGAAAAAAAATTTGGTAAGCCGACCATAAACAAAAGGATAATTAAATGTATTAGTGTTGAAAAAATAACTCCTGATGTTTTAGGATTTAAATTTTCAAAAAAGTTTATAATTTTTAAACTATTATAGCTTATACGATCCATCTATTGCTCAAGATTTTGAGTAATTAATGCAACTTTAATATATCCTGCTGAATTTATTATGGACATAATTTCCATAATCCTTCCATAAGCTACCACTCTATCACCTCGTATATAAATTCTTGCTTCTGTGTTTTGTTCAGTAATAGCGTTTAGTCGAGGAATCAAATTTTCTACTTCAACCTTTGATTCCCCAATGTATACTTCTCCGTCTAACTTAACAGTTATCTCAATTGGATCTTTAATATCAGTTAATGCAGTAGCTTTAACCTTTGGTAAATCAACTTTTATTCCAACCGTTAGAAGAGGTGCGGTAACCATAAAAACAATTAGTAAAACAAGCATAACATCTACAAAAGGTGTAACGTTAATTTCACTCATTTGAGTGTACCTTTGCTTCTTACGTTTGTTTAAATTACTTGAGGTAATCAATTTATTTTTTCTCTAGCTGTCTAAAAAAAATTGTTGAGAACTCATCCATAAATGTTTCCAGGGATATAAAGTATTTTGATAGGTCGTTTGAAATTTTATTGTACGCAACTACGGCTGGTATAGCTACAAAAAGACCTAGAGCAGTTGCAAATAACGCCTCTGCAATTCCTGGTGCAACTACTGCTAAATTTGTATTTTGAGCTATTGCAATAGATTTAAAACTATTCATTATACCCCAAACTGTTCCAAATAATCCTATAAAAGGTGCAGTTGATCCAGCAGTTGCGAGGAAAGTTAAATTTCTTTCAACATTTTCACTTTCTTTGTTAAAAACAACTGTCATTGATCTCATCATTCTATCCTTTAAAGAGTTTATATCTGAAGTATCATTTTCATATTGAGATTTACTTTTTTTCCACTCTAAAATTGCAGCACAAAATAACTTTGACTTTGGATCTGTCTGATTAAAATTTAAAGTTTCATATAAATCTTCAAATGAATTTCCAGACCAAAAAATATCTTCAAATTCTTTTTCAAGTTTTTTTAATTGTCTAATTCTTAAAATTTTTGAAATTATTACATTCCAAGAATAAAGAGAGGCTAAGATTAATATTATAATTACTGATTTGACAACAATGTCAGCCTGCATGAATAAAGCAAGCATTGAAAAATCTGGTGCTTCTGTCGATAAATTTGTACTATTAATATCTGCCATAATTATTATTTTTTAATTTTTTCAAGATCGCTACTATGAACCATAACCCAAAACCCTGGTCTATTTTTTTCACATAATGCTATTACTGGAGTCTTGCCCTCTTCTTTGGCAAGTTTTGCAGTATCATCCCATAAACTAATTGCTGTATGCTTTGCTCTTAATTTACATTCTATAAATAAATCTTCATGAATTACATCAGCTCTTGTTACTTTACCATTACCCCCGCTCAAAGGTGTCCTTTTCCCATTGAAATAGTTTGCAACATCTCTTTCTCTTTTTTTCCAGGCTTTATCAGGCATCTATATTCCTTTCATTAGGCTGTCAGTGAAGATAAAACATTATCATCAACTTCAAAATTTGATGATACAACTTGAACGTCGTCATTGTCTTCTAAAACTTCAAGTAATTTAAATAGTTTGTCTGCTGTGTCTTTTCCAATATTTATATTATTTTTACTTTTCCAAATTAAATTTGCAGAGTTTGTCTGTCCATACTGTTGAATTAATTTATCATTAAGTTCATGCAAATGGTTTTGATCACAGTATATTGAATATTCGGTGTCATTAATTTCATAATCTTCACTATTATTTTCAATAAGAAATTCTAAGAGTTGATCTTCTTTTACTAAGTTTTTATCGAGAGTGATATTTCCAAATCTGTCAAAACCAAAACTAACACTTCCTGTTTCACCCAAATTACCTCCATATTTACTAAAAGAGGACCTAATCTCAGCAGCTGTTCTATTTTTATTATTTGTAAGGGCCTCAACTATTATTGCAATACCTTCAGGGCCATATCCTTCATATCTTACTTCTTCATAATTACTATCAGGATCATTTCCTTGACCTTTTTTTATTGCTCTCTCAATGTTATCTTTTGGCATATTGAGAGACTTGGCTGAAGCAATTGCAGATCTTAATCTAATATTACTTTCAATATCTTCACCTCCTACTTTGACAGCAACAGAAATTTCTCTTCCAAGTCTTGAGAAAACTTTTGCTCTTTTTTTATCTTGAGCACCTTTACGATGCATAATATTTTTAAATTTCGAGTGCCCTGCCATTACGAGTAGATTTATAAATATTTAATCCGATGTTAGTAAAGATATAAAATATTAGATAAATGTGTCTAATATATGTAAATTATGTCTCTTGAATTGGGGTGATATTTTTAGCTAAACCAGTATTAGTATCAATCTCTATTAAAGCCCCGCATACTGTTATGTTTTCAGTGGCAGGTGTAAATCTACCTTCTGCCCTGTACCCCTTAACAAATCCATGTATTGGATTATTTATATCAAAACCAATTATTGAATTATAATCACCTGACATCCCCACGTCTGTTTGATAGGCTGTACCTTTAGGTAAAATAACACTGTCTGCCGTTGGCACATGAGTATGTGTGCCTAAAACTGCCGTAACTTGTCCATCAACATAATATCCAAATGCCTTTTTTTCAGAAGTTGCTTCACCATGCATATCAATAATTATCGCATCACATGTACTGCCTAACTTCTCTTTTTGAAGAAATTCAATTATGCCTTTAAAGGGATCATCTAATGATAAATTCATAAATAATCTGAGCATTACTTGTACTACTATAATTTTTTTTCCATTTAAAAGTTCAAGATTATAATATCCTTTTCCAGGAACCCCGTCAGGATAATTCAAAGCTCTGATTATTTTTGGATTTTCTTCAATATAAGAAAGCATATCTCTTTGATCCCATGCATGATTCCCAAGTGTAAGTAGATCAATTCCGCTAGAAAATAATTCTTCTGCATCCTTTTTTGAAATTCCATAACCAGAAGTAGCATTCTCACCATTAGCAATAATCATATCTGTATTATATTTAGATTTGAGTGTTGGGATAATTTCTTTAATTTTTTTTCGTGACGCCTTACCGACAATATCACCTATAAAAAGAATTTTCATTGAAAACTATATAAATTTTTTTCAGTAATAACATAATCCACTTTAAAATCAAATTTGTCTATGGGTATGTAATCTAACTTTTGTTCTTCATATGCATAGGCCACAGAGGTGAATCTGTGATTAATTTTATTTAAATAAGCAAATGTCCTGTCATAATAACCTCCACCATAACCTAATCTATTTCCCTTCTTATCAAAAGCTAAACAAGGTACAAAAATTAATTCAGGATTTAAAATTTTATTTTTATTTTGAGGCTCTGATATATTCATATGTCCTTTTACAAAATTCTCTTCACTCTTAAATTGCTTAAAGATTAAATGACTATTTTTTTTTTCAATTACAGGGAGACATAAAATTTTATTTTTAATAAAGATAAGATTGTTAAGCTCTCTTGTATTTATCTCAGAATTTATAGAAATAAAACTAGAAACAATATTAATTTCTTGAAAGTTAATTTTTTCAAAAAGGTCATTAAACAAAGTTAAAGCAAAATGAGATGGTTTATTATTAAAAATCTTATCTCTTATAATTTTTTGTTTTTTTCTGATAATTGATTTTTCATCTTTAATATTATTCATAATAAGAATTCTTAATTATATTAATTAAACCTTCTACCTTTTTATTTATTTCATCAAATTCTTGATCTAATTTCAATTTTTCATCTTCTAAAATTTTTTTTTCATTTTGTAGTTTTAGTATTTTGTCTTTAAGTTCTAAATTGTTCTTTAGATATTCTTGTTTCTTGGTATCGTTTACTTCTGTACTTCTTTCTATATTTAATTTTTCTGAGAGTTCTGCTTGAAGCTCAATAGAGAGAAGTGATAACAATATAGTATCACTTATTTTTCCATTAGAATATTTTGGATTTTGTAATTTATCATCAATTTTTTCATTAATTAAATTTATTGAATCTATTATTTTTTTTTCGTCTTTTTTTTCATATTCTAATGATATTTCTCTATTTAAAATTTTTGTCTTATAAAAAGGCATAGTTATTTCTTAATTAGAAGTTCCAATTCATCAATATACTCGGACATTTGTTTTCGTAAATTTTTAATTTCATTTTCAAGATTTTTAATTTTTTCTTTTTTAGAAATATGATGATCCCTAAAATCTTCTAAAGCTGATCTTAGATTATTTAAGTTTTCGCTTAGAACTGTAATTTTTTTTTGTATTTCCATTATAATTTTATAGTTTGTAATTTTATAATTGTCACTGTAATGAACCCATATTAAATAATTTTATATCAACCATAAAGGTAAGTATTTGAATAATTTAAATAATATCAACAATCTAAGACAATTATCAAATTGTATTAGATTTTTATCAATGGATGCAGTGGAAAAAGCAAAGTCTGGTCATCCTGGTATGCCTATGGGTATGGCAGACATCGCAACAATTCTTTATAAAAATCATTTAAAGTTTAACCCGAATGATCCGGAGTGGATTGATAGAGATAGATTAATTATTTCAAATGGGCATGGCTCAATGCTTTTATACTCTTGTTTGTATCTAACAGGATATAAAGACATAGACATAAATCAAATTAAAAATTTTAGACAATTACATAATAAAACTGCAGGTCACCCAGAATATGGAAGTGCAGAAGGAATAGAAACAACGACTGGACCTTTGTCTCAAGGTTTAGCAAATGCAGTTGGAATGGCGCTAGCGGAAAAAAAATTATCAAATAATTATGGAGAAGAATTATTCGATCATTACACTTATGTTTTTGCTGGAGATGGATGCTTAATGGAAGGTTTAAGTCATGAAGCGTGTAGTCTCGCAGGACATTTAAAATTAAATAAGCTTATTATGTTTTTTGATAATAATTCTATTTCCATTGATGGATCAACAGATCTTTCAGTTTCAGACAATGTGAAAAAAAGATTTGAAGCTTATAATTGGAATATAATTGAAATAGATGGTCATAAATATGAGGAAATTGATCAAGCTATAATTCAAGCAAAAAAAAATGATGCTCCGACAATTATATCTTGTAAAACTAAAATTGGTTTTGGCTCTCCAAACAAAGAGGGTTCAGCTTCATCACATGGTTCACCTCTTGGTGCAGATGAAATTAGTTTAACAAGAAAAAAATTAGAATGGAATTATTCGCCGTTTGAAATTCCAGATGATTTATTACGTGAGTGGAGAAGTTTCTATAAAAGAAATGAAGAATCAAGAAATTCATGGTTATCAAAAAACAAAGAATTAATTGAAAGTAAAAATTTTAAAGATAGTTTTTATCAAAAAATTAATTCACAACTTCCAGAAAAACTTAGTGAATTAAAATCTGAGCATTTTAATGACAAAACAAATTGTGCTTCAAGAAAATCGAGTGAGCTAACGCTTAATTTAATTTCAAACTATCAAAAAAATCTTATTGGTGGATCTGCTGATCTTACTGGATCAAATAACACTAAGGCAAAGGATATGAATGTAATTACATCTAATAATTTTAATGGAGATTATATTCATTACGGCATAAGAGAACATGGAATGGCTGGAGTAATGAATGGCATTGCTTTACATAAAGGTTTAATTCCATATGGAGGAACGTTTTTGGTATTTACCGATTATTGCAGACCTTCAATTAGATTATCAGCTATTATGAATATACCAGTTATTTATGTAATGACGCATGACTCAATAGGATTAGGAGAAGATGGACCAACCCATCAACCTGTTGAACATCTTGCATCTTTAAGATCTATACCAAATTTAACAGTCATTAGGCCTTGTGATATTATTGAAACTATAGAAGCATGGGAATGTGCAATCAACAATACTGGACCAACAATCTTAGTTTTAACAAGACAAAATCTACCGATGTTACAGAAAGATAATCGCAAAGAAAATCTTGTAAATAAGGGTGCTTATAAAATAAGAGATTTTAAAGAATATGATGCAACAATTTTATCTTCTGGTTCTGAAGTTGAGATTGCTTGCTCTGCATCAAATAAACTTTTTGAAAACAATAATTTAAAGATAAGAGTTGTAAGCATGTCTTCATTTGAATTGTTTGAGAAAAATGATGATGGTTATAAAAATGAAATTTTAGGAAATAAACCGATTTTTGCTATTGAGGCTGGAGTAATAAATGGTTGGGAAAAATATATTAAAAATGAAAATTTTGTTGGTATGTCAACTTTTGGTGAAAGTGGTCCATACAAAGATTTATATAAGCACTTTAAGATAACAGATGATTACTTAATTGAAAAAATAATTAAAAGTTTATAAAAAGGAGAAATATGAAAGTTGCAATAAATGGATTTGGAAGAATTGGAAAACTTGTTTTTAGAGCTTTATTAGAAAAAAATCCTAAAGATATTAATATTGTAGCTATTAATGAACTAGGAAGTGTTGAGAGCAGTGCACACTTACTTAAATATGACAGTGTTCACGGTATTCTTAAAGATGAGATTAGCTCAATCAAAAATGGATTAAAAATTGGTAAACATAAAATTAATTTTTATTCAGAAAGAGATCCAAATAACCTTCCTTGGAAATCACTCAAGGTAGATGTCGTTCTTGAATGTAGTGGTGTTTTTACTTCAAAAGAAAAGGCGATTTCTCATTTAAATGCAGGAGCAAAAAAAGTTATTATTTCAGCACCAGCTTCAAATGTAGATGCCACAATTGTTCAAGGTGTAAATAACGATACCATTAAAAAAAATCATAACGTAATTTCAAACGGATCTTGTACTACTAACTGCCTTGCTCCTTTAGCTATGGTTCTTGATGAAAAATTAGGAATTGAAAGTGGTTTCATGACAACAATTCATAGTTACACGGGTGATCAAAGAACTGTTGATCAAACCCATTCTGACTTTAGAAGAGCAAGGGCTGCAGCTGAGTCAATGATTCCAACTTCTACAGGAGCAGCAAAGGCTTTGAGTCTAGTCTTACCAAAATTAAAAGGTAAACTAGATGGAACAGCTATTCGAGTACCTACTCCTAATGTCTCACTTATAGATCTTACATTTGTAAGTAAGAAAAAAACTAGCCCAGAAAAAATTAATTCTATAGTTCTTCAAGCTTCAAAAACTAAAAAATTAAATGGAATACTAACAACAAACTCATTACCTCTGGTTTCAATTGATTTTAATCATAATTCAAGCAGTTCTGTATTTGATATGAGTCAAACTCAAGTTGTCAAAGATAAATTCTGCAGAGTTTTATCTTGGTATGATAATGAATGGGGATTCTCAAATAGAATGGTAGACACTTTGGTTGATCTTAAAAAATTTATTTAGTGCCTAAAAAAATCTGTTTTGCAGTATCGACACTAATACAAATTGAAAATTTAATAGAATTTCGAAAATCAAAGTTCAAAACTTCGGTCATATTTATAAAATATTTTTTAATTAAAGGTTTTGGGATAGAGTGGCTTAGAACGTTAATAAACCATACTAAAAATAAATATAAGGCACACAATATTAAGTTTTTTATCGACTCAGGCTATGATCAAGGTCTTAGTATATTATTAACTCATGAAAATATTGATTATTTAAAATTAAAAAATAATAAAATCATCTTAAATAAAATTAATCAAATTGCTAAAAAAAATAAGGTTTTATTAAATCCAACTTTTGATGTAGTAGATCTTACGAAAATTAAAAATATACAAAAAAAACTTAAGATGAAACTATGAAAATAGATGGAAATGAAATTAAAGTCGGAAATATTTTAGAAATTAATAACAAACTTTGGAAAGTTTTGAAAACCCAGCATACTCAACCAGGAAAGGGTGGTGCCTACTTGCAAGCTGAACTTAAAGAAATAAGAGAAGGTACTAAAATGAATAGTAGGTTTAGATCATCAGAAACAGTGGAAAGAGCTATCCTTGATGAAAAAGAATTTCAATATCTTTATGATGATAATAATAATTTTATATTCATGGATAAACAAACCTATGAACAAATAGAACTTGGCTCAGACATATTAACTGAGGATCAATCAAAATTTTTAGTTGAGAATAGTAATGTTATTATTAATTTCTATAATGAAAAACCGGTCGGCATTGACTTGCCTGATACTGTAGAATTAACTGTTATAGAAACTGAAGGTGTTGTAAAAGGTCAAACAGCTGCTTCATCATATAAACCAGCTATTTTAGAAAAGAATATTAAAACATCTGTACCGCAATTTATTGCAGTTAATGATAAAATAGTAATAAGTACAATTGACGGTAGTTATATCGAAAAATCAAAAAATTAATGCAGCCTGCTGTAATTAATATCTTTGAAAAGGCAGTAAAAAAAGCTGGTAAAATTTTATTAAGAGATTTTGGAGAATTAGAAAATTTACAAATACAATCTAAATCAGTTGGAGATTTTGTAACAAATGCAGATATTAAAGTAGAAAAAACACTCTTAGAAACTCTAAAATATTATTATCCAGATTATACTTACATAACTGAAGAAACTGGTGAAATAAAGGGTGATGAAAACACCATTATTATTGACCCAATTGATGGAACATCTAATTTTATTCATGGAATACCTCATGTTGGAATAATCGTTGCCAAAATGACAAATGATGAAATCACAGACGGTGTGATTTATAATCCAATTTTAAACGAATTTTTTTGGAGTTCTAAAGGTAAAGGTTCGTGGTGTAATAATAGTAGACTTAGAGTGTCAAACAGGCAAATTTTTTCAGATTGCTTGATCGGCACTGGGCTTCCGTTTGGAGAAAGAATTTATAAAAACTATTTAAGTGAGATTGATGAAATCCTAAAATCATCTGCAGGAATAAGAAGACTCGGTTCTGCAGGCCTTGATCTTGCTTATGTTGCCTCTGGTAAATTAGATGGTTTTTGGGAAAAAGATCTAAATTTATGGGATGTTTCAACGGGCATTCTTTTAGTTAAAGAAGCTGGGGGGAAAATTTCTAAAATAGATGGAAATGCATGGGAGATAAATTCTCGTGATTTAGTTGCTTCAAATAATAAAATTCATAATGAATTAGTTAAAAAACTTACTTTACTTTGAAATCTATATAAATATAAGACAGGCATGAAAAAAGATATACATCCTAAATATCATGAAATAAACGTTGTTATGACTGATGGATCTACTTTTAAAACTAGATCTACTTGGGGTAAAGAAGGTGATACTCTTAAATTAGAAATTGATTCTAAATCTCACCCAGCATGGACCGGTGGTAAGGCTGGTCTTAATGAATCTGAAGGACAGGTAGCTAGATTCCAAAAAAGATTTAAAGGTCTTAAAATTAATAAATAATTATTTAAAAAACTTTTCAGCATTAAGTTTTAAATTTACCTTCTTTTTTATCTCATCTTGAACTCTTAGTATTTCAGTTTGAAGTTCAGAAATATAATTTTGCAAATCCTCAACACTGAAATCATCCAAATTTAATATTTTAACCGTCTTTTGTTTTTCATCAACTTCAAAAAAATCTGTCATAGTCATATTTTGTTATATATTATTTTTTGATTATATTATATGAGCCAATTATGAAATATCCTTTAATGCCTAAAGCAACAGCAATATGGTTAGTTGAAAATACAGCTTTAACGTTTGATCAAATAGCTGAATTCTGTGGATTACATGAATTAGAGGTTCAAGGAATAGCTGATGGAGAAGTTGCTGTCGGTATGAGAGGTTATGATCCGATTGATAATAATCAATTGACAAAAGAAGAAATTGAAAGATGTGAAAAAGATAATGCAGCTCGTTTGAATCTTATCAAGTCTGATGTAATTGAAGATTTACCACCAAGGAAAAAAGACTCTAAGTATACACCTCTTTCTTTAAGACAAGAAAAGCCATACGCTATTTTGTGGCTTATAAAAAGATATCCGACTGAATTAAGTAGTTCTCAAATTGCAAAACTTACCGGCTCAACAAAAAATACAGTAGAGGCCATAAGAAATGGCACATACAGAGAAGCAGTTCTTGAAGCAAAGAGTCCAATGGATGTTGGTTTATGTACTTATAAGGATCTCGAAAGAACTTTAAATAGAACTAGAGCAAAAAAAGTAGATCAAGAAAATTAATCATTTTTTATAACGTAATTTAGATAATATAACATCAAGATCATCCAAAATAATACCATTGAAATAAAAAAAATCTGAAAGTTATATATTTTTATAACTCCGATAGGCTCGCCAAGATAATAGGTTAAAGGTCCTAAAACTCCACTTAAAATAATTCCTAAAATTTTATAACTTTTAAAAAAAGTAAGAATTTCATCAAAAAGAGTACTAAAACTAAACCATAAAACAATCATCCATAATGGCAGAGTACCAAGTTTAGCAATAGTTGCAAAATCGTAAATTTGGAAATAAACTAATAAAGTATCAAAAAAATATCCTGGAACTGAAATCAAAAGTGAAATCTTAATAAATTTTTGTTTATTATGATTAAAATAAAAATAAGTTAATAAGAAAATAATTCCAACCCAAATACCCAACATAGGATTAGAAAATTTTGTTTCACCAAATACACAGGCTAACCAAGTTAGTTGATAGCCAGTTAAGACTAAAAATACTTTTAGTTTTTGCATTTCTATTTTTGAATTAAGAAATGGGAAACATCGGTTGAACTATTTGCAAAACCTGTTTCACAATAAGATAGATAAAATTCCCACATTCTTTTAAATTTTATATCGAAACCAAACTTTGATAAATCAGTCCAAGATTTTTGAAATTGTTTATTCCACATTTTAAGTGTTTTTGCATAAGAACCACCGAAACTTAGATTTTCAATACATTTTAATCCAACGTGTTTTGCCGAATATTCAAATTGTTTTTTAGTTGGAAGCATTCCACCTGGAAAAATATATTGTTGAATAAAATCTGGTCTGTTTTGATAATCTTTAGCCTTTTTTTCATCAATCGTTATGACTTGTAGCGCAGCCATACCGCCATCGTTGAGAGAATTTCGAATTGTATCAAAGTAATTATGCCAGTATTTCTTCCCAACTGCCTCAAACATTTCAATTGAAACAATATTTGAATATTTTTTTTTGATATCCCTATAATCTCTGAATATAACTGATACTTTTTCAGACAAACCTTCATTTTGAATTTTTTCAGAAGCATATTCGTATTGTTCCTTGGAAATAGTTATAGCATCAACTGAACAATTGTAATTTTTCGCTACAAATGATGAAAACCCGCCCCATCCACATCCGATTTCTAAAGTTTTAGAATTTGAGTCTAATGATAAAGTTTCAGCAATCTTTCTATATTTGTTAAATTGTGCATCCGATAAATTGGTATTCTTATTATCAAAAAGAGCAGAAGAATAGGTCATGGTTTTATCTAACCACTTTTCGTAAAAATTATTTCCTAAATCATAATGATATTTAATGTTTTTTTTACTCTGTGATTTTGAATTGTTATTTAAAAAATGCTTTAATTTCGCAAAAGTAGCAAAAAAAAGATTAGTATTTATGCTTTGTAAAAAATAACTCTCATTTTTGTGAGAAAGTAGTAACAAATTAGTCAAATCGGTGCTTGAAAAGTAACCATTCATATAGGCTTCTGCAAAACCTACAGAACCTTTTTTAAAAATTAAATTTAAAAAATTATAATTATGAATTTTTATACTTGCAGATATATCCTCCTCTTTTCCAACAAAAACTCTCTCCTCGCCAGTAGGAAATTGAACTGTTAATTTTCCATATCGAATTTTAGATAAAAAGTTTACTAATAATTTTTCGACAGTTTTATCAAAATTTGTTTTAAAAAAATTCATTTAAAAATTACCTTCAAAACTCACTGTATCATTTGGCTTCTTTTTTCGTGCATAATATTTACCACCTTTGTAAATTATTTTTAGAGCTTCATAAAGAATTCCAGCCATTACCTTGAAGCCTAAAAGTGGATTATAATATAAAAATTTAAACATATTTTTTGAGTTAAAATCTATAAATTTGCCATGCTGAGAAGCTGTTAGAACTTTTTTATTATTTTTATCATAAAGATCAATGTTAATATTTATTGTATCTTTTTGCATTCGATTAAAAAATTTATAATTTGCCTCCATTTCTATGAATGGAGATACATAAAACTGCTTTGCACATTCATGAGATAATTTAAAATCTTCAAAATTTACATTTCCTTTAAAAATATAGGTATGTTGTTCATTAGTCGTATTTTTGACTTCATAGAAAATAGATATTAATTTTTTATCATCATAACAATATATAATTGATAAGGGATCAAATACATATCCCAAAATTCTTGGAAAACATAATATCATTATATTAAGATGCTTATATTTAATATTAAATTTAGAGAGGGAATCTTTAACGAATGTCTTTATTGACCTTTTGTCTCTATATCCATGATCTTTTTCATAAATAGAAAAAAGATTAAAAGAGTTTAATGAAAAAAGTTTATAGTTCTTACTTAATTGATCAAGATTATCCAAATTAATAAAAAGACTTGGTGCCTCATATTTCAATGTGTGTTTAAATGGAATAAATCTTTTATGTATAATGCTAGATAATAGTATTTGAGAAATCATTTAAAATTAATTTGCAATCTATTATAAAAATTTTTCTCTCTCTTCCAAGGTAAATCACAATTTAATAATTTGCAAATGTAAGAAGATGATTGAATACCGTCTTCATGAAAACCATATCCAAGATAAGCCCCACAGAAAAAAGTATTATTCTTTCCTTGAATTTCCATAACGTTTTTTTGAGCTAAAATAGTATCGATGGTATATATTGGATGATTAAATGTTGTTTCGTTAATTATATTTTTAGGCTTTTTATATGGATTTACAGTTACAAAATAATTTTGTTTGGTTGGTAATTTTTGCAAGAAATTCATCCAATAAGTTAAAGTAAATTTAGAAGATGATGACTTATTTAAAAAATTCCAACTCGACCAAGCAATTTTTGATTTAGGCATTAAAGAGTGATCGGAGTGAAGTATTGCTGAGTTAGTTGAATATCTAAATTGTGAAAATATTTTTACTTCTTCTTCTGTTGGTTTTTCCAAAATATCCAATACTTGATTTGCATGGGTTGCGAATATTACCTTATGAAATTCTAATATATTATTTTTCTCATCTTCTATTTTAATTTTACTATTTTCTCTAATAATTTTTTTAATTTTGAAATTTGTTTCATACTCAAAAACATTTTTATTAATAATTTTTTTTATATATTCGTTACTACCGCCTTCAACGTATTTCCATTGAGGTCTTTTTTTTAAATTAAATAAAGCATGATTTTTAAAAAAATTAATGAATGTTATGAGAGGAAAATTTTTTACATCACTTATATTGCTTGACCATATAGATGATATCATGGGTAAAATATGATAATTTATCAGGTATGTTGAAAAATTATTAGTTTTTAAAAAATCATTTAAGGTTTTAGTTTTCTCTAAATCACTAACATTCAAGCTATTACATAATAAATAAAGCTTTCTTATTTCAAATAACATTTTAAAAAAATTAAAAGAAAACACATTTCTAAAATTAGCAAAAAGAGAAAATATATTTTTGCCACTATATTCAATTTGAGGATCTTGATTTGAGACGGCAAAAGACATATCTGAATTTTTGCATTTCACATCAAGTAATTTAAAAAAATTTGTTAAATCTGGATAATTATTTTCATTGAATACAATAAACCCTGTATCGACTGGGATTGTCTTTGTTGATTCTTCAACATAGATAGTTCTTGTATGTCCGCCCAATTTATTATTTTTTTCAAATAAATGAACATCATATTTTGAAGACAAGAGGTAAGCTGCACTTATTCCTGAAATACCAGAACCAATAATTGCTATTTTTTTTCTCACATCAACTAATAGTTTTAAATGCTGATAGTGCTCTATTTCTTGTTTCTTTTAAATCTACAATTGGTGATGGATATGAAGTACCAATCTCAAAATTATATTTCTTTTGATCCTCCATAGACATCTCCCAAGGGTTATGAATATATTTTTTAGGAATATTATTCAACTCAGGAACAAATTCTTTTACATAATCACCATCTGGATCAAATTTTTGACCCTGCAATATTGGATTAAAAATTCTAAAATATGGACTTGCATCAGCACCACAACCAGAGATCCATTGCCAACCTGCAGAATTAGACCCAACGTCAGCATCAACTAAAGTATCAAAAAACCACTCTTCCCCATTTTTCCAGTGTAACAATAAATTTTTTGTTAGAAACGAACCTACAATCATTCTTACTCTATTATGCATCCAGCCAGTTTTATATAGTTGTCTCATTCCAGCATCAACAATTGGAATACCAGTTCTACCATTATGCCATAATGATAAATTTTTAGCATTTTTAATCCATGGAAATTTATTAAATTTACTTTGTATAGGCTTATGAGTCATATCTGGATAATGAAATAAAAGATTATAAGAAAAATCTCTCCAGCCAAGTTCAGCAAGAAATTTTTTTTTATTTTCAGGATCAATTTTTTTTTCAATATTTACGGTATCATAAACTTCCAAAGCGGATATTTCTCCAAAATGAAGATACGGTGATAATTTTGAAGTTAAATCTTTATCGGGCCTATCTCTTCCAACTGAATAGCTATTTGCTTTTTGCAAAATATATTTTTTTAATTGTAATTTTGCATTACTTTCACCGGGTATCCAATATTTTTCAATTTTTTTGATCCATTGCT
>CACGGX010000014.1 GCA_902572735.1 uncultured Alphaproteobacteria bacterium
AATCAAAAAATTCATTTGAATATATTATTGAAGGCAATTTAGATCTGAAATTTAAAACTTTTGACCATTTAATTTTTGATTGTTTAAAATAATTTAAATTTTTTTCTTGTATTTTTCTTAATTCTTTATTTATTTCTATAAAATAAACATCAGCATTTTCAAAAAAATCTGGAAATATCTTTGCAGTTCTTTCAATATCTTTAAATAAAGTGCCATTTCCTGGACCCAATTCAATTAAATTAAATTTCGAATTAATTTTTTCTTTCCAATGATAAAGTAAATACACACCAATAATTTCTCCAAACATTTGTGAAATTTCTGGAGATGTAACAAAGTCAAATTTTTTTCCTATGGGTTTTTTGCTTAAGTAATAACCATTTCTTTGATAGAGAGCCAAGTCAATAAATTTATCTAAACGCAAATTTTTTTTATTGTTAAGTAGTTTTATTTTATTAATTTTTCTTTTGCTTAACATTTTGAATTATCAATATTCCAAAAATAAAAAAAGGTATACATAGTATTTGGCCCATTGAAATAAAATTAAAAAATAATCCTAGGTGCAAATCTGGTTCTCTTACATATTCAATTAAAAATCTAAATATGGAATAAAATATTAAAAACTGACCACTAATTAATCCATAAATTTTGTATTTTTTTATCTTATAAAAATAGATTAATAATATGAGAAATAAAATAATTCCCTCAAGAAAAGCTTCGTATATTTGAGAAGGATGTCTTGGTATATTATCTATCGATGGATAAATAACTGATATATAAAAATCGGTTGGCCTGCCTATTAGTTCTGTATTAATAAAGTTTGCAATTCTACCAAAGAATAATCCAATAGGAGCAACGATTGATACTAAATCAGATAGGTAGAAAAAACTTTTTCCATTAATCTTTGCAAATATTAAAGTACTTATTATTATACCAATCAACCCGCCATGAAATGACATACCTCCATTCCAAATTTCAAATAGATAAAAAGGATTAGTTAAAAACTCATTAAGTTGATAAAAAATAACATAACCTGTTCGTCCTCCGATAATTACACCTAATACTGCCCAAATAAGAAAGCTATCTATATTTTTATTACTGTATTGATTTCCATAAATTTTGTTTAACCTTTTAATAATATAAATCCCTAATAGAAATCCCAAGATATATGCTAAACTATACCATCTTATCTCAATGAAACCGATTGATAAGATGATAGGATCTATTGATGGTTGAATAAAATTCATTTATCTATATTTAATATTATAACATGGTTGATAGAAACAAAATACTTTCTGATTTATCAAAATTTGCAGTTGATGCTATGAGCACTTTTTCAGGTGTCAAAGAAGAAATTGAAACAATTGTATCTTTAAGAGTTAATAAAATAATAAAAAAAATGAATCTTGTTAAAAAAGATGAATTTGATGCACTAAAAAAAATGGTGCAAAAAGTAATGATGGAAAATGAAAAATTAAAAAAAACATCTTCAAGATCAGTAAAATCTAAGAAAAAAACAGCTAAAAAGAAAAAAACTATTAAAAAGAAATCAAAAAGGTAGGAATCCTCAACTAATTCACATTTTTTATAGATTTTGCCTTGCAAAATACGAGTCCAATCTAGTAATCAATATATAGTACTATTTATATGTGCCATGACTATATAGTGTATGGAAAATGAGAATATATTGTTAAATCCCATAGATATCATTGAAGATGTTATTCATCAAAAAAAATGGAATTTTAGTAGAGCTGCAGACCATGAACTAGTTGCTGAGATAGCATCCCATTGGTGCGCTTACAGATTATATTTTACATGGTCTGAAAATATTAACGCGCTAAGTTTTTCAATAACTTTTGATATTAAGTTTCCTGAAACTAAACTCAATAGGGCGTATGAGCTACTGGGACTTATAAATGAGAACTTATGGATTGGACATTTTGATATAACAAGTAAAAATGGTATCCCAGCTTTTAGACATACTTTGTTATCAAATAATTCAACAGAAACATTGCACAAAAAATTTGAAGATCTTGTTGATATTGGAATTTATGAATGTGAAAAATTTTATCCAAGTTTTCAGCAAGTTCTCTTTGACGATATTCCTCCTAAAGAAGCTATAAAATTTTCTAATTTTGAAGTTATTGGTAGAGCTTAATTTTTAAAATAAAACTGCTATATTATAGATAAATGAAAAATATCTTATTAATTGGATGTGGTCATATGGGAGGTTCATTAATGTCTGGATGGTCTAATTCTAAGAATTACACCATCAGTGTTATAGATAAAAAAAAATATGCAATTCTTAAAAAAAGAAATAGAAATAAGAAAATAAAATTTTTTAAATCTATTGATGATATCAATAATCAGAATAATCTTGATTATATAATATTTGCAACTCGACCTCTTGAATTAACAAATGTTTTTAAAGAATTAAAAAACGCAAATTTTAATAAAAAATCTATAGTAATAAGTGTAATAGCTGGCAAAAAAACAGAAATTTTTAAAAAAAATTTAATAAATATTAGCAAAATTGTAAGAGTAATGCCAAACATGCCAGCTTTAATAGGAGAGGGAGTTCATTGCATTTATACGAATAAATCAATTAATAAAAAAGAAATTAATGAGATTGATAAATTATTCTCTCTAAGTGGCAAAACTATTTTTTTTAATAGTGAAACTTTCATAGACAAAGCAACCGCTGTATCAGGGAGTGGTCCAGGTTTTATATTTAAGTTAATTGATATTATGGAAAAATCTGCAATCAACTTAGGTTTTTCAAAAAATACAGCTAAGATTTTAATTAATGAAACTTTTAGAGGTACTTTAAATCTATTAAACTCTAATAATATTTCTGCTGAAAAAATGGTTGAAAAAGTTGCAACTAGAGGAGGTACAACTGAAGCAGGAATTAAGAAAATGAAAATAAATAAGGTTGATAAAATTTTTAATCAAGTTTTTAAGTCAGCATACACAAGGGCAAAACAGCAAGGTACAGGTAAGTGAATCAAAATAAAATATCTCTAGCAAAAAAGACTTTACAATATTTAGAGAAAAAAAAATTAAGAGATATTAATCTTAAAAATTTTTTATCTAATACTAAAGTGCCAAATATAAATAATAAAATTGATTTAATCTTAAATATTAATGACTTCTTCGATTTTCAATTAAAAAAAAATCTTGTTAATATAGAAAAGTCATCACAGAGAGATATGTTATTTGAAATTATGATGGCACGTTATGATATATTAAATGAATATAGAGCTTCTGTAAAAAATATAATTAATCATTTTATATTTAGACCACAAGGGGTATTAAAACTTATTCCTAAATTAATTGAGAGCAAAATTTTAATTGCTACTTTTGCAAATATAAATCCTAGTGGTATTCAGGGTGTTATAAAAATAAAAATTATTTTTGCACTTTATTATATAACTCTATTTACTTGGTTTAATGATGAAAATGAAAGTTTAGAAAAAACAATGAGTGTCTTAGATAAATATCTAAACAATATTGAAAAATTTGTAAAATTTGCATGAGCTCTCAAAATTTTATAAATTACAAAGAATTTGAAAATGTAGATATAAGAATAGGAACAGTAATTGAAGCTTATGAATATAATGAACTTAAAAAACCATCTATAATTTTGAAAATAGATTTTGGTGATAAAATTGGTATAAAAAAAAGTTCTGCACAATTACAAAAATATTATAAAAGTGATAAATTAATTAATAAGCAAGTTATTGCTGTTGTAAACTTTGAACCTAAACAAATTGGTAAAATTATTTCAGAAGTATTAGTTCTTGGTGTGCCAGATTTAGAAAACGAACCAGTTTTATTGTCTCCAGATAAACCGGTAAATAATGGAGGTAAATTATTTTAAAATCAAAGAGGAAGTAAAACTTTAAGCTGAAGACCTCCTAAATTTGACTCAGATAATTTAACATCACCTCCATGTGATCTAATAATATCCCTAGTAATAGTTAATCCTAAACCACTTTCTCCTTTTAGCTTGTTCCTGGAGGGATCTAAAGTAAAAAATGGTTTAAAAACATCTTCATATTTATCTTTTGGTATACCTTCACCATTATCGTTAAATTCAATTACACAGTCTTTTTCATTCGTATAAAGAATTATTTCAATTTGTTTTGCATATCTTTTTGAATTATCAATTATGTTATTGAAAGCTCTTTTGAGTTGGATCTGTCTACCAGAAGTTTGAATAGTATTTTTCTCTTTAATAGTTAACTCAACACCATTTCTTTCAACAGTTTTAACAATATCACCAATTAATTCATTTATTATAATTGTTTCTATTGGTTCAGGTGATTCCGTTTTTACAAAACTAACATAACTATCCAACATTGAAGTCATTTCATTAACATCTACTTCTAGTTCAGATTTTGCTTTTTCATCTTTCATCAATGAAATTTGCAATTTCATTCTTGTTAAAGGAGTTCTAAGATCATGGCTAACACCAGCTAGCATTTCTGTTCTTTGCTTTAAAAATCTTTTAATTCTAGTTCTCATCTGGTTGAAAGCATTGGCCGTTTGCCTTATTTCATATGCACCTGCAGTCTTAATATCTGGAGCATCTAAACCTCTTCCAAATGTCTCAGCAATTATCGCTAGTCTTTTTAAAGGTCTTAATTGTCTACTCATTAAAAAGTAAGACATAAAAAAAAGAATGATAGAAGCAAAAATCATCCAAAGTAGAAAGACAAATGCGGATTCACTATATAGCCTGTCTTTATCAACATTAATTTCTAAAATATCATTATCAATCTGAATATATATTAAAACACCTTCTTCAAGATTAGACAAATCATAATCAAACTTTTTTTTCAAATTACTTAAGGATTGATTTAACCTATTAGATAATATTCCTGAATTTAATGTAAATTTTGAAGTCAATAATTGTTTATCATTAATAATATTGATTTTCATTTTGAAATCCTGACTAGCTATATTAACTGCATTATCAGTAAGATCATTATTTATTAATTTTACTAGAACATTGATATCTGCAGCCACAGACTCCGTTAGTCTTTTAGAAATAATACTCCATGAGGTCTGATAAAAAACGAAAGAAGTAAGTAGGACTATAATAATTATAGGTACAAAGATAATAATTATTGATCTTCCAATTAGGGTAGAAGGTATTATTTTTTTAATCATTAAATTTCATTACAAATTAATTTATATCCTTTACCTCTAATAGTTTTAATAAATTGAGGTTGTTTTGCATTTGTTTCAATTTTTTGTCTTAAACGCGTAACTTGTACATCAACTTTTCTAAGTTCAGTTTCGTCAAATTCCTGATCTGCTAGTTCTTCTCTTAAAACAATATCATTTCTTTTGTTTATTAATTTTAAAAGTAAATTATTTTCTCCTTCTGTTAAATAAATTAATCTATCATTTTTTTGTAATTTAAAATTAGATGTATCAAACGTAAATTCTCCAAACGAAATCTTAATTTTTTTGTTTTTAAAGTTTTCAAATAAATCTAATAAATTTTTAATCCTTAAAAATAATTCTTCTGGTTCAAATGGTTTAGATAAATAATCATCAGCACCAATTTTTAATCCATCAATTTTGTCTTTATCCTCTCCCATTGCTGTAAGCATGATTATAGGTGTATTTGAAAATTGCTTCGCATGTTCGATAAGCTTTATACCATCACCACTTGGCATCATTCTATCAAGAATGATTAAATCAAACAAAACTAGAGATAAAACTTCTTTTGCCTCGTCATAATCCTCACTTTGATAAACTTGTAAATTTTTTTCTGTTAAATAATCTTTTAACAGTTCCCTCAATCTTTTATCATCATCAACAATCAAGATATTTTTTTTCATTATTATCTATTTATTTGATCAAACTTGTCTTTATTTTTATCATTGACCATCTCATAAAGTATTTTTTTAAAACCATTTATATCCATCTCATTAAATTTTAATAAAACATTACGTATTTTTTTTATTTGAATTTCAGATAATTTTTTCTCTAATTCTTGACCTTTTTTTGAAAGTGTTAATTTCTTAGTACGTTTATCTTCGCCAACAGATAATATAATATATTTTTCATTTACAAGTTGGTTTAATACTCTAGACAAACTTTGTTTCGTTATTTTCAATATTGAAAGGAGTTCCTTAATTGTAAGATTTTTTTGCTTTCCAACAAAATATATAACTCGATGATGTGCTCTACCAAAATTTATTTTTTCCAAAATTTTATCAGGACCTTCTGTAAAATCTCTATATGAGAAAAATAATAGCTCTATAATCTTCCTAATTTCTCCCTCATTTAAAAAAAGAGGTGTTAACAATTTATTTAGGTCAGCCATATTGACTTAATTATGCATCACTGATAGTCAATTGTCATTAAAAAAAGTTAATAAAGAATATGCTTAAATCATTTGAAAATAGGGATGGATGGATTTGGATGAATGGTAAAATAATTCCATGGCAAGATGCAAATTCCCATGTAATCTCCCAAGGTCTTCATTATGCAAGCGCAGTGTTTGAGGGAGAAAGGGCCTACAATGGTAAGATTTTTAAATCAGAGGAACATACTAAAAGGTTTTTTAAATCTGCTGAAATAATTGGAATGGAAATTCCTTTCACGCATGATCAAATTAATAAAGCAAAATACGAACTTATTAATAAAATGAATTATAAAAATTGTTATGTAAGACCACTTGCTTGGAGAGGTGGAGATCAAATGGGTTTATCAACAGGTAAATCAAATATCAATGTAGCGATTGCTGTTTGGGATGATTGGGCAACTTATTTTAAAATTGAAGATCAAAAAGCAGGTTTGAGATTAATTACTTCTCCTTGGAAAAGACCTGCACCAGATACCGCTCCATATGAAGCTAAAGCTTCTGGGCCCTACATTATTTGTACTCTGTCTAAAGAATTTGCAGAAAAAAAAGGTTATCACGATGCCTTGATGTTAGATTATAGAGGTTATGTTGCTGAAGGCACAGGAGCAAATATTTTTTTTATTAAAGATAACAATATCCATACTCCTATTCCAGACTGTTTTCTTAATGGAATTACACGTCAAACAGTTATTGAAATGGCAACTAATCAAGGTTTTAAAATAACAGAAAAGCATTTAATGCCTGATGAAATTGGAAATTATGATGAAGCTTTTTTAACAGGAACTGCTGCAGAAATTACTCCTATTAAATCCATTGATGATTTTAAATATAATACTGGTGATAATACTACTACTTTTAAATTTATGAATGATTTTAGCGATATGGTTAAAAACGCTAGCTAGAATTTTCTAACCATTCATCATCTTTATAATAAAATTCATTTTTCCAAAATGGAGCATTTTTTTTTAAATAATCCATAATAAAATCACAAGCTTGAAAACTATTTTTTCTATGGTGTGAAAAACAACAAACTAAAACAATTTTTTCATTAACTATTAATTTTCCATATCTATGAATTATTAAAGTATCAATTAAGTTCCACTTTTTAGTCGCGTTATTTTCAATTTTTGATAATTCTTTATATGCCATTTTTTCATAAACTTCTAAATTTAAATATTTAACATCTTTATTGTTATTTAAATCTCTTACATAGCCAACAAAAGAGGTTAGTGCCCCTATGTCTGAATGTTTATTTTTAATTTTCTCAATTTCTTCTTCTAAATTAAAATTTTTTTTTTGTATTTTTATCATTACCCACCGCTAACTGGTGGAAAGATAGCAATTTCATCAATTGGTTTTAAATTCGAATTTTCTGAAACATATTCTTGATTAACTGCAAATCTTAAAACATCTTGTAAAAAATGTTTTTTTAGCTCTGGATATAAATTTTCTAAATATTTTTTTAATTCTTGTATTGTTTTAGGATGATTTATATTAATTATTTCGTCATCTTTATTTGTTATATCCTTAATCCAAGCGAAATATCGAATTCTCATTTTAAAAATGTTTTATTGATTCTTTAATATAATCATAGGCTGTATAGAGAGTTAGAATTCCAGCAATCCATAGAAAAGTCTTACCTAAATAAATAATAGATAATAAATTTAGATTACTCTCAGATAAAATAAGTAATCCAAGTGCAGCTAGTTGAAGAAAGGTTTTTGCTTTTGCAATTCTTGAAACTGGTATACTGATTTTTATCCCTGCTAAGTATTCCCTTAAACCTGATACTGTTATTTCTCTTAATAATATTATAAGGGCTGGAATGGTATCCCAGTCTTTTATTACACCTTTAGAAGTTAAAATAAGAATAACTGCTGCTACTAATAATTTATCTGCAATTGGATCTAAAAATGTTCCAAAATTTGTTACTTCATTTCTTAGCCTTGCTAAATAACCATCAAAGTAATCTGTTATTCCAGCTAAACAAAATAATATAAAGGCAATCCAGCCAAAGTATGGATTCGTAAGATATATACAAAGAACTATAATTGGGATTATAGCAATTCTAATTATAGTTAGAATATTTGATATATTCATTTCTATTCTTTGTAGATGAAGAATTTTTTAAACGCTATGAAAATATTCATAAATTTTTGTTAGAATTGACTCAGGTATAGATTTAATCTCTTTTAATTCATCTAAACTAGCTAATTTTAATTTTTCCACTGTACCAAAGTGTTTTTTTAAAATTTTCTTTCTTTCAGGACCTACTCCTTCTATTTCATCAAACACAGATCTGACACTCATTTTCGCTCTTTTTGATCGATGTGTTGTTATTGCAAATCTGTGCACTTCATCTCTAATATTTTGTAAAAAGTGAAGAATAGGATTATTTTCATTTAATCTATGTGTAAATTTATCATGTATCAGAATTTCTCTACCTGCATCTCTTTCCTCACCTTTTGCCATAGAGATAATTGGTATATCTATTTTTAAACTATCTAATACTTTTTTTGCAGAATTATATTGTCCTTTGCCTCCATCTATAAGCAATAAACTTGGCAAATCTAATTCGTCTTGAAATTTTGAATTATTAAATCTTCTAGTAAGCATTTCTTTCATCATATAATAATCATCAACTTTATTTTTATTTTCTTCAAGATCAAATCTAATATTAAATTTTCTATAGTTTGATTTTATAAATCCATTTTGATTATATGCAACCATTACACCTATAGGATGTTTTCCAAATGTATGACTATTATCGTAAGCTTCTATTTTTATAATTTCATATTTGAGTTTGAATATTTTTTTTATTTCTGCATTAAAATTATCAAAAGATTTAAGTTTATTTAATTTGATGTCTAAATTTATTTTAGAATTTTTTTCTGCAAATTTAAGTAAATTTTTTTTAGGTCCTTTTAATGGTTTAATGAATTTTGTTTTATCAAAATTTTTTCCTAAAATTTGTGAATTATTATTCTTATCAATAACTATATTAGTAATAATTATTTCAGGAATATCTTTTTCTGCATAAAATATATTTAGGAAACCTAACATTATTTCCTCGTGATCTAATAAGTTGTCATGATCTGGAAAGAAAGCTTTGCCACCATAAGATGTATTATTTCTAAAAAAACTTCCATAAATACATGTTTTGCCTTCATTTGATGTTATTGCAAAAATGTCAGCATTTTTTATATCCTTAATCTTAATTGAATTATTTTGTTCAATATGTCTTAAAGCTTTAAGTCTATCTCTTAAAGATGCTGCTAATTCAAAATTATTTTTTTTTGATGCTTTATACATTTGATCTGTGAAATTTTTTTGTATTTTTTGAGAATTGCCACTACTTAGAAAATCATCTGCTGCCTCTATTAATTTTGAATAGGCTTCTTTCGTTATTTTTCCTCCACAAGGACCAGAACATCTTTTAAGATAATAATTGAAGCACAGTTTATTTCCTGCATTTACCTCTTTGTCAGTGCATGATCTTAAAAGAAATATTCGTTGTATTGTATTAATAGTTCTATTTACTGCATCTGGACTTGCAAATGGTCCATAATATCTACCTTTTTTCTTTCGAGGACCACGATGTTTCTCAATTCTAGGAAAATCATGTTCTGATGAAATAAATATATAAGGGAATGATTTATCGTCTCTTAACAGAACATTAAATCGAGGTTTATGTTTTTTAATTAAATTACATTCAAGTATGATTGCTTCTAACTCTGTATTTGTGACAAAGAAGTTCATTGATTTAGTTAGACTAACCATTCTTTGAATTCTTCTTGTTAGGTTATTTAAAGATAGATAATTCTTTACTCTATTAGATAATACTTTTGCTTTTCCAATATATAGAATGTTACCCTTTTCATCTTGCATTTGGTATACACCAGGTTGATTAGGTAAAGTTTTAGATGTAGCCTTAATAATCTCTTGTCCAGGAAGCGTCATTTTATCAATCGTAAATAATTATTTTTTCTTTAAATAGGAATTTTATAAAATTAATAAATAACTAACAAGATTATTGTAGTTCATTTAATAATTAATTTAATGTAATTAAGAATAATATATTAAGGATTTATTATGGCAAAAATGACAACTGAAGAGGCTTTTGTAAAAGTTTTACAAAAACACGGTATTCAACACGCATTTGGAATAATTGGTTCCGCGTTTATGCCAATATCAGACCTTTTTCCTAAAGCTGGAATAACATTTTGGGATGTTGCTCATGAGTCAAACGGCGGAATTATGGCTGATGGCTATACCAGATCAACTGGTAAAATTGCAATGTGTATTGCTCAAAATGGACCTGGCATAACTGGCTTGGTTACACCTATAAAAACTGCTTTTTGGAATCATACCCCAATGCTCTTAGTTACTCCTCAAGCAGCTAATAAAACTATTGGTCAAGGAGGTTTCCAAGAAGTTGAGCAAATGAATTTATTTAAAGATATGGTGTGCTATCAAGAAGAAGTAAGAGATCCCTCCAGAGTTGCGGAAGTTTTAAATCGAGTTATTTCAAAAGCCATTAAAGGATCTGCTCCTGCTCAATTAAATATACCAAGAGATTTTTGGACTCAAGTTGTTGACATTGATCTGCCACCTATAATTAAATTTGAAAGACCTGCAGGTGGAACAGAAGCAATTAAAGAAGCTGCTAATCTTTTATCTAATGCAAAATTCCCAGTCATTTTATCTGGTGCTGGAGTGATTTTAGCTGACGCTATTGATGATTGCAAAAAACTTGCTGAAAAATTAAGTGCTCCAGTTGCTTGCGGATACCAACACAATGATAGTTTTCCTGGCAAACATCCTCTTGCGGTTGGTCCTTTAGGTTACAATGGATCTAAAGCAGCAATGGAAATAATATCTAAGGCAGATGTAGTTCTCGCACTTGGCACAAGATTAAATCCTTTCTCAACTTTACCAGGCTATGGAATAGATTATTGGCCAAAAAATGCGGATGTCATTCAAGTTGATATCAATTCCGATCGAATTGGTTTAACAAAAAAAATAAGTGTTGGTATTTGTGGAGATGCAAAACTAGTTGCAGAACAAATTTTAGAAAACCTTACAACAAATGCAGGTGATAAAGATAGAAGAGAAAGAGAAGAGTTAATTCATAAGACAAAGTCAGCTTGGCTTCAAACATTAACTGGCCTTGATCATGAAGAAGATGATCCTGGCACATCTTGGAATAAAGATTCACGAGATAGGGAACCAGAGAAAATGTCACCAAGAATGGCATGGCGAGCTATTCAAGCAGGTCTTCCTGAAGATGCAATTATATCTAGTGATATAGGAAATAATTGTGCAATTGGTAATGCTTATCCAACATTTGAGAATGGTAGAAAGTATTTAGCACCGGGTTTATTTGGACCATGTGGTTATGGTTTTCCATCAGTAATTGGAGCAAAAATAGGTTGTCCAAATACACCAGTTGTAGGTTTTGCAGGTGATGGCGCATTTGGAATTAGTATGAGTGAAATGACTTCTTGTAATAGAGAAGGTTGGCCAAATATTACAATGATAATTTTTAGAAATTATCAATGGGGAGCGGAGAAAAGAAATACTACACTTTGGTATAATAATAATTTTGTTGGAACAGAACTTGATCCTAAATTAAGCTATGCAAAGATTGCAGAAGCGTGTGGATTTAAAGGTATTAAAGTTCACACTCAAGAGGAACTAACAGAAGCTTTACAACAATCTTGCAAGGATCAAATGGAAGGTATAACTACTTTTATAGAAGTGATGTTAAATCAAGAACTAGGAGAACCTTTTAGAAGAGATGCTATGAAAGCCCCAGTTGAAGTTGCTGGAATTGATCCTAAAGATACAGTAGTTCAATAATTATTTCTGATCGTTAATAATTAAGTCTGATGCTTTCTCAGCAATCATCATAGTAGGGGCATTCGTATTACCAGATGTTATAGTTGGCATCACAGATGCATCAACAACTCTTAAGTTTTTTATTCCTTTTACTTTAAGATTATCACTTACAACTGAATTTTCATCATTGCCCATTTTGCATGTACTTACTGGATGAAAAATAGTATTTGCAAATTTACCAGCTTCTTTTGATAGAGACTCATTATCTTTAAATTGTATCCCAGGTCTATATTCTTCAGGTGCATAATTTTTAAATGCCTTTGATTCTAAAACAACTCTTCTTACAATTTTAATTGATTTTCCTGCAATTTCCCTATCTTCATCAGTAGATAAGTAGTTCATTTTTATTTGAGGATAAATTCTTGTATCTGAAGATTTAATTTCTATTGAACCTCTACTTGTCGGACGAATGTTTGTTATTGTAGGAGTGAATGCTGGAAATTTATGCAGTCCTGCTTTTCCTAAAAAATCAGTACTAGCTGGCGAGATATGAAATTGTAGATTAGGATTTTCTAAATACGAATCACTTTTTATAAACCCACACAAGTAACTGGCTCCAACTGTTAAGGGTCCTTTTTTATAAATTAAATAGCTTAATCCTGTTAAAAATTTTTTTGTAAAACTATGATATATGTCATTTAATGTCTCTAAGTTTTTAATTTTGTACACTGGTCTTAACATTAAATGATCAGTTAAATTTCTCCCAACACCATTAATTTCTTTTACAATACTAATATTATTTTCATTTAATAGTTTACCAGGACCAATACCTGAAGCTTGTAATATGTGAGGAGATCCAATTGTTCCTGCAGACAATAAAACTTCTTTATTTACAGAATATGAAAATTCTTCATTGTTCTTCCATATATTTACATTTTTTACTTTTAAATTTTCAAAGGTTAAATTTTTAACATGTGCCTTAGTTATAATTTTTAGATTTTTTCTATTTTTGATAGGATTTAAGAAAGCAACTGCAGCACTACATCTGTATCCTTTATCAATTGTCATAGGAAAATAGCCCATTCCTTCATTGTCGCCATCGTTAAAGTCTTCATTTTTTTTATAACCAAACTCTTGAGATGCTTCTAAAAATAAATCCAATAATTTAAACTTTGATCTAATTTTCTCTACTTTGATAGGTCCGTTGGTACCATGAAATTCACTTTTAGAAATTCTGTAATCTTCAGATTTTTTAAAATATGGTAATACATCTTCCCAAGACCATCCAATATTACCTAATTGTCTCCAGTAATTGTAATCATTTGCATGACCTCTTATATATAACATCCCATTAATTGATGAACTTCCACCCAATGTTTTCCCTCTAGGAATAAGCATTTTTCTATTATTACAAAATTTTTCTTCCTCAGTTGTAAAACACCAATCAGTTTTCGGATTATGCATTGTTTTAAAATAACCACCTGGAATATGTATCCAAGGATTAGTGTCTTTTCCTCCAGCTTCAATTAAAAGTACTTTAATGTTTTCATTTTCAGTAAGTCTATTTGCTAATATACAACCAGCTGTTCCAGCACCAATAATAATATAATCAAAGCTTTCATTCATAGTTTGTAAGAAATTTTAATTATTAAGTATATATTTGTTAAATTATTATGTAACTAACTTTAAACAATTATAATTTCATTAGTGGATATATTAATTTTAATACTTGGCTTAGCAATTCTAGTTGTTGGAGCTGAAATTTTAATAAGAGGATCGGTTAGTTTTGGAAAAAAACTAAATATTTCTCTTTTTGCCATAGGTGTTGTAATAGTTGCAGCAGGTACTTCTCTTCCCGAACTTGCAAGTAGTATTAACGCAGTCTTAAATAATCACTCAGATTTAGCCTTAGGTGCTGTTGTAGGAAGTAATATAGCAAATCTAATCTTAGTCATGGCAGCAACAACGATTATTGTACCAATAACAAACATTACCAATAACCAAATTAATCAGGCATGGATCAATATAGCTCTAGGTATTTGTTTGATAATTATGAGTTATTTTTATTTTAATTATTTATTTGGAATTATATCTCTAATAGCATTGACTTTGATAATGTATTTTCAAATTAAAAAAGGATCTATACTTGTTGATGATATAGATAAGGATGAATATTCAATATTTATTTCATTAATATTAATAATCTTTGGAATTATATTTTTAATTTATGGTTCAGATTTATTTGTAAATTCTGCAATCATTTTGGCTAAAAAATTACAAGTTTCAGAAGCAGTGATAGGACTTTCGTTAATAGCTTTTGGAACTTCTCTACCTGAGTTGGTTATTGGCATAATGTCAGCATTAAAAAGAAAAGTAGATTTTGCATTAGGAAATATTTTAGGTTCAAACATTTATAATGTTCTCGGTGTTTTAGGTATAAGTTCATTTTTTGGAAATTTTGGAATGCCAGAAATTTTAGCAACACAGGATTTATATTTTATGCTTTTAATTACCTTTGTTATTTTAATTTTTATGTTCATTTTTAAAAAACTTGGTAGGTTATATGGAAGTGTGGGTCTGATGTTATATTTAGGCTATATCTATTATATTTTTATCTAACAAAATATGAATTTAAATAACACAGAAGTTGTTTTAGATATTTTAAATATTGCCATAGATGCAGGTAAAGAAATATTAAAAGTATACAAAAAAAATTTTAACGTAGATTTAAAAGCAGATAATTCACCAATCACAGAAGCAGACATTAATTCTAATAATCTCATTAAAAAAAGATTGATAGAAATAGAAAAAAATATTCCCATTCTAACTGAAGAGAGTTTAGTCAATTGGGATACAAGAAAAGTATGGAAAAAATATTGGCTTATTGATCCACTTGATGGAACTAAAGAATTTGTAAATAGAAATGGTGAATTTACTGTAAATATTTCATTAATTGAAAATAATTTACCCATTTTTGGAGTTATCTATGCGCCAGAGAAATCTTTATTGTATTATGGAATAAAAAATAATGGTTCCTACAAATTGATTACTCAAGATAATATAAATACACTTAGCGAATTTAAAAAAATCAATATTAATAATAATACCACTTCAAATATTAAAATTATTGGAAGCCGTTCACATTCAAATAAAGATTTTCAAATTTGGATTGAGAAAAATTTTTCACAATATGAGGTTATTTCAATTGGGAGCTCATTAAAGCTTTGTTTATTAGCAGAAGGAACTGCAGATATTTATCCTAGATTAGGTCCAACCTCTGAATGGGATATTGCAGCAGGCCATATTATTTTAGAGGAAGCTGGCGGTAAATTAAAATCATTTGATAATACAGATATTTTGTACAATACTAAGGAGAATATAATTAATCCAAATTTTTTAGCTTACGGGAATGTTTCTAAACTAAATTAATATGAAACTATCACATATAGATAAACTAGAGTCTGAAAGTATACATATAATAAGAGAGGTTGCGTCGGAATTTGACAATCCTGTAATGCTCTATTCAATTGGTAAAGACTCATCAGTAATGCTTCATTTGGCTCAAAAAGCATTTTATCCAAGCAAAATTCCTTTCAAGTTAATGCATATTGACACAACTTGGAAATTTAAGGAAATGATAAACTTTAGAGATGAAACTGCTAAGAAGTATAATTTAGACTTATTAGTTCATATTAACAAAGAAGGAGTTGCAAACAATATAAATCCTATTTCTAGTGGCTCAAAAATCCATACAGATGTAATGAAAACACAGTCATTAATTCAAGCATTAGATAAATATCAATTTGATGCTGCATTTGGCGGTGCGAGAAGGGACGAAGAAAAATCACGAGCTAAAGAAAGAATTTTTTCATTCAGAGATAAAAAACATCGTTGGGATCCAAAAAATCAAAAACCAGAGCTTTGGAATTTGTTCAATACTAATATAGATAAAGGTGAAAGTGTTAGAGTTTTTCCATTATCTAATTGGACAGAAATAGATATTTGGCAATACATTTATCAGGAAAACATTCAACTTGTCCCGTTATATTTTTCCAAAATAAGATCAATTATAAGAAGAAATGATATGATGATTATGGTTGATGATGATCGTTTAAAAATTAAAGAAAATGAAAAAATAGAACAAAAAAAAGTAAGATTTAGAACATTGGGTTGTTATCCATTAACTGCCGCTGTGGAGTCTGATGCAACAACTGTTGAAGAAATCATCATTGAATTACTAGAGTCAAAATATTCAGAAAGACAAGGAAGACTAATTGATAATGATCAAATTGGATCTATGGAGAAAAAAAAACAAGAAGGTTATTTTTAATGGACATAGAAACTTTTTTTCAAAATCAAAATAATAAAAAACAATTAAAAATTTTAACTTGTGGTTCTGTAGATGATGGTAAATCAACACTTATTGGCAGACTATTATTTGATTCAAAAAATATTTATAGTGATCAGTTAAGTCAAACTAAGATTGAAAGTGAAAAGTATGGCACACAAGGTAAGCAAATTGATTTAGCATTATTAATTGATGGCTTACAAGCTGAAAGAGAGCAGGGAATAACTATAGATGTTGCTTATCGTTATTTTGAGACTAAAAAATGTAAATTTATTATTGCTGATACTCCTGGCCATGAGGAATACACACGCAATATGGTTACAGGAGCATCGAACTCAGATGTTGGAATTATATTAGTTGACGCAACTAAAGGTATTCTTGATCAAACTAAAAGACACACATTCATTTTATCTCTTCTTGGAATTGAAAATATTATAGTTGCAGTAAATAAAATGGATTTAATCAATTATGATGAAAAAAAATTTAAAGATATAATTTCTTCTTTTAAAAAATTTTCCAGTGAATTTAATTTTAATTTACAAAAGTTTATTCCAATATCTGCATTAGTTGGTGATAATGTATTTCAAAAAAATTCAAACATAACTTGGTACAATGAAAAATCTTTAATAGATGAACTTGAAGAAATTAGTCTAAATGAACCTATAGAAGAAGAAATTTTTTCATTACCGGTTCAATTTGTTAATAGATCAAGCTCTGACTTTAGAGGATATAGCGGTACAATCACTTCAGGAAAAATAAAAGTTAATGATGAGGTGCAGGTTTTTTCAAGCAAAGAGAAAATTAAAATTATTAAAATATTAACTCCAAAAGGAGAGAGTGACTTTGCCATTAAAGGGCAAGCGGTAACACTAACATTAGATAAAGAAGTTGATATTTCTAGAGGTGATTTATTATGCTCTGTTAAAAATCATAATTATTTTTTATCTGATCAATTTGCATCCCATATTATTTGGATGAATAAAGAACAAATGATACCTGAAAGAAATTATATTTTTAAATTTCTAAACTTTCAAACAATAGGAAAAATTACAGATTTAGTTCATAAAATAAATATTAATTCATTCGAAAAAATTGCTTCAAAATTTTTAAATCTGAATGAAATTGCATATGTCAAAGTTGCTTTAAATAAAAATACAATTTTTAATGCCTATAAAAATAACAAAAAATTAGGAAGTTTCGTAATAATTGATCAATTCAATAATCAAACTGTAGGTGCAGGTGTTATTGAGCATGAGCTGAGAAGAGCATCAAATATTTCATGGCATCAAATGTCAATAAATAAAAATTTGCGATCCTCTATTAACGGACAAAAGCCATGTGTTTTATGGTTTACAGGATTATCAGGGTCAGGAAAATCTACTATAGCTAATATAATCGAGCAAAAGTTGCACAAACTAGGAAAGCATACTTACTTATTAGACGGTGACAATGTTAGACATGGATTAAATAAAGATTTAGGGTTTACTGATGTAGATCGTGTTGAAAATATAAGGAGAATTTCAGAAGTATCCAGATTAATGGTTGATGCTGGACTAATAACAATTGTTTCTTTTATTTCACCTTTTAAATCTGAAAGAAAAATGGCTCGTAGATTAGTAGAGATTGATGAATTTATAGAAATATATGTTGATACCTCAATTGAGGAGTGTGAAAAAAGAGATCCAAAAGGTTTGTATAAAAAAGCTAGGTCTGGCAAATTAAAAAATTTTACAGGGATTGACTCTAATTATGAAATACCGTCATCACCTGAAATTATTTTGGAAACAAAAATAAAATCTGCAGAAGAATTAGCAGATGAGGTGATCCTCTATTTAAAACAATATAATAAAATTTAATTTTTTAATTTTGAAGCTGGTTTACCATACTCAATATTAAGACCACCATATCTTCTCACTCTAACATTGCATTGTTCAGCATGACCAATAAATCCTTCAAGGTGTGAGAGTCTAGATCCATATTCTCCAATAAGTGTAGCTGCTTCATCGGTCATAATCTTTTGATAAGTATGGGTTTTAATAAACTTACCAACCCACAAACCACCAGTATATCTACCAGCTTTTTTAGTAGGAAGAGTATGATTAGTGCCTATGACTTTATCCCCATTAGCAACATTAGTTCTAGCACCCAAAAATAAAGCTCCATAAGATGTCATATTTTCTAAAAACCAATCATCTTTTTTTGTCATAACCTGAACGTGCTCTGAAGCTATTTCATTTGCTTTAGATAACATCTCCTCATAGGTATTACATAAAATTATTTCTCCATAATCTCTCCAGCTAGTGCTTGCTGTTTCTTTAGTAGGTAAGATTTCTAAAATTCTATCAATTTCTTTAAATGTTTCTTCTGCAAGTTTTCTTGAGTTTGTTATCATGACAGCAGGAGAATTATATCCATGTTCTGCTTGTCCTAATAAGTCTGTTGCACATATTTCACCGTCAACAGTTTCATCTGCAATAACCATTGTTTCAGTTGGACCAGCAAATAAATCGATACCAACTTTGCCATACAATTGTCTTTTTGCTTCAGCAACAAATGCATTACCAGGTCCAACAAGCATATCGACAGGTTTAATTGTTTCTGTACCAATAGCCATAGCACCAACTCCTTGCATTCCTCCCAAAACATAAATTTCGTGAGCACCGCCCATTTTCATTGCCGTAACGACAGCTGGATTTGGCTTACCTTTAAAAGGTGGGGTAGTGGCAACAATTCTTGGAACCCCGGCAACAGAGGCAGTCACAACTGACATATGCGCAGAAGCTACCATTGGGAATTTTCCAGCAGGCACATAACATCCAACTGCTTGTACTGGTATATTTTTATGACCAAGAATCACACCTGGATGTGTTTCTACTTCTAATTCACTTAAAGTTTTAAGTTGTGCTTCCGCAAATGATCGCACTTGTTTTTGAGCAAATTTAATATCTTCTTTGTCATCATCAGAGACTTCACTCATTAATTGATTTATTTGATCTTTACTTAATCTAAAATTATCTGGAGAATAGTTATCAAATTTTTGAGATAACTCTCTAATATGTTTATCGCCTTCTGATTCAATTTTACTTAATGTTTCTTCAACAATTTTTTTTACTTTATCATTATCTTCAATTCTTTGTTTTTCATCTAAACCTTTTTTTAAATATTCAATTGCCATAATTATTTTTTATGAATTAATTTAAAGATATCAATGCCTATTTGATCTAATATGTGTGCTATATCGATTGGTACCCAATTTTCTCTAATTAGCCCTTCATGATGTAAATAAAAATCCATGACTCTCATTGTTATTTTTTTTTGAGTTGGTTCATATCCTAGCCAATCACTTGATCCATGAACACACTGAATACTATGCCAGCCACCAGTCATAGAATAATTTCCATCTCCAATTTCAATATAATGACCGATTTTCCAATAATCTCTATCCTTAAACGTAAGTCTAAATGGGAGTTGGTGATGATCAACAAAACCATCTAAACCTCTAGCTGTACCTATACCACTTGGCCCATACCACATCATTTTTGGATGCCAATAATCTTGTTGAGGATGATTAATTAATTTTTCTCTTATTTGATCTTTTGTAAGACCTGGCTCAGTCTCAGGTTTAATATTTAAACTTCTTTGCATGGTTAAATCTTGATTCAAAGATTGAAGAGACAGCTCCTTATCTAAATTTTGATTATTTTCTCCATCACCTGTGATGGGACTAGGCCACATCCCTTCTACACCAAGAGATTTATTAATCGGCCAATGACCAGCCTGACGAATAAAGTCTACAGTATCAATTAATGTGTAAGATTTTATTATTTTATTGTTTGTAATTTGATGCGCTTCACATGTTCGAAGATAAATTGTTTTATTAGTCGGCTTTACACCTAACCACTCATTTTTAAAAGTTCCAGTTAAATGACTAATAAATGAAACAAAAACTTTATCTCTAAATGAACCACCAATTACTAGATTATTTCTTCTTTCAAGATCGGGGAATGCCTTTTTTAGAGGTATTAAATATTTATTTTTTATTTCTTCAATTCCATTAATTTCATTAATTGGATGAAAGCCATTAAACTCAGCATCTACGTGATATAGATTTTCAAGATTTTTGTCTAAATCATCTAAAGAGCACTCAGCAATTTTTTTTAATAAATTTTTGAAATATATTTTGTTTTCAATATTTATCTTTGGATCAAGATCTAAATGAATTATATTTGAGTTATCTTTCTCACCTGTATCAAAGTTTTGTATTTTATTTGCCATAATAATTTAATAACACTATTGTTAAATAATAATTGATTTATTCATTATTTTGAATAATATTCAAAAAAAATGAATAAAAGATCATTACAATATGTCAATTAATATTACATCTAGATTAGCTAAATTCGATGAACTTATTCCTAGTAATATACCATTTGTTGAGGGAAAACTAAAAGGTCATCAAGATAGAAAAAATTATTCAGTTATAGGTCCTGGCGTAAGCGAAGATGCTAAACAAAATGTTAAAATAGCTGAAGAACATGGCTTTAATATTGGTGCGGTAAGCGCTGCGCCGATGAATGGCTCTGGATTACATAGTCACACAACTGCTGAGGTTTTTATCATTCATTCAGGAGCTTGGCGTTTTTATTGGGGTGTTGATGGCACAGAAGGAGAAGTAATACTAAAAAAAGGTGACATCGCTTCCTTTCCCACAAACATGTTCAGAGGTTTTCAAAATGTAAGTGATGAAGAAGCTTTAATGTTTGTTGTGTTAGGAGAAAATGATCCAGGTGTTATTACTTGGACACCAAAACTTTTAAAAGATGCAAAAGAATCTGGCATGGTATTAATGAATGATAATTCTTTAATCGACACAGAGAAACAGAAAATAACAGATGAAACTAAAATTATTCAGCCACTAGAAGATAATGAATTAGAGAGTTTCGATCATTACTCTTCAGAAGACATAGAAAAGTTTGTTATTAGATTTAATGATAAAGATAAATATTTTGTCGATGATGATCACTATCAATCTAATAAAATTATCAACTACATTGATCAGTTTCAAATTCATGATAAATCTTTTACCCCTAATATACCGCATGCAACAGGTTTTAGTCTTTCACTTCTCAACGGCAAGAGTGCTCATATACATGAATACAAACTGGAGAAATCAGAAGTGTATCATTGTTTATCTGGTGAATGGGAAATAGATTGTGATGGAAACAGAGTTGTAATTAAAGAAAAAGATACTTTTTCTGTTCCAAAAAATTCACTTCGTTCAATAAGACAGATAAGTGATCATGATGGTAATTTATTTATAATACGACAAACTAATTAAATATTAATTATATGAAAGGATTTGATGCACAATTCAAAGATTTTCCTGATTATATTTTAAAGATCACATATCAAATTTGGGAAAACAACGATGTTGAAGCAATAAGAGATTATTATGCTGATACCCCAAATGTAAATCTTCCAACACCTACAAGATCTCCATCTGGAGTAATTTATGGTGCAGACCCGGTAATTGAAAGTACCTATGCTAGTAAAAAACTATTTCCCGACAGAACACTTTTAGGTGAAGATGTAATTTGGACAGGAAATGATAATGAGGGTTATTTTTCATCACACCGCATTTTATCAACCTCAACTCATGCTGTTGATGGGATGTATGGGAAAGCGACAGGGAAAAAACTTTATTACCGAACTATCGCTGATTGTGCATGCATGAATAATCAAGTTTATGATGAGTGGCTTGTGAGAGATCAAGGAGCAATTGTGAGACAAATTGGAATTGATCCGAAGAAATTTGCAAGCAATCTTATTAAAGATGAAGGTGGTCCTGAAAAAGCTAGTAAACCCTTTGATGAAAATACACCTGTTAAATCTATTTATAAATCTCCTATATTAGCTTCTGGTAATTCTGGAGAATTATATGCAAGTATCTTAAGCTCTATAATGAATATTAATTTAGAGAAAACAATAAATGATAGTTATGACAGAGCTATACAGCAATTTCAACCAGGTGGAAAAACTCACCATGGTAGAGATGAGGTAATAAAATTTTGGAAACAATTAAGAGATGCTTTTCCTAACGCATTGTTCTCAGTCGAGCATATTGCATTTACTGAAGAAAAATATCAACCTAAAAAAGCCTCAGTTCGATGGTCCATGGTAGGTAAACATGAAGGGGATGGTCTTTTTGGGAAAGCCTCTAATTCGAAAATTTATATAATGGGTATTAATCATGTTGAATTTGGAGAAAGAGGTATTAAAAATGAATGGGTTCTCTATGATGAAACTATGATCTGGAAACAGATTTTATTAAAAACAGGTTAATTTAATGTCTAATATTTTAACAACACATGTTGGAAGCCTTCCTAGATCAAAAGAACTTTCAGATTTTTTATTTGCAAAAGATAAAGGAGAGAAATTTAGTAAAAGTAGTTTTGATGAAGTATTAAAAAATAACGTGGAAAGTGTTGTTGAGAGACAACTTGATGTTGGAATTGATTTTGTAAGTGATGGGGAAATGAGTAAAATTAGCTACGCTACATATATTAAAGACAGAATTGATGGGTTCTCAGGTGAAAGCGAAAGAAGAGCACCTGCTGATCTTGACGATTTTCCAGAATATAAAGAAAAGATTGCTAAAAGTGGTGGCACACCAACTTATACCAGGCCATGTTGCACAAACGAATTAAAAGTAAAAGATGAAACTTCTCTTCTACAGGATATAAATAATTTTAAAAATTCACTTGATAAACTAAATCACCGACATGCATTTATGAACTCAGCATCACCTGGTGTCATAAATGTTTTTATGCCAAATAAATTTTATAGTACAGAAGATGAATATTTGGATAAATTATCTAATATTATGGCTAAAGAATATGAGCTAATAACAAAATCAGATATCCAAGTTCAATTAGATTGCCCAGACCTTGCTTTAGCAAGACATATGAATTTTAAAAATTTATCTGAAGATGAGTTTATTAAACGTGCAGAACTACAAATTGAATGCCTAAACTCAGCATTATCTAATGTAGATGTTGAACAAACTAGAATGCATATATGTTGGGGTAATTATGAAGGACCCCACACACACGATATTGCTTTGGAGAAAATATTACCTATAATTTTAAAATCAAAGATAAAATACTTTCTTATTGAATCTTCTAATCCTAGACACGCACATGAATGGAAAGTTTTTCAAGATATAAAGTTACCAAAAGATAAAGTCCTAGTACCTGGCGTAATCGACTCAACCTCTAATTTTGTTGAACATCCAGAAGTTGTTGCAGATAGATTAATTCAATTTTCTACAGTCATTCCAAAAGATCAATTAATGGCAGGGACAGATTGTGGTTTTAGTACATTCGCTGGTTTTGGAAAAATTGATGAAAAAATTTGTTATGAAAAGCTCCATGCATTAGTTGAAGGTACTAAACTTGCCTCAAAAGTTATCTAATTACTGATTTAAAAATTTTGCTCTTTCTAAAAGATCCACTCCTAGTTTTTTTAAAAAATGTAAATGATCAATAAAGATCCAGTTTTCAGCCAGCTTATCTCCATCTCTTCGATATAAATCTACAACTCTCATTTCTGATTCAATATCACTTGCATTTGTTAATCCTAAATATTCTCCTTTAGGTTTCATAATTAAATTTGGCCAACCAAACCAACCTCCAAGATCATCTTCAGAGCTACTAAGTATGTGTCCATTGAAACGAACAAACTCTAAACCATCTTGAAATGGTTTTGTGTGACCTTTTTGATAACCATCAATAGTATAAGAAGCTCCTATACCTCCTGGTCCCCACCAAATCATGTCATTATGCCAATCTAATTCTAATTCTTCTTTATAAGATTGCATTTTGGATCCTTTAACAAGTCGATCGCGCATTCTATGAATTAAATCTAATGTTTTTTGACTTTCACTTTCATTAGAAATATCAAATTTTAAACCTTTATGATTCTTTGGTCCAGGTGTTACACAAACAAGACCTGTAGATTCAGGAATTATAGAAAGACCTAGTTGCTGCATTAAATTCATTACATCTAAAAAAATAGCCCCTTCACTAATTTTGTTATTTTCCACTTTGTAAAATTCTGCAAATCTTAATAAAATTGATTTATTATTTGGTTTAAGGCCTACAAACGGCTTATTGAAAACACCCATGAAATGACCCATACTGGAGATCCATTTCCCTTTATTTTTATCTAGTGAATTTATCCCAGCATAAAATATATCCAATCGACGTTGTATAGGTGAAAATGAATCTTTAATTGGTTTCCATAGATTATTAGCAACAAGATCTATACTACCTAGTTCGTTGAATGGGTGGGTACATTTCATACTAAAATCTTCTGATGCGTATTTGGATATAACTTCAGATAATGAATCAATGTTGCAACTATCTATTTCATTGAAATAATCTAATACTAATTTTTTTTCTGCTTGGAGATCAGTCATTTCATTTTGATTATATTAATAAACTAAAAAAGACAATATTCATTTTTTTGAATAAAATTTCATTGCTTTGAAATATTTTTAAATGTATCTCATTACAAATACAAATTATGAAATTTAATAAAATTACAGATAAAAGACCAGAACCCCTCCAAGATAATCATATGCCTAAGAGTTATGATATTTCATTAAAAGCATATGGAGGTGGAGGAACAGCTAAATCATTAAATCCAAAACCAAAAAAACTTAAACATCAATCAATGAAGGGGTTTGAGGATCAGTATAAAAATATAATCGATTATATTGTAAGGATTACGTATCAAATCTGGGAAGAAAAAAATATTGGCTACATCTATGACACCTACAGTAAAGATTGCAGAGTTTGGGATGAATTTGGTTTACAATCTGGATCTGAAAAAATTGTAGCTGATACTGTACATACAAACAACGCTTTTCCAGATATTCGATTATTTGCAGATGAAGTTATTTGGGCAGGAGATGAAAATGCAAGTTTTCATACTTCGCATAGAACAATTATTACTGGAACAAATACTGGATTTAGCAAATTTTCCAAACCAACTGGTAAAAAAGTAAGATTATTTTGTATTGCGAATTGTGTGGCCAAAAATAATGAAATTTATTACGAAAATGTTGTCTACGATACAGCAGGTTTAATCAAACAACTCGGATTAGATTTAAATCAGGTTGCCAAGCAACTTGTCGATGAGGGAATTGCAGGACCCTATGCCCCTCATTTTAAAAACTCTAAACCAACAAGAAATATTACTAAATTAAAACCAATTAGTTTTGATATTCCAGATAAAATTACAAATGTAAGAGAGTTTGTTCATGCAGTTTATGATACAATTTGGAATAGACGAAACTTTTCTGCGATAAATAAAGCATACTCGAGTAAGGTAGAATTTGAAGGTTCAACTGGTCGTAAATTTAAAGGAGTTTTGCAATTAAGAAAATTTATAATTTCACTTTTAGCTTCGTTCCCTGATCTTGCACTTAGTATTGAAGATTTATACTGGATGGGTAATACAAAAGATGGTTACTTAGTATCGGTTCGTTGGGGTGCTGTAGGAACTCATAAAGGTAATGGCTCATATGGCCAACCAACTAATAGAGAAGTGTATTTGTGGGGAATCACTCAATGGGAAATTAAAAATAATAAAATTACTAAAGAGTGGACTGGTTTTAATGAGCTTGCAATACTAATGCAAATTTTAGGAGATAAATAATGACTTTAGATGAAAGTAAAAAATTATTAGCTGATATGTATGATGCACTTAATGCTCAAGATCTAGAAGCACAACATAAGTACTGGCATGATGATATGGTTTGGCACGGTCCTCCAGGTTTTGGTGATATCCATGGTATAGAAAATTTTAAATATAAAGTTCTAAAACCTTTTTATGAAGCATTTCCAGATTATCATGTAAAAAATGATATTGTGGTTGCTGAAGGTGAGTGGATTAGTGCAACGGGATTTTTAACAGGTACACATAGTGGAACATATCTTGGAGTGGAGCCAACAGGCAAATCTATCAAAATGCAATTTTCAGATTTTTGGACCATTAAAGATGGAAAATTTTTAGATAATTACGTTATGGTAGATAATCATGGTGTCTTCGAACAAATGGGATTAAAATTTAAGTAAATTATTTTGTAGTTTTTCTTTTTATAAGTCTTCCCTGTACAATATGATTTATAGGTTCAAAATCTGGATCTTTAATATATTCATTTATTAATTGAGTTGCTAGTTTTGACATTTGTCTAATAGGTTGTCTGACAGTTGTAAGGTTATATGATTCCCAAGCTGACATTGATATATCGTCATAACCAATAATTTCTAATTGAGAAGGTGTTTTTAATGAAGTATTTTTTTTAATATAATCTAAGCATCCGAAAGCCATTGTGTCATCAGCACAAAATATTGCACTTATCTTTTTATTGAAGATTTTTTCTGTTGCTTGATATCCACCTTCGTAAGTAAAAAATCCTTTTTCAATATTTAATTTAATTTTTTTATTATTTTTAAGATAATTTTTAAAACCTTTGCATCGCTCATCACTTACAAAAGATCCTTTTGGCCCTTCAATGATGCCAATATTTTTATGATTTTTCTTTGTAAAATATTCTGCAACTAATTCTCCTCCGTTACGATGATCACACGCAACGGAACTTATCGTTGGTATATTCCAACTTCTATTATAAGCAATAAATTGTATTCTTTTTTGATTGCAATCTTCAACAAATTTATCAGTAGGTTTTGTTGCTGATATTATTGCAATGAGTTTTTCTTTTAAGTATGGCTGTATTAATTTTTCATCTAATTCTTCACCATCATCAGTAGTAATTAATAAAATTCTAAAGCCTCCATTCCTAAGTGCTTCATGTAACTCAATTAAAACTTCTGGATAATATCTGCTCGTAACATAAGGTAAAATGACAGCTACCAATCCACTATCATCATTAGATGCTAAATTAGATGATGTGTAAGGCGCCTTATACTTTAATTTCTTGGCAGCTTCTAAAACTCTTAGCTTTGTTCTACTAGAAATGCTGGCACCTTTAGTGAAGCATCTTGAAACAGCTGATTGGGATACTCCTGCTAGTTTTGCTACGTCCTGTGATGTCGCAGTTTTTTTAAAACTCATGAATTATCCCCTCATTTCAATATTCAAAATCTTGAATATCAATTCATATTATTGCATTATTTTCTAATACCAATATAAAGGATTTATACTTAAATGTGAATTTCACACTTTATTAATAAGGGGAAATATATGAAAAAACTATTAATAGCTCTATTGTTCACATTTGTTAGCACAAGTGCATATGCCGGTGGGCACTCACCTTGTGGAGTAACAGATGGATCAATAAAGATTCTAGCTAACGAATTTACAACATACAGAATTTTCATGGATGAAGTAAAAAGTTGTGCAGGACCTGATGCAGATTTTTCTGTAACACATTCCGTTGATCATAATAAATTACAAGTTGCAGCACTTTCAGCTAACCCAGCTGAATTCTCTGCTAAACTTGTAACTAATGGTTCAATAACAACTTTAATGAATGATAACTTAATTCGTCCACTTGATGATTTAGTTGCTAAATACGGAAGTGCATTACAAGACAACCAAAAAATCGTGATTGATGGAAAGATCTATGCAATAGCTTTTATGGCTAATGCTCAACATCTTTGGTACAGAGAAAGTATTCTTAATGATTTAGGTATCGCAGTTCCTTCAACATATGAAGAAGTAATTGCAGCTGCAGAAAAAATTAAAGCTTCTGGCAAAATGGCTAACCCATACGCTGGTGCTTTCAAATCTGGATGGAACCTAGGTCAAGAGTTTGTAAACATGTACCTTGGTCACGGAGGTGATTTCTTTAAAGCTGGAACAGCTGAAGTTAGTGTAAATAACGCTAAAGGTGTAGCTGCTCTTAACATGCTTAAAAGGTTAACAGAAGTTAGTAACCCAGATTTCTTAACTCAAGATACAAATGCAGTTAAAGAAGAATGGGAATCAGGCAATGTAGCATTAATGCATGTTTGGAACTCTGGTGCAGCATCATTGCTAGATGACGAAGGTGATCAAGCAATAAAAGCTGATACTAGACTTGCTAATTCTCCAACAGTTGGTGGTGGAAGTAAACCTGCTACTACTCTTTGGTGGGATGGATTTGGAATTGCAACAAATACTTCTGATGCAAATGCAGAAGCATCATTTAGAGCTCTTCTAGGTGCTGCTACTTCAACAGAGATGGCAAATGCTAATCCAAATGCAACAATTTGGTTGATTGATGGTTATTCGCCAGGCGATACTGCTGGACCAGTTGTTGACGCAGCTAACAGAGGCGCAACTCCTTACCCAAGTTTACCATACATGAGTCTATTACATGGTGCTTTGAGTACAGAACTTGTTGAATTTCTACAAGGAAATGAGTCTGCAGAAAAAGCATTAGCGGATGTAGAAGCTGCTTATGTAGCAAAAGCTACTGAGCAAGGTTTTCTATAAACCGTATAATTATTTATGATAAAGTGGAACATTATTATGTTCCACTTTTTTTTTAGTAAGAAATAGATGCCCCACAGAACATTTTTTTGGTTCTTCTTTCCTAGTGGATTGGCAATGCTATTATTTATTGGCCTTCCAATTATTTCTAGTTTTTTTCAATCTCTTCATATTGAACCTGAACAAATCTTAATGGAAGTAGAAAAATGCGATCCATTTGGATGTAAAACTGAAACTAAAGTAGATATTGAGGCCACAACAAAATTACAAGAAGAACAACCTCTTGGAAGATTTAATGGTTTAGGAACATACGGCGATAGAAACCATTTGGCTTTTGATGAAATTAAAGAGGCTTGGACTAATTCCTCATCGATAGCTGAGTTTACAGACATCTTGCTAAATTTACCTTTTTACAAAGCACTTTTATTTACACTTACATTTTGTTTTGCTGTAACACCACCAGTTGTAGTTTTAGGTTTCATCGTTGCTTTAAGTGTAAATACAATTACAAAAAGTTTAAAAGGCCCAACTATTTTTGGTGTTATACTACCTATGATTGTAACACCGCTAATTGGATCTCTCGTTTTATTTTGGATGATAGATGCTAAAGGAATACTAGGCTCATTTATTCAATACTTATTTGATGATCCAAACCTATCACTTAAGTCTTCAAGTCAATTGACTTGGATTACTCTAATTATTTATGGGATCTGGCACAACACACCATTTGCTTTTGTTGTGTTTTATGCTGCTTTACAGACTGTACCCCAAGATCCCTTAGAAGCTGCAATCATTGATGGAGCTTCAAGATATGAACGAGTAAGACATATTGTAATTCCACATCTTTATCCAGTAGCAACATTTATTATATTAATTTGTCTAATGGATAATTTTAGAGTTCTTGAGCCAATAATTGGGTTCGCTGCTGAAGGAGTTGCTCAATCACTTTCTTGGATGATTTATAACGACTTAAGAAGTGAAAACAAAATGTTATTCGGGTCTGCAGGAGCAACATCTATGTTAACTATCATTGGTGTAGCAATTCTATTAACACCAGTTCTTATAAGAACATGGAGAGAATTTAGGACAGAAAGATAATATGGAATCAAAAATTAACAGATATTCAAAACAACTAATTTTAATAAATAGTTTTTTTATTCTAGCTTGGTTAGTTGTTTCTGTATTTCCTTTTATATGGACTTTTTGGGGATCTTTTAAAGTAAAAGCTGATTTTTTCTCAAGAGCTGATTGGATGTTCGCAGTAACAGGAGTTAATACTTTGATAGAAACAGGAGACACTTCTACTGTTAAGGCTTATGTAGAATCTTGGACTGAAGGTGAATTTTGGAAAGCAACTATGAATACAGTAATTATTACTGTTTCTGTTGTTACGATTTCTTTATTTTTAGGAACATTAGGTGCTTACGCATTGTCTAGATCAACATATAAATATACTTTTTGGATTTTAATAGCTGCTCTGATTTTTAGAGCGATGCCACACATTACATTAGTTTCAGGTTATCTATTTCCCTTCTTCCAATTGAACGTTTGGGGCATACTTCCAACTACAATAATTGTTTTAGTTGCTATTAATCAGCCTTTTACATTATGGTTACTTTACTCTTTCTTTAAAACAGTTCCTAAAGAATTAGATGAAAGTGCACTAATTGATGGCTGCTCATATTTTCAAGCATTTAGATTTGTTATAATGCCCGTTATGTGGCCTGGTGTTGTGACAGCAGGTTTATTTAGTATGATGTTAGCCTATAATGATTTTACAGTTACCTCACTTCTTTTAAATCAGCAGAATTATACAATGGTTCCTAAAATTAATGCTTATTTAGGTACAATTGAACATAGTGGAAATTATATGTGGGCAGTCTCAAGTGTTGTTTCTGCAACTGCACCACTATTTATGATAATTATGTTCTTCCAAAGACAATTAATAAGCGGTTTAACTGCTGGAGCAGTAAAAGGTTAATAGTAAATAAATTTCAAATATTATGAAATATAAAGCACTTTTATTTGGATCTATTGGAACACTTATTGAATCTTCTAATATTCAACGTAATTCATTTAATGAAGCTTTTAAAGAAGCTGGTCTAGATTGGTATTGGGATGAGCAAGATTATAAAATTTTGTTAAAAAAATCTGGTGGGACAAAAAGAGTAGAAGATTTTGCTGAAAAAAATAATGTTAATGTAAACGCTTCACAAATTAGAAATAGAAAAACAGAAATCTTTAGTTCATTCATTATTAAGAATAAACAAAAATTAAGAAAGAGTGTTGATGAGATAATTAAGTATACAAAAGATAACAATATTAAACTTGCTTTCTCAACTTCTACAACTTTAAATAATGTCGATGCAGTATTTGAAAGTCTTTCTAGTCAAATTGCTAAAGAAGATTTTGACTTTATTGGCAATAAATCGTTTGTTAAAAATGAAAAACCCCACCCAGAAATATACAAAGTAACTTTAGATAAACTAAATTTACGTCCAGAAGATTGTCTTGCAATAGAAGATACTGAAGAAAGCAGTAACTCTGCAGTAAATGCTGGAATTAAGTGTATAGGGTTTCCAGGAGATTATCACCTAGAAGATAATTTTCAGATGTGCATCAAAAAAATGAATTTATTAGATCAATCTATCTTTTCATTGTAAATAATCAGATCAAATGTTTCTAAAAAATTTTAATGTAAAAAATAAGACTGCTCTTGTTACAGGATCAGGCAAAGGCATCGGTAAAGCATGTGCTATAGCATTAGCAGAAGCAGGTGCAAATGTAATTATTCTTAGTCGTACAGAAAAAGATCTTTTGATTGTTAAAAACAAAATTAAAAAATTAAAAAAGAAATGTAGTTATTATGTGTGTGATGTAACTAATTTAAAAGAAATAAAAAAAATATTTTCTGAAATCAATAAACTAGACATTTTAGTAAATAATGCTGGCACAAACAGACCTGAATATTTTACCAAAATTAAAAGAAAAGACATGAGTGAAGTGGTTGATCTTAATATTAAAGCATCATTCGATATTGCTCAATTAGCTACAAAAGCTATGCTTAAATCAAAAAATAGAAAAAAAATTGGTGGATCAATAATAAATATCTCTTCTCAGTTAGGTAAAGTGGGAGCTCCTCTTAGAAGCGTTTATAATATGACAAAGTTTGGTATCGAAGGTCTAACCAAAGGGATGGCTATTGATTTAGCGAAACATAACATTAGAGTTAATTCTGTTTGTCCTACATTTGTTGAAACACCAATGGTCAAAAAATTTTTTAAAGATAAAAGTTTTAAAAATTCTGTCATTAAAAACATACCCTTGGGCAAAGTAGCAACAGAAAGTGATATCGCTAGTGCTGTAGTTTATCTTGCTTCAGATGCTGCATCAATGATGACCGGCTCTTCACTAGTAATTGATGGAGGATGGACAGCTAAATAATCAAAAATTAATTTTCTTTATTAATAAAATAAGTCGCAACGATTACTATAACACCACCAATAAAAGTAATTAAAGTTGGTATTTCATAAAAAATTATAAATGTTAACAACACACCAAATACAGGAAATAAAGCATAAAATGGAAATACTCTATTAACAGGATACATCCTATATAAATAGAACATCGACATGTGTGCAGCGATTGAAACAAAGATACCTGAGTGTAAAATTAATAACCATGATTGAAAACTAATTTTTTTTATTTCATTTAATGTTTGTCCTTCAAATATTGATGATGAGACAATTAATAATATAAATCCAATTAATCCCATTACCGCATTTGTGAGTGTTACTTCTAAATCTTTTAGGTATCTGGAAAATACCTGTGCACTTGCATAAAAGAAGGCCATTAACGTTATTAAGATTAATGCAAAAATTTCATTTCTTATCAATGGATCAAAGCCTAACAAAATAATGCCAAAAAAAGAAATAAATATAAGTACCCATTTTTTAATACTTACTTTCTCTTTTAAAAAAAATGAGCTTAATAATATTGCAAATGGTACAGCCAGTTGAGAACCAATAATTATCGGAGAAACTATGTTTGCTTCATTTAAAGATAATGTCATAAAAACATTTGCCAAAAACCCCATAGAAATTGAAAAAAACAGAAGTGGTAACCAGTATTTTTTTTCAGGAATTCTAAATCGCCAAAAAGGCAAAAGGCATATGAAAACCACTAACATTCTTAAACTTCCCATTAATAATGGGGGAACATTTTCATTAAAAATAACTTTCTGAACAGGGTATGCACTTCCAAATAAAAAAGTGATTATTAAAATTAACAAGTAATGTCTTAAAAGCATTTGAGCTAAAATTTATTTTCTAATTAATTATTTGCAGCAACTACAGCAGCCATAATTGATGCAAGTTTAGAATTTTTACTATCTGCTCTGCTTGGGACTACAACTGGTACTTTACCACCAATTACTATTCCTGCAGCACAAGCATTCATAAAATAAACCATTATTTTGGACAAAGAATTTCCAGTTTCTAAATTAGGTACTAATAATACATCAGCATCACCAGCAACATCATTATTGATTCCTTTTATTTTAGCTGCTTCCTTAGAAACAGCATTATCAAAAGCAAGCGGCCCATGAATAAAAGCATTAATTTTTTCTTCTAACGCAAGTTCCATAACTTTTTTGGCATCAACTGAACTTGGCATACTATCAATTGGATCTTCTGTACCTGATAAAATTGCAACTTTTGGTTTGTTAATGTTTAATTTATTACAAAACTGAACAGCATTTTTAAGTATTTGTAATTTTATATCAACTCTTGGTAAAACATTTAAGGCGCCATCAGTGATAAACAGGGGTTTTTTAAGATGCGGTGTAGTCATATGCCAAATATGACTCAATCTTCTACCATCAAGTAAATTAAATTCTTTTTTTAAATAAGAGCGCATTAAAATATCAGTATGAAGATTCCCTTTAATTATGATTTTACTTTTATTTTCATTAGAAATTTGACAAGCAACTGAAGCACTATCCTCTTCATCTTTAGCCTCTACAATATTAAAATTAGAAATATCTAAACTTAATTTTTTCGCTGTTTCAGCAATTAAACTTTTATTTCCAATTAAAGTTGGATCGATGAGGTTCATATTCTTACCTTCAATTACAGCTAATAATATGCTTTCTTGATTGGGGCACACTACTGCTGCTTGTATGTTAGGAGTCTCTAAAGCTTTACTTTTAAGATCTTCTGGTAATGTGCTCATATTTGGTATTCTCTCTATACCACTGCTACAATTTTTCCTATGATATTTCTTTATTGTGTAAGAAATATTCTTTGATTTATCGATAATTTCATATACTCAATCTCTAATAAGGAAAAAAATGGATTTAGAAAAAAGAACTGAAATACCTAATTCACTAGAAGAACATTGGATGCCATTCACATCTAATAGAGACTATAAAAATAGTCCAAGATTAATGGTTAAGGCAGAAGGTGTTTATTATACTGATCATTATGGAAATAAATTAATTGATGCAAGCTCAGGATTATTTTGTAGTCCAGCGGGTCATTCAAGACCAGAAATAAGGGAAGCAGTATCAAAACAATTAGAGCAATTAGATTATGTTCAACCATTCCAACAAGGTTTTGGAGGTTCATTTGATTTAGCTAGAAAAGTTTCAAAACATACACCCGAAGATTTAAATAAAATATTTTTTACTATTTGTGGTTCATCAGCTGTTGAAACAGCAATTAAAACAGCCATAGCATATTTTAAAGCAAAAGGTGAAGGTCATAGATCTCATATAGTAGGAAGAGAAAGAGGTTATCATGGAATGAATATTGGAGGAATTTCTGTTGGCGGAATGATTGCTAATAGAAAAACTTTCTCAAATATTCTCATGCCAAATGTACATCATCTAAGACATACTCATTTACCTGAAAATTTATTTGTAAAAGGCGAACCTGAAACAGGCGCTGATCTTGCAGATGATCTTGAAAGAATTGCTGGTAACATAGGTGCAGAAAATATTGCTGCATGTATCGTTGAGCCGGTAGCAGGATCAACAGGAACTTTAGTTCCACCAAAAGGATATTTAAAAAGACTAAGAGAAATTTGTGACAAGCACGGAATTCTTTTAATTTTTGATGAAGTTATTACCGGTTGGGGAAGAATGGGTGCTCCATTTGCGGCCCAAGCTTTTGATGTTTG
>CACGGX010000015.1 GCA_902572735.1 uncultured Alphaproteobacteria bacterium
TCTCCGTCTAAAGTGTTTAATAATTGTATTTTTTTATTATCATTTGATAAAATAATGCCTGTTCTAATTCCTGATATTAAACTTTTATGAATCCATCCAATATTTCTATTAAAGTCTTCTACTTTTCTCCATTCTTCATATTCATCTAATACTTTTAAGGGATAATTTTTTTTTATTAATTTTATTTCTATAGGATAATTCTTACTTGGGCCAACTCGAATATTTGCATCATCAGATTTTAAAGATACGTATCTTGGAATTTCTAGGCCAGTTTCATTACCAATATTTGCATGACCTAATTGGTGAAAAAATATAATTGAAATGAATATTATTATGGTATGCATACTAATTTTATAAAGTAGCATACGATTTATATAAAGTGTATAATATTCTGAGCGCCTGTAGCTCAATTGGATAGAGCGTATGACTACGGATCAGAATTATACGATCTCTCTAGACTTTGATCTACTTGTCATAGCTACTAAGAATGTTTTAATTTCTTAACTTTTTTCATTTTTCTTTTATCACTAATACTATTCGTTTGGAAACTTGGTGGTACCATGGTGGTACCATGCAATAGGGACGTATTATGAAACTAACAAATAAAAAAGTTGAACAACTAACCACTAATACAAAAAGTTATATTGTCTGGGATAGCGATGTTAGAGGTTTTGGAGTTAGAGTTAACTTAAATGCAAAAAAAACATTCATCTTAAAGTACCGAGTAGGTTTTGGCCGATCGGCTAAAGTTAGAAAGCCTGTCATTGGTACAGCTGGAATAATGAAAGTAGAAGAGGCTCGTAGAATAGCCAGAAAATGGCTTTTAGAAGCCTCTGAAGGTAAAGACCCTAAGGAGGTAGATAAAACTAATATACTGTTGAAAGACTTCTTTGATCTTTATTTAAAACACTATGCAGAGATTAAAAAGAAACGATTAAGTATTGAGCAAGATAAAGGATTGATGCGTTTACATATTGCTCCAACCTTTGGAAAAATTTGTATTAAAGATATTACGAGAGCAATGATAACCAAGCATCATCAATCAATGTATAAAACTCCTCACTGTGCTAACAGAATGTTATCACTGTTATCTAAGATGATGAATTTAGCAGAGAAATGGGAATACATTGCTCAGTATTCCAATCCATGCAGACACATTGATAAATACAAAGAAGAGGGAAGAGAAGTCTATCTAAACATGAGTCAAATTGAAAAGATTGGTTTAGCTATTAGGGAACTAGAAAACAAAGAGTCTCCTTACATGTTAGCTGCAATCAAAATGCTTTTATTTACTGGAAGAAGAACAAATGAAATACTAACATTGCGTTGGGAGTATTTAGACTTTGAAACTTCTAAAATGCATCTTCCCGATACTAAAACTGGTGCAAAAACTTTTTATCTTTCTTCAACAACAAAACAGCTTTTAAATTCACTTCCAAACAAAGAAGGATATGTTTTTAAAAGTGTTGTTAAAGGTAAGCGTATCACTGTTGTAAGACATGTCTGGAAAAGGATATGTAAGATTGCTGATATTAAAAATATTAGAGTGCATGATTTAAGACACACGTATGCAAGTCTTGCCATTCATCAAGGTTTCAGTCTACCTATCATTTCTAAGATACTTGGGCATGCAGATACAAGAACAACAGAGAGATACGCCCATCTTCATGATGATCCAGTGAATCAAGCAGTTGATAGAATAGATCAGCAATTAGAAGGTTTAATCAAGGTTGGTTGATGTCAACTAAACTCAATGAAAATCAATTATTAGCTATCCCCTTAGTAGCGCAGGGGGTTAGCGGTAAAGATATTGCTAATAAACTTAATATTGCAAAAGAAACTATTTCTCGTTGGAAAAAAATTCCAGAGTTTCAAGCCGAGGTTAATGCTTTACTCAAAGAATGCAGAGATGAAACCCAGCATAAACTTCGTAGTCTTGTTAATACTGCATTAGAAGTTGTTAAAGAAGAGTTAGAGAATACAAATTCAGATCAACGAGTCACAATAGCTTTAAAGATACTTCAAAATATGAAATTAAATACATACCTCTATGAAGCAATAGGTTCTAGCAAAGCAGAGAATATAAAAAGTAAAATGTGGAATGATGATTTTGCAGAGAAATTTATTTAATATTATTTACAAATTCAGATTTATTAAAATCAAATTTTTCTAAATCTAAAACTCCAACATAAGAACCTACTCTAAATTTGAATTTTTTTGCTTTAGTAATTTTTCTAAAATCACTAATAGAATACGTAAACGTATATGATTCTAAAACACCATCAATTACATCTGTTTTTAAATCAAATATATGCTCATTCCATTTTTCCCCATCCAATAAAACCAATGCATAATCAGTACCTAATTCATTCCAAGTATCATAATAATTGTTGAAATATATAGAAGCTATATCCTCAAAAATGAAAATACTAACTGATTTACTCTCAGGAAAATCAACAGATTCAATTTCTAATGTATCACCATAATAATCTGAAAATTTATCATATTTATCACCAGTAAATTCATCTTTTACATTTTCAAATTTCACTCCAATTAAAGCTTTATTTCTATCAGCTTCTTCAAATTTTTCTGACCAACCCTGAGCTTTTTGCATTAGTAAAAGTTTTCTTTTACCTAGATCATGTCTATCTCTAATTTTTTGCTCATATTCACTAAGTATTTCTACTGCTTTTTGAAAGTCTCTTACTAAATCAACATTAGAGTCCCAAAATTCATCAGTTGTTAAATCTGTTACTTTAACCCAACCTTTGCAATCTTTGGTTTTTATTTGTAACTCATAGTATTGTTTAAAACCTTTACCTTTCAATCTTGTTTTTTTGATATCACCTTTTTTAATTTCATTAATATTTTCATATAAAAGTTGATCACAATTAATATCAGCAAAAGTATTTGTGGAATATAATTGAAACAGTAAATAAATTATTAATAATCTAGATATAAAATTAAATCTCATATTTTGGCTCTACATTTCTTTACTGATTGCTAATTTGTTATTATGTTTAACATTTTAAAAACCTAATAGATTTGAATCATAGATTATTTCAATTTTTTCATCAAATTCTTTACTATCTGATTTATAATTTGCTGATTTCAGTTCCTCATCATAATCAGCCTCTTTAAATCCCAAGCTGAAGGTTAAACGTGCACTGCCACCTCCGTCTTTATATACAAAAATGGATAGATAAGATGAAAATAAATAATCTTTATTATTTTTTGAGTAATCTATGTAACTAAAATAACCTAGTAAATTTGTATAGATTTTTTCACCAAAATCTTGAACTAAGTACAAATTTTTAAAATCATTTATGTCAATTTTGTATAATTTAGAAATTGATGTTTCTAATTCAGTTTTGAAATTTATAAATTCTTTCAAATCCACTTGATTTGGAAAATTGCCTCCAAGAATATTAAGGGTGCTTTGTTTAAAATTATCTTTGAATTCATATGAAATAGATGCATTTATAGAAGTGATCAAATTATTTTCATTCCAATTAATACATTGTGAATGAAATATAGTATTACGAATGAGCTCTATTTGAATTTCTTCTTCTCTTTTCCATGGTTTTCCAGCCAAAGTATCAAAATGTTCGTTCGTATTGCAAACACTTCTATAGTTAGTTTCTGACTCGCCTAGTTCAATTTCTTTATTAATCTTATCAAATTCTTTTCTATCTATTAAATATTGTTCTATTTCTTTGCCTAACTCTATACCAAACAATGATGTAGGTAATTCATTAGAAAAAGAACTAAAAGAAAATAATATTATTATTAGTGAAATTATTTTACCCATTAATTTCCTTTATCTTCATATTTTTGGTTCTACTCTTTCTTTACTGATTTCTAATTTGTTATTATGTCTTTGTATTATTTTTCCCGGCCAAATAAGAATAAAAATAGCATATACTCCATAGACAATAGTAAAAATATCTTGATCAATATTTAGGTAGAATTCAATAGGAAGAGGGAAAATTGCTATTAAGGTGAGAATAAATAAAATAGGTCCTTTAAAGCCTATATGCCTTAGTCTTTGAGTGGTAATGCATACACTTGTCCAAAAAGTTAAAACCAAAATGCTTAATAATAATACTATCCAAGCAACCCCAAGATTTAAAATGGCATTTTGAAATAATTGAAAATCCATTAGAAAAATTGAAAGGCCTAAACCACCATATAAAGAAAATAAAAACGCTATACTAAAAACAAACCAAGCTATTATTAAAACTAAGATATGAGATATTCTTCCTCTAGTGCCAAATAGAGTAAACCATCCACCAAAAACACCATAATGGCTCATATTAAAATTCTATCATTTAAAAGAAGAAATTCAATTACTCATGAATACTCATTTAAATAAATTCCATTAGAATCATGAGAATCTATGATAGGAAAAAAGCACTTCTTAGAAATAAGTTGGATAAAGTTGACTTCAGCCTTTTAATTGAAGGATAAGGTAACATCACACCTTTAAGATGATTGATTTGGGTTACGCCAAACCCTTAATTGGTTGTTAAGGTAACATCACGCCTTTAAGATGATTGATTTGGGCTACGCCAACCCCTTAATTGGTAGGATAGAGTAGACGTTTCTCTTTCAAAAAACGGATTTTATTAATTTTTTTAAAAAGGAAAAATATGATTAACGAAATAAAGTCTGTCGTACTATTGACTGAAAAAGAAGTACAAGAAGTATACAAAATTAATGTGAAAACTCTTCAAAGAGAGAGATGTAATGGATCAGGTATTCCTTATGTCAAACTTGGAAGGAGAGTGCGTTACAAAATAAGTGATATTAATGCTTATTTAGAAAAAAACACCATTGGGAATCATCGTTATGACTGATTGCAAGTGGTGTGAAGATAAAATTGATCCAGTATCAAGGCCTGATCAGAAGTTTTGTTCAAATCGTTGTAAAAAACAGTTTGAGAAAGCTTTAAGGCTTTGGTCATTAGATCAATTCAAAGATAATCACGTTAGTCTTATTGTTTTGAAGCGTCAGCTTACTAAGAATTGATTTTAGGTGAGAAATGGGTTCTCGGTCTAAGATTAAGAAAAAAGTGAAAAGACTAAGTGCTAGCGGACAATATCATAAACGATTTGTTCTATATGATTATGCACTTCTTCAAACAATAGCTTTTAAATATTTAAGTGGAGGAGCTTTTAAGCTCCTCACAGTAATACGAATGCGTTTCAATGGTATTAATAATGGTGAAATTTCAATGAGTGTAAGAGAAGGATCACAGCTTATTAATTATTCAAAAGAATCTATATCTAAATTCTTTAAAGAACTACAAGATAAAGGTTTTATAAAAGTAAATCAAAGAGGGAGTTTTAAATTTAAAAAACGTCATGCTTCTACTTGGTATCTAACTATGGAAGAAGACAAACAAGGAAACAAAACTCGCTGTTTTAAACATTGGAATTATAATCAGTCTAAGAAAAAATGACTGTTAGTATTAAAAACTAGGACTGTGGAAATCTAAACAAACTTTTACAGTCCTAAAAATTCATACTATTTCGTCCATTTATACCTTTTTAACGATACTAGTTTTTGATACACTTATAATATACCAAGCAAGAAACATATGTCAGATAGCTAAATAATGAAAAGTTTAATATCAATAATTGTTGTTTTAATTTTTCCAATAAATGTTTTAGCTTACTCTTCTAAGGATATAGTTAATTTTATAAAACAAAGTGATAAAACAATTATTAAGCTTGCAAAATTTGACACAAATGAAAATGTTTATATTTTAAACGAAAATGATGAAGAAAATTATTATATTGTTATTGATAATATTAAAAACACATTTGAACTTCGTCAATTAAAACGTATTAAAAACTCTAGATATAACAGTATTGATAAAAAATTAATAAGAAGATACGATTCAGATAAGATTGTTACAACAAGTATTCCTGCTACCTTTAAAGATACTTCAAAGATTCCACCTGAAAAATCAAAATTAGGAAAATCTAATCCAATAGGTAGTTTTAAAAATGGTAAATGGGTAGAAGGTGGAACATACTATGAAGAAGATACTTCTTCGTATCAATTATTTTTAGATAATAATGAATTTGTTAATTTACACTTCTCATACAGAGGTTGGGAAAGTGCTTCAGGTATTTCAATTTCTGACTATACATATTGCACAGATTCAACTGAGCTAATAAAGTTTGGTGCAACTAAGTGCGAAGAACATGATGCAAATGATATTACTGCAAAACCTATGAAACCTCTTGATTTTATTTATTACAAAATCATTTCAATCTATGATTCAGAAAATAAAAAATATTTTGATTTAAATATTGATATAGAGAAAGAAGTTGTTGTGATTGGTAATGACGAACCAAAAATAATTGCTAAACTTCCTCAAAAGAAAGAACCTAAATCTCAAATTTCTCAAGTTATTGGGAGTGGAACAGGTTTCTATGTTAATGATAATGGGTATATAATTACAAATAATCATGTTGTTGAAAAATGTGATAAAGTTTTACTTAACAACAACCCAATAGAACTCATATCAGTAAATAAAAAGATTGATTTGGCTTTGTTAAAATCAGATAAAACTAAAAATCCTTTTTTATATCTACGACAATCAGAAATTAAACAAGGTGAAGATATAGTTGTAATTGGTTATCCATTTGGAAAGGAAATTAGCTCAGAAGCAAAAATTACAAAAGGAATCATAAGTTCTTTAATTGGCATTGGTAATGATGAAACAAAAATTCAAATAGACGCTGCAATTCAACCAGGAAATAGTGGGGGGCCAACGATTGGAATGGATGGTAAAGTAGTGGGAGTAACTGTTGCTTCAGCAAATATAATGATGTTTTTAGAAACAGCTGGAACAATTCCTCAAAATATGAACTTCTCGGTAAAACCAAAATATGTTTTAGATATTATGAGATCAAACGGTATTGAAATACCTGTTTCAAATGAAAATAAAAATATGAATACAGCTGAAATTTATGAATATGCTAATCCATCAACTGTTTATTTAGAATGCTGGGGTAAAAATTAATTTTTATTCAATTATTATTTCTAATATCCTCTAAAATAAATACTCCTCCATCCATTATAAAATATGCATTATTTTTAGCATCAGTGGTGATAAAAGGATAAAAATTCATAATAGCATCACCTTCAACTACACCATTACAGGTTAAACGATGAACATAGTACATATTATCATCAAGATTGAGCTGATCATTTAAATCTTTCAAAAGATGAAACTCTGGATTAGCAAATAAATCTTCTAATTTATATTTATTATAGGTCCACCACATACCACCTTGGCAATTATAGAACGGGCCTTTGATGTTATGTTTGATTATAGTTTGTACTTTTCCAAAGAGTTCTTTTTCGTCTCTTACAATCATACTTCCAACAAAATCAATTATACGCCATTCAGTTTCTACATAATTAGCTTTTGTAGGTATTGTTGAAAGGAAGTAAAATATAAATATTAAAATAAATTTTTTCATTATTTATTTATTATTATTGCTATAATTATTAGCTCAATAATCAAAATTTCAAACATAATATTAATATAAATAAAATTATGGCTAAAATATATCTCGTTAACTTATCCCACCACCAACTAAGGAGATTGTTAAGGACTCTGCTATATAATTAGCGTATAGGCCGACTGGGTTAGTGGTAAGGCCTATCACTAGCCCTACTCATATGATAGGTTTTTGATAGACATGACATAATCAAAACAAAAAAAGGAACATCAAAAAAAACATCATTTAATAAAAAAAAGTATATTTCATACTGATTTAATAAATTACTCATATCAATTAAAAAAAAATAAATAGTTTCTACTAGAAGCCAAGCTGCAAATAATAATATTATTTGAAAATACATTGATAATCTAAAACCCTTAGATTGCTTAAAAGCCTCTTTTATAATTATTTTTTCACCAATAGCTATTTTAGGAAATAATATTGCAAAAATTGGGTAGGCAAATATTGTTGTAAAGAACGTAATAATTACGACTATTATCAAACCAACAACTGGAGCTATTAATAAAAACCAAGTAGGGTCTAGCTTAGTGGCATCCCATAGTTTTCTTGTTTCTTCCATAATTATTTTTATTAAATAAAAAGGCCCAGCAAGTATTAAAATTAACAATAAAACTAATAAAAAACATTTAATAATTGAACTTATTGATACTTTATAAAAAGGAGATCTTTCTTCTAAAATTACAAAACGATTTATTTTAATACTGGTAATAACATATCCAAACATAACTAAAAGAAATGAAAATGCGCTATCAGAAAAGTTTTTTTCTGTGTTATAAAAAAAGAAATAATCTAAAAAAATTGATATTATTAAAGGAATAGAAATAAAAAAATATAATTTCCAATTACTAATTAAATTGCGAACTTGGTTGAATATAATATTTATTGTCAAAAAATTCATTTTAAAATTCTTTACCTTTAATTATTTATTAATTCACAGTAACCAGTTTCAGAATGGATTAATAGTAGACTATTATCAACAGTTAATATTTTCTCAATTTGAAATTCATAATTTTCACCCAATACAAAAGATATTCTATAACCATTGTAGTTGTCGCTATATCTAGCGCCCTCAGTTAAATTATTTAATTGAATAATCTCCTCTATATGGGATCTTTGTATTGTTGCTTGTTTATTATTTTCAATTTTAAAGTAGGATTTATATTCTGTTAATGGCTCTCTTGTTATCGCACCCCTCATGCATATGTTCGTAAACTCATTATCTCTATCTAGATGAATTACATCTTTTACACAAACTTTCTGAACAGTGCATTTATGAGACCAATCCAACGCTAATAATGATTGTGATAAAAATAAACTGATTATAAAAATAATTTTATTCATTTTTATTTTTTAATCTATTTGTTAATTTATCTAATTTTGGCGTAACACAATCGTATAATAAAATTTTATCGTTATTTGATAGATTATTTTTATTTAGAGAATTTTCAGAATAGCACTCTTCGTATACCTCTTTTATAAGAGGGTTGATCATTTGTTTTAATTGGTTTTTAGAGTCATTATATTGCTCTAACTTAGATAACAAAAATAGAGTCAAAACAACTACAGTACATACAATTAAAAACCCTAAGATTTGTTTTCTTTTACTCATTTATTATAAAATCTATTTTATCTTTTTTATCACTCTGAGGTCTAATTACACTTCCATAAATAAATGACTCTTTTGTTTTAGGGTTTTCAGCTGAAATATTAAACGCTTCATATCCACCTTTCTTCCACGTAAAAGAAAAACCACCATCTTCTTTATTAATAAAGCTTGGACTTTTACGCCAACCAGCAAGTATACCGTTAATATCTAAATCATTTTTCTTTAATGAATTAATACAATTTTCTCTTACATCATCACTATACATTGATCCTTGATAGAGACTGCGAAATGAAAGCTTTCCAGTTTTAGAAGTAAATTTCAATGAGTTAGTTATTTGTAATTTCGTATAACCTTCATCAAAAAATCCATCTTCTATATTTAGTTTTTCATTTTTATTAATTTTTTCATCATATTCCCATTCTAGAGGCTGTATTAAACGTAACTCTTCAAGTTTGTTTTTATTAATTTTTAAAACAACTAAATAACTAGTTTCAGAATAACCGTCATGTAAATCACATTTAAAAAATTCTTTTTCATACTCAGTTACAATTACATCATGCTCAATAAGTGGGACTTCCGACATATCAAAAATAGTTAATTCATCTTCATCTGAATAAAGATTAAATCTAGCCCATACATGATAAATTGACATATATTATCCTACCACCAACTAAGAAGATTGTTTAGGAATTATTTTTGAGCTCATCAAATCTTTTGTGAAGTAACTTAAATTCTGTATCCAATATTTTCATATATGCTGCAAAAGCAAAGAACCCAACAAACTGAAGCACAATTATAGTTAATAAAGTGTATTGCATATAACTCCTTTCTATTTTTTTAAACTAACCTAACACCAACTAAAAAGTTTGTTTAGTTCTAATCAGTGTAAAACCATCAAGAATATGTTAAAATAAATATACGGTGGTACCATGGTGGTACCATGAACATTGTATGTTCAATAGTAAGTTGATAAAAGGTTGAAAAATAAGAAGCGCCTGTAGCTCAATTGGATAGAGCGTATGACTACGGATCATAAGGTTAGGAGTTCGACTCTTCTCAGGCGCGCCAAAATAAAAATGTTATTATACAAATTTGTCAAAATCTATATTAGTTAAAGAAATAAAATGATAAATGATATTAATTCGTCTAGAATAAAAAATGATAAACGTTTAACAAATTTATTTGTTAACGCTAATTTTAGTAATTTATCAATTAATTGTAACATACTTAAAGGTAATTTTTTTTCAGATTCATATTACTATTTTCCAATTACAGAGAATAATGAAACATTTTCATCGTTATTTACCAGAGATCTTAACAATATTTCTCATTTTTATTCGCAAAAATTTTTTGATAATTTTAAAGATAATAAAAATTCATTAAAAAAATTTAAAGAATTATATGTTCTTGGATCAAATGCAGGTAATAACTATTATTCAAATCTACTTCAATTTCTTCCAAGAATTTTCTTCAATAAAAAGACAAATCTAAAAATTGCAATTCATAGAAACTCATCAAACAAATTTAGAAACTTTATTGGAAGTATTTTAAAATCTCTAAATGTTGAATTTACATTTGTGTTTCTAGACGACGATTTTTATAATTTTTTAGATTCTGAATTTCCTCAGTTTTTGACTACAAATGATTCAATTAAAATATTAAAAGAATTCATAAATCCAAAAACTGGTATAGAAATAAGCAAAAAAATATATGTGACTAGAGAAGATTCTAATTATAGAAAAATTATTAATGAAAGTGATGTGGTAACACTTTTAAGAGAAAAGGGATATAGAGTTATAAATCCTCAATTATATGAGATAGAGGAGCAAATAGAAATTTTCTCAAATGCTGAAAAAATTATTGCACCTCACGGATCTAATTTAGCAAATATTATTTTTTGCAAACCTGGTACTGAGATTTTTGAGATTACACCTTCCTTTAGAGATAACGAAAAAATTCTTGAAGATAGATATTTAAATTTGTGTTTAATTAATAATCTTAAGCATAATAAAATCGTTTCTGACACAGTTGATGTTGAAAAGCATTCTACTTTAGCTAAAAAATATATTCACAAAAATGTTTTATCTCAAAGTAATTATTATAAAAATCTAATTATTAAAATTCACGATCTAAGTAATATAACTTAGACTAACAATCTTTTAAATAAACTGGAATTACAACGCTAATATTAGTTTCTAAATTTCTGCAAATATTTTCAAGAGAATATTTATCATTAGTTTGATCTTTATAATTAACTAACAGACTTGTTAAAATAGAATTGCCAATTTTATTTTCATAAATTTTGTAATCTTCAAATTTATTTTCCTTAATTATTAATTTAATAAGTGTTTCGTAATTTAAGATTTCGTCAATTAAATAATTATTTTTTGCCTGATTACTACTGTAGATTAAAGCTCCAATATCATTTTTTAAATTTGAAATTTCAATATTACGACTTTTTGAAACTTTTGTTATAAAATCATTATAAACATCATCAACGATATTTTGTAAGTGTTTGATTTCATCACTTCTAGGTCGTCTAAATGGATTAAACAAATCTTTGCCTTCTCCAGCATTTTGATTAAAGACTTCAATTCCTTCTTTAGTTTCAATTGTCTGGCCAAAGATTCCTGAAGATAGACTTGTTGGCGTATTATAGTAAAACCAACTAGGTCCACTGACTCCTATACTACCTATGATTGATCCATAAGATGCAAATATCTTATCAGCTGTAGTTGCAACCCAATATCCACCAGATGCTAAAATCTCTTTTGTAAAAAAATATACTTTAGTATTTGTGTGTTTTTTAAATTCATAAATAATTTGTTCTAACTCAGCAGTAGCACTTACTGTTCCACCTGGAGAGTTAATGTTTATAATTAGAGCCTTGATTTCTAGTTCTTTTAACTCTTCTAAATAAGATTTTACTTGCGAGGGATTGATGTAATTGTAAAGATTATTTCCTAAAAAATTACTGTTATTATTAAATATTGGCCCACTTAAATTAATATTAGCTATAATATTATTTGAACTAGTTATACCTTCAGTCATTACAAACTGTTTTTTTTCTAGTTCATTAGAAAAATTAAGTACCAAATTTATAATTATTATAAAAATTAATAATGCACTCAAAAAACCAAGAGTTCTAAAAAAAACACTGAAAAATATCATTTTTTCTTAAAATATCATAACTTTGGTTAATTCGAATTTTTTTTTGTTTTCTTCTTGAATAGACTTTAATAATGCTTAAATAACTAGCACTCTCATAATGAGAGTGCTAATAAAAAATTATTTAATTTCAATTAGTTAACAAAAGAGGAAATATGAAATTTAGACCTTTACATGATAGAGTCTTAGTAAAAAGAGTAGATTCTGATCAAAAAACAGCAGGGGGAATAATTATCCCTGATACTGCTCAAGAAAAACCAATGGAAGGTGAAGTATTAGAAATTGGTTCTGGAGCTAGAGATGAAACAGGAAAACTAGTACCTTTAGATGTCAAAAAAGGAGATAAAATACTTTTTGGAAAATGGTCTGGTACTGAAGTAAAAATGAATGGTGAAGACTTTCTGATAATGAAAGAGTCTGACATCATGGGAATTATAACTTCAGGTAAGAAAAAGAAATAGTAATTAAGAGAGGATAAAAAAATGTCTGCAAAAAATATATTTTTTGGATCAGATGCTAGATCAAAAATGTTAACTGGTGTTAACAAGCTAGCTGATGCAGTAAAGGTTACATTAGGACCTAAAGGTAGAAATGTAGTTATGGATAAATCTTTTGGAGCACCAAGAATTACCAAGGATGGTGTAAGTGTTGCTAAAGAAATAGAATTAAAAGATAAATTTGAAAATATGGGCGCTCAAATGGTTAGAGACGTTGCTAGTAAAACTAATGATATTGCTGGTGATGGAACAACTACTGCTACCGTATTAACACAAGCAATTGCAACTGAAGGAATGAAAGCTGTTGCAGCTGGAATGAACCCTATGGATTTAAAAAGAGGAGTTGATTTAGCTGTAGATGCTGTAGTTAATGAAATTAGAAAAAAATCTAAAGTAATTAAAACTGATAAAGAAGTTGCACAAGTAGGCACTATCGCTTCAAATGGTGATGCTGAAGTAGGTAAAATGATTTCAAGTGCAATGCAAAAAGTTGGTAAAGAAGGTGTTATTACTGTAGAGGAAGCAAAGAGCTTAGATACTGAACTTGATGTTGTTGAAGGTATGATGTTCGATAGAGGTTATCTTTCACCATATTTTGTAACTAATGCAGAAAAAATGATCACTGAACTTGGTGATTGCTATGTATTACTTCATGAGAAAAAATTATCAAGTTTACAACCAATGCTACCTTTGCTTGAATCTATTGTTCAATCTACTAAACCACTATTAATTATAGCTGAAGATATTGAAGGTGAAGCTTTAGCTACTTTAGTTGTAAACAAACTAAGAGGTGGCTTAAAAATAGCTGCAGTTAAAGCTCCAGGTTTTGGAGATAGAAGAAAAGCTATGTTAGAGGACATTGCAATTTTAACTGGTGGCCAAGTGATTAGTGAAGATCTTGGTATAAAGTTAGAAAATGTTAATCTAGAAATGCTAGGTACTGCTAAACGAGTAGTTGTTGATAAAGAAAATACTACTATCGTTCAAGGAGCTGGTAAGAAGAAAGACATTGAAGGTAGATGTAATCAAATCAGAGCACAAATTGAAGAAACAACCTCTGACTATGATAGAGAAAAACTTCAAGAAAGGCTTGCAAAATTAGCAGGTGGTGTAGCAGTTATCAGAGTTGGTGGAGCTACAGAAGTTGAAGTTAAAGAGAAAAAAGACAGAGTCGAAGATGCAATGCATGCAACAAGAGCAGCTGTTGAAGAAGGTATAGTGCCTGGTGGTGGTTCAGCTCTTGCATATGCTACAAATTCATTGAAATCAGTTAAAACTGCAAATGATGATCAAAAGATTGGCGTTGATATAGTAAGAAGAGCGCTCTTTAATCCAATGAGGCAAATTGCAGAAAATGCTGGTGTAGATGGGGCAGTAGTAGCAGGTAAAATTCGTGAAAGTAAAGATCATAATATTGGCTATGATGCTCAAATGGATAAATACACCAACATGGTAAATGCTGGTATAATTGATCCAACTAAAGTTGTTAGAACTGCACTACAAGATGCAGCATCCGTAGCTGGTTTACTAATTACAACTGAAGCTATGGTAGCTGATGCTCCTGAAGATAAATCTGCAGCACCTGCAATGCCTGACATGGGCGGCGGCATGGGCGGTATGGGCGGCATGGGCGGCATGGGCGGCATGATGTAACTTTTAATAAAAATAATTATGAGAAGAGGGCAAATTTATTTGCCCTTTTTTTTTAAATTAACTGATCTATTAGATTAGTAATTTTTGTACTATTTGGTTTTGTCATAGAAGACCAAGTTTTAACGAGTTGTCCATTTCTATCAAAAAGAAATTTATAAAAATTCCACTTTGGCTTTTCGTTATACTCATTGTCAATCCAGGCATAAATTGGATGGGCACTACTTCCTTTAACATCCATTGGTGATGAAGTAACAAAACCTACACCGTAATTAACTAAACATATTTTTTTAATATCTTCCGTATCTGAATATTCTTGATTGAAAGAATTGCTAGTAGTAGCTATTATTGTTAAATCACTTTTTCTGTAGTTAAGAAATAAATTTTGAAGATCTTCATACTGTGGAGTGAAACCACATCTTGAAGCTGTATTTACTATTAAAATTGGCTTACCTGCAAACTTCTCTAAATTTACTTGATTGCCGTCTATATCTTCAAAAGAAAAATCGTATAAATTCACTGTTTCGTTAGCTAATAATGTATTCTTTAAGTTAAGCATAATCAAAAAAACAAGTAAAAATTTAAATTTCATGTTAGTGAGTAGTAGATATATCGCTTATGGAAACATTCAATAGCTTTACAGACCTTTTTTTAGATGTTTGGAATAATGGTGTTTTTGGCATAAATGCTACAGATATCATAGTAAGCCTAGTAATTTTCCTACTTTTTTATTTACTTAGAAGGCTTATAGCTAGATTTATTCTTAATCGATTATCAAGAATTGTTTCAAAAACTTCCAATCAAATTGATGACGCTGTTATTGAAGTCCTTGATGGGCCATTAAAATTTCTTCCTGTTGTTTTAGGTTTCTTTATAGCTTCTTCGTACTTGGATGTTTCTGATAACAATCAAGATTTTTTAGATTTATTAAACAGATCTTTGATTACAATTTTTATATTCTGGTTACTACATCAATTGATTATACCTTTTTCATTTGTAATAAAAAACTTTGAGTCAAAAATTTCAAAGCCATTAGTTGATTGGACTCTTAAAGGTTTAAAAATTCTTGTTATTGTACTTGGTTCGGTCGCAATTTTAGAGTTGTGGGGCATAAGAGTAGGACCAGTAATTGCAGGATTAGGTTTATTTGGTGTAGCAGTTGCACTCGGTGCTCAAGATTTATTTAAAAATTTAATTAGTGGTATCATGATACTAATGGAAAAGAGGTTTACTGTTGGTGATGTTATATTAGTTTCAGGTGAAGTAGAGGGAGTTGTTGAACAAATTGGATTTAGATCAACCCTTGTTAGAAGATTTGATTCAACTCCAGTAATGGTCCCAAATTATAAATTTGCAGAGCAGTCAGTAACTAATTACACAAGAAGACATCATAGACGTATAAGATGGTTAATTGGACTAGAGTATAGAACAACAATAGATCAATTAAAAAAAATTAGAGATGAGATAAATACATTAATTGAGAAAGATGATAACTTTGCAAAAAATCAAAATGCAAGTTTCTACGTTCGAATAGATAGTTTTTCTGATAGCTCTATTGATATGTTAGTACAAACATTTACAGTTACGAATGAATGGGCTGAATTTTTAAAAATTAAAGAAAATCTTGCTGTAAAAATAATTGAAATTGTTGAAAATAATGAGGCTGGTTTTGCTTTTCCAAGCCAATCACTTTATGTTGAAAAATTATCAGATGATAAAACAGAAATTTTTAATCCCCAAACTACTAAGAATAATGAGTGAAAGTAATCGCGTAATTTCTGGTTCTCTTTTTATATTAGCTAGTATTGCTGTTGCATTTATTCTAAATTTTTCTCAACCAATAATGGTTCCGTTTGTGTTAGCACTACTTTTAAGGATATTAATTGATCCAATAATTGATTTTCAAACTATAAATCTTCGTGTACACAGATTTATAGCAGTTCTTATAAGTATTTGTTTAATTGTACTTTTATTCTCAATTATAGTTCCTTTTATTGTTTCTTCTGTAGCAACATTCTTGGAGTCTGCAGATGATTATAATAAAAAAGTAATCATTTTAATTGAGGCAGTAATAATACAACTGCAACAATTTGAAATTGATATTGATAGAGAAACAATTAGAAATACAGTTGCGGATTTACCTATTACTAATTGGGCTGCGGCTATACTAAGTAATAGTGCAAATTTTATTTCAAAGTTTCTCTTAGTTGTAATTATAACATTATTTTTATTGTTAGGAACTCCTTCTAAAAATACATCAGATGAATGGAATGATATTATTAGATTAGTAAAAAAATATATATTTACTAAATTTTTAACATCAGCTTTTACGGGCATTGCAGCAGGATTAATTTATTGGTTATTAGGTCTAGAATTAGCTTTCATTTTTGGAAGCTTGACATTTATTTTGAATTTTATTCCAGTTATTGGTTCTGTAATTGCTGTTTTGCTTCCATTACCAATTGCTTTCCTTCAATACAACGATCCAACACTAGTTGTATTGATTATAATTTTACCTACGATTATTCATCAAATAGTAGGAAATTTTGTAGAACCTAAAATATTTGGTGAGAGTTTTGGGTTACATCCAATTACGATTATTTTATCCTTAATTTTCTGGGAATGATTTGGGGTTTTATCGGAGTTCTTCTCGCAGCACCTTTAACTGCAATCATCAGAATTTCATTTGAAAGATTTGAAACGACCAAACAAATTGCAAGATTATTAGAAGGTAAAATTCATATAAAAGAAAGCTAACCTAATATTTTCTTACATATGTCATAGCTAAAACCAGCTCTTGCCATTTTTGCTAATTTTTTTTCATAACTTTCATTTTTTTCTAACAATTTCTTTTTTTTAGCAAATATTTTTGCTGACTCTAATTCCCAATTATCGTTATCTTGCTTCATTAAGTTTAAATTATTTTGAATTTGAGATTTATTCACTCCTTTTTTAATCAAGTAATTGAAAATAAAATTCTTAGATCTTCCAGAATTTGATAAAGAAAGAATTTTTGTTGAACTATATCTATCGTCATCAATGAATTTATTTTTTTCTAATTTTAAAATTATACTTTGAATAATATCAATGAGTTTTTTTTTCTCAAAATTTGTTACATTTAATCTTAAAATTTTTCTTTTAAGTACACTAGCTAAATTATTCTTTGAGGAATCGTACTTGCTTAAGTAATCAACGGCGTATTTTAAGAGTTTTTTTTCGTCCACTAAATTAATATACAAATAATTTAAATATATTAAAAGAAAACTCCTAATATGTTTTACTATAATTATCTTTGTTTTCTTACATTAGTTAAAAAAGAAGTCTTTAGGTTCTTAAAAGTTGGAATTCAAACTGTGATTGGACCAGCTATTAGCTCTTTATTATTTTTAGCCGTTTTTAGTTTAGCTCTAGGTAGGTCTGTAAATTCTATAAACGGTATTGATCTTCCTTATTTTATTGCACCCGGCCTAATAATGATGACCATGTTGCAAAACTCTTTTGCTAATTCAGCATCAAGTATTGGTCAATCGAAATTTCAAGGAAATATTGTAGACATATTAATGGCTCCATTAAATAATGTTGAACTAGCATTTGGTTTTATTATTGGTTCTGTTTGTAGAGGTATTGTTTGTGGTATAGTTACTACTTTGGGGGTTATGATATTTGTTCCTTTAACAGTTCACTCTTACATTGCTTTACTATTTTTTACATTAATGGGGTGCACAATGATGGGAACTTTGGGAACAATTGTGGGTATATGGGCAGACAAATGGGATCAACAACAAGGTATAACTAATTTTATAGTCTTACCTCTTACTTTTTTATCTGGAACATTTTATTCAATTTCGAGACTTCCAGAGTTTTGGCAGACAGTTTCCTCATTCAATCCATTCTTCTATAATATTGATGGTTTCAGATATGCTTTTACAGGTATTTCTGATAGCTCATTAATCCAAGGATCAATCTTCTTAATAATTATTAATATTATATTAATTTTATTGTGCTATTTTATGTTTCGCAAAGGATATAAAATTAAATTTTAAATATGGTTAGTAAACTTTTATCAAATGTTATGCCAACTTATGGGAACAAATCTCTTGAATTTGTAAAAGGAAAAGGATGTTATTTATACTCTAGTCAAAATAAAAAATATTTAGATTTTGCAAGTGGAATAGCTGTAAATTCTCTCGGTCATTGTCATCCTAAACTCATAGAAGCGCTTAATAAGCAATCGAAACAACTCTGGCATGTTTCAAACTTATATAAAATTAAAAAACAAGAACAATTTGCAAAATTGCTTTGTAAAAATTCTTTTGCAGACAAAGTCTTTTTTACTAATTCAGGAACTGAATCTATTGAATGTGGAATTAAAATAATAAGAGGATATCATTCATATCACAAGACTAAAAAAACAGAGATTATTACTTTTGATGGTGCTTTTCATGGAAGAACTTATGGAGCTCTATCAGCACAAAAAAACAAAAAGTACTCTAATGGTTTTGGACCTATGCTTAAGGGCTTTAAACAAATCGAATTTAATAATGATAAAAAATTAATATCAGCAATAAATAAAAAAACAGCTGGTATTATTATTGAGCCAATTCAAGGGGAAGGCGGTATTCGTCCTGCCAATCTCAGTTTTTTAAAATTACTAAGAAAAATCTGTAACGAAAAGAAAATCTTACTCTTTTTTGATGAAGTTCAGTGTGGATTTGGAAGATCAGGTAAATTATTTTCACATGAATGGGCAAAAATAAAACCTGATATTATGTCTGTAGCAAAAGGTATCGGATCGGGTTTTCCACTTGGAGCTTGTATGTCAACAAACAAAGCATGTGTTGCAATGACCAAAGGTAGTCATGGCTCAACCTATGGTGGTAATCCGTTAGCTATGAGTGTAGGTTTAGAGGTTTTAAAAATTATCTCTAATAAAACATTTCTTTCAAAAGTTGATAAAACAGCTAGATATTTCTGGAAAAATTTAAAAAAATTAGAGAATACATCAAACGTTATCTCAGAGGTTAGAGGCGCAGGACTTTTATTGGGTATTAAAACAAATATTAGCAATATAGATTTTTCTGAACAACTTAAAAAAAATAAATTACTAAATGTACCTGCTGCAGATAATACAGTAAGATTAGCTCCACCACTTATTGTATCTTATAAAGAGATTGATAAATCAATTACAATAATTAAAAAGAGCATAAGAGAACTATCTGAATGAAACATTTTATTGATATTAATAATTTTAAAAAAAAAGAAATTGATGAAATAATTTTACTTGCCAAAAAAATAAAAAAAAATCCAAAAAAATTTTCTTCATTTTGTAAAGATAAAACTCTTGGTTTAATTTTTGAAAAGCAGTCACTAAGAACAAGATTAAGTTTCAATGTAGGAATGCAAAAATTAGGGGGGTCTGTTATAGAACTGCAAAGTAAAGATATTGGTTTTGATAATAAAAGAGAAAAGGCTGAAGATGTTCTTCATGTATTAAATCAATATATTGATTGCCTAATGATAAGAAATAATAATCACAAACAAATAGTAAATTTAAGCAAGGAAAATATTCTTCCAATAATTAATGGTCTAACTGAATATAGTCATCCATGTCAGATACTAGGAGATTTTTTAACTCTACAAGAGAAGTTAAAATACTATAAAAATATAAGTATTACTTGGATTGGTGATTACAATAATGTTTTGCGTTCACTTATTCATTTGCAAAATATTTATAACTTTAAACTTAACGTCGTTGTGCCTAATCAAATATTTAAATATTATAAAAATGAATTTTCAAATTTTGAAAATAAAAATTTGAGATATTTTTCTGACCCAGTTGCTGGTTCAAATAAATCAAATTGCATTATGACCGATGTTTGGGTTTCTATGGGTGAAAAAAACAATAATAAGAAAAAATATTTTAAAAATTTTACTGTGAACAAAAAAATTATAAATGTAGCTTCAAAAAACGTAATTTTCATGCATTGTTTGCCTGCTAAAAGAGGACAAGAAGTTACATCAGATGTTTTAGATGGTAAAAATTCTGTAGTACTAACACAAGCAAAAAATAGAATGTATATTCAACAAGCTATATTAATATATGTACTTAAAAAATAGTTTAATTGTAATTTTATTTTTTGTTTTATCTTGTCAGCCAATTGAAATATTAAAACCTATTGAAATTAATATTTCTAATTTTGAAAAAATTTCAATAAATACAAAAGAAATAAAAATTAATACAAAGTATAATCCAGTCTTTGCTAAAAATAATATTGAGGATCAAATTCAGAGTACACCAATTGAATTAATGATTAAATGGAACAATGAAAATATTATAAAATTGGGCAATGAAAATAAATTAGTAATAAATATTTTAGATGCATCTATAACAAAAAACGAAGTTGAAAATATTGATGCTAAAAAATATGAAGAAAAAACAATATTTAAATATGAATTATTTTTTTTAGTTGAGTATGAACTTTATGATAATAGTGGCTTCTTAAAAGCTAATGCAACTGTAGAAACCTCAAGATCAACAACTTCTCAAAAATATATTTCTTTAAATGAAACTGAAATAATTATTAATGACTTATTATTTCTAGCCTTGAATGATTATATCAATGAAGCAAAAAACCAATTATCAATTTATATGGGAAATTATTTAAGTATTTAGCTTCTCCAAAAATTCATTGATAATAAAACTAATACTGTAAAAATTTCCAGTCTTCCTATAATCATTGTAAGAGATAATATCCATTTTGCACCATTATCTAATAAAAAATAATTTCCACTAGGTCCAATAATTTCACCTAAACCAGGTCCAACATTTGATATTGCAGAAGCTGCTGCTGAAAAAGCTGTAAGAAAATCTAAATTGAACAAACTTAAACTTACTGCCGACAAAATAAATAAGAATATATACATGAAGAAAAAGCCCATTATTGAATTATAAGTATTTTCATTCACTGTTTTGCCATTAAATCGCATAACTAAAACCGCATGAGGCTGAGTTAATTTTCTAATTTGTGTAATTGCACCTCTAAACAAAATTTGTAATCGAAATATTTTAATTCCACCAGTAGTAGATCCTGCACATCCACCAACAAACATAATAATCATCATTATCACAATGCCAAAACTTCCCCAATTGGAAAAATTACTGCTAGTATAACCAGTCCCAGTTAAAATTGAAGTAATATTGAATAAAGCAATTCTAAAAGCAGAAATTGTATCTATAGATTGATTAGCAGTTAGCCAAATAGACGTTAACAAAATAATTAAAAACAAGATTAGAAAGAATAATTTTATTTGATCATCTTTAAAAATTAATTTTTTTTGATTATGCAAAAATTGTAAATACAAGACAAATGGTAAACTTCCTACCAACATAAAAATTACACTTATAGCTTCTATTTGAAATGAATTAAAATGTGAAAATGATTCATCATAATTAGAAAATCCACCAGTTGAAATCGTAGTCATCGCATGAATAATTGAATCAAAACCTTTCATTCCATTAACAAAATATAAAACAGCACAAATAATTGATAAGAAGACATATAAAAGAAACAATTCAATGACAAATTTATTAACCTTGGGAATTGTTTTTTCATAAGGATCATCATGTTCCATGTGAAGAAGTTGCATTCCTCCAATTTGCAAAGTTGGCAATATAGCCATTGCGAGGACGATTATTCCTATTCCACCAAACCATTGAAGAAGGGATCTCCAAATTAATATACCTTCTGATAAATTTTCTAAATTATTAATAACAGTTGCACCTGTTGTGGTAATTCCACTTACGGACTCAAAAAAAGCATCTGTATATGGAAGGGAAGATGATGAATAAATAAATGGAATTGCACCAAAAAAAGATATTACCAACCAAGATGAAATTGTTAATAAAAATGCCTGCCTAATACCAAGCTTAATATTTTTTTTTCTAAATGAAAAATATAAAATTATACCAATAAAAAATGTGATTAAACTTGAATAAAAAAATTGTAACCAATCATTATTACCATAATAAAGATCAAAGAACATTGGTATCAACATTGCTAATGATTCAATGCATATTAGTATCCCGATAATATTTAATATTGACCTAAAGTCTCTCATTATTTTAATGGATTAATTTAATTTATTATTTTCGAACGGTTTATCTAAAGAAAACTGAGGTATTTGAACATCAAAAGTATTTCCATCATCACCTTGCATTTCATAACTTCCTTCCATGAAACCTGATGAAGTAGTTAAAGGTGTACCACTGGTATATTCAAACTTTTCGCCTGGATTTAATATAGGTTGTTCACCTACTACACCTTTGCCTCGTACTTCTTGAAGATTACCATTAGCATCAATAATTTTCCAATGTCTGTTTACCAGCTGTACTTTTTCATTACCTTGGTTATCAATTGTTACTTTATACGCCCATACATAATGCTGATCTTCAGGCTCAGATTGATCTTCAAGATAATAAGGCTTAACAGTAATATTTATTTTTTTTGTAGTTTTGGAATACATTGAAAAAAGCTCATTATACCAAAATATTTATAAACAAAAGTTAATTTGTTTTTTTTATTTCCACTCTTCTATTTGCGGGCTGTTTAGTGTCATCTGGAGTATCTACAGCTAAAGATTCCTCACCTTTTCCTAAAATTTTAATACTACTTTTATTAATTCCGTAATTAATTAAAATTTCTTTTACAACCTCTGCTCTTTTGATTGACAATGATAAATTATATTTATTTGTTCCTTTGGTATCAGTATGTCCAACGACAAGATATTCATTTATAACACTTCCATAATTATTTAAAAATGTAATTATTTTATCTTTACTAACTTCAGATAAATTGAATTGATCAAAATCAAAATAAATTATTTGCATTAATTCTTTATTTTCATTTTTAGTCACAATTGTTACTTCATTCTTTGTTTCATTTATTAAATTATTATCTTTGTTATCTGAAGTTTCTTGCTCATTTTCCTGAATAGATATTTTTTCATAAATTTTATGCATGGCTTTTAAGAAATCATTCTTGCAACTACTAATATCCCATGTTTGCCAATTTTCCTCCTGTTGCTCTGACCAGCAATCTAATGACGAAATAGCTCTTGCTAAATTAAAAGGATCAATATTTTTAGCATCTTTATAAATTGTCATAAGGTTGTCATATGCAATTTTTATTTCATTAATATTTTCTTCTGGAATTTTCCAATATGAAATTTCTTCTGGATATATTTGATCAGTTTCTAAACTCTTGAGAGCTTTTTCAGAATATAATTTCGCAGAATTCCAATCATGCATTTCTTCTGCCTCGAAACTAGCTCTTTTTTTGTATTCAGATAGTAAGTGTTCTTGAAAATTTTTTGGTTCTTTATTTTCCATTGTAGATAGTTGTTTATAACTAGCTGAACAACCGACTAAAAAAATTAGTAAACAGATAATAGGTAGTAGTAATTTAAGTTTCATAGAGTACAAATATCAAAATTTGCTGTCAAAACTAAGACGAAAATTTGACCTAATTAAGGTCCACCATTTTTTTTACATCACATACATTTTATCATTGCAGAGTATTTAAAGATTAAATACAGAAATAGCATATTTATTTAAGGAGTTTATAATGATTAAACATTCTACGTCAGTGGATCAATCGGACAGAAAGGTTCCCTACAATTTAAGACAAAGTGGTCCTACACCAGTCCAAATGCTTATTTCAACCAGAGTGAGAAAATCACCTTATTGGCATTTGTCAATGGAGGCGGGATGTTGGAGAGCAACAGTTTATAATAGAATTTATCATCCAAGAGGTTACGTAAAGCCTGAAGATGGTGGAGCAATGGTTGAGTATGAGGCAATTAAAAATCATGTTACCATGTGGAATGTTGCTGTCGAAAGACAAATTCAGGTCAAAGGTCCTGATGCTGAGGCATTTGTTGATTATGTCATAACTAGAGATGCTACTAAAATATCTCCAATGAGAGGAAGATACGTAATTCTTTGTAATCAATATGGTGGTGTTTTAAACGATCCTATTCTTCTAAGAATTTCAAAGGATGAGTTTTGGTTTTCTTTATCTGACTCAGATATTGGCTTGTATTTGCAAGGTGTAAATCATGATAATAGGTTTAATGTTCATATCGATGAAATTGACGTAAGCCCAGTTCAAATTCAAGGCCCTAAAGCGCATGCTTTGATGAATGATTTAATAGGCGATCAAGTTAAAGTTGATGAAATGCCATTCTATGGACTTGCTGCTGCGAAAGTAGGTGGAAGAGATTGTATAATTTCTCAAACAGGTTTCTCCGGTGAGGCTGGATTTGAAATTTATTTATATGAGTCTACTAAGTATGCCGACGATATGTGGAATGCTGTTTTAGAGGCAGGAAAAAAACATAATCTTATGGTTATCGCTCCGGCTCATCACCGTAGAATTCAAGCAGGAATTCTATCTTGGGGTCAAGACATGGATAATCAGCATAATCCTTTTCAATGTAATTTAGGCTATCAAGTATCTTTATCTGGTAAAGGTGAATGGAATAAAACTTCTGATTATGTTGGTAAAGCTGTTCTTGAAAAGATGAAGGCAGATTTAAAAGATGGAAAAAAACCATACAAGCTTCAGTTAGTTGGATTAAGCTTAGGTGGAAAACCTATCGAAGAATATGCTCCTGATTTTTGGCTTGTTTCAGAAGATGGTAATGAACCTTGTGGATTCATAACATCTCCTTGGTATCATCCTGAACAAGGAAGGAACATTGCTATGGGCTATGTACCATTTGATGGAACTCTAAATAAAAATGGTTTTCCTATTGGAAATTTTGGTCGTAAATTCAAGGTTCATCTACCTGATCAATATGCAGATTCACCTGGTGTTCCAGTAGATGCAGAAGTTGTGCCAATTCCTTTTACTGAATCACACAACGCTAATACTAGAGAAGTGGTAGATAAATAAAATATTCTATGAAGCCCTATTTAATTAATAGGGCTTCTTTAATTTAATAAAGCTTTTATTCTATCAATAGAGATATAACCAACAACAAGTTCTTCATTAATAAAAAAAGTAGGAGTACCTCGAGCACCCGATCCATTAGCTAAAAAAGAACTCAGTCTTACAATATTATTAACACTTTCTTTTGTCATATCGATATTTAATTTAGCATCATTTAACTCAAGGTTTTCAATTATCTTTTTTAGTTTTGCATTATTTAAATTTCCTTCAACTTCAAATAATGCATTATGAAAATCGATACCTTTGTTCTGCATGTTTGCAGCTATAACCATATTTGCTAGTAATTTAGAAGACTCACTTAAAATTGGATGTTGTAAGAATACTATTCGTGTATCTTTTCTTTCACTTGCAATCTCAAGTAATTCAGGATGTACTTTTTTACAATATCCGCAAAAATAATCCATAAATTCAATAATGGTATTTTTCGCATTTTCATCACCAATTTGAACAATTCCCTCTTCAGGAATAACATCTAATATTTTTAAATGAAAAGGCTTAGACTCATCAAAAAATAATTCTTTAAGAGTCATTTCAGCCTTTATAGGAAGACAAATAAACGCACTCATTATAACCACCAAAATTATTTTTTTGAAGTATCTCATGATTGACCCACCTTATTTAATATGATTAATGAAGTACAGTATTAAATAGTAATAATGAAATCAAAGTCAAAAGTAGTTGTAATCGGTGGAGGTGCTGTAGGCGTTAGCACTCTCTATCATTTAGCTAAAAAGGGTTGGTCAGATGTAGTCCTTGTTGAAAGAAAGGAATTAACTTCAGGATCAACATGGCATGCAGCAGGGTTACTTCCATTATTCAATATGAGTTATTCGGTAGGTCAATTGCATAAATACGCAGTCAAACTTTACAAAACTCTTGAAGAAGAAACAGGACAAAAAGTTGGGTTTAGTGTAGTTTCTAATATCCGTTTAGCAACTACTCAAGATAGAATGGATGAGTATTATCAATATTCAGGAGTCGCAAAAACGATAGGTGTAGATGTTAAATTTTTAACACCTGAACAAGTAAAAGAAATTTGGCCACTTTGTAATACAGATGGATTGATAGGTGCAATTCAGCATCCTGAAGATGGATACATTCAACCAGCCGATCTAACTCAAGCTCTTGCAAAAGGAGCGAGAGATAAAGGTGCAGAAATTTATAGAAATACTTCTGTAATAGGGATTAAAAAAAATAAAGATGACTTATGGATTGTAGAAACTGATAAAGGATCAATTGAATGTGAGCATGTAGTTTCATGTAGTGGTAATTTTGCTCGACAGACTGGAAAGATGGTTGGACTTGATATTCCAGTTATACCTGTTGAACACCAATACATAGTGACTGACGATCATCCTGAAATATTAAAAAGAAAAGAGCAAGGACTTCCTGAAATGGGAGTCTTACGAGATTCTGATAGTTCTTGGTACATGCGTGAAGAAAGAGGAGGATTGATTTTAGGGCCTTATGAAAAAGGAGCTCCAGTTTGTTATGTTGATGGACCTGATAAAGAATCTGAATTCGAATTATTTCAAGAAGATTTAGAGCGTTTAGAACCTCACATTGAATCAGCAATGCACCGTGTTCCTATTTTTGGAGAAGTTGGAGTTAAGAAAGTTTACAATGGTGCTATTTGTTATACACCAGATGGAAGTCCAATTGTTGGACCGGCATGGGGACTTAAAAATTTCTGGTTAAATGAAGGACATAGTTTTGGAATTACTGCAGCTGGTGGAGCTGGATGGCAAATTGCCGAATGGATAGTGGACGGTGAACCTACAATTGATATGTTAGGTGTAGATCCTAGAAGATTTGGTGATTATGCAACAGAGGCATATTTGATTAAAAAGAATGAAGAAGCTTACGCGAATGTCTTTACAGTACACTATCCTGATGAAGAAAGAGAAGAGGGACGTCCATTAAGACAAGCTCCTTGTTATGATAGATTAAAAAATCTTGGTGCAGTTTTTGGTCAAAAGTTTGGTTGGGAACGTGCTAACTGGTTTGCACCTTCAAAAGAATTACAAAAAGATGATTGGTCATTTAGAAGATCAAAATGGTTTGAACATGTTGGCAACGAGTGCTTGAATGTTCAGGATAATGCTGGCCTTCTAGATATGACTGCCTTTGCTAAATGTCGGATTTCAGGACCTGGCGCAGAAGAGTTTCTAGACTATTTAGTAGCAAACAAAATTCCTAAAAAAATTGGAAGAGTTAATCTTTGTCATGCATTAAACACTGCCGGAGGAGTTCACTCAGAATTCACAATTGCAAAAGAAAAAGAAAATTCCTTTTATTTAGTTTCAGCAGGAGCGTTTCAAAGATTAGATCATGATTGGATTCATAAATGGATGCCCAAAGATGGATCAGTGATTTATGAAAATTTAACCAATAGTATGGGTGTTCTTGTTTTAGCAGGACCCAAATCAAGAGACATTCTCTCTAAAATTACAAAGACTGATTTATCTAATGAAAATTTCCCATGGCTATCGTCAAAAAAAATTAATGTTGGTTTAGCTCCTAGTATTGCTATGCGTATGAATTTTGTTGGAGAACTCGGATGGGAATTACATCATCCAATTGAATATCAAAACCATATTTTTGATAAATTGATAGAAGCAGGAAAAGATTATGGACTTAAACCATTTGGCATTAGAGCCATGGAAAGCTTACGTGTTGAAAAAACATATAAATTGGTTGGTACCGAAATGTCTATAGAATACGCAGCTTTTGAGTCTGGGTTAGATAGATTTGTACATTTAAACAAAGGTAATTTTATAGGAAGAGATTCTCTTGTTAAATGGCAGCAAAATGGTTTTAAAAACAAAATGGTAACTTTAGAGGTTCATGATGTTGAAGATGCAGATGCTTTGGGTAATAATCCAATTTATAATAATGGAAAAGTTATAGGTCGTGCGACAGGAGGTAACTATGGTTTTAGAGTGAAAAAATCATTAGCTATTGGTATGGTAGAACCTCAATTTGCAGATGTTGGTCAAAAATTAGAAATGGATATATTAGATAAAAAATACAATGTAACTGTTATAGAG
>CACGGX010000016.1 GCA_902572735.1 uncultured Alphaproteobacteria bacterium
AGCGCAATAAGTGAAGTACATATTAAAGATCTATATTTTGGTGCCTATGATGAAAAAAATGGAGGAATTGAAAAACTCCGAGTTGCTTTTCAAAGAGAAAATATATTTATGCCAACTATTTATGGTGGCATTATGGAAAAAGAATGTAGTAATTTATTAAAAAAATTTTTTAAAAATAAGCATGATAGATAAAATTAATATTCCCGAATTTGAAGTTTCAGAATTTAATCATGCATTTAAAGAAGTAATTGAGTCCAATTTTAATTATGTAAGAATTAAGGGAGAGATTTCTGAGGTAAAAACTGCAACAAGAGGGCAAATTTATCTAACACTTAAAGACGAAGATTCAATTTTAAGTGGAGTTATTTGGGATCAGAAAAAAAAATATTTAGATATAAATCCAGAAATAGGGCTAGAAATAATTGCAACAGGTAGAATCACCACCTGGTCTCGCTATAAAACTACCTACCAGATAGATATTGATAAAATTGAAATTGCAGGAGAGGGAGCACTTTTAAAACTCATTGAAGAAAGAAAAAAAAGACTTCAAAAAAAAGGCTATTTTGATGAAGATAAAAAAATCCCATTACCTTTTTTACCTGAGAGATTAGGTATAATTACATCTCCCACTGGTTCTGTAGTACACGACATAATTAATAGAGTGAATGATCGTTTTCCAATGCCTTTAGATATATGGCCTGTTTCTGTACAAGGTGTTGACGCAGCAGATAGCATTATAAATGCTATCGAAGGTTTCAACAAACTTAAATCTGGTAAACCAGATATTCTTATTGTTGCTAGAGGTGGAGGAAGTACCGAAGACTTAATGGCATTTAATGATGAAAATCTTGCAACAAGTGTTTTTGAATCAAAAATACCAATAATTTCAGCAATAGGTCATGAAACAGATACAACAATTATTGATTTAGTATCAGATTTGAGAGCGTCTACACCAACCGCGGCAGCTGAAAAAGCTACCCCAGTTAGATTTGAATTAATAGAAAAAATTAAAAATTTACAACTTAGGTTAAACACAAAAGTTAATTCACAAATCCAGTCCAAAAAGGAAAATTTCGAATATTTAAATAAGTTTCTTAAATCACCAAGCTCAATAGTAAATAATTACAAGGAGAAGCTTTTAGATGATTTTAAAAATTTAACATTATCAATTGAAAACAAATTTAGCATATCTAAATTGAGTCTCATAAATTTAGGTAAATCTGTAATTTCTCCAGATTCTTTAGTAAGTTTGACACAAACAAAGATAAATAATCTTTCAAAAAATCTTAATTTAAATATTGCTAATAACTACAAAGATAATCTTGAAAAATATAAAGCAAATATCAGATTACTTAATTCAAATTCTATCTCTTCAAATCTTAAAAAGGGATATTCTATTTTGATGAACAAAAAGAAAATTGTTAAGACTACAAAAATAATTACTACTAATGATCAGTTATCTGTTAAGCTTATTGATGGTACAATTGATATTAAAGTAAAAAAAATTAACTAAATCTCTTGTGTTGCCAAAACCATTGAGATGGTTCTGATTTAATCCACTCTTCTATTTTGTAATGTATGGTTTCCATCATTTGATTATCACTTATATTTACATCATTGTGATAAAAAGGCTCAAGAAAGGTTAGCTCAATTTTTCCATTATTAATTCTCTTATTTTTAATTGGGATGATTGGTAATTTATATTTTCTGGCTAGTTTTAAAAAACCTGTTTGTGTTTTAACTTTTCTTTTAAAAAATAACACTTCTTCTCCAGAAGAATCTTTTTGATCAATTACAACCAACATTGACAAAGAATTTCTTATAGCTTCAGTAATATCTTTAGCACTTTTTTTACCTTTTGGAGTATAAAAACTTTTAGATGATACGAGCGAATTTGTTCTAATTTTTAATAATAGTTTATCTAAAAAATGATTGTTAATATGCCTATATACTGCACCTAGATTTATGCCAATTCTGTCAAGACTAGGTACTACAACTTCCCAGTTAGACTGATGAATACATATAAATATGGCTTGAGAATTATTTTTGATTAAATTTTCAATATTTTCAATTTTATTGTAATTTATTTTTTTTTTATCAAATAAATAGTTTAACCTTGGAAGTTCAGAAATTGTTCTTCCTAGATTATCCCAACTTTTTTTAACTATACTTTTAACTTCTTCATCTTTCATATTGGGAAATACATATTTGCAATTTTTAATAGCAGTTTTGTTTGCACCTGATAATTTACCAAAAGTACTAAAAAAAAAAGAAGCAAATTTAGCTGATATATTTAATGGCAAAAGCTTAAATAAGAAAAATATAAAAAAAAACTATAATATATTCAAAAAAATAAATTATGTTTTTCATATTGCTAAATCATTTATCTTATTTTCTAAAATGTTACTTAATATTTCTTTAAGTAGATTTTCATCATCAAATTTAATCTCTCCATTCAAAGTGCTTACTAAAGATCGATATGATTTAGGTATTCTAACAAAATCTTTTTTTGTAGTAACTAATACTGATTTTGTAAGATTGGCATTTTCTGCTAAATTTAACATATCATTTTCATCAAAAATATGGTGATCAGGATAGCTAATTTTTTTTTCTAAAATAGCACCTTGTTCAGAAAGTGAATTATAAAATTTCTCAGGATAAGCAATACCTGCAAAGGCTGTCACTTTTTGATTTTTATATATTCTATTGTCTGTGCTTATTTGAAATTTAGCATGAATAATAGGAACAGTGCTTGGAATTTTATCTTTTACATCTTGAGATATTTCTCCAATCACTATTACAAGATTTGCTCTGGAAATACCTCTTGATATACTCTCTCTAAGAGGACCAGATGGGATTACCCTTTTATTCCCAAAGCCCTGTTCTCCATTAATAACAATAATTGAAAAATCTTTTTGAAGAGCTGGATTTTGAAAACCATCATCCATAATTATACAATCAGCACCTTTTTCTTTAGCTAAAATAAACGATTTATTTCTATCTTGACCAATCCAAGTTGGTGCAACTTCAGCTAGTAATAAGGATTCGTCACCAACACTTTTTGCAGAATGCCATTCTTTAACAAGAACATTAGATGTTTCAATACCACCATATCCTTTTGAGACAAAGTGAGGATTATATCCGTTAAGTTTTAATAAATTTCCAATTTTTAAAGCAACCGGTGTTTTACCAGCTCCTCCAACCACTATATTTCCAATGCAAATCACTGGAATGCTTGAAGATGATTTTCTGCTAATAAAATTTCTTATTTTCGTTCCAAATCTAAATAATAGTGAAAGTGGATATAAAGAGTTCGATAAATATGTATCATTTTTTTTATACCAAAATTTAGGAGCTTTAAGCATTTTAATAGATGTACTTTTCAATGTTTTTGAAAAGTTTTTGTTTTTCAAAGAAGGATCTATTTGAAAACTCAAGCGCATTTGCTTGGATTTTTTTAATTGCCAAATTATTATTAAGTAATTCTTTCATCTTTATATCAATATCTTCAAACTTATTTACAATTATACATGAATTTGCTTTTACCATATCTTCATAAATATTAGTCCAATTATCAACATAATTACCGCTAATAATAGCACATCCATAACTTGCAGGTTCTATAGGATTATGTCCACCAATATCTTTGAAAAAAGAACCACCTAAAATAACTAAATCACTAATTTTAAAATATTGATTTAATTTTCCAAAACTATCAATTATTACAATATTATTTTCTTCAAATTCTTTTTTAGACTCTAAAGTTATATTAAATCCTTCTCTATTTAATTCTCGCTTAATTGTGGCAATTCTTTCTGGGTGTCTTGGTGCAAGATAAATTTTTAAATTAAATTCACGAATTGTTTTTTTAATACATTTAATTATCTCTTTTTCTTCATTAGAATGAGTACTTGCAATTAAGATTGTATTTGTTTGATCTTTATTTATTGAAGAATTGTTATTATTCTTAGCTAATTTTAAATTTCCAATATAGTCAACTTGTAAGTTTGTTAATTCTTGAATTCTTTTTTTGTCATCTTTGCTTTGTGCAAAAATTTTATTAAAACTCTTTAATGAATTTTTGTAGAAATTTTTTGTACTTTTCCATTTTTTAAAAGAAGTTGGAGAAATCCTGGCATTTAAATATAAACAATTGATATTTTTAACTCGAATTTTATTAAGCATATTTGGCCAAATATCTGACTCTATCCATAGAATCAGATCTGGTTTCCAAAAGTTTAAAAATCTTGAACACCACATAGACACATCAAATGGAATGTACTGATGTATAATTTTATTTTTATAAAATTCCTTAATATATTCTGCTGAAGATTTTGTTGTTGTAGTAACTAAAATATCAAATACTTTATGATATTGTTCTATAATTAAATCTGAAGATTTAAATTCGCCAATACTTGCTGCATGTATCCATAAAATTTTTTTCACAGTATTTTTTTTTACCGTTGGTTTCCCAAACCTTTCAATAAATCTTAATCTATCCTCTTTTTTTCTATAGATACGAATAAATATATTAAAAATGATTATAGGTATGAGAAAAGTACTGAGTATTTGATATATTCTAAGCATTTAGATTTTTTTCTGCTGATTCCATGCAATCATTAATTTTTCCTTCCAAGAAATTCTTATATTTATCTAAATCATCATCTTTAGTGGAAGAGGGAATAGTAATTGGTTCACCCCAAACAAATCTACATTTTGAAAATGGATATGTTATTAAAAATGAGTCCCAAGATTTAAGTTTAAGGTTTTTATTTGAAGCAAAACCAAGTGGTATAATTGGGACTTGAGAATGAATAGCAATTTTTATAATTCCTTCTGAGACTTTCTTATTTGGTCCTCGTGGTCCATCAGGAGTAATACCAATATAATTTCTATCTTTTAAAATTTTAAATACTTTTCTTAAAGATGGTGATTTATTTTTTGACATTATAGAAACATTTTTTAAATTAAAATGACCTGCAATATATGCACCAAATCGACCATCACTATGGCTAGATGCCAACATATTTAACACAGCTTTACTTTTCCATACATGTCCTATCATCATCAATTGACCATGCCAAAATGCTAAAATAAAAGGTTTATTTTCCCTCCATAATTTTTCTGGTAACTCAGAGTTTATAATCTGTATTTTAGAAGTGTAACATACGAATAAGATATATATGTAACCTATAAATGCTAAAATTTTTTGAGATATAGAAAATTTAAAAATTTTTTTTTTAAAACTCATTTTCTAACTGTTCTCTTAGTTGTAATTTTTTATAAATTGTTGATTTTGAAATTAACTCTTCATGCTTTCCCTGACTTTCAATTTTGCCTTTATCTAAAACGTAGATAATGTCTGCGTCTTCTATTGTGCTTAATCTATGTGCAATTATTAACTTGGTTTTATTATTCATAAGATTATTTATTGTTTCATGAATTTTATTTTCAGTAATATTATCAAGAGAAGATGTAGCTTCATCCATAATTAAAAGTGGTGCATCTTTAATTAGAGCTCGGGCAATAGCAATTCTTTGTCGTTGTCCACCTGATAATTTTATACCGTTTTCTCCGATAACAGTATGTAGTTTTTGATCCAATTCTTCTGAAAAATTTTTTACTCCAGAATTTTTAGCAACTAAACTAATCTCTTCATCACTTGCTTCAAGGTTTCCATATTTAATATTATTAAATATACTCTCGTTAAATAAAATAGTTTCTTGGGTTACTATTGAAACACTGTTTCTTACATCTGTCAGATCTAGTTCTTTTATATCTTTAGAATTTATTAATATAGAGCCTGAATAATTATCATATAATCGCAAAATTATATTTGCTATCGTCGATTTACCAGATCCAGATAAGCCAACTAATGCAACTTTTTTTCCTTTTGGTATTATTAAACTTATTTTATCGAGCACTGTATTATCGTTATATGCAAATGAAACATCTTTAAAAACAATGTCTCCATCAAGATCTATGGTTTTTTTTGCAGAAATATTTTCCATATTTTTTTCGCTAGTATCTAAAAGTTTAAAAATTCTCTCAGCTCCAGCTAGTCCTTCTTGGACACTAATGTTTAGATTGCCAAGTGCCTTTACCGGTTGATAAGCTAGAAGAAGACTTACTAAAAAACTCATAAATTGACCTGTTGTCATACTTTCATTTAAAACAAAAACACCCCCTGCATAAATTGAGAGTGCTACAGCTAAACTTCCAATGAATTCCATCAAAGGGCTTAAGCGATTGCTAATAAAAGCAGATTTTGTAAAATATTTTTGAATGAAACTAATTGTTTCAAAAGCTCTTTGTTTTTCATAGTTTTCTCTGGAGTATGCTTTTACTTGCCTAATACCTTTAATGCTCTCAGCTAGTACATTAGAAAAAACTGCTATTTCGTTTTGGATAGTGTAAGTAATTTTTCTTATACTCTTTCCAATTTTTCTTATGGGCCAGATTGCTAAAGGAAATGCAAAAAAAGCAAAAAGAGTTAGTGTCCAACTTTGATAAAACATATTACCTAGTAAAAAAATAATAACTAAAACATCTTTTATAATTCCTGTTACAGATTTGACTATTGCAAGTCTTAAATAGTAAGTATCATTAATGAGTCTTGAAATTAAATTACCTGACTTAGAGTCATTATAAAATTTCATATTCAAATACATAAGTTTTTCAAACATCTGAGTTTGAAGTTTTGCAATAATAGAATGTGCAACTTTACTCATTTGATAAGAGTGAGTATAAGTAGCTAGTCCTTTACAAAGTGTGACTATAATAATTGCAATTGGAATTAAAAATAACATTTCTTTATTCCCTTTGATTAAGACTTCATCAAGCGCAGGTCTTACTAACCAAGCATGTAAACCTGTTGCTGCTGCTGAGATAACCATCATAAATAAAGCTAATATTATTTTGAGTTTATGACTCATTAAATAATCAAAAATTATTCTTGAAGTAACTGACTGTTTTTTATCTGAAGACATTAAAAAGTTTGTAAAAGTAAAAACAACATAATTGCAAAAATATTATTTTGTCTGAAATAATAATTTGAACTTAACGGTGATGTTATATCCCATTTCTGAATTGCTATATACGTACAAATTGCGATAGTTGCTATAATAATTGAACTTAGTAAAAAATTTGAGGAATTCCATACAAAATAAGACAATATAATTAAGATAATAAAATAGCATGCTTGAACAAATCTTTTACCATTTTTATCAAAATAAACTGCTGTAGATTTGATTTTATTTAAAATATCATCTGCCTTATCTTGGTAGGCATAAATAGTATCATATGCTAATGTCCAAAATATACATACAAAATATAATAAAAGAAAATCAAATGTAATTCGTGTATTAAATTGCATTGATACTATCAGCACACCCCAACTAAAAATAATTCCAAGGAACAACTGTGGGAAGAAAGTTATTCTTTTCATAAATGGATATAAAATAACAAATGGCACACTTAACAAACCCAATACGATTGATTTAAAATTAAACTCGAGAAGAATGAAAAAACTAATTACCAATAATATTATTAATAATAATATTGCTTCAGTGATAGAAATCTTTTTTGATGCTAAAGGTCTAAATTTAGTACGTGTAACTTTTTGATCAAAATCAATATCAATGATGTCATTAATTATACAACCTGCACTTCTCATTAAAAAAGAACCAATTAAAAAAAGTAAATACCAAAATAATAGTTTGGAAGTTTCTATCTTTAGTAACGCTAAACCAAACCAGCAAGGCCACATTAATAGAAGGAAGCCAATAGGTTTGTTCAGTCTGATTAACTCGAAGTAATCAAATACTTTTTTTACAACTAAGTTATCCCACATATATGAATATAATGTTATAATTCTAAAATATTGAAATGAAAATGGCTAAAACACGATTATTTGTCTCAAAAAAATTATCAGCCAATATTTTAATTTATATAAAAAATAAGCAGCATCACTTTTTAAAAAATGTTCTTAGAATCAAAAAAGAAGATAGCATTAATTTGTTTGATGGTTTTACAGGTGAATGGTTATCTAAAGTAATCTCAATCAATAGAGACAATATTGTTTTACAAATACAAAATAAATTGAGAGATATTCCTCAGGAAACTGATTTATGGTTAATATTTGCTCCAATTAAATCTTATAGAATGAATATTACTATTCAAAAAGCTACAGAGCTTGGTATCTCTAGATTTATTCCGATTTTGACAGAATATACAAATCAATCAAAAATAAATTTTAAAAATTTTGAATTAAATATGATTGAAGCATCAGAACAATCTGAGAGATTGTCCATTCCAACTTTAGATAAAACAATTAAACTAGATGATTTAGTTAACAATTTTCCATCTGATAGAGGTTTAGTCTTTTGTGATGAAGGAAATGAAAACTTACCTACTATTTACAATGCACTAATTAATGAAACAAAAAAATACAAAAAATGGGCTGTCATTATTGGGCCTGAAGGTGGTTTTTCTGAAAAGGAACGAGAAACCATCTCTTCTATGTCTTCATGTATATCTGTATCTCTAGGAAAAAGAATTTTACGCTCAGACACTGCAACAACAGCTGCAATTTTTTCTATTCAATCGGTCATTGAATAAATCATAATGAGCGACAACCTGTCCTAGAATTTTGCCTCTAAATCACTGGTTAATTTACTGAATAATTTATTTATTAGTGTATACAATATTTAAATAAGATGCGCATTTTATCCATTATTACCGCTACATTTATTGCTTTTGCTTCATCAGCAAATGGTATCTCTGATTGGCAGTTAGGTTTTCAAACACCTGCAAGCGACGTTATGAGAAATGTTTATGATCTTCATAATTTTGTATTAATTATGATGACTGCAATCACAATATTTGTCCTATTTCTAATCTTCTATGTTGTATTTAGATTTAGAAGAAAAGCAAATCCAGTTGCTTCTAAAACTACTCATAACACATTTATAGAAATTCTCTGGACTGGGATTCCAGTAATAATATTAATTTTTATGGCAATCCCGTCTTTTAAGTTAGTATATCAGCAAGATGTAATACCTGAAACAGATATGACTATTAAAGTAATAGGTCATCAGTGGTACTGGGAGTATCAATATCCAGAACATGATGACATTTCTTTTGAGAGTTACATGATACCTGATGATGAATTAGAACCAGGAGACATAAGATTATTAACAGTAGATAACCACCTAGTTGTACCAGCAAATAAAAATATTCACGTATTGGTTACTGCTGGTGATGTGCTTCATAGTTTTGCTATGCCTTCTTTAGGTGTAAAAAAAGATGCGGTTCCTGGTAGACTTAATGAAACATGGTTCAATATAGATGAGCCAGGAATATATAGAGGTCAATGTTCCGAATTATGTGGAACAGGTCATGGGTATATGCCTATTGTTATAGAAGCACTTAATGAAAAAGATTTTAATAACTGGATAATTGAACAAAAAAATAAGTTAGCATTAGCAAACGAAATAACAACTACAGAGAATATAATAGAATAGGAGAAAAATGAGTTACGCAGATTCAGCAAGCCACGACCATCATGATCATAAACCAGGATTTATAAAAAGATGGTTTTTTTCTACCAATCATAAAGATATTGGAACTCTCTATATCATATTTGCTATACTAGCTGGATTAGTTGGAGGTTTCTTCTCATTATTAATGAGAGCTGAATTAGCAGCACCAGGCTTAGACGTTGTTGCAGATGGACAAGTTTGGAATGTAATTATTACTGCCCATGGTTTGTTAATGGTATTCTTCGTTGTAATGCCTGCATTAATAGGTGGTTTTGGAAACTGGTTTGTTCCATTGATGATCGGTGCACCTGATATGGCTTTCCCAAGAATGAATAACTTTAGTTTTTGGATACTTGTTCCTGCCCTCGTTTTATTAGTTGTTTCAGCAACAATAGGAACTGGTGCTGGTACGGGATGGACAATTTATCCTCCACTTTCAAATAAACTTGGACACGCAGGACCTTCTGTTGATATGGCAATTTTTGCTCTTCATTTAGCGGGTGCTTCCTCAATTTTAGGTGCAGTTAATTTTATAACAACAATACTTAATATGAGAACACCTGGAATGACCCTTCATAAGATGCCTCTATTTGTATGGGCTATCTTAATTACAGCATTCTTACTTTTGTTAGCTGTTCCTGTTTTAGCTGGAGCAATTACAATGCTTCTAACTGATAGAAACTTTGGTACAACATTCTTTAATCCTGCAGGTGGTGGAGATCCAGTTCTTTTCCAACACTTATTCTGGTTCTTTGGACATCCTGAAGTTTACATCATGATATTACCAGCTTTTGGAATTGTAAGCCAAGTCATCTCTACTTTCTCTAGAAAACCAGTGTTTGGATATCTAGGAATGGTTTATGCTATGATAGCAATAGGATTTATAGGTTTTATCGTGTGGGCTCACCATATGTTTACAGTTGGTATGAGTGCAGATTTAAGAGCATATTTTATGCTAGCTACAATTATTATTGCTGTTCCAACTGGTATAAAAATATTTAGCTGGATTGCAACTATGTGGGGTGGATCACTTACATTTGAAACTCCAATGTTATTTGCAATTGGATTTGTTTTCTTATTTACACTTGGAGGCGTAACAGGAGTCATTCTGGCCAATGCTGGAATAGATACTGTAATGCATGATACGTATTATGTTGTTGCACACTTCCATTATGTTCTGAGTATGGGGGCTATGTTTGGAATTTTTGCGGGTATTTACTATTGGTTTGGAAAAATGTCTGGAAGAAAATATAATGAATTTTTAGGCAAATTACATTTTTGGTTATTTTTTATTGGGGTAAATGTAACATTTTTTCCTCAACATTTCCTTGGACTTGCTGGAATGCCTAGAAGAATTCCAGATTATCCAGATGCCTATGCAGGATGGAATCTTGTATCAACTTACGGTTCTTACATTTCTTTTGCCGCAACTTTGATATTCCTTTTCGCGATTGTATATGCATTATTTTTTGGAAAGAAAGAAGTTTCAAACCCTTGGGGAGAAGGAGCTGATACTCTTGAGTGGACACTATCTTCACCTCCTCCATTCCATCAGTTTGAGACTTTACCTAAATTCAAAGGATAATTTACGTGGATGCTAAATCCTTAGAAGCTGGTTATAGCAATAATTTTCTTTTAAGAAAATTCAAAGGTTATTACGAACTAATGAAACCAAGAGTTATGTCCTTGGTTATCTTTACAGCGTTTGTTGGAATGTTTTTGGCGCCAGGGCAAATCGCATTCCTAAATAGTTTTATGGTAATAGTTGCTATTGCATTAGGAGCTGGTTCTTCAGCTGCAATCAATATGTGGTTTGATGAAGATATTGATAAAACTATGGAAAGAACAAAATTAAGACCAATTCCACTTGGAGTAGTTTCAAAAAATGAAGCCTTAGTTGCAGGAATACTAACAGGAACTATTTCTTTAATTTTGATGCAATGGTTCTCAAATTCATTAGCAACAAGTTTGCTTCTTTTTACAATTCTTTTTTATGTTTTTATTTATACATTTTGGCTTAAACGAACAACTTCATTAAATATAGTTATTGGAGGAGCAGCAGGAGCAATACCTCCAATTATTGGATGGACAGCAGTTATTCCAGAATTAAGTTTTTTACCAATTAGTTTATTTGTAATTATATTTTTTTGGACGCCACCTCATTTTTGGGCATTATCAGTATATAGATATAATGATTATAAAAATGCTAATGTGCCCATGTTACCAAATGTAAGTAGCATTGAAGATACAAAAAAACAGATTGTTTATTATGCTGTAATACTAATTTTATCGAGCTATCTTCCATATTTAGATAAAAATGTTGGAATAATATACTTAACTATAGTTACTATTTTAAACTTATTATTATTTAATAGCTCTTTAAAGTTAAAAAAATCTAAGGAAAGAAAATCAATACCAAATTCTGAAGGATTAAAATTTTTTGCCATTTCAATTCTTTACTTATTTAGTTTGTTTTCAGCATTGTTGATTGATCATGTGGTGTTAAGATGAAAAACAGAAGAAGAAAAAATATTATAACTTTAATAATCTTGCTTTGTATTGTTGCATTCTTTTATTTATGGACTTTATTTAAGGCTAATATTTTTGGAGTATAATGACAAATACTAGAACAGCTATAGGATTATCATTTATTGTTTTAACAATGATTACATTAGTAGCTTTTTCGGTACCCTTATATGATTTATTTTGTCGTGTTACCGGTTATGGTGGTAAGACAAGTACATCTGAGTTCCTCTCATCATCAATTTTAGAAAGAGATATTAACCTTAACTTTAATGCTGATGTAAATGAGAGTATAAATTGGACTTTTACTGCACCAGAAAATATTAAATTTAAAGTGGGTGAAAATAAACTTGTTAATTATACAGCAACTAATGTATCTGAAATTGAAACTATCGGTACTGCGACATTTAATGTTTTGCCAGAAAAAGTTGGTCCTTATTTTATTAAGACCCAGTGTTTCTGTTTTGAAAAGCAGGCTTTGAAACCTGGAGAAACAGTTGAAATGCCAGTTGTGTTTTATATTGATCCCTCAATTAATGAAGATCCAACAATGAAAGATGTTGAAGAGATAACATTGTCATATACCTTTTTTAAATATATAGATTAATAAATGGTTAATAAAACAACAACCACAGGGCAGAAACATCCATATCATTTGGTTGATCCAAGTCCTCTTCCATTCCTTTCATCAATAGCTGGACTTGCAATGGCTGCTGGCCTTGTATTTTATATGCACTACGGAACTTCTTGGCTTTTAATTCTTGGAACTATTGGTTTGTTAACTATTATGTTTCTATGGTGGAGAGATGTAATTAAAGAATCAACTTTCCAAAAAGTTCACACACCAGTTGTGGAACTCGGATTAAGATATGGAATGGCACTTTTTATTGCATCAGAAGTAATGTTCTTTGTTGCTTTCTTTTGGGCTTTCTTTGATGCAAGTTTAACACCTAAATTACCTATAGAAGAATTCTCAGAAACTTTTGACAGTAATGGTGCTGTAGGGATTTGGCCACCAGAGGGTATTAAAACATTTGATCCTCTTGATGTTCCTTTTTTAAATACGTTAATTTTATTAATGTCGGGTACTACTTGTACATGGGCTCATCACGCTGTTAGAGAAGGCCATAGAGATCAAGCTATTCAAGCATTATGGTGTACTGTTGGTCTTGGAATATTCTTCTCAATTATGCAGGGTGTAGAATATTATGAGGCAGCTCATCATTATTTCAGTTTTACAGATGGGATATATCCATCAGTATTTTACATGGCGACGGGTTTTCATGGATTTCACGTAATGGTTGGAACAGCATTCTTAGCTGTTTGTCTGTATCGTGTTTATAAAAATCATTTTACTCCAGATAGGCATTTTGGATTAGAGGCAGCTGCATGGTATTGGCATTTTGTTGACGTAGTTTGGCTGTTTTTGTTTGTCTGCGTTTATGTTTGGGGTGCATAAATTAAAAACTTTCCAATAAAATTTTTTTTATTCAGTTTATTTTGTGTTGCACTGACAATATTTTTAGGAATTTGGCAATTGCAAAGACTGGAATGGAAAGAAAAAATTATAGCCGAATTTAATGAACTAAAGATCCAAAAACCACTTTCACTTTCAATGGGAAAAATGAAGTATCCAAACATTGATGAGTTTACTAAAGTTATCACTTTAGGAACTGTTGACAGAAGTAAAAAAATTTTTTTCCCTGCTAAAACACTCAATGGCATTTCTGGTGTTAGAATAGCTAGTTTATTGTCAGATAATCATGGAAATAATTATTTAATTGATGAAGGTTGGTTTGAACAAAGTAGATATGATTATTTTAAAAACAATAATGAAATAATAAATGACGAAATTCTCGGATATATCCGATACCCAACTCAAAAACAGATGTTTACTCCTGAGAACTCTATTTCTTCAAATGAATGGTATTATTATGATCTGGAGCAAATTCAAACTTACTTAAATGTTAAGATTAATCAGAAATTTTTCATTAAAAATATGAGCAATTATGCAGAGAATTTCTTAATACCTTCATCTCAAAATCATAATTTTTCAAATAATCATTTGCAGTATGCAATTACATGGTTTTTGATGAGCTTTTCTTTTTTGATTATTTTTATAATTTATTTATTTAGGACGAAAAAATGAAAACATATTTAAAACTTAAAGAAATCTTTAATGAAGCTTCACTGACATCAGATATTGCAGGTATTTTACACTGGGATATGGCAACAATGATGCCGAGCAGCTCAAGAGATCAAAGATCAGAGCAATTAGCCTATTTATCAAAACTTAGTCATAGTAAAATTTCATCTTCTGAGGTTGGTGATTTAATTGAAGACTCAAAGAATCTTAACCTAAATAATAGTGATCTGAAAAACTTAAATGAAATGGATAGAGAATATAAATTAGCTTCTGCTATACCAACCGAACTTGTAGAAAAAATTTCAAAATCTTCAGCTAATTGTGAGGGCGTTTGGCAAGAGGCAAGGGAAAAGTCAGATTTTAATTTAGTAAAAAAAGATTTAGAAGAACTTATAAATTTAACGAAAGAAGAAGCTAATATTCTAGGAGAAACTTTTAAAGTTTCTCCGTATGAAGCTCTAATAAATAAATTTGAACCTTCTTCAGAAGAAAATAAAATATCTGAAGTATTTGATGATTTACAAAAATTTCTATCACCACTTATTGACAAAATTATAGATAAGCAAAGAAATGAAGAAACACTTCAATTTGAAACAAGTATAGATGAAGAAAAGCAGAAAAATATTTCTGAATATATAATGAAACAAATAGGTTTTGATTTTACAAGGGGAAGACTTGATAAAAGCGTCCACCCTTTTTGTGGAGGATCTACAAATGATGTTAGAATTACAACTAGATATAATAATGACAATCCATTTTCATCTTTAGATGGTGTTATGCATGAAACTGGACATGCATTATATGAGCTAAACCTACCAAAAGATTGGATGCATCAGCCAGCAGGTAAATCTAGAGGAATGGCTATGCATGAAAGTCAATCACTATTAATTGAAATGCAAATCACAAGGTCTTTAGCTTTTAAAAAATTTTTATCTAATACTTTAAATAAACAATTTAATTTTAAAGACAAAGCTACAGATCCTGACAATCTTTACAAATTAGGTACTCGAGTAAATAAATCTTTTATAAGAGTTGAGTCAGATGAAGTTACCTATCCCCTGCATATTATTTTAAGATTTAATTTAGAAAGAAAAATTTTTAACAATGAAATAAATATTGCAGACATTCCCGATGCTTGGAATGATGAATTTAATAGATTATTTAATTTATCGATAAATAGAGACATTGATGGATGTTTACAAGATATTCATTGGTTTGCTGGATTATTTGGATACTTTCCAACATATTCATTAGGAGCACTCACTGCTGCTCAATTTGCGTTTCAATTGAGAACTGATCAAAAGGAATTAGATAAGGAAATAGAAAATGGTGAATTTTCAAATTTAGTAAATTGGCTTAAAAAAAATATCCATGAAAAAGCTAGTTTTTTTTCAACTAATGAGGTTTTAGAACAGGTTACAAAGTCCCCTTTAAATGCTAATTATTTTAAAGAATATATTACTAATCGTTATCTTTAATGAAATATTTAAGCACAAGAGATGATTCTCTAAGCAAATCATTCAACGATATTCTTTATCAAGGATTATCTAGAGATGGAGGTCTATATCTACCCCAAAGCTGGCCCAAAATAGACTTACTAAGTTTAAAAAATAAATCATACGAAGAAGTGGCATGCGAAATTATTTTTCCTTATGTAAAAGAAAATATAGAAAAATTAGAATTACAAAAAATTTTAAATGAAACTTATGCAAATTTTAATCATGAAAAAATAGCTCCATTAGTAGAATTAGAAAACAATAAATTTTTATTAGAATTAATTTATGGGCCTACTTATGCTTTTAAAGATTATGCTTTACAATTTCTTGGTAACCTATTTTCTACAAGTTTAGAGATTTCTCCAAAAAAAATTACTATTTTAGGTGCAACTTCTGGTGATACTGGCTCAGCTGCAATTCATTCTTTTAAATCAAAAAAAGATATAAATGTATTTATTCTACATCCTCATAATAAAGTATCGCCTATTCAACAAAAACAAATGACTACAGTAATTGATAAGAATATTTTTAATATTGCTATAGATGGTAATTTTGATGATTGTCAAAAAATTGTCAAAGAATTATTTGTTGATGATGAAATACAACAGTCTACCTCTTTAACTGCTGTAAACTCTATAAATTGGGCACGATTAATTGCACAAGTTGTTTATTATTTTTGGGCTTACTTGCAAACTGATAAGCAACAAATTAATTTCATTGTTCCTTCAGGAAATTTTGGTAATATTTTTTCAGCCTTTGTTGCTAAACAAATGGGATTACCTATTGGTCATTTACATATTGCAACTAACTCTAATGATATTTTGAAGTCCATAGTAGACAATGGAGAAATGAAAAAAAAATCTGTATCTCAAACATATAGCCCTAGTATGGATATACAAGTTTCAAGTAACTTTGAGAGGCAAATTTTTGAAAGCCTCAATAGAGATAGCAAAAGAGTAAGTGAAGTATTTGAAAACTTTTCATCAAAAGGTTTTTATCAATTTGATGACTCTGTATTAGCTAAGTTTCAGCAAATATATAAGGCTTCTTCAGTTGATGATAATCAGACTCTGGAGACAATTAAATATGTATATGAAAAATATAATTATATTGCTGATCCACATACTGCAACAGGACTAAAAGTATTATTAGATAAAAAAGATGATGAAGCTTGGGTATCTTTGGTTTGCGCACATCCTGCAAAATTTGACAATGCCGTGAATAAAGCAATTAATAAAGAAATTAATATACCGAAAGAATTGAGCAATCTCTTTGATAAAGAGGAAAAGATGACTATATTACCCAATAGTACTATAGATGTTAAAAACTTTATCTTAGAAAAAATAAGCAATGCATAAAATTACAACTCTAGAAAACGGATTAAGAATAGTAACCCAGGATATGCCAGGGCTGGAAACAGTATCAATGGGTATTTGGAATTTTGTTGGCGGCAGAGATGAAACAAAAGACATAAATGGTGTTGCCCATCTTTTAGAGCATATGGCTTTTAAGGGTACATCAACTAAAAATGCTCTTCAAATTGCTGAAACAATTGAAAATGTTGGTGGAGATATAAATGCTTATACTTCAAAGGAAATAACAGCTTATTATGTAAAGCTCTTAGCTGATGATCTACATTATGGAATAGATATTCTTACAGATATCTTGCAAAATTCTACATTTGCTGAAGACGAACTTAATCGAGAAAGAGGAGTCATAATTCAAGAAATTGGAATGTACCTTGATACTCCTGATGATATGATTTTTGATTATTGGCAAGAAAAAGCATACCCGGACCAGCCAATGGGACGTTCCATATTGGGCAAAACTGATATTATTAAAAATATTTCAAGAGACGAAGTTAGAGACTTTATGATGAATCATTATAATCCAAAAAAAATGATTATAAGTGCAGCAGGAAAAATTGACCATGATCAATTTGTAGAATCAATTAAAAAATCATGCACTAACCTACCAACTGGATTATCTACTGAAAGACAAAAAGCTGATTATAAATCTGGAGAATATAGAGAAGATAAAAAATTAGAACAGATTCATCTATTGCTTGGTTTTGAAGGTATAGATTACCACCATGATGACTACTACTCTTTATTGGTTTACTCTTCTTTATTAGGGGGAGGTATGTCATCAAGATTGTTTCAAGAGATTAGAGAGAAACGTGGTCTTGTATATGGTATTTCTTCTTTCAGCTCATCTTATACTGACACTGGTGTTTTTGGTATTTATTGTGGAACTGGTGAAAATCAAATCCAAGAGCTCATACCTGTTTTATGCGATCAATTAAACGAAAGTCCTAACTCAATTACAGAAAAGGAAATCAATAGAGGTAAAGCTCAGTTGAAAGCAAGTTTAATGATGGGAAGAGAAAGTGCATTTAGAAGATGTGAAAGTGCTGCTAGACAACTTCTGGTCTTTAATAGAATAATCGACCCAGCTGAAACTATTAAAAATATAGACAAGGTCTCTAAAGAAACTGTTCAAAAGATTGCTAATGAAATTGTAAAAGGGCCAATAACTATATCAAGTATTGGACCATTATCTAAACTTGAAAATATTGATAAAATCCAATCACGTATAAATTAAACTTTAAATCATACTAAAATTATTTATTTTATTTTCAAAGATTCATTAATTGAATGATTAAGTTCTCCATCTTTAGATGTTAAATTCATAGACACTTCTATGGATTCACCTATTTTGATACTTCCTTTAGAAAATTCTTTTCGTATGTAATTTTCTATTTCACGTTGCGAACTAATACCAACTTGTTTAAGAAATTTTCTAATCTCTATATTTAAATTATCTTCATCCATAATTTATTATAAATTATTTTGATAGATTCATTCAATAATGTTATTAATTTTATATGGAAACAGCTTGTTTTAAAACTAAACTTGGTTGGATTACAGTGAAAAAAAACAGAGGTAATGTTTATTCACTTAGCTTTGGTAAAACAAATAAAACAATTGATTTAATTAACATTAAAAATCAGATTAATTTATATGCTTCTGGAAAACTTAAAAATTTTAAGATTAACTATTCTTTTGAAGGTTCTCCTTTACAAAAAAAAATTTGGAAAGAATTATCTAAAATTAAATATGGTAAAGTTTCAACATACGGCGAAATAGCAAAAAAAGTTGGTACGTCTCCAAGATATGTAGGTAATGTTTGTGGACAAAATAAACTTTTACTTATTATCCCCTGTCACCGTGTAATACGTAGTGATGGTAAACTTGGAGGATTTTCTGGTAGAGGGGGAATCAAATTAAAAAAAAGATTACTCAACTTAGAACAAAGTGTCTCATAAAATAATTATTCTTCAACATACGCCCTTAGTAACACCTGGGTACTTTACCAAGTTAATGAATGAAGACTTAGTAGAAACAACTATTATTCGATTGGATGAAGAAGAAAAGATTCCTGTTAATCTTGATATATTTGATGGAATGATATGTTTAGGTGGGCCAATGGATACTTGGATGGAAGAACAATATCCGTGGATGATTGATGAAAAAAATAAGATAAAAGAATTTGTTCTAAATAATCAAAAACCATATCTCGGAATCTGCTTGGGCTGTCAATTTTTAGGTGAAATTCTTGGTGGTAAAGTAATTAAATCTAATCCTCCAGAAATTGGGATTTTAAATATTAATATTTTAGATAATAAAAAAAAGGATCAAATTTTTCAAAATTTTGATAATCAGATTAAAGCATTGCAATGGCATAGTTACGAAGTAAGTGAACTAAATAATTCTGAAGTAACTATTTTGGGTTCATCAGATATTACAAAATTTCAAATATTTAAGTATAAAAATCATGCTTATGGTATTCAATTTCATATAGAAGTAGATGAAAGCACAATTATTAAATGGTCTAAAGTTCCTGAATTAAAAAATGCTTTAGAAAAATATTTGGGAAAAAATTCTATTGATGAACTGGATAAATCACTTAGAAATAATATTCAAGAAATGAACAATAATACTAAAAAACTTTACGAAAATTTTAAAAATTTAATGACTACCTAACTTTTTCGTGTTTAAATAATTATGGAGATTTAATATGAAAAAAATAAAAGGCCCTGCAATATTTCTTGCCCAGTTTGTAAGTGATGATGAACCTTTTAACTCATTAGAGTCAATTTCAAAATGGGCTTCTAATTTAGGATATAAAGGCGTACAGATACCTTCTTGGGATTCAAGATTAATAGATTTAAAAACAGCATCTGAAAGTAAAGATTATTGTGATGATATAAAAGGAATTCTTGAAAATAATAATTTACAACTGACAGAGTTATCTACTCACCTTCAAGGTCAGCTTGTTGCTGTTCATCCTGCATACGATATTCCTTTTGATGGATTTGCAGATGAAAAAGTAAGAGGTAATCCAACTAAAAGAAAAGAATGGGCCATTGATCAATTAATGCAAGCAGCAATGGCTTCAAAGAACTTTGGACTAAATGCACATGCAACTTTTTCTGGTGCATTAGCTTGGCCATATTTATATCCATGGCCTCAAAGACCAGAAGGATTAGTAGATGAAGCTTTTAACGAACTTGCAAAAAGATGGAAACCAATTTTAAATAAATTTGACGAAGCTGGTGTAGATCTTTGTTATGAAATTCATCCCGGTGAAGATCTGCATGATGGCATTACTTTTGAAATGTTTTTAGAAAAGGTTGGTAATCATCCACGATGTAATATGCTTTATGATCCAAGTCATTTTATTCTACAACATTTAAATTATTTAGATCATATTGATATTTATCATGACAAATTAAAAATGTTTCACGTAAAAGATGCAGAATTAAATCCAAGTGGGAAACAAGGTGTATACGGAGGTTTTCAATCTTGGATTGATAGAGCAGGCAGATTTAGATCATTAGGAGATGGTCAGGTTGACTTTAAATCTATTTTTTCAAAACTATCTGGTTATAATTTTGATGGTTGGGCGGTGCTAGAATGGGAATGTTGTATAAAAAGCCCTCAACAAGGAGCAGAAGAGGGTGCCAAATTTATACAAGAACATATCATCGATGTAACTGAAAAAGCATTTGATGATTTTGCTGACTCAGGAATGGATGAAGAAACTAATAAAAAACTTTTAGGTATTTAGGAGGGAATTTAAATGGCAAAAAGATTAAAATTAGGAATGATAGGTGGTGGTCAAGGAGCTTTTATTGGAGCTGTTCATCGTCTATGTGCAAGAATGGATGATAAATATGAATTTGTTGCTGGTTGTTTATCTTCAACTCCAGAAAAAGCGGCAAAATCTGCTGAAGAAATTGGTCTCGATCCTTCAAGAAGTTATCCTGATTTTAAAACAATGGCTGAGGAAGAATCTAAAAGAGATGATGGAATTGATGTAGTATCTATTGTTACACCAAATCATATGCATGCTGCGCCAGCAATTGAATTTTTAAATAAAAATATTCATGTCATTTGTGACAAACCTATGACTTCTACAATGGAAGATGCTCATGAATTAGTTGATGCAGTTTCTAAATCTGATGCTCATTTTTTCTTAACTCATAATTATTCAGGATATCCAGTTGTTAGAGGTATGAGATCACTTATTGAAAATGGAGCACTTGGAAAAATAAGAATTGTTAAAGGATCTTATTTGCAAGGATGGCTCGGATCAAAAGAAGAAGATTCAGGTTCAAATAAACAAGCAGAATGGAGAACAGATCCTTCAAGAAGTGGAGCTGCAGGAGGTGTAGGTGATATTGGTAGTCACACTATGCATTTATTGGAATTTATAACTCAATTAAAATTACAATCAGTTAGTGCAGATCTTACAACTTTTGTTGAAGGAAGAAAATTAGATGACGATGCGTCAATAATGATAAGATTAAATAACGGAGCTAAGGGATCATTGTCTATCTCTCAAGTTGCCACAGGAGAAGAAAATAATTTTACTGTAGCTATTTATGGAGACAAGGGAGCATTAAAATGGAGTCAAGAAAATCCAAATTATGCAACATTTAGTCAAGTAGGAGAACCTAGCCAAATAATAACGAGAGGTGGTTCTATCAAAGTTGAAGGAACTGAAGCCAACGTACGAATCCCTGCTGGCCATCCAGAAGGGTATCTTGAAGCATTTGCACAGATTTATTCAGATGCTGCTGATGTTATACAAGATAAGGAAAATAAGGAAGATTTATTAAAGTTACTTCCAAATATTGATGATGGTTTGCATATTATGAAATTCATTAATGCTAGTGTAAACTCTAGTAACAATAATTCTGCTTGGACTGATTTATCAACAATAAAATAGCTAATATTTCCCATAAAAAAGGGAAATATTGCTATATGCATTTTTTGCATATTAATGTTAACGATTATAATCTTACTAAAAATTAATATTAAACTAAATCAGTAATCACGTTCATCACCTAATCGGGTGACGGAAGTAGACGAAAGTCGAAGGAACGCATGCAAAGTTATAAAATCGTTCAATTTGCCTATGGCAAATCGGAAGTAGGTTTAACCCGAAGGAACGCGGATCTTATTATTTAATTTCCATAGCTAAGCATGAAAAGTAACGCATGACTCAATGTGAGCCATGTACTGTGAAATTTATAATGGAGGATTAATGTTAAAAAAATCTATATATTTCATTAGCATTCTTGCTGTCTTTATGCTCTTCAGTTCATATGCAAGAGCCGAAGTAGACGGTGAAGTGCAATACATTTTAAATACATTCCTATTTCTTGTATCTGGGTTCTTAGTCATGTGGATGGCAGCAGGATTTGCAATGCTTGAATCAGGACTTGTTACGTCCAAAAGTGTAGCAACAATTGCTGCAAAAAATATAGGCTTATATTCAATAGCTGGTCTAATGTTCTGGTTAGTTGGATATAATATGGCATATGGCATTCCTGCAGGCGGTTTTATTGGATCTCCACTTCCTTGGAGTGATGGTAGCGCTCTTGATACAGGTTATTCAGATGGTTCTGACTGGTTCTTTCAGATGGTATTTTGTGCAACAACTTGCTCAATTGTATCTGGAACACTAGCTGAAAGAATAAAAATTTGGCCATTCTTTATTTTTTGTGCTTTATTAACTGGTTTCATCTATCCAATCGAAATGGGTTGGCAGTGGGGTGGAGGATACTTAGCAGAAGCAGGTTTCTCAGATTTTGCTGGATCAACTCTAGTTCACAGTGCAGGAGCAGCAGCAGCACTAGCTGGTGCGATTTTACTAGGTCCAAGATTAGGACGTTTTACTGATAGCGGTGAAGCAGCTCCTATGGAGCCTTTTGCAAATTCTTCAATACCTCTTGCAACTCTTGGTGTATTTATTCTATGGCTCGGATGGTTCGGATTTAACGGTGGATCACAATTAGCAATGGGTACATTCGATGATGTTACAGCAGTAGCAACTATATATATTAATACTAACTTGGCAGCTGGTGCAGGTGTAATGGCTTGTGCAGTTATTTCAAGGTTAGTAACTGGTAAAACAGATGTTGTAATGATGCTTAATGGAGCTTTAGGTGGTTTAGTAGCAATTACTGCAGAACCATTAGCACCTACGCCATTCCTAGCAGTAATCATCGGTGCAATTGGTGGATTAATTGTTTTCTATGGAACAAGACTTTTAATTACATTTAAAATTGATGATGTTGTTGGAGCAATTCCTGTACATGGTTTTGCTGGAATCTTTGGAACATTAGTTGTTCCAATTTCTAATAGTGCAGCAAGTTTTGGCGCACAACTTTACGGTATAGTGGCAATTAACGTTTTCGTTTTTGTTGTATCATTTATCATTTGGTACATCATGAAAATGCTCTTTGGTATTAGAATTAGTGAAGAAGCTGAAAAACTTGGTACTGATAAATCTGAAGTAGGCGTTATGGCTTACAGCATCAGGGACTAATGAATTTAGTGATTAGCAAATCAACTCCTTATAGTTGGTCACTAAAAAATGGGAGAGCATTTGCTCTCCCAAATCTGCTAAACATTAGTGGGAGGTTCAAATGACAGAAACAGAAATTATTAAAGAAAAAAAAAGAAATATATATTCAAGCTTCTTTTCAGAAGATTATGTTTCAAAATTTTTATTTAAATCAATTTTACACCATGTGATCTCTCTAGAAATTTATGAAAATAATAGGCTAAGTGGAATTTCATTTGAAACAATATGTGCAAACATACCTAAATCAATTGGCTCCAGATCATCTATTCAATCAATTTTAAACGAAGCTTTAGAAAAAAACATTTTTGTTAAAGAGCAAAGTAAATCTGACAAACGAATCAAAAACTACTATTTAAGCAACAATTTTCTTGATACGATTAATAGTTGGTTAAAAAAAGAAGGAACATTTTTTAACAAAATGAGTTTAGAAAACTAATTATATTTTAGTAATTAAATTAAATACTATTTCTTGATACTTTTCGAATAATAGTTATAAGTCATATCACGTTCATCACCTTTAAAGGTGACGGAAGTAGACGAAAGTCGAAGGAACGCATGCAAAGTTATTAAATCGTTCAATTTGCAGTTTGCAAATCGGAAGTAGGTATACCCGAAGGAACGCGGATCTTATTAATTAATTTCCATAGCTACGCATGAAGTAATGCATAACTAAAGGTTAGTTATGTGTTTATAATTTTATATGGAGTTAAATAATGTATAAAAATTTTTTTAGTCTTTTTGCAATTTTCTCTTTTATTTTATTGCTAAGTTCATCTGTGAGAGCAGAGGTTGACGCTGAAGTAGCATATATCTTTAATACATTTTCTTTTTTAGTATGTGGATTTTTAGTCATGTGGATGGCTGCAGGATTTCTATTTTTAGAATCAGGTCTAGTTACAACGAGAAGTGTATCAACCATTGCTGCTAAAAATATTGGAAAGTTCGCAATTGTTTCAATTGTTTTCTATTTAATTGGATATAATCTTGGATATTCTGTCCCTGAAGGAGGTTATGTTGGTACACCATCTATATGGACTGATAATTCATCTATGGAAACAGGCTATTCAGATGCCTCAGACTGGTTTTTTCAAGCTTTATTTGTTTGTGCAACTGTTTCAATTGTATCTGGTGCTGTTGCGGAGCGAATAAAAATTTGGCCTTTCTTTACTTTTGCTGCAGTTCTTGGAGGAGTAATTTATCCAATTCAAATGGGTTGGGAATGGGGTGGAGGATGGTTAGACGCCCTAGGTTTTGCAGATTTTGCTGGCTCGACATTAGTCCACGCTTGTGGTGGTTCTGCAGCTTTAGCAGGAGTAATTCTTTTAGGTCCAAGACTTGGAAGATTCAGTGCGAGTGGAGAACCAGCTAATATGGCTCCATTTGCTCCATCATCAATTCCTTTAGTTACATTAGGAACATTTATTTTATGGATGGGTTGGTATGGTTTTAATGGCGGATCACAACTTGCATTAGGTTCTTATGAAGATGCAACAGCAATGTCAAAAATCTTTATGAACACCCAACTCGCAGCGTGTGGTGGATGTATGGCTGGCGCAGCAATAACAAGATTAATTGGTGGAAAAACTGATATTGTCATGATGCTTAATGGAGCACTTGCAGGTTTAGTTTCAATAACAGCTGAGCCATTAATGCCTAGTCCATTGCTTGCAATTGGAATTGGAGCAGTTGGTGGAGTAATAATGTATTATGGAACTAACTTTTTAAATTCATTAAAACTAGATGATGTTGTTGGCGCAATACCCGTACATATGTTTGCCGGTATTTGGGGAACATTAGTTGTCCCTCTAACTAATCCTGATGCATCATACTCAATTCAATTACTGGGTGTCGCATCAGTGTGTATCTTTGTTTTTGTTTTCTCATATATTGTAATATATTTAATTAAAAATATTATGGGATTAAGAATTAGTGAAGAAGCTGAAAAACTTGGTACTGATAAAGCTGAGGTTGGAGTGGTAGCTTATTCAATTAGAGATTAATACTTATACAAAAAATTAAGAGAGGTAATTTTACCTCTCTTAAATATAAAGGAGATAAAATATGAAGACAGCATTTATGATTAGTGGAAAGAAACATATTTTGAAATATGAAAGAAAAATGCCTGAAAAAGAGGTAATTAAAATGAAATCATTTGTGACTAATAAAGGTATGAAACTTACAAAAACTGCAAAGTTTAAAATAAAAAAAGTTTTAGATAAAGATAAGGAAAGAGTTTTTGATATTATTCTATAGTTAACAGCTACCTGAAAATATTGAAAGTTTACTTGCATCTATTCCTAATAAGTTAAATGCATCGTTCCATTTATTATTAACTTTTTCATCGAAAATAAAATCACTATTTGCTTTTAGTGTCATCCAACTATTTGAAGCTAATTCCTTCTCAATTTGTCCTGGACCCCAACCTGCATATCCTAGAGCTAGAATACTATTTTTTGGACCATTACCTTTAGAAAGGTCTTCAAAAAATTCTGAAGTACTAGTTAACGCAACACCTTTATCTATTGTTAGGGTTTCTTTTTGAATTACTTCATCAGAATGTAAAACGAACCCTCTACCACTTTCAACGGGGCCACCATAGCGAATGTAAAGTTTTTTATCTTCTAATGGCTTGTCTATCCCTAGTTGTTCAAGCAAATCGGGATAAAGGTCATAATCAATTTTTTTGTTGATTATTATACCCATAGCCCCATCTTTTGAGTGAGCACACATATAAATAACCGTTTTTTCAAATCTATCATCATCTAATGAAGGCATTGAAATTAAGAACTGACCTGTTAGATTCATATAGTATATATATTCGCGTTAATTTATATTTTTCAATATTGTATTGATTTATTTTATATGGACAAGGTAATAAAAGTTATAAATCTATTAAAAATAGCAATAATACTTGGCCTTGGGCTATTTAGCCCAGCTGGATACTCCTTATCTTCAGATTGGGCAATTAGTGAAAAATCAAAAGTTAGATTAATTTCACCATTGACTGCTTCAAATAATAAAAACCAATTAATTTTAGCACTAGAATATGAACTAGAGGAGGAATGGAAAACATATTGGAAATCTCCTGGAGGAGGTGGTTTTCCTCAAAAAATTATATGGAATAATTCATCAAACGTTAAAGATATTAAAATATTATGGCCAGAGCCAATAGAATTTGAAATACTAGGTTTAAAATCAATTGGGTATAAAGATAAAGTTATATTTCCTTTGATAGTAGATATTGAAGACAATCAAATACAAACAAATTTAAATTTAAATATAAATTATTTAGTTTGTAGAGATGTTTGTATTCCAGGTAACGCAGATATATTTTTAAACTTACCGTCTGGAGATGGGGCGTACACAGATTATTTTTTTGAAATTGAAAAAGTTTTATCTACTACCTTAAACAATAATATTGATTTTACGCCCATTTCTAATTTCTCATTTAGAGCTATTGAAAATAGTAATGACGTTATTTTTGATATAGAAATATCAACTAGTTCTTTTTTTGATGATCCAAAAATTTTTATTCACACACCATTTGGTTTGCCTGTTGTAGAACCAATAAATAATTATTCCCTTGATTTTCAAAAATTAAAAACCTCTTTTAATTTTAGATCAGATCAATTTAATGAAAAAAAGTTTCCAATTGAAATATTTTTTTATGATAATAACCACAGTTTTAAAGTTGAAAAAAATGTAGAAATTGAAAATGTAGATAAAAATATTTCTATAAACAATAGTCTTTTATACTTACTCCTAATTTCACTATTAGGCGGATTTATTTTAAATCTTATGCCATGTGTATTTCCAGTCTTATCTTTAAAATTATTATCTGTAATTAATACTGAAGATAAAAAGATAAAAAGTAGTTTTTTTATAACCGTATTGGGTATTATCACTTCTTTCCTAATACTTGGCTCATTTTTTGCTATTCTTAAACAAATCAATATTTCAATATCTTGGGGTATGCAATTTCAAGAACCTTACTTTTTAATGTTTGTTTTAACTATTATATCAATGTTCTTCTTGAATACACTTGGTCTTTTCCAAATAAATTTACCAAGTTTTTTATATTCATCAAAAATTTTAAATTCAGGAAATAATTTTTATACAAAGAATTTTTTTAATGGTTTTTTTGCTACACTTCTTGCTACACCTTGTTCTGCACCTTACTTGGGAACAGCTGTCACAGCAGCATTTACTCAATCGACAACAAATTTATTTTTAATATTTTGTTTTATGGGTATAGGAATGAGCATACCTTACATGGTTATAGCTTTTTTTCCTGGCTTAATTTCCTTTTTACCTCGA
>CACGGX010000017.1 GCA_902572735.1 uncultured Alphaproteobacteria bacterium
AATTACTTCACTCATGCCTCTAGAAATTGCTTCTAAACCCATGGTGCCAATACCTGCAAAAAGATCTAAAAAAATTCTATTTTTATATAATTCGATAGAATTTTTTATTGCATAACTTTCAATAATTGAAAAAAAAGCTTCTCTTTTTAGAGAAGAAGTTGGTCTTACAAAATCATTAATACTGGCTAATTTTTTTTGCTTAAACTTTCCTCCAGTAATCTGTATCATTTGCTAATTGAATTTAATTTTTGAAATTGCCCTTCTTTAAGTCTTCCAAGCTTATAAGGGCCATATGCAATTCTTATTAATTTAACAATATTAGAATCAATTAAATCTTTATCGGTAGAATTATTAATTAAAAATTTAACATATATAGTGTTAGACGTATGATCTTCATATTCAACTTCTGCATCAGCAAGAGCTGTCTTTTCTACAACGGACCAGAGAACTGGTTTTGCTCCTTTATACAAACTTTCATCAAGAAGAAATTTTCCAAGCTCTCGAACAATTTGTGCTTCTGCTTGATTTGACATTGTGAGGTAAGGATTTTCCCAATCCCCTTCAACACCTAGTCGCCTAAACTCTTTTTTTTGTATATCGATCCATTTTTCTGCAAACTCTCTACACTCATTCCTAAATTGAACAGTTGGAACATCATCCTTGTTCTTTCCTTTTTTTCTATATTCTTCTTCTATTTTCCATTCAATTGGTAAGCCGTGACAATCCCATCCTGGAACATAAATTGAGTCTTTACCTGCCATTTGTTGTGTTCGCACAATGACGTCTTTTAGAATTTTATTAAGAGCAGTTCCCATATGAATATGTCCATTTGCGTATGGCGGACCATCATGTAGAACAAATTTTTCTCTACCTTTAGATTTATTTCTTAGCTTTTTAAAAATATTTTCTTTATCCCACTCCTCTAATATTGCAGGTTCTTTTGCTGGAAGGTTAGCTCTCATTTCAAAAGATGTTTTGGGAAGAAAAATTGTATCTTTATATTCCATTATAGTTGATGATATTCTTTAGCTATATTTATATCTTTTTTGATTTGCTTGGTTAATTCTTCAAAATTATTAAATTTTTGTTCAGACCTAATAAATGTAAGGAATTCAACAGTCAATTCTTTACCATATATTTCTTCACTAAAATTAAACATATGTGTCTCTAGAAGGAGTTTGCTTCCATCAACTGTTGGTCTTAAACCAAAATTTGAAACACCTTTGTATTTTTTGCCTTCTAATAGCACTTCCACACAGTAAACACCTCTTTTTGGTAATATGTGTTGATCTGGTATCATATTAGCAGTTGGAAAATTGATTTCTCTAGCTCTTTTATCACCTTCAATTATTGTTCCATGCATATGCCAAGGCCTACCTAAAGACTCAGTAACATCTTCCATATAACCATCTTTTATTTGTGATCGAATTATTGAAGATGAATATTTATCAGATTTATCAGCAAGCATAATAGGATCAATTAAATGAATATTAAAATTATTTTTTTCAGCATACTTTTGTAATGTTTTAAAATTACCTTTTCTGTCTTTTCCAAACTTAAAGTCAGTACCTATAACTAAGTATTTAATATTTAATTTATCAATAAGAATTTTAGTTACAAAATCATCAGCTGATAATACTGATAGATTATTATCAAAAGAAAATTCTATAAATATATCTAAACCCAATCTTTCAAGAAAATTTATTTTATCACCTTGAGTATAAATATTAAAAGGCTCATTTATTTGATTAAAGTAAACACGAGGATGAGGATTAAAACTCATTATAGAAGATAATAAATTATTGTTTGATGCAATCTCCTTAATTTTATTTATTATTTCTTGATGCCCTTTATGTATTCCATCAAAATTACCTATTGCGAGACAAAGGTTTAATTTTTCAAAATCTGATGCTGTATCTAATTTATAAATTTTCATAATATTTATAAATCAATTAGTATAGAAACTTATGGTTAGTAACTACAAATATTTATTTAAGATATTTTCCAGATATTCTTGTCTTCCTGAACGAGGTTCTGGTTCAATATTATCATCGATTACTTTTTTATTTATATCATCTAATCCAGTATCTTTATTATGAATAAACTGTCCCAAATTTTTATTCCAGTCTTCATATCTATTTTCAATAAACTTAGGAATAACATTATCATTCATTAATTTTTCTACAGCAATAAGTGTTTTTGCACATACATCCATACCCCCAATGTGAGCATGAAATAAATCTTCAGCATCAATAGACTGTCTTCTTATTTTTGCATCAAAGTTCATGCCTCCTTGACCTAAGCCACCATTTTTAAAAATAAAATAAAATGACATAATTAAGTCTGCAGGATTATTTGGGAATTGATCAGTATCCCAACCTATTAAAGTATCACCCCTATTAATATCAATACTTCCTAAGGCACTGTTAGAAGTTGCATAAGCAATTTCATGTTCAAAATTATGACCAGATAAAGTTGCATGATTAACTTCAACATTTAATTTAATCTCATTTTCTAAACCTGCCTTGCGTAAAAACGCTAAGCAAGTAGCAGAGTCAAAATCATATTGATGTTTAGTTGGTTCATGAGGTTTTGGCTCCAATAAAATTTGACCTTTAAATCCTATCTTGTGTTTATAATTAACAACTAATTCTAAAAATCTTTGAAGATTAGCTGTTTCCTTAGTCATATCAGTATTAAGAATAGTTTCGTATCCTTCTCTTCCACCCCAAAGAACGTAGTTTTGACCGCCCAATCTCATCGTTGCATCCATACAATCTTTTACTTGTGCAGCTTTATATGCAAAAACTTCTGGGTCTGGATTGGTAGAAGCACCACTCATATATCTTTTATGCGAAAAAGCATTTGCTGTTCCCCATAGTAATTTCATTCCCGAGTCATTAATTTTTTGTTCCATTAAATCTATAATATGAAAGAAATTTTTTTGTGTTTCCAAATAATTTGAACCTTCAGGTGAAATGTCTCTATCGTGAAAGCAGAAAAAAGGTGTTTTTATTTTAGTAAAAAAATCAAATGCAGCATCAAGTTTCATTTCAGCCATTTTCATTTCATCACCTGCTTGCATCCACGGTCTATCAAATGTTTGACCACCAAATGGATCAAGACCAGGCCAAGTAAATGTATGCCAATAACAAGTAGCAAACCTTAAATGCTCTTTCATTGACTTGCCTAAAACTTTTTTATTTTCATCGTAAAACTTAAAAGCAAATGGATTTGTGCTTTCTTCGCCCTCAAATTTAATCTCTGGTATTTTACTAAAGTATTCTGTCATATGATTTCCTATATTATATTACTCTATCTTGATGCCCAAAGTAAACCACGTTTATAAATTTTATTCATTTGTGGATGGTTTAATTCATGTGCAAAATGACCAAGAGAGATATAAAAAATTTTTCCTTTCCCAATTCGTCTTTTCCAAGCAACTGGCATTTCTACACCCTTTAACCATTCTGTTGTATAAGCGTCACCACTTGATGAACCAGGCTCTTGTTCAAGCTTCCAAACTTCATTACCTTTAAAAGTTGTCGTTGCCAAAACTTCATTTAATGGATCAACATGCATATAATATTGCTCTGAATGATAATCAAAATCTTCAATACCTTCCATGATTGGATCATCTTTTTTTGTTATATTTACTTTATAATCATGAATACCATTTGGGTGACTTACCCATTGACCGCCAGTTAAGAACTGCCAATCAATTGATTGCCTAAATGCATCACACATTCCACCATGATGACCAGCAAGACCACAACCGTTGTGAACAGCTTTAATAACATTATTAACAGCAGTTTTTTTTATTTCTCCTCTAGGATCAAAATGAAAAGCCATCGTCACTATAGGAATAAGCAGATCCATTTCATGAACATAGTCTTCTGCAAATGCAGAAGTTTGATATTCTGCCCTAACCTCATATCCTTCAGGCTCTAACATGCCTTTAATTATTTCAGTACATTTCTCTGGCTCATGTCCTGGCCAACCTCCATAAACTATTAAAGCTTTTTTCATTTTATTCCTTTCACTTTATTAAATTACTAATCTCATCTTCTGAGAAGTAATTTAAATTTTTAATAGAACTTCTAAGTTCTATTTTCTTATTTTCTTTTGATGATGTAATAATACTATCTAGTATATCTAAAACGTGAAGGCTTAATTCTCCACTACATCTATTTAAACGATTATTTTTTATTGCATCAATTGTTTCGCTCACACCAATACCTCTATAGTTAGCAATGCCCGCTGACTCATTTGCTTTTTCAGATTTATTTTTAATATTTATTTTACCCAAATTATTATTCTTGGTATCTATATTTTCCCAATCTCCATTTTTTGATTTACAAACTAGAATATTACCACCAAACATATTTGGATCAGGAATATTTATTGAACCTTTATCACCGTATAACTCAATGTGATTTTTGCTGTGTTTCCAAACATCAAAAGAAAAAAATGAATCAATTAATGCACCGTTCTGAAATTCTATTTGTGAAACTAATGTTGTTGGGATTTCAACTTCTATTTCTTGCCCTTGTCTATCACCGCTACCAATAACTCTTTTTTGATAAACTGTTCTTGATTGCGTAAAAACATTTTTTGCAGGACCGAGTAAATTTACTAAAGCTGTGAAATAATATGGGCCCATATCAAGAATTGGGCCACCACCATATTTGTAATAAAAATCTGGATTTGGATGCCAAATTTCGTGACCGGCCACACCCATGGAAATACTGCCAAGATTTATTTTACCTATTTGATTTTGATCAATAATTTTTTTTGCTTCCTGAATACCAGCGCCAAGAAAAGTATCTGGAGCACAGCCAACATGTAAACCTTTTGAATTACCTAAATTAACTAACTCTTCACCATGTTCAAACTTTATTGAGAGTGGTTTTTCTGAATAAGAATGTTTACCAGCTTCAAGAATTGATTTTGAAACTTCAAAATGAACATCTGGTATTGTTAAGTTTATAATTAACTCAATTTCTTTATTAGATAATATCTGATCTACTGATAATTGTTCTACTCCATATTTTTCTGCATAGTTTTTTGCAGCTTCATTTTTAATATCAGCACATGCAACTATTTGAAAATTATTAAAGTACTTCTGAGAGTTACTGAAATAAATATCAGCAATATTTCCACAACCAATAATTCCTACTTTCATAAAACTATTCCTTAACTGCTCCACCTGTTAAACCTGCAACAATATATTTTTGTAAAGCAAAAAAGAAAACTACTGCTGGAACTAGGGTTAATGAAACATAAGCTAATATTTTACCCCAATCAGTAAAGTACTCACCTCTAAAAACCATTATACCCATCGGCCATGAATAAAGAGATTCATCATTAATCATTATCAGAGGCAAAAGGTAATTATTCCAGCTTCCTGTAAGAGTAATAACGCTAACTGTTGCTAAAATTGGAGTTGATAAAGGAAGTGTAAACCTAAAATAAAATTGAGTATAGCTACAGCCATCACAAACAGCAGCTTCAAATATCTCTTTTGGCATTTGCCTGAAAAATCCTCTAAAAAGAATTATAGAAAAACCTAGTCCAAATGCGATTTGTGGAATTATAACAGCCCAACTTGTACCTAATAAACCAAAATCACGAACTCTTAAAAACAAAGGCAGAATTGCAGTTGCAAAAGGAAACATCAGTCCTAGTAAAAAATAATTATAGAGAAATTTATTTGCCACAAATTTTACATGAGCAAAAACGAAAGCTGTCATGGAAGCAAATAAAACTACAAAAAAAGTAGTTCCAACTGCGTACACTGTAGAGTTCCATAAAAATAACCAGAAATCAGAATTAGCCAAAAGAGATGTATAATTTTCAAACTTCCAATTAATTGGTAAGCCTAAAGAGTTTGTTCTTAATTCTCCTGTATGTTTAAAACCACCAATTACTGAAACATATAAGGGAATGATAATTACTCCTGCTAAAAAAAATAGAAGAAGGTACAAATAATAAGTTCTAAAATTTGTTTTCATTATCATCCCTCATTAATGTTCTTTGATAACCAATTGCAATAAATAAACAAATTAAAAATATAACAACTCCTACTGCACTTCCAAATCCAACTTTCATTCGCATTACACCAAAGTAATATAAATAAGAGACCATCGAATGTGTTACATTTGAGGGTCCTCCTCCGGTTAGCGGCATGATAATATCAAAAAGCTGTAAACTGCCTAAGAGTGATAAAAAAACTGAAAGCTTAATTGTCGGAATAAGCATAGGAATTTTAATTCTAAAGGCAGTTGTTATTGGGCCTGCCCCATCTACTTTTGCGGCTTCTAAAACTTCTTTTGAGATAGCTTGCAATCCTGCAATATAAATCATCATATGAATTCCAAAAAATTTCCAAAATATAACAATTAAAATTGCCACCAATGCCCAATCTTTATCGCCAAGTACAAATGGTGCTTCTGCACCAAAAAACCCCCATATTGCAGCAACTAAACCATAATTACCATCATAGATGTATGCCCAGATTAACGCAGTAACTATTTCTGCTAAAATAAATGGAAGAAAAAAAACTGTTCTAAAAAAAGCTGCTCCTCTTAGTTTATCTGAAATCATTAAAGCAATTAAAAGAGCAAATGGTAACTGAACAAATAATGATATAGCAATTATGTAAAAATTATTTTTGAGTGACATAATAAACACTCTATTTTTGAATAAAAATTCATAATTTTTAAAACCAACAAATTTTTCAGGTGCACCATATCCATTCCATCTAAAAAAACTGTAATAAGCAGCTTCTCCTATTGGAAGTACTACAAACAAAGTAAATATTGTTAAAGCAGGTATTAAAAAAATTATTATTGTATAATACCGACTAAGTAGTGCATCTAATTTTGGTGATCTCATAGCAATGAACAGGGCTCTTTAATTTAAAGAGCCCTGAGATTTTTGTTATTGGTTAAATTCCCAAGCTTCTTGAACAGCTTGAGTAGCTTCTTCAGGAGTAATTATTCCTGCAGCTAAATCCGTAGATACATCGTTCACAACTCTTCCAATGTCAGCTCCTAAAAACTGATCATAGAAAATTTGATGGTATTCTGAATTAGCAATATTCTTAGCTACTTGTTTAAGAAATGGGTTTTGGATAGATGCATCTGCACCTTTAACGATTGGAATATATGCACCTGCAGCAGCATCAGCTGATTGAATTTGCTTATTTGTATAATGCATTATAAGCTCAACCGCTGAGTCAGGAGCGGAACTTGAAAATAACCAACCATTAATACCACCTAGTGTATCTCCAGGATTACCAAGACCACCAGCAGTCATTGGCATATTAAACATTCCCATGTTGTCATCACCAAGACCTTCACCGCTTGCACTGTTTCCTTTTTGAGCACCGTACATCCAGTTACCCATGAATGCCATAGCGCATTTTCCATCACCAAAGAAACCAGCTTGGTCAGGCCAAGTGTGTGCTAAAAATCCTTTTTGAAAAGGTTCTAAAGCGACAAGCTCAAGCATTTGCTCACCTGATTTTATGTATTCTGGTCTGTCCCATCCTCCATTATTTAGAGAGTCTAGGAATAAAGCTTTACCACCATTTCTAATATGAAGATGAGTCCATATAAAATGCACAGGCCATTTATCTTTACCGCCTAGACAAATTGGAGTTATTCCAGCAGCTTTAATTTGCTTTACTGCTGACAAAAGATCGTCCCACATTTTAATTGATGAAACATCAACCCCTGCTTGATTGATTAAATCTTTATTATACCACCAAGCTACTTGTGCTACTTGTTTTGGTAAACCTACTCTTTGTCCATTATATGTAAACGCATCAGCTGCTGCAGCACTAACAGTATCAAGATAACTATCTGGAACAAGGTCAGATATATCTCTTAAAAATCCTGCTTCAGCTTGATCATACATAACTCCACCACTCCAGCTGTAAAAAATATCAGGTCTGTCATTTGATTGGAGCATCGTTGGTAACTTTGCTTTAAAAGATTCATTTTCTAGATACTGCATCTCAACAGTATGTCCTGTTTTTTCTTCAAACTCTTTAACAGCCTGTAACATACCAGGCATATTTAGATCATCATCAGAAAAAAGATGTAACCACTTAATAGTATCAGCCTTAGCTGTACTAAAAGAAGTTAAAATTATAATTGAAAAAAATAATTTAATTAATAATTTCATCTAATCCTCCCATAGATTAACGTAGTATAAATTCTATAACACTTAACAATTTTTTTTAAACTAAAAAAATGGAATTTTTTAGCTTAAAACCATCTATTTATACTGTAAGATTAAGCAAAACTTTTATGATGAATAAACCAAACATATTAATATTTAATCCGGATCAGTGGAGAGGAGATATGCTCGGATATCTTGGTTATCCTGGTGCACAAACACCCAATTTAGATAGCATAATTAAAGATGACGCTGTTGCATTTAAGAATGCTTTTTGCCAAGCGACAGTTTGTACACCAAGTCGTTGCTCATTTATGACCGGATGGTACCCCCATGTTCATGGTCATCGGACAATGCATTATATGTTACATACTGATCAAGGAGACTCTAGTATTTTATCAGAGCTAAAAAATAAAGATTATTTTATTTGGTGGGGTGGAAAAAATGATTTGATTGCAGGACAAGAAGGTTATCGCAATCATTGTGATATTTATTTTGAACCAACGGATAGAAATTTTCAAAAATGGGGCTACACTCAACAACCTGGCACTCATGGCGGTGATCTATCATGGAGAGGTCCTGAAGATGGAGATAATTATTATAGTTTCTTCAAAGGAAAATTAGATAAAAAAGATAAAGATATTTATTTCGATGATGATTGGTCCATGGTTTATGGAGCATTAGATTTTATAAAAGATTATAAACAAGAAAAACCATTCTGTTTATTCCTACCACTTGGTTATCCGCATCCACCTTACTGTGTTGAGGATCCATGGTTCTCTTCAATTGATCGAACTTTAATTCCTAAAAGATATCAATACAAAACTTGGGAAGACAAGCCGAGTCTTTTAAAAGGAATTATGGATGGACAAAGAATGCAAGATTGGTCCGATGAACGTTGGAATGAATTACGAGCAGTATATCTTGGTATGTGTGCAAGAGTAGATTATCAGTTTGGACTTTTGGTCAATCAACTAAAAGAAAATAATTTGTATGATGATACTTTAATAATTTTTTTATCTGATCATGGTGACTTTACAGGTGATTATAATTTAGTTGAAAAAACACAAAATACTTTTCAGGACTGTCTAACGAATGTACCTCTTATAATTAAACCACCAAAAAGTGAAAATACATTAAATGGTGTAAGCGATGCGATGATTGAATTGATAGATATTGCTGGAACGATATATGATTACAGTAATATTGAGCCTTCCTATTGGCATTTTGGTAAAAGTATAAAAAATTTTATTGAACAGAAAACTGATAATCATAGAGAAGAAGTATTTACGGAAGGTGGCAGGCTTAGATTGGAAAGACAAGCAAGTGAAAATCAAAGTTTAAATTTACCTCATGGCTTATATTATCCAAGAGTAAGCTTACAAGGTCAAGAGGACGAGATTTTAATGCATACAAAAGCAACAATGTGTAGAAATAAAAAATTTAAATATATTAAAAGAGCATACGAGAAAGATGAGCTTTATAATTTAATCAAAGATCCAGGAGAAATTAATAATGTAATTGACGATCCACAATATGCATCAGAACTTAAAAAGTTAAAAGAAAAAATGCTTTCATGGTACCAAGAAACTTGTGATGTTGTTCCATTAAAAGGTGATGAAAGAAATTTTAATTAATATAATTCGTTTTCAATTCTTGTAAGCCAATAATCGACATCCATATTCTTATGACCAGTTAATAACCTCCAAAACTTGACTACATTTATTTTATCAAGTCTATTTGTGTCAGCTTCCTGCCAAGGATAAGATCTCATTAAAATATCATTTATTGTTTGATCCTTATTTTCGTCAGTCCAATACAAAGCGCGGTTTGGCAATGGTTGATATTTTTTTTCAGGATCCCATAATAGTTCCTGTTTCTCAGTAGGCTGTAATCTTACTTTAAACATATATCTGATATCATCTGAAAAATTAACTCCAGCACCATGCCACAATCCATTATGGAAAATTCCTATTGTGCCTGCTTTACATACAATATTTTTTTGTCCTTTTATATTTTGATATTTTGCGATTCCCATTTCATTCACTATTCTTAAATGTGTACCAGGATGATATCTTGTACCGCCCATTTCTTTAGTAACGGCAGTTGGAAAATAAAATAATTGAATATCGAAAGTGGTCCTTGGATCAATTGTGCTATCTTGATGATTAACTTGCGACATTTGTCTTTGATTTGCTTTTTCATAATATTTAGAAGGAAATGTTAAGTGAAGAAATTGATGGTCAACTACCGTTTTTGAACCAACTAAACTATTAATTGCTCCTGAGACAATTTCATTTTTAAAAATTTTTTCCAAAGGAGAGTTTAAACGGTAAGCATCTTTTAATGGAGTGCCAGCTGGTATTCTAGGGATACTACTAGATGATTTAATATTTTGAAAGTACTGCTGAATGTTATCAACTTGATCAATATTGGTATGTCCTATGTCATTTAAAAACTCTCTATTGATATCTTCATCAATTAAACCTTCAAAAAAAAGACAACCGCTATTTGCAAATTCTGCCATTTGCTCAGTTGACAATAATTTTGTCATTTTAAAAATCTCCTTCTTCTATTTTTTCAAAAAAAAACTCATGCTTTAAATATGAAGTTCTAAATTCTTGACCAGGATGCTCTGGAATAGCTTGACTAGCTTGAAATAATCTCCAACCATCTAATAAAGCATCAAGACCAGTAGGATAAGGTGGCTCATCACTATCTCCCGTCATATGAAGTTTTTTTCCTGTCCCATCAAAAGTCGCCCAAGAAATGACTTCTGCTTCTAGACTTGGAAACTTTAAATAAAGAACTAAAACTTTTTGTCTTTTGGTCATTTAGTTTTCTTTAAAATAATTTTTTAATAATTCCTTTGGAGGATCATATGTTTTAATTTCATTCAGCATAAGATTTTTATATTTGTTTATCAAATCTTCATCATTAATAGGATTTAATTGGCCAGGATCTTCCTTCAAATTATAAAGAGCACATTTAGTATCTTCTAATGATTTATGTGGATCCGATTTTCTAAGAATTCTATTAACTTTCATAACTGGAATATTTTTAGTAAAGTTAAATGGCTCATGCATTGTAGCAGTTTGTAACTCTTCGTGTGAAAAAAATTGCCTCATATTGGTTGGCATCAATGTATATTGAAATCTACTTCTATCGTATTGATCAAAATTTTCTGGAAAATGAAAATATGTATAATTTCCATCGGATATATTTATTCCCCCGCCCCAATATCCATACAAAGCAAAATGCTCATTTTCACTGTCTTTATCTAGAAAGTTTAATATAGATTTACCTTTAACCTCTTTAGGAAGATTGTGACCATGCATTGTCATGAATGTTGGCATCAAATCAATATTTTGAGTTACAACATTTCTTTGCTCGCCTGAATATTGTTTGTATTCCGGGTGATAAAAATAAAAAGGTATATTTGCAATTTCATTATACAAAGGCATTCTGTTTTTAGCCCACCAATCGTGTTCGCCAAGCATGAAACCATGATCTGTAGTTAAAATCAATGCAGTGTCATTCCATAGATTATTTTCATCAAAATAATCTAAAACTGTACCAAGTAAATAATCACATAGACCAACTAAAGCAATGTAATTGGCTTTTAACTCTGCAACCTCATCATCTGTTTCTTTCACTCTATCATACTGAGGCCAATCTAATCTTGGGCCAGTATAATTTGTTTTTAGTTTTTCTCTAAATCGCTCTGGCGCAAAAAAAGGTTCGTGAGGATCAAAAGTTTCCAGTTGAAGAAACCAATTATCAGAATCTTTATTAATATTTATGAAGTCTAAACCAGATTCAAAACATTTGACGGAAGGAAAATCTTTTTCTTCTTTAATAAATTCACTATTGATTGCATAATGATAATAACCTGTTTCCCTATCATTTAAATTTAATTGTGATTGATGATATTTTTCTCTTAATTTTTCAAGTGGTGGTTGAACCATGGCTTTCCACGGGTCACTCTCTTGTCCTCTAATAAAATCCCATGAGTTAAATCTATTATGATACGTTGCACCGCCATCTTCAAAGTAATGATAATGATCAGTCACAAGATGAGTATATGTGTTATTAAGTCTTAAGATTTCTGGAAATGAATTATCAAATGGTTCTAGAGGGCCCCATGCACGATGCAGAAAGCTTAAGCGTCCAGAGTGCATATCACGTCTTGCGGGCATACACGGCATACTTCCAATATAATGATTATTAAATTGAACTGATTTTTCTGCTAATCGGTTAAAATTTGGTGTTTCAATATATTTACCACCATAAGAATTTAACATTCTTTTATTTAATGAATCAAATAAAAGGAAAACTGTTTTCATAAAATTAGATTAATACGAAAAAAAAAATTATTAAAGTTTTTTCTTTAATCTGTGAAAAGAATCAGGATTTAATCCCATTTGACCAGGATTATTTACATTTTTAGCTTTTGTAATTTTAGTTGTTATATTTTCAACTTTTTTAATTTTACTTTTAATCTTTTTTCTTAAGGAGGTCACTATTTCATCATAAGTACTAATACCAATTAAGTTATTTAATTCATACGGATCAGCATCAAGATCGTATAAATTTGTTTCTGTGAATTGATTAGATGAAGGTTTATCACTGCCATTAGAGTCTTGATCAGCAATACAATATTTCCATTTTTCAGTTCTTAAACTTCTAGCTAATTGACTCTCACTTATTTGAACAAAAATTTCGTTTTCCCATTTTTTTGATGTTTTATTTACTAAGGGCAATACTGATCTACCATCACAATGAGAGGTATTTTTTACTTTTGCCAAATCTAATATTGTTGCATGAATATCTAATATATTGGTTAGTTCTTTTATACGTCCACCTTGTTGGAAAACATTTCCAATTAAAGAAGTAGGAACCCGTATTGAACTTTCATGACATGAACGTTTATATTCTCTATTTCGTGTTTTAAAATTATTTCCATGATCTGATGTAAAAATAATTGCACTATCATCAAATAATTTTAAGCTTTTAATAACATCAATCATTCTTCCATAAGCTTCATCTATTCTCTTCACCATTCCATAATAACCTCCTAAATGTCGAGGAGAAGATCCAACCAGAGATGAAAGATCTGGAGGAGACCACTTGCCTGTATATTTTTCTCTGTATCCAATAGGTGGTGGATAATCATCTGTATTGTTTTGATGATGTGGCTCAATAAGAGAAACGAAAAGAAAAAATGGTTTTTTTTGATTTAGTTTTATAAAATTTATAGCTGCATCAGTTATTGCATCAACTCTATATCCAGGAAGAAATACTTTTTTATTCTGCCCATCATAAACATATGTTTCATAAGCATCGGAAGTAAATTCTAAAAGATTTGATCCCAACCAATAATCATAACCACCTCTATCCTCTTTTTTAACCGGTTCAGATGAGCCGAGGTGCCACTTTCCAATATATCCAGTAGCATATCCTTCTTTTGATAAATGTTTTGCAAGAGTTTTAATATTTTTTTTTAAAGGTATTCTATTTTTAAAACATCCAGTTTTTGTTGCATACATTCCTGATTGTAATGAAGCTCTTGCAGGGCCACAAACTGGTTGGCATGTAAATGAATTATAAAGATGTGTACCTTCGACTGCATAATGATCAAAGTTCTCCATCAATGATAATGGATTGCCATGTAAACCAGAAGTATCCCAACGTTGTTGATCGGTAAAAAATACAATGATGTTTGGTTTAGATTTAGTATTCATTATGATTTAGATTTATTTACTAAAAGGTTTTCCTTTATATTTCCTAAGATTGTCAGCGTGTTTTTTTCTATCTGTTTTTTCAAGACGCTCAACATATGTATTCCAGACTTTTGAATAAATATTTGCATGATGAGGACCGCCTTCTCTAATTACACCTTGAAGTGGATCTCCTCTATCAGCCTCATACATATTTTCTTCAATCCACTCATCGATTAAAAACATTCCATGCGCTACGAGATCTTTATGCTGATCTGCTAGGTTATTCAACTCATGCGGATCTTTTTCAATATCAAAAAGCATATATTTTGGAAAATCTTTTAAACCAGTATCGTAAGTTCTTATCAGTAACCAATTATCCCATCTTACAGATCTTTGACAACTCCAAGCACCATGACTAATAACTAAATAATCTCTTCCATTTGATGATTTACTATTAGTTAAATTTTCAGTGAAATTAATACCATCCCATCTGTCAGGTTGTGAAGATGAAGTAATTTGAGAAATAGTTGAAGTTAAATCTAAATTATAAAATTTATTTTCTACAGTACTTCCCTTATTTGTATCTGTTATGCCCGGCCATCTAATTATTAATGGAACTCTATTAGTTATATGATCAGCTGTTTGGTGATCTCCCCACACATTTAACTCACCTTGATTTTCTCCATGATCTGCAGAAATAATTATTGCAGTATCATCCCAAAGGTTCATTTTTTTTAAATCTTCAAAAACTTTATTTAAATAAAAATCAGCGTACTTAATTCCAGTATCATATGCATCAATTTGTTCTTTAGCATCAGAAGTATTTTTAATTTCACCTACTCCCATTGTATATTTTCCCCCAAGATCTTCATTAAATCCTGGAACTTCTCTAGCGCTATGCGGTCCGAAACTATTCCTTTGTTTTTTAATTAATTCTTCTGTCACCCATTCTTCAATAGGATCATCTTTAAATGGATTTCCAAATTCTTCAGGCGTATCATAAGGAGTATGAGGATCCCACATATTTACATGTAAGAACCAATTTTCTTTTTCTCCATTATTATCTAACCATTTTTTTATGACGGGGTAGACTTCATCAGCATTTTCTAAACCACCTTTTCCAGTGTCATACGTTTCAGTAAAACCAAACCAAACTTGATAAGCCGTATGTCTTTCAGGAAAAGGACTGATACTTGCTGTATAATATCCTGCATCACGAAGAACTTTTCCAAGAGATGTAAAAGCATATTCTCCTCTTAAACCGCCTTTAAACTCTCTATTCCAAATATTTTTTCTAGGAGCAATATCAGAGAATTCACCGCCATGATTAACAACTCCAGTTTTGAAACCAAAATTGCCACCGAACAAAGCAGTTCTACTGGGTAGGCATGGTGTGTCAGTTGAATAAAAATTTGTAAACTTGACTCCTTCTTTTGCTATTGAGTCAATCGTAGGAGAAGTGTTTCTATGATAACCATAACACCCTAAATGATCAGGTCTTAAAGAGTCTATGTCTACGTATAAAATTCTCATCTTTATCCTTTCTTAATTAAGCGCCTGAAACTCTTTTCATTTTTGATGTTTCGTCTTTTAATGTGGCTTGTGCAAACTTAAATAATAAATCTTTTTTTAATGTTTGTGCGTTCGCATTATCCCATAAATTATTATATTCGTTTGGATCATTTTCTAAATCAAAAAGTTCACCGTAGTTAGCTTCTCGGTAAATAGAAATTTTATAATTATCATTAATGTAAGTTTTTAAATGTGGCATTCTAGGATTATGTCTATTTTCAACAAATATATGTGAACGTATACTTTCCTTGTTGCCATAAAATACATCCGTTTGATCTACTCCTTGCATTTGGGTTGGTATATCAATGCCCGCGACTTTTAAAAATGTTGGCGCAAGATCAACTAAACTCAATAAAGATGAAGATGATGAATTTTGAGGAACTTTATCTGGCCATCTAACAATAAATGGTAAACGAAGCATATCCTCATAGTGGAATGGTCCTTTAGCAATTAAACCATGCTGTCCTATAAAGTGACCATGATCAGTAGTAAAAATAATTATAGTATTATCAAGTTCACCCATTTGATCTAACTTATTAATTATTTTACCAATATTCTTATCCATAAAACTAACCATGCCATAATAAATTGCCATGTCTTTTTTTAATTCTTCCATAGGATACAGATGACTCATGCATCCATGAGCGTTAAATGGTGAATGCCAATTTTCAAAATCAGGATTTGTCGTTTGTGTTTTTCCAAAATGTGGTGGATTTAATTCGTGTTCACCTTCTTTTAACGTTCCGGGTGACATGTCTTCTGGATTATACATTGATGCCCATGGTTCACTTAATACATATGGTGGATGTGGATCCTGAAAGCTTGTCCAAAGAAAAAATGGCTTGTCATCTTTTTGTTGATCTAAAAATTCAATTGATCTTTCCGCTGTCCAATTTGTGTAGTGATGTTTTTCGTCTAACTTCCAAACCCTATCCGGTCTTGCCCAGTAGTCATATTCACGAGCAATTGGAGGAGCATATTTAGAAGTTTCACCAGGCACTGGTTGAAAATATTCTTTCCAATCACTAAGACCGTTTTGTTCCATCCAAATTGCATAATGTTGACCTACATGACTTTCATCTGCATGATTACGTGCTAGCTCAATATGTTCAAATCCATACCAAGGTCCTTTAAAATTTTTCCAAAATTCTAAATCTCTTAAAGTTGGTTGTCCTTCTATAGATTCCTGACCTGGAACTGAAGTTAATGGCTGGAAATGTGCTTTGCCAATTAAACCAGTAGAGTAACCATTTTTGTATAAAAGTTCTCCAATAGTTTCTACTTCTTCATCTAATTTAACTCCAATTGTCCAAGCTCCATGAGAAGACGGATATTGTCCAGTAATAATACTTGCTCTTGATGGTGTGCAAACTGGTGATGGACAATAAGCTCTTGTAAAATTCATACCCTCATCACAAAGCTTATCTAAATACGGTGTCTGTATTTTTGAATTAAATTTTCCAATAGTATCATGATGCTGTTGATCGGAAGTAATTAATAAAATATTTGGTCTTTTCATGTTTACCCTTTTACAGCTCCTTGAACACCTTCAACAAAATATTTTTGCATAAACAAAAATAAAATAATTATAGGCAAAATAGTTATAACAGACGCAGCTGCCATACCAGACCAATCGACAAAGTATTCTCCTTTGAAAGCGTACACACCTACGGATAGTGTTCGTATATCCGGATTACCTAATGTGATGACGACTGGTAATAAAAAGTCATTCCATGCATGTAAAACTTGTAGAATAGAAACTGTGGCCACTACTGGTTTTGTTAAAGGTAACATGATTGAAATAAATATTCGAACAAAACCCGCTCCATCCATTTTAGCTGCTTCTTCAAGCTCTACGGGAACTCTCGAAAAATATCCTGCAAACAATAAAATATAAATTACAGGGGTGTGTCCTGCTGTTGCGAGTGTTAGTCCAATTAAGTTTTTAGAAATATTCAAATTGTTTAATAAATCAAAAACAGGAATAATTGTGTAACCTTGAGGAATAAAAATTGTACCAATTAAAATTCCAATAAGTATTTTTTTTCCTGGAAAAGAATATCTTCCAATTACGTAACCAAACATACCTGTTGTTACGACAACTATAATTACGGAGACAACTGTAATAATAAGGGTATTAAAAAAATATCTACCCATATTTGCGCCAAACCATGCTCTTTCAAAATTTTCCCAAACAAGTCGGTCAGGGATTAAGCCTAAGCCTCCCCAAATTTCAAAATCAGTTTTGAAAGAAGCTGAAAGTACCCACAGTAATGGATAGATCCAAAAGAAAGAGAAAATAATAAAAGCTATAGTTATAATTAAATATCTAACTTGGTTTTTTTCAGCAATAAAATTTAAGTATCTACTCATATTCTTCGAGTTCTCCTCATCCATAATCCCTGAAGGACTGTAATGAATAAAACAGCAACACCCCAAAATACTCCCGCAGCACAAGCATACCCAAGCCTTGGCATTGTTCCAGAATCAGTTACAAAAGCTGTTCTAAAAATATATACTTCCATAACTTCACTACTAAAGAATGGTCCTCCAGCCGTCATAGTTTCAATTAAAGGAAAAACATTTAGTGCTCCTACTGCCTCAACAAGAATAATGACAATAGCAAAAGGTAGCACAATAGGTAAAATAATATGGATCCATAACCTAAATCCCTCAGCACCATCAATTTTTGCGGCATCGTAAACATCTTGTGGAACTGTTTGTAAAGCAGCAAGCCAATACATCATAGTTATCCCTAGCCATTTCCAAACATACACGCCCATTACAGTTGGAAGTACCGTATCTGGGTTTCCAAGAAAATCAATTGGAGCAGAAGTTAAATTAATAGACATTAAAAATTTATTAGCAGGTCCATTAAAAGGGCTAAATACAAAAGTCATTACAATACCAATGATAGCAATTGCAGTAACTACAGGCATAAAAATTACAGTTCGAAAGAAAGGCGCAAGTTTTAAAACCTGATTATTTAAAAATACTGCAATAATGAAACCTAAAACTATTTTTACTGGAACTGTTCCAAACATAAAAATAAAAGAACGAATAAATGCATCCCAAAAGAATTTATCACTTACTGCTTCATAATAATTTTGAAGGCCAATAAATTTTGCTTCTTTTGTAAAACCAGTCCAATCTAATAAAGAAAAATACCAAGACATGCCAATCGGATAAATGACAAACATCCCAGTAAGAATTGAACATGGTAAAACAAATAGGTAACACCATCTTGCATCATATATTTGTTTGGATAGAGGTTTTTTATGCATAGTAAAAAAAGGCGAATTTAAAAAATTCGCCTTTTGATATTTTGTTTAAAGTTCTTGATACTTTTCAGCACCGTAATTTGAGTATACATCCCAATTAGGGAAGACCCAATCATCACGAGTCACATTAGCACCGTCTGCTCTTGCCTCTTCAACAGCTTTATCAAGAGCATCTTCATACCGTTGATTACAATCTTTAAGCTGTGCTTCCACACCTTTAAGTTGTCCAGTATACAACCCTTGAATAACTAGAGCCAAAGAAGGATCTGGCACTCTAGACTTAGCAGCTACAACACCAACATCTTTATTTCTTACAATTGGATTAGGTCCAACAAGAATATTTTTAGCAAACATAGCTAATGCTTGTGCTGATGGTCCAGTTAAACCAGCTTTAGCAACTGCATCTGGATTAACAGCAGGGTCTGCTGCACCAACAGTTTGAGCCCAGTAAATTTGACCTTGCTCAGTTCCCATAAATCTAATCAGATCTCCAGCAAATGGTCCCATTGTACTATTAGCACTTAACCAAAAAGTATTTGATCCACCTTCTGCAATGTAAAGTGGTTGTGCTTCTTTTCCATCTGGAACTGGTTCACTTGCAATACCATATTTCCAATCTGGAGCATCTCTTCCCCAAACTCCAATACACCAAGGGCCTTGGAATATCATTCCTGCTGCACCTTGTGGCATCAAAGCTCTAGCTTGAGGAGCGTTCATACTCATCACGCCAGGGAAAGCACTACCATCTGATTTTAATTGAAGAAGTAATTCAACTGCTTCCATATATTGATCAGATGCAATTTGGAATTTACCATTTTGGAAGTTGATGTGTCTGTTTGTGAATCCACCTCTTCCACTATGTGCTCCACCTACTTGTCCAAACGTATGGACAACATCTTCCCATCGATTAACTTGGTTACCACCAATAATCCAACCATAATACTGACCATTACCATTTTTAGTAATTTTTTTAGCAGCATCTCTGATTTCAGAATATGTCATACGACCAGCTTGCGGATCATAACCAGCCTCACTCATATATTTTTCACTATACAATAGACAGGTTCCCGTTCTCTTATTTGCTGTTAAACATGTTCCATAAGTCTTTCCATTGAATTGGTTGACACCAGGTAGATAAACACCACTAGGAAATGCAGCTAACCATTCATCGATATTTTCAATGTAGTCATCCCATGGTTGTACCCAACCTTCAGCTACTGCAACACCTGGATCCATTCCTAACGGTAATTGGAATACATCATGAACTGTTCCATTTCTAATAGCGATTGGAACAATTTTGTTTATTTCTTTCCATGGCAATCCATCATATTCAATAGTTATACCTCTTGAAGCTGCATATTCTGGAAATAATTTTTTCCAAAAGACACCTTTCATATCACCACTATCAATCCATCGCATATTGCCACCAGTTGTTGGTAATGGTTTTAGTGGATCAGGAATATTATATTCTCCAGCAAATAGTTTTGAAGGTATAGATCCTGCTGACATCATTGCACCCGCAGCAAGAGCTCCTTTCATAACTGTACGTCTAGAGATTTTTAATTCTTTTTTCTTTTTCATTAATTCCTCCCTATTTGCTTTTTATCTTACGTGAAATAGGTAAAATAACAATTGAAAATAAAATTAAAATTGTGTTAATATTTATTAGTTTTTATGAAATATTTACACACAATGGTGAGGATTGAGAATATTGATGCTTCGCTAGACTTTTATTGTAACAAACTTGGATTAAAAGAAGTACGACGAGTTGAAAACGAAAAAGGTCGTTTTACCCTCATATTTTTAGGTGCTGAAAATAGCGATGAAAGAACGGGTCTTCTTGAATTAACATATAATTGGGATCCTGAAAAATATACTGGGGGCAGAAACTTTGGTCATCTAGCTTACAGTGTTAACAATATTTATGAAGTGTGTGAAAAATTAATGAACAACGGCGTCACAATTAATAGACCGCCTCGTGATGGACATATGGCTTTTGTCCGCTCTCCCGATGGAATTTCCATTGAGATATTACAAGAAGGGGAATCTTTACCAGAACAGGAACCATGGAAGTCTATGGAAAATTCTGGAAGTTGGTAATTTATAAAGCTAGTTGTTTTTTTCCTAAAGGAGTTAAGTCGTCAATTGTAGCTCTGTTTTTATAAGTAACTTCATAATCCTCAGCTGCAAAATCGGGTGGGCTTTTTCCCTCGATAAATTTTTTGGATTGCTTTTGAGCATAAGCTAAATTTTTTTCACAGTAAGGTGTGGATCCAACATACACCACATTTGAATAACCTGTTCCAGAATGATGATCTTCCACTGCATGAACTACATCTGGATGCCACCACACTGTATCTCCTGCATTCATTTTTGGAATTGAAACTAATCCCCTTAATAAAAGAGAGTGATATGTCGAATTAACAGACAACGCCCTTGCTGGTTTAGAACCACATAATTCATTTTCATTTACATCCTCCATTAAGGCTCTCGTTAAAATAAAAGCCATGGACTTTGCTATTGGGATTAATTGAAGTGTACCATCTCCAGGACCTTGTTGAGTTAAAGCAACCCAACCTTGAAAAGTTCTAAAGACATGACTAACAGCAGGAGATTCTATTTCTTGAGTTTTATTTCTAAAAGAAGCATTAAAAGGATCATAGTCTAGAAATTTGTCAGCAAAAACTTTTTCGTAAACTGATTGATACCCTTTATCTATCCATCTTTCAACTGAGCCAGCATCGCAGTGAGGTGACAATCCTAAAGTTGAGTCTCCGGGTTCTCTTCTTCGAATACGATCAGCATAAACAAGTTCTTGATTAGGATCAAAAATTACTTCATCTTTATTTTTATTGATCCAAAGATTATTTAACCATTTTTTTACAACATCCATTTCAGCAGATTGTCTTATTTGCACTTGTGTTTTTG
>CACGGX010000018.1 GCA_902572735.1 uncultured Alphaproteobacteria bacterium
CAAAATATACAAATATAAATCATAAGAAAAGTATTTTATATATTAATAGTTTTAAGATAAACAACTTCTTTGATAAAATTAAAGTTAAAGTTTTTAAATTCCAATGGATATGTTTTAAAAATAACAGGGATTTTAAAAAATTTGAAATAAATATTCAAAATAAATTACGAATTCAAAAAAATGTAAATTATCTTTTTAATCATGGTTCTCCAATGATGATACAAAATATAATTTTAGACTTATTATTTTATTTACCAAAAAAAATTTTATTAACTGGAATTGATTTTTATCTTTTTGGCTCAGCATCAAATAATGATTATAAAAATTATGATAAAGACAGTATGAGTATATCACAATCAATAAGAGAGCATGATATTTTTGAAAACAAAAAAACTATAGAATTTCTTGTTAAAAATAAACTTATAGAAACAGATGATGCCATTAATCAAATATTTGAAATTAGTGATTATTATTTTTGCAAAATGTTAGACTATAACTATAAGAAATATCCATTATTATAATGACCAAATATTTGAAATCAAAAAAACCTTTCGTATGTATATTAAATTACGGATCTGGTAATATTACTTCAGTATATAATGCTATAAAATTTTTAGGGTATTCTACTAAAGTATCTAACAATATGAGTGATATCTCAAAGTCTACACATTTAATTTTACCTGGAGTTGGAGCATTTGATTCTTCAATGCAAAAAATAAAATATAAATTACCATTACAATATTTAAAAAAAGAAATATTTAAAAATAAAAAACCTTTCTTAGGTATTTGTGTAGGGATGCAAGTATTAGCAACATTTGGCTATGAATTTAAAAAAACAAAAGGTTTGAATTACATAGATGGAGAAACTATAAAAATTAAAACAAAAAAACTAAAATTACCACATATTGGCTGGAATAAAATTAAAGTCTTAAAAAAAATAGATATTTTAGAAAATCTAAATAATAAAGATTTTTATTTTGTACATAGTTATTATTTTAAAGCTAAAAATAAAAATAATATAATTGCTACAACAAATTATAATCATTCATTTCCTTCAATCATAAATAAAAATAATATTTATGGGGTACAATTTCACCCAGAAAAAAGTTTAACAAATGGTTTAAAATTGCTAAACAATTTTATTAAAAATTGTTAAAATGAAAAAAATTAGAATTATACCTGTTTTGTTATTAAAAAATGGTTGGTTAGTTCAAAGTAGAAATTTCAATACTTTCGAAAACATCGGAAACCCTACTTATGCGGTACAAAGATTTAGTGAATGGATGTGTGATGAAATAGTGTATTTAGATATTTCAACAAATAATACTTATGATCTTAGAAGAAATGATATTAATTATAATAATCGTAAATCTTTTTTAGAAATTATCAAAGATGTATCCAAGGTTTCATTTATGCCTTTAACAGTAGGAGGAAAAATAAATTCTTTAAAAAAAATTGAAAAATATTTAAAGCTTGGAGCTGATAAAATATCAATAAATACAATGGCAATTACAGATAGAAAGTTTGTAAATAAGGCAGCTAAGGAATTTGGTTCACAAAGTATTGTAGTTTCTGTAGATGTTAAAAAATATAAATCAAAATATATGGTAATGAAAAATAAACCTAATCAATCATGTACAGAATTTGAAGTAAAAGAGTGGGTTAAGATTATGCAAGAGGAAGGTGCTGGAGAAATACTCTTAAATTCTTACGATAAAGATGGTTTAAAAAAAGGTTATGATATAAATCTCATAGATTTAGTTAATAAATCAATTAATATTCCACTTATTCCAATAGGTGGGGCAGGAAAGTTGGATCATTTTTCTGCATTATTAAATAAAACTAAGGTCGACACAATAGCAGCAGCTAATTTTTTTCATCATTATGATCAAAGTTATTATTTATTAAAAAAATATTTATTCGAAAAAAAATATAATGTAAGAAAGCATGAGTTTAATACATGGTCAAAATAAAAAATAAAAAACCAATGAGATATTGCAAAGGGTGTACCTATCCAGAAATTGCAGTAAATGTATCTTTTGATAAAAATGGATACTCTTCAACTTATAATACATTTCATTCTTGGGAAACAATTCCAAATAAAGTGTGGATGAAAAGAAAAAAAGTATTTGAAAATATTGTCAAAAAAATCAAAAAAAATAATAAATCAAATTATGACTGTATAATAGCTGTAAGCGGGGGAAAAGATAGTTACTATCAGACTCATGTTATAAAGGAGTATGGCTTAAAACCATTATTAGTCACATATAATGGAAACAATTATCTCTCCACAGGTTGGTATAATCTTAATCGAATGAGACAAGTATTTGATGCTGATCATCTGATACTTGGGCCAAGTCAAGATAGTTTAATAAAATTAAATCTTCTTGGGTTCAATAAAATGGGTGATATGAATTGGCATAATCATTGTGGTTTACTTACTTTGCCAATTCAATTAGCAGTTAAATTTAAAATACCATATGTAATTTACGGAGAACCTTTTTGGGATATTTCAGGCATGTATAAACCAGAGGATTTCATTGAATTTACTCAAAAAGTAAGACTAGAGCATGGTATGAGAGGTTTTGATTGGTCTGATATGATTGGTAAAAAAAATTTTGATTTATCTGAAAAAGACTTACAATGGGCAAAATATCCTACCGACGAAGAAATAACAAAGGTTGGTGTAAGGGGATTATATATAGGCAATTATTTTAAATGGGACCCAAATAAGCATAAAGATTTAATTATCAAAAAATACAAATGGAAATCATCACCTACTCCATTTGAGAGAACTTATCGAAGATTCTCAAATCTCGATGATAGATATGAAAATGGCTCTCATGATTATTTAAAATTTATAAAATTTGGATATGGCAGAGCAACTGATCATTCATCAAAAGATATATTAACTGGATATATTTCTAGAGAAAAGGGTATTGAATATGTTAAGAAGCATGATCATGTAATACCTTCTGATCTTAATCATTGGCTAAAGTATGTGGGAATGAAAAAAGAAGATTTTTACAAAAAAGCAGATACATTTAGATCAAATAAAGTTTGGTGGATCGAAAAAAATTATTGGTATAAAGATAATATATGGGGACAACCTAAAAAATACGAAAAAGTTTTTCTTTCAAGAAAATTACAGAAATACTATGAATAGAAACTATGGTTTCTAAAGTAGATTTATACAATAAAATTTGCCCTGAGAATAATAAAAACAAAATAAATAAAATATTTGACTTTTGGTTTTTGAGATTTGATCATTTTATTAATTTAAATAATAAATACACACTTAAAGATTTAGAAGAAGTCCTTAAAAATAGTCAAAATAAAAATGTAATTTATGCAATGAATCAAATTTTAAATGGTGAGAAAAAAACTTTTTTTAATAAAAAAAAATACAATAATTATTTTATTAAAATATTTTTAAATTTTTTTTTTAAATTTAGTTTTTTTAAATATTTAATAATTAGTGGAGGTGAAACAAAATACAGTAAACTCAATGATCTAATCTCTAATCTATGGATTAGAGCTTTTATAAATTCAAATCTTATAAAACTTAATTTTTATACTGCGAATAAAAAAAAGATAGCGTTTATAGAATTATTAAAAGCTCATAATATTTATAACCAAAAAGAGATAAGCTTTCTAAAAAATTATTTACCAGTTATTTTTTTCTATACAAAAAAACATATAATTTTAAAAAAACTTAAAATTTTCGGCTCTTTAGATAATTTTTTAAACGATCATAATTATTTAAAATTTTTTTTTATAATTGAAAGTTTAGAAATTACTGGAACAATGCATGGTTCTGGTTATGGACAATTTAAAAAACATTTAACAGAAAAATTTGAAATAAATATATCTGATGAATTTATTTTTTGGTTTCCATTTAATAAAAGTAAATTTATTGGTAGATACACATTAAATACAAAAATAAAAAATTCTGAACATAATGTTTTTTGGATTGGTAAAAGTAATTTTAATGAATTTGATAAAATAGATTTACCTGATCAATATATACATCAGAAATATGAAGATCATCTTCCCTACATTGATAAGGGATTAAATAAAATCGAAAATATTTTTTTCATAAAAGGAAAAAATAATAATAAAAAATTATGGTTACCTAGGCATATTAATATTTTAAGAAAGAATATAAAAATTGAAACACAAATAAACAACAAGTCAGATATCTTAATTTTTGATTGTATATCTCAATCCTTATTATATTTTGCTATTAAATTTTCTATACCATTTATAATAATAATATTTGAAAAAAATGTATCTGAAATTACAGGATTAACAGATGAATATAAAAAATTTTGTTCTATCTTAGAGAGAGAAGAATTAATATTTAATTATAGTGAAATTGATAAAGTTCAAAGTAAAATAATTTATTTGAAAGATATAAAAAATTATAATTTTGAGAAAATAAAATTATTAAATATTTTTGAGGAATTTAATTGAAGACACTTTTAAGTTTTGGCACTCTTAGGCAAAAATTATTTTCTAAACAAAATTTATTAATTTTGTTTTCATAAACATTATAAATTAACTCTAAATGTCCTGGATGCCACATTGAAGTTGTCCATATTCTTCCTGATGTAATATTTTGTATAGGTTTAATTTTATCTAACTGATCAATATTTAATTTCAGTTTATCGTAAATATCATGTGAAAACTCTACAACAGCTCTACAAGCATTATCATGAACTCCATCTTCTTTACTCAAATTAATAGATGTTTGATGAATAATATCACCCCAGTCAATATTTTGAGTCGTCTCATGCAATGTCATACCTGTAAATTGAGGTTCTAGCATATATGTTGGCCAAAAATGTGTTGCAGCACCTCTATACCATGGAGAAAGTCCACCATGAACATTCCAACAAAATTTTTTAACAAGATTAAGTATTTTATCATCTAATTTATAGCATCCATAACTGATTAAAATGTCAATTGTCTCATTTTTAATAAGATTCAATAATTTGTCATTTTTTAAATCTTCACTCTTAATTTTTATAATGTTATCAATATTTTTGCTTGCAACATTCCCTGAGTCTTTAAAGAATTTATGTTCAGTTTCAAATCTTTGATCAAAGTGAATTTTAAAAAGTTTGGAATATTTAATATCAATATTTTTAAATGGTGAACTTGGAAGAAAGTTTTCTCTTTCTTGAATGATCCACATAACCTCTAAATCTAGTTTTGAAACATAATCTACAAAATATTTATGTCTAGGGTGATCGCCAGTAATAATTGCAATTTTCACACTAAATTAAAATTTTTTTATTAATTAACATATAGTAAATATTTATAACCTTATCTAAATCTACATCAAGTTTTTTTGATATATCAATTATAGTATTTTTTTTATCAGCATAAGATAAAATATAGGAAATTATTTTAAGTTGTTCTCTTTGATCTTTTAATTTATCATTTGAATTTTTCAAAGTATTTAATGAACTAATAGTTGGATACAAATCATGTTTACCCAGTTGAATTTCACAATATGGCTTAGCTCTTTCTAAAGGTCTTAAAATTTCATTAATTTCTAAATAATTTTCTATTTTATTTATAGAATTAATTAATTGATCAATATTCATATATTTTTTATTGTCTGCACTTGTGTGGTATTGTTCATAAGTTCCATAGACATCCCTTGCTATTTGACCCATAGGTAGATTTAAAAGGGAACTGCAGAATTGTCTTTCATCTGAGCCACTACTTGGATCAAATTCTCTAATTTTAACCTTATTTTTACTAGCAAGATAGGTAAATAATTTATCTAAACTAGAATTAGATTTTCTTGACATTTTATAAGATAACTTAGAATTCTTTCCCCCTAAACAAGTTAAAACCATACCTGCTTCCATATTTTTTGTTAGTATTTTATGATATTTTTTTATAAAACATATACTGCCAATAGTTTCTGGATTGATTAAAAAGTAGTAAGTATAATATCTGTTTTTCCAATTTTTTATTTTTTTTATTAATTCGCGCATTACAAGTGGTCCACTTAATTCATTATTAGCCATTGATGGATGGCACAAGTAAGTACTTATTAATATTATTTTGTTTGATTTCCCCTTTAAAATTTTAAGACCATATTTTAAATAATTTTTTTCAAAAGAAGAATTAATATAAACTTTGTATTTACCTTTTTTAAGTTTTTTAAAGTTATTATAACTTAGAGAAAATCCCCAATTTTTTTTATAATAACTAGTTACATATGGAATCCAATTAGGTTTATTTTTAATGAAATGTAGATTTTTTTTTAAATCTTTAAAATCTAAAAATTTATTAATTGGCCTAGAATAGCCCATAACTGAAAGATTATTTTTTTTAAAATCTACGATTTTTATTTTTTTAGAGTCTTCTATATATCCATCTTTTATTTCCCATCTATAAGGAACTGTCCAGTCAAATACTTTTGACCCTGACCTAACTTTTTCAACTTTAAATCCCAAATTCTTACAGATTATATTCAGAGATTTATCAAAACCACTATTAATTAAACTTCTATTAATTGGAAATAATAAATCGAATAATTTGTTTATATTTTCTTTCATATCTATAATATAAAATACTATTTATATGTTAATTTTGAAAAAAATCACAAACAATTTTTTTAATAAAAATTTTTTTTGGCTTACTTTATTACTCATTATAATAACAATTCCAAATGGGTCTTCTAAATACTTTAATGGTTTACCATGGAACCAAAATATTGAAACACTTTTTATAGTCATTGTTTTACCAATACTTCTAATTTTCAATAAAAAAATAAATTTTGATTTTTATTCTAAAATTATTATTTCTTTAGTAATTACCATTAAACTTCTTAATGTTTTTTCACCATCATTCGGAATAAATCACAAACAGTATATTAATAATTCAAAAAATAATGATTTTGTCATTAGTTATGATACTTTTTGGAACAAAAATTTTACTACTATTCAAAAATTTTCATGGAATAAAAAAAGACAATTTCCTTTAGAATGGATTAATTTTTCAGATAATACATTTTATCCAGAATTTTTTGCTTCAGTTGATTGGGATAATATTAATATCAAACATAATGTAAATTTTTACTTATTTGTAAAAGACAAAGCAAATTTTAAAATTGAGACTAATCAAATTAATAATGATTATTTGAAATATTACAATTTATCTGAAAAATTAGAAAATAAATTTTATGTGAATAACAATGATGGAATTAATTTAACAGAAGGTATTTATAGTTTTAGTGGAGATCTAAATTTTTCTGGAAATGACATAAAATTAATCCCATATATTATAACAAATGAAAAGCAAATTAAGGCAATTGAAAACGGTTACATTTTTTCAGATTTAAATAAAATTGAAAATTTAAATATTATTAGTTTGTATAAATACAGTTCTAATTTATCTGATATTTTATTATTTTTTTTATTTTTTTATTTAATATTAAATATATTTATTTTATCTTTTGATAAAAAATATACTTTAACATTTGTTTTATCAATTTTTTCAGTTTTTAGTTATATATTTTTATTTAATTATTTGAACTTTTTCCTAAGTTTAATAGGTACTTATGACTATGTAGGAATATGGCCTCTTGCAATAACCTATACAGGATTACTTTTTATAGTAATTGTTTTCCAACTAAACAAAAATTTTATAAAACAACTTGAAGACAATTTGAGTTTTCAAAATGTATTTATAATTATTTCTCCAGTTTTTTTTATATTCTGGGTATTTCAATTTAAAAATGATTTACAAAGTTTTAGCTTTTGGACTGTTGGTGATGATTGGAGTGGTTTTCAATATTTTGCTAGAAAAATAGTTTTAGAAAATGATTGGTTAAGAGGAGGCGAGGGTATTTTTTATTTTAGACCATTAATTAGATATTTAATTGCTTTTCAGCATATTTTATTTGGTGATTCTTCGTTTGCATTAAAATTTATTGATGTATGGTCAATTATAATAAGTAGTTTGATTGTTTATAAATTACTTAAATTAAAAAATTGCTCAAATTATTTATCTTTTATTGCCTTACTAATTATTCTCATAATTTTTACAGGTGAAAATTTTAGATATCTAGTAGGTAGGGGGTTATCTGAGTACTTTGGAATGTTAATTATGATGTTATTTTTTTATTATCTTTATGATAATAAAATATATCCAAATTTTAAATTGATTTTACTAGCATTGATTATTTCAATTATACCTTACACAAGAGAGGAAAAAATTTTTGTAGCAATAGCTTTAATATTTTTGACTACAAATTTCCAAGAAATAAAAGAAAAAAAACAAAATATTATTTCAGCTTTGATTACTTTTTTTTCAACTAATTATAAAAATATATTAATATATATTTCTGTTCTATTTCTAATGTTCCCAGTTTTATTTGAATTTAGAAATTATATGGTAGCAGGTTATTTTAGCCTTACTTCTCATGAATTTGTAAATCAAGGCACATTTCAGGGCGGATTTAATTCTTATTATAAAATGCTTACTGCAGAAACTTACCCAAATTTCCCTAGAGTAACATCCATTTTTCTTATTTCCTCATTTTTTATTAGTTTGCTGATTATTATTATTCCAAAATATTATAAATTATTTGATATAAGATTTTCTATAATTTTGCTTAGTATTATTATCCCTACAATATTCCACGAAATTCATGCATATAATCCTCGTTATGTCATTTATAGTTTACCACTCTCTGTTCTAATACTTTTCTATTTTATCAATACTTATTTTAAAAAATTAAGATAATAATATAATTATAATAAAATATTTTTGTATTAAATTAAATTTTGAAATTATAGATTAATTTAATTAAATTGATAAAAACATTGCACATGAAAAGAAATTCATTTTATAGAAAAATTAACAAATGTAGAATTTGTTTAAATTCTAATTTATTTGAATATCTAGATTTAGGTAGTCAGCCTCTAGCTAATTCCTTTTTAAATAAATCTGAAATAAAAAATGAAAAAAAATTTCCTTTAAAAATGAATTTATGTAAAAAATGTGGTTTGAGTCAATTATCTATTTCAATAAATCCTGAAAATATTTTTAATGAATATGATTATCTATCTTCTTCATCTAAGGCTCTAGTAAATCACTATAATCAATTAACTTTTTTTTTGAGTCAAAAATATAAATTAAAAAGTTCAGAATTAATTTTAGATATCGGTTGTAATGATGGTATACTTCTTAATCAGTATAATAGAAAATTTAATAATTTATTAGGTGTAGAACCTTCAAGTGCTTCAAAATTTATTAAAAATAAAAATATTAAAGTAATTAATAAATTTTTTAATTATAAGCTATCAAATTTAATAAAACAAAAATACGGAATTCCAAAAATAATTACCATAACAAATGTTTTTGCTCATATTGATGATATTAAAAACTTTGTAAGAGGTTTATCAAATATTTCTAATTCTGAAACAATTATTATAATTGAATTTCCATATTTGATTGATATGATTAAAAAAAATTATTACGATCTAATATATCATGAACATTTATCATATCTTTCATTGAAGCCATTAAAGTATTTATTTAGTTTATATGATTTAAATATTTTTGATTATAAAAAATTAAATATAGGTGCATCAGGACCTTCTTTGCGAATATTTGTTTCTAAAAAAAATTCTAAATATAAGATATCTAAAAAAATTGATAAACAAATTATTTATGAAAATAAATGGGGTATTAGTAGATTATCAAAATATAATAATTTTAAAAAAAATGTAAACAACCATAAAATTATTTTTAATAAATTAATAGATAATTTTATAAATAAAAATTATAATGTTGGATGTTTTAGCGCACCAGCAAAAGGTAATACTTTTTTAAATTTTATAAAAATTAAAAGTAAAAAAATAAAATATGTATCTGAAAATAATAATCAAAAAATTGGAAAATTTACTCCTGGTTCACACTATAGAATTATTACAGATGAGGAATTTGTAAAGAAGAATATTGATTATGCAATATTATTATCTTGGAATTATAAAAAATTTTTCATAAAAAATTCACTGTTTTCTAAAACTGGTAAAGGATTTATTATTCCTTTTCCAAAACCAATTATAATCAAACTTAATGAATAAATTAGATATTATTATACCTGTCCATAATGAAAGTGAAATAATTGTTAATCTTCTTTTACAATTTGAAAAACAAATAAACTGTAATTATAAAGTAATTATTTGTTATGACTTTGATGATGACTTTACACCTAAAGTAATAAATCAATCCTTTTTAGACAAATCAAAAATTCACATTATTAAAAATAAAAGTGTTGGTCCTAATGAAGCTATAAAAACTGGTATTGATTATTCAAATGCAGAGATAATATTAGTTTATATGGCTGATGATTTCTTAAATATATCTTTAATTAATAAAATGATATTAAAAATTGACGAGGGATATGATTTAATTATTCCAAGTAGATTTATAAAAGGTGGAACATTTGAAAACAAAAATCTGTTCAAAAAAATTATTACTGTCTTAGGTTATTCCGCAATGTTTTATATAGCTGGTATTCCATATAGAGATTGCACTAATGCTTTTAAAATGTTTTCATCTAGAATAGTTAAAAAAATAATTTTTAATTCATCTAAAGGATTCACCTATGCATTAGAATTAACTATTAAAACCCATCATTCAAAATACAAAATAATTGAAATACCAGCCAAATGGGAAGATTTAAAGGGAAGAAAAAGTAAGTTTAAAGTGATTAAATGGTTACCTTACTACATATATTGGTTATTGTACGCAATATTACTAAGAATTAAAGTTATAAGCTATTGAGGTATGAATTAATCGTAAGTTTTAAACCTTCTTCAAGAGAATAATTTTGTTTATATCCTAGTTTTTTTATTTTACTAATATTGGGACATCTTCTAGGTGTATTACCCAAATGTCCTTTTAAATATTGAATTTTAAAATCTTTATTAAATAACTTACCTATTTTTTTTGTTAAATGTTTGATGCTAATTTCCTCATTATTTCCTAAATTATAAATGTTTTTATGTTTGCCTTTAATTAGTACTTTATAAAAAGCATCTACAAAATCACTAATATAAATAAATGATCTAGTTTCAGTACCATCTCCAATTATTTTAACTATTTTTTTATTTTTAAGTTTATTAAATTTCATTATTATTTCAGGGATAACGTGTTCTTTTCCCATATTCGGTCCATAAACATTATGAGGTCTAATAATGATTAGTTTTTTAAAAAATTTTGCATAATTAATACCCATAATTTCAGTAATAATTTTTCCAGCTGAATAACTATATCTAGGATTAAATGGATTAGGAATTATCATTCTTTCCATTTCTGTTGTAGGTATCTTAGTTGGATTATGATAAACTTCTGAACTTGAAAATAAAATTAAATTTTTTATTTTTTTTCTTTTACAAAAATCAAATACATTAATTAGTCCCTTAATTCCTATATCTAAAACCAAATCTGGATTATCATAAAAATACTTTGTTCCATTCAAGTAAGCAAGGTGAATAACAGTATCAATTTTAGTTTTAATTTTATTTAAATCATTAATTTTTCTTATATCACCATTTATTATTTTTATGTTTTTACTGTAAAAATTATTTTTTTTTCCTCTCAAAAAATTATCAAAAACAATTACCTTATTTTTTTCATTTATCAATTTTTGTACAATATTAGATCCAATAAAACCAGCACCACCAGTGACTAAAATACTATTTGAATTTTTATTTAAAACCATAAATTAATAATTAATTTATCTTTTGGAAAATTTATTTTTTTATATTTATCGTGAGGTACTGCAATTATGATAACTTTTGACTTTTTTATTAATTCATTTTCTGGGAAAAAAGAATTATCATCTATGTGATAATCGGAACACCTTACTGTACAATTCTTAAATTCTAGTTGTTTTTTTAATTTAAAAGATAAAGAATCTCTGGTGTCATCAATGTTAGCTTTAAAACTCATTCCTAAAATTCCAACATTCAAATTATTTAATTTAAATTTCTTTTCTATTTTAGAAATAATATAATTAGGTAAACTTTCATTAATCATCATAGAAGCTTGACCTAATAAAAATTTATTATCTATAAATGAATGAAGTTGCATTGTATCTTTTAGTAAACAGGGTCCAGCAGCGAAACCTGCACTAGGTAATTTTTCAGCCCTCTCATAACCAAAAGTCATTATGGATCTTAAATTATCAAAATTAATATTATTACTGTCAGCAATCATATAAAACTGATTCGATATAGCGAACTGAATATATCTTAGTGAATTAGTAAAAAGTTTTGCTAATTCCGCTTCTTCTATTGAGCATTTTATAGTTTTATTCGTTATCTTTTTAAAAAGCTTATCACTTTCAGTAATACTTTTTTTTGTAAAACCTGATATAATTTGAGGAAGTTTACTTAATTCTTTTATTGAATATCCTTGAACAATTCTTTCTGGGCAATATGCAATATTCCATTTAATTTTTTCTCCAAGTATCCTCTTAATATGAGAACAAATATTTGGAAAAACTGAGCTTCTAATAATTATAATTTGCTCTTTTCTAAAAAATTTTTTATACTTTTTAATTACACCTAAGAATAAATTTATTTTAGGGTTTGAAAACTCATCAACAGGTGTTCCTAGTGTTATAAATACGTATTTACTTTTTGAAATTACAACTGGATTATCAGTTACATCTATATAATTATTTTTAATAGTTTTTTTTAAAATTCTTTCAGCACCATATTCTATAAATGGCATAATTCCATTTTTGATCTTATTTAAGTTCTTTTTATTAATATCAAGTAAGCAAACTTTTATTTTTTTATTTGCAAATGATAAACCTAAAGGTAGTCCTACATGACCAGCTCCTCCAATAATGGTAACATCATACTTCTTATTATTATTATTATTTTCTTTACTATTTATATTTTCTTTTCTGTCCATGTTTTTGGAGTTTTATTATTTACAATTTCTAAATCGTAATTATATTTAAATTCTTTAGGTCCTTTTTCTTTTATAAAATTATAAGTTTTCAAAATTGCTTCTTTAATACCGGTTGAAGTTTTGTAATTTAATATCTTTCGAGCTTTATTACTTGAGCATGTAGCATGTTTTACTTCAGTTGGTCTTCCTTCAGAATAATATTCATGAGGTATATTTGTACCAACAACATTACTACACAAATCAGCTAATTCTTTTATAGTAATAGTTTCTTCATCTGGTCCTATATTTATAATTTCAGAGTTTGTTGATTGATCAAAGGCCATTTTTTCAAGACATTGAATACAATCATCTATATAACTAAAACATCTAGTTTGTGTTCCATCGCCATAAATGATAGCTGGTTTGTTTTGCATTAATCTATTTAGCATTATACTCATTACGTTTCTAAATGGATCATCGTACTTTTGGTATGGGCCAACTATATTATGTGGTACAGCAATCGTATAATCAAAATTGTGGACACTAGACAGTATTTTAAGAACTTCTTCAGCCGCAACTTTAGACACTCCATAAGGATCAACTGGCATAGGATCCATATCTTCAGTAAATGGCGTTTTTTGATTTCCATATCTTGCCATACTACTGCAAAATATTATTTTTTTTACATTATTTGAGGCAGCTGCACTAAATGTTGTAACACTTGCCTCAAAAATATTTCTAGTTATAAAAGATGGGCTAAATACACTTAGACCTTCATGAGCGGTTGCAGCACAATGATATACTATATCAATATTTTTTAATGCCTTTGACATTTGACTAAAATCAGAACAATTTATTTCATAAAACTTACAACCAGCGGGTATATTTTGTATATCTCCACCAATCAAACTATCATTTCCTGAAACATTATGACCATCTGAGACCAGTTTTTTTGCTATGTGTCTACCTAAAAAACCTGCTATACCTGTTATGAATATATTCATAAATATATCCTTAAACTTTTTTTGATTTTATACAATTGATTAGTAATTCTAAAATATCAATAGCTATGGCAGCATATAATGCTGAAAAATATATATTTGATCAATTGATATCAATTGAAAATCAAACTTTAAAACCAAGTGAAATAATAATCTGTAATGATGCTAGCACTGATCAAACAAAAGAAATTATTGAGGATTTTCAAAAAAAATCAAATATATTTATAAGAATAATTGATCACAAAAAAAACTTGGGTTATCATAAAGCATTTGAAACAGCTGTAAAAAATTGTTCAGGGAATTATATTTTTATTTCAGACTCTGATGATGTGTGGTTTAATAATAAAATTAAAGAAACAATTAATATTTTTCAAAATAATTTACATATTAATCTTATCATTAATAATTCAGAATTTACTGATGAAAATCTAAAATCAAACAAAATTAGCAAAATAGAAAATTATTTAAAGATAAATAAAAATTTAAATTTTTATATTCCAGGTTGTAATTGTGCTTTCAGAAAAAAAATTTTAGATTTATACCTTCCATTTCCACACTATTTCATAGCATATGATTATTGGTTAAATAAAATATCTATTATATCAAATACACGATTAATTAATTATAATATATTACAATACTACAGAAGACATGGAAGCAACAATTCAATTAACGATATAAACAATTTAAAATATAATAAATTTGATTTAAATAAAATTAATCAAAAAGTAAATTTTTATAATTTTATAAGACTTAATATAGAATTAAAGAAAAGATTATTGAAAAAAAATTTAGACTTTAATCTAGAAATCATTATTTCTAATATTGAAAAAGAAAATAGATCATATCTATTAAGAAATAAAATTTCTAAAAGTAATATAATTGAAAAATTTTTCTTAATATTAGTTATGATTAAAAATAATTATTATTTCAAATATTTCAATGGTTTTAAAAGTATTATAAAAGATATTATTAAATGATATGAATTATTTAAATTTACTCAAAAAATATCAGTATATAAATACAAACAATAAAGAGCTAGTTTTATTTACGGTAATATTTGGAAATTATGATAGCTTAAAAGAAATAGAATTTTTCGAAAATAATGTTGAGTATATTTGCTTTACAGATCAAAAAATTAAACATGATAAGTGGAAAATAATCTATGTTAATACAAATGGTCTAGATAAAGTTTTACTTGCAAGAATATTTAAATTTAATCCAAACATTTTATTTAGACAATATAAAAAAAGTATATTTATTGACGGCTCAATTAAATTAAAAAAAAAAATAAGTGATTTTGAAAAAGATTTAGTAAGAAAAAATGATATAGTTTTTTTTGAACACCCGAGATGGAATTGCATATATGAAGAAATAAAAGCATGTAATATTTTAAAAAAAGAAGATAAATATAAATTAGATAAAATTAAAAATTTTTACAATAAAATAAAATATCCAAAAAATAATGGATTAATAGCTACTGGAGTAATATTTAGAAATCACAATAATAATAAAATTGAAGAAGCTATGGATAAAATTACAAGCTTACTAATAGAATTTACAATCAGAGATCAACTAATTGTTAATTATGTTTTGTGGT
>CACGGX010000019.1 GCA_902572735.1 uncultured Alphaproteobacteria bacterium
TTTCATTTAATTTTGGAAATTTATCTGTAATAGTCTGAATTACATTATCAGAATATTTATCATATATTAATGCATTATTAAAAATATCTGGTCCACAACCAATATCTAATAGATTTAAATTTTTATTTTTTAATAACAATTCATCAATTATTGGAAAAATATGTTTTTCTAATGTTGTTTTTGATGAGATAAAATATTTTTCCTCTCTAATCCTTCTATATGCAGTCAAATTAAAATATATATGATATAATTTAGTAAATAGACTAAATGAAAGTAATTTAAATATAATTATCTTAAGATAATATTTAATTATTCTCATCTAATTCAATATATAGATTATAATGCAATTTAATAAATAAATAATTATATGAAAAAAATATGTATTATTTCTAATTCAAGTTACAATCTTATTAATTTCAGAAAGGAATTGATAATCTCTCTTATTTCTAAAGGATATTCTGTGTGTACTATTACTCCTGATAATAATTATTCCTTTGAATTAACTAATTTAGGTTGCGTTAATTATATTTTAAATTATGGTTCTCATGACACAAATTTATTTTCAAATATTAAAAATTTAATAAATCATTATAAATTAATAAGAAAAATTGAGCCTAAATTTATTTTATCATTTACTATAAAGCCAAATTTAATCTCTTTTATTATTTCATTAATTTCTTTGGGTAATTATAAAGTCATCGCTACAATATCCGGTTTAGGCACAGTATTTATAAAACAAAATATGAAATTTATTTTTCTTAGATATTTGTATATTTATTTATCTAAATTTTCATACCATTGTTTCTTTCATAATTCAGATGATTTAAAATTATTTTCAAAAATAAATAAAAAAGTTTCTATAGTTCCCGGCTCAGGTATTGATCTGAATAAATTTGAAATAGTTCAAAATAATAATTTTAATAATAAAAATTTTTTATTTGTAGGAAGATTAATCAATGAAAAAGGTCTAAATGAATTAATACGAGCATCAAAAATACTAATTTCAAGAAAAATTGATTTTAGTTTAACGATAATCGGTGATTATGATAAAGACAACCCTAATTCGATAAATAGTAATTTGTTTAATGAAATTAACAATTCAAAATTTATAAAATATTTTGGTTTTAAAGAAAATATTAAGAAATTTTATCAAAAAGCAGATTGTGTTATTTTACCCTCTTATAGAGAGGGTATGCCAAAATCACTTTTAGAGGCATCATTGAGTGGTCTTCCTATATTGGGCTCTGATGTTCCAGGTATAAATAATTTAATCATAAATAATTTCAACGGTATGATGTTTAATATTTTAGATTACAAATCTCTTGCAGATACTATGATAAAATTTATTAATTTGAGTATAGAGAAAAAAAAGTTGTTGGGTATAAACGGTAGAAAAATAATTGAAGAAAATTATAGTGTTGATATTGTAATAAAGAATTATCTAAAAATAATTAATGAATAAAAATATCAAAATTGCAATAATAGGTCTAGGTTATGTAGGTCTTCCATTATCTTTGGAGTTTGGAAAAAAATTTAGAACAATTGGTTTTGATATTTCAAAAAAAAGAATACAATCATTAAAAAATAACAATGATTTTAATAAAGATATTGAATTAAATAAATTAAATAAATCTAAATATTTGACTTTTACAAACAGTGAAAAAACAATCTTTGATTGTAATTATTTTATTATAACTGTTCCAACTCCTATTTTTAAAAATAATAAACCAAATCTTAATAGTTTAAAATCTGCATCATTGTTAGTTTCAAAGTATTTAAAAAGAGATGATATAGTTGTTTATGAGTCAACAGTCTATCCTGGTGTGACAGAAGAAGTATGTGTACCCATATTAGAAAAAAATAGTGGTTTAAAATATAATAAGGATTTCTATTGTGGCTATTCACCTGAAAGAATTAATCCTGGAGATAAGAAACACACAATAACTAATATCTCAAAAATAGTTTCAGGTTCAAATAAGCCAACATTAAATAAAATCTATTATTTGTATAAAAATATAATTAAATCAGAAATATTCAAATCATCATCAATTAAAGTAGCAGAAGCTGCGAAAATTATTGAAAATTCGCAAAGAGATATTAATATTGCCTTTATTAATGAGCTTACTCAAATATTTGATAAATTAAATATTTCTACAAATGAAGTGTTACGGGCTGCTTCAACAAAATGGAATTTTTTGAATTTTAAACCTGGTTTTGTTGGGGGGCATTGCATAAGTGTAGATCCATATTATTTAGCATACAAAGCTAAAAAAGTAGGAATAAGACCACAAATTATTTTATCTGGTCGTAAAACCAATGATCAAATGCATAAATATGTTCTTCGTAAATTACAAAAAAAATTAAATCTTAAAACATTTTCAAAATTGAATGTATTAATAATGGGTTATACCTTTAAAGAAAATTGTAGTGATTATAGAAATACAAAGATACAAGATTTATATCTAACATTGAAATCAAAATTCAAAGTTGTTAACGTATTTGATCCATATATTAATTTAGCAAAAAGTAAGAAAATAAATGATGTAAATTTTATTCAAAATTTAAATAAATTTAAATACGATGTCGTCTTAATAGCTGTCGGCCATGATTATTTTAAAAAACTAGGAATAAAAAAAATTAGATCAATCTTAAAAAACAATAATTCTATAATATTTGATTTAAAATATTTATTTAAAACTAAAGAAACAGATTTACAATTATGATTTTTTTAACTCTATTAGTAATCAATTTACTTTTAATCTTAATATTACATAATTTAGCTTTTAAATTAAATTTAATAGATTTCCCGAATTCTAGAAAAATTCATCAAGGCGAAATACCATTAGTTGGTGGAATTGCAATTTATGCAACAATTATTATTGGTGTATTATTAACTAAAAACCCTAATGCGATTAATTTTATAGTTTTTACCTCAGCAATTGTTGTAATTATAGGCATTTTAGATGATATTATAAATATTGACTTTAAAATAAGATTCTTTTGTCAATTCTTAGCTTCGTTAATTATTTTGGCGAAAGGGATTTATATAACTGATTTATCATTTATAAACATGCAACAAAGTCAAATTTTGATATATTTTTTTGTACCTTTTACTATCCTTGCCGTACTAGGCCTTACTAATGCAATGAATTTTATTGATGGTATTGATGGGCTTTCGTCACTTTTATTCTTAAAATCATTAATTATTTTGATTATATTAATTAAACTTGAAAATCCAAATTATAATCCAAATTTTTTATATCTTTTATTTATTTCAATAATTCCATTCATAATATTTAATTTAGGTTTATTTAAAAATTATAAAATATTCCTCGGTGACTCAGGCAGTACTTTTCTTGGTTTCATACTAGCATGGATGCTTATTTATTATACTCAGATAAGTGTATATAAAATTTCTCCCATAATAGTAGTTTGGATTGCACCATTAATAGTATTTGATTTTTTTGGTGTATTTATTTCTAGAATAATTAATAGATCTAACCCATTTATTCCTGACAATAATCATCTGCATTTTATTCTTTTAAAAAAATATAACAAAACTATTGTTTTATTATTAATGTTAGTTATCTCTTTTTCTATTTCAATTATCGGTTTATTAACACACTATTTTTTAGGTATATATCTGTCCTTGTTTTTATTCTTATTACTTTTAATCATATATTTATTGATAAATTATAAATTAAAAATAATATTTGGTTAATATGAGAAAAGGTATAATTTTAGCAGGTGGTAGAGGGACAAGATTATACCCAAACACAGTATCATTATCAAAACATCTTCTTCCTGTTTATGATAAACCAATGATTTATTACTCTCTATCAACTCTGATGTTAGCAGGAATAAAAGAAATTTTACTTATTTGTAATCAATCTGATATTGATTTATATAAAAAATTGCTAGGAGATGGTTCTCAATTTGGAATCAAAATATCCTATGCTATTCAACATGAGCCTAAAGGAATTGCTGAAGCTTTAATAATTGCTGAAACCTTCTTAGATAAGTCTTCATGTGCGTTGATTTTAGGAGATAATATTTTTTATGGCCCATCATTTCAAAAAATTTTAATGGATGCTAGTAAAGATCACAAAAATGCTACAATATTTAGTTATTCTGTTAATAACCCGTCTGAGTATGGGGTTGTGAATTTAAAAAAAAATAAAATTCAATCATTAGAAGAAAAACCAAAAAAACCAAAATCAAATTTAGCAATTACTGGTTTATACTTTTATCCAAATAATGTTAGTTTTTTAACAAAACAAATAAAACCATCTTCAAGAAATGAATTAGAGATAACTGATTTAAATAAAAAATATCTTAAAATTAATAAATTAAAAAATATTTTTCTAGGAAGAGGTTTTACATGGCTTGATGCTGGTAGTATAGATAGTTTATTTGAAGCTTCATTATTTGTTAAAACAATTGAATCAAGACAAGGTACTAAAATTTGTTGCCCAGAAGAAATTGCTTATAAAAAAAAATACATTTCTTTGAAAAAATTAAAGCAAATATCTAAAAATATTTATTCAGAAGACTATAAAAAATATATTTTATCAATTGTTAAAGATGAAAAATAATATTCTAGTTGCAGGTGGTGCAGGTTTTATTGGTATAAATTTTGTAGAGTATTGGTCACAAAATTATAAAAATGATAATATAATAGTCTTTGATAATCTTACTTATAGTTCTAATAAAATTTTTTTAAGTGAACTAATAAAAAAAAATAAAAAAATCAAATTTGAAAAAGGTAATATTTTAAATAAAAACAAAGTAATTACATTGTTAAAAAAATATAATATTAACAAAATAATAAATTTTGCAGCTGAAACACATGTAGATAATTCAATTTTAGATCCAAAAATATTTATTAATACAAATATTTTAGGAACTTTCGTATTATTAGATTCTGCAAGAAAAGTATGGGAAAAAAGTAAATTTAAAAATACTCACTTCCACCAAATATCTACTGATGAAGTTTATGGATCATTAAAAAAAAATCAAAAAAAATTTAAAGAAGAATCAAAATTTAATCCCAGTTCACCATATAGTGCCAGCAAAGCATCTTCTGATCTGCTTGTAATCAGTTTTTATAAAACATATCAAATGAATGTTACCATTAGTAATACCTCTAATAATTTTGGACCTTTTATTAATCAAGAAAAACTTATTCCAAAAATAATATTAAATATAATTAACAATAAAAAAATTCCTATTTATGGAAATGGTAATCAAATTAGAGAATGGATTTTTGTATTAGATCATATTAAAGGAATAGAAAAAATACTATTAAAAGGAAAATTTGGAGAATCATATAACTTAAGTTCTAGTTATAATATATCGAATATTAAACTTGTAAAATTAATTTGTAAAATAATTAATAGTAAATTTCAAAATAATAATAAATATATAAAACAGTACCCAAGGGCAATATTAGCATCTAAAAAAAATTCTGAAAAACTTATTACATTTGTTGATGATAGACCTGGGCATGATTATAAATATGGTCTGAATATAACTAAGTCTAAAAATAAAATTAATTTTGCTCCTAAATCTAATTTCAAAAAAGATATTTCATTTACTATTGATTGGTTCTTAAATAATAAAAAATATTGGAATGTCTAAAATAAATGTATTAATTACTGGTTCAGATGGTACATTAGGTATTGAGTTAAAGAAAAACTTATCAAGTAATCTTAATTGTTTATATTTAAATAAAAAACATTTTAATCTTCTAAATTATAAGCAAATGTTTAAAATTTGTTCTAATTTTAATCCAAATTATATTATTAATACTTCAGCCTATACAAACACAATTAAAGCTGAAAAATATAAAAAATTATCTTATAAAACTAATTTCTTAGGAGTTAAAAATTTATATCTTATTTCGAAAAAATTTAAATCTAAACTTATTCACTTTTCTACAGATTATGTTTTTGATGGAAAAAAAACAAAACCATATTCAGAAATAGATAAAACTAATCCAATAAATTATTATGGTAAAACTAAGGAATTAGCAGACTATTATTTAATTAAAAAATATTTAAAAAATACAATTATATTAAGAGTTTCATTATTATATTCTATATATGGAAGTAATATTTTAAATGATGTACTAAAGCAATTAAATTCAAAGAAACATCTCAGATACGTATCAGATGTAATTTGTTCTCCAACTTCTGCAAAATCTTTAGCAATTTTTTGTAATAAGCTTATTCTATTAAATAAATTTAAATATGGTTTATATAATTTTACTGACAATCAATATTGTTCTAGATATGAATTTGTTGATTTTATAAGAAAAGAATTAGGTTTTAAAAATAAAATATTTAAAATTTCTTCTAATGAGCTATCTCAAAATGTTAATAGACCTAAATATAGTGTTTTGGATAATTCTAAGATTAAAAGAAAATTTGAAGTTAGGTTATTTTCATGGAAAACTAACTTAAAAAGATTACTTAATAACAAATAATTTATACTATAATTGATTTAAGAACTTTAATTAATCTCTCCACATCTTCTTCAGAATTATAATGCACCATGCTCAATCTTATAACTCCATCATTTGTAGATATGCCTAAATTTTCTAAACACCTCCACGCATAAAAATTATCATTTCTAGTTGCAATTTTATTTTTTACTAATTTTTCACTTATCTCTTTTGAGGTTTGATCATTGACAGTAAATGATATAGTTGGAGCTCTGTTCCTATTTTTGATATTGTTTTTACCCAACAGTCTTATTTTCTTATTATTTCGAAGATAATCTAATAATATATTGCCGATATGTTCTTCATGTAGTGAAATTAAAGAATTAATTTTTTCAATTTTTTCCCTAATTGATATATTTTTGTTTTCAAAGTGATAGTTATAAATGTCATCAAAATATTCATAAATACCTATTAATGAAGCAAGTTCTTCATGATTCGGTCCTCCAGGATTAATTGTATATGGATATTGATCTTTAAGAAATTCATGATTTTGATTTGGCAATTTTTTTAATATTTCTTCTTTACCATACAAAAGGCCTAAATGAGGGCCATATGTTTTGTATAAGCTGAATGAATAAAAATCTACATCTAACATCTTAACATCAGGAAATCCATGAGGAGCATAAGACACTCCATCTCCTATTACTATTGTTCCATACGTGTGTGCAATTTCAGATATTTGTTTTAAATTATTTATTGATCCAATAATATTAGAGCAATGTGTTACTGCTAAAATTTTTGTCTTTTTATTAATTAATTTTTTTAATGTATCAATTTCTAATTCTCCTGTATTTTTATTAAATTGCCATTCTACAATCTTGGCTCCAGACTCAATTAATCTTCTCCAAGGGCTGATATTGGCTTCATGATCCTGATTTGTTACAATAACCTCATCTCCTGCACTTATAAAATATTTCAATGCATTTGATAAAACATAAAAATTAATAGATGTTGAACCGCCAATCAGAATTTCATTATTTTTAGCATTGATCATTTTAGCAAAATAATTTGTAGCTTTATCCATATTTTCCCCTGCAATTTTAGACATTTCATATTCAGCATATGGCTGAACTTTTGTTGATGTCATAAAATTTGATAATCTCGTAATTACAGTATCTGGTACATAACTTCCTCCAGCATTTTCAAAAAAAGCCCATTCTTTAGACATAGGATCTTTAAAAGCTGGAAATTTAGATCTTACATAATTTATATCAAGCTTAATATTCTGATTCATTAATTCCTCTTATTGCCTATTCTTTTATTCTATTATAAAAATCTTTAAAGGATATTTTTTATAATAAATAAATTAAGACTAAGAATGTTAGATAAACGTCAATTTTATATTAATGGAAAATGGTTATACCCGACAGAAACAAATGATTATAAAGTTATTAATCCATCTAATGAAAAACCAATCGCTACTATTTCATTGGGAACTATAAAAGAAGTAAATTTAGCAGTAAAAGCTGCAAAGAAAGCATTTTTAACATGGAGTTGTGTAGAGAAAAAAGAAAAAGTTAATCTTTTAGAAAATTTATTAAAGATTTATAAATCTAGATGGGATGAAATAACTAAAATAATGTCTGATGAAATGGGAGCGCCATTAGATTGGTCTTCATCAGCACAAACTTCTTCAGGAGCAGATCATATTGAGGATTTTATTTTGAGATTAAAAAATTTTGAATTTGAAAAAAGATTTAATAAAAATTCCAATAATTATATTGTTTATGAACCGATTGGAGTATGCGGTCTTATTACACCATGGAATTGGCCAATCAATCAAATCACATTAAAAGTAATACCTGCTTTAGCAACTGGATGTACAATGATTTTAAAGCCTTCTGAAATAGCACCATTATCAGGTATGTTATTTGCAGAAATAATTCATGATGCTGGTTTTCCATCTGGTGTTTTTAATTTAATTAATGGTGATGGTGCTGGTGTAGGTACAGATCTATCATCTCATAAAGATATTGATATGATTTCATTTACTGGATCAACAAGAGCAGGAAAACTTATTTCTAAAAACGCAGCAGATACAATTAAAAGAGTTTGTTTAGAATTAGGAGGTAAGGGTGGCAATATTGTTTTTAGTGATTCACATCCAGAAGCTGTAAGAGAAGGCGTTAGGAATATTATGAGTAATTCTGGTCAATCTTGTGATGCACCAACAAGAATGCTTGTTGAAAAATCAATCTATAAAAGAGCAATAGAAGAGGCGGCTGATGAAGCAAATAAAATCAAAGTTGATATTGCTTCTAAGAATGGAAATCATATCGGTCCAGTTATTTCTAAAACACAGTATGATAAAATTATTGATTTAATTAATAGTGGTATAAATGAGGGTGCTACACTCGTGGCTGGAGGTCCTGAAAAACCAAATGGTCTAGAAAAAGGTTATTTTGTTAAGCCAACAATTTTCACAGATGTAACTAATAATATGAGAATTGCAAAAGAAGAGATTTTTGGACCAGTATTATCTATAATTCCATTTGAAAATGAAGATGAAGCTATATCAATTGTTAATGATACATCCTATGGTCTAGGAAACTACGTTCAAACTCAAGATAAAGAAAAAGCCAAAAGAGTTGCAAGAAAATTTAGATCAGGAGGCGTTTATATAAATGGAAATAGCGCTGATCCAGGAACTCCCTTTGGTGGTTATAGACAATCTGGTAATGGAAGAGAGGGAGGTGATTGGGGTTTAGAAGAATATTTAGAAATAAAAACTATCTGCGGATGGGAATGATCTAAACTTTAATATTATTAAAATAATTTAGTCTTCCTATTATTTCATCTCTTTCAATATAATATCCTTGAAGATGTCTATTTCCAGAGTTTGGATCAAATTCAGTCCTCCCATGTAATACTCTTCTGTTGTTAAAACAAAATATATCACCTGCTTCTAATCTAAAATCAATTTTAAATTTTTTGTTTTGAAGTAGTGATGCAAAATATTGGTACGCTTCATAAAATTTTTTCATTTTTTTTGGATCAACATCAACCGCTCCCATTGCAGCCATACTAAATCTAATATCATTGAAATCATTATCTTTTGTAAGTGTTATTATTGGTGAATGAAGAATTCTGACAGCTTTTTGAGTATAATCAGTATCTTTGAATTTAACGTGAGTTTTTGTTAAAATATTAAAAACATTTTTTTCATTTTTTTTTAAATAATTTGCAACTGCAAATCCATCTACAACAGATGATAATCCACCATTAGCTTCATTCACTAAGCAATGAAGAAACTGGTAACCAGGAGCATATTCAAAATAAGGCAAGTCGGTATGATTTCTTAATGCATCTGCCGTATAAGCAGTGTTATTTGGCTTTGGAATGTTAATTACTTCAAAGGGAGTTCCGAAAAATGTTTCTCTATGATGGCTTATTCTATTTAATATTTTGAATGCTGATTTTTTGCTAGTTGGTGCATTTTTAATTAATGCAAAACCATAAGTATGAAGTAAATTTAGCCATTTGCTTAAATGTTTATCATTTTTTATTACACTATTATTATCAACAATAATTTTCTTTAAATTTTTTTTTAATTTACCATCCCAAAAAACATAAGGTGATTTATATTTTTGTTGATTTATTTCGGTATAACAATGATCTCTTAACCATTTTAAATTAAATTTGCTAGTATGATCACCTTCACTCCAATCAATATTGAGTTTATTTTTTTCAATTTTATACATTTTAGGAAATATATTTTTACTGACAGTTAAAATATTAAATACTCTCATATTTGCAGTAGGATGTATTGCTGTTGGACAATTATCTCTTAACCACATAAAATGAAATTTACTTTTAAAATTATCTTTCCATAATATACTTAAATGATCATTCTTTTTTTCTAATTTTTTTACATGATATTTGATACTCATTTTGAAATATTTATATCTGAATAAATTAACTTAGTATATTTAATTAATTAATGAAATCAAAAAATAATAATCTGTTAGGAATTTCATTTATGTTATTATCCATGTTTTGTCTTAGTATAAATGATATTACTTATAAATATTTAAGCTTTCATTTTCCCGTATGGGAATCAATATTCTTTCGAGCACTAAGTGGAAGTATCATTGCAACTTTCTTAGCAATGTATTTTGGGTTCGATAAATTAAAAACTAAAAAACCAGTTGGACATGCTATCCGAGCTCTATCTGCTTCTGCTTGTGTTGTATTCTATATTTATGGAATTAATCATTTAATGTTATCTGAAAATATAGCTATTGCACATTCTGCTCCCATTATTGCTGCTTTTCTTGCTGTACCAATACTTGGTGAGAGAATTGGGATTTTTAGAACAACTGCAATATTAATTGGTTTTATCGGTGTGTTAATTATTGTTAAGCCCGGTACTGACTTGTTCAAATTAGAAACACTCTATCCTTTAATATCTGCAGCATTTATGGCTTCTGTTTATTTATCAACTAGATCAGTAATGAGTACTGATTCAAGTGTTGCAATTGTTTTTTATTACTCTTTTGCATTATTAATTACTTCAATAATATTTTTCCCTGATAATTTTATTATGCCAAATGGAATTCAATTAATTTTTGCTATGAGTTTAGGTGTGATGGGATCACTAGGACATTTATTTATGTCTCAAGCAGCTAAATACGCAGATGTTGCAATTACTTCACCCTTTGAATACTCATCTTTTATATTTGTAGGAATTATGGGATATTTAATTTATTCTGAGGTTCCAACTTTAAGTATTTATTTAGGGGGAACAATAATTATTAGTACTGGAATATTTATAGCTTACAGAGAAAGAAAAAATAGCTAAATTAAAAAATTATTTCTTTTAAATTTTTCTTCTTATATTTTTGATTTCTTATTTTATTTAAAATATTTTTTTTACCTCCACACATTAAAAATCATTATTAATTTCTGCCCCAGCTTCAACACATGCATCAATAAATGCTTTATCGATAGAATTGTAATTACCAGCTGGTGTAAGTTTCAAAGGACCTGAATGCGAGTGATATTCATTTTTTTCTCTATGAAAAGCTGAAGCAGATTTTTTGAAATATGGTAATACATCATTATATGACCAACCCTCTAAGCCCTTTTGTCTCCACCTATTAAAATCACCTGGAGCGCCTCTCATGTAAATCATACCGTTTAAAAGAGAGGATCCTCCTAGTCCTTTACCTCTAGGATATAAAATTTTTCTATTATTTAAAGAAGGTTGAGGTATTGACTCAAAACCCCAATCAAATTTAGGGTTTCCAAAAATGTATCCGTTACCACCAGGCATTTGAGTGAATAAACTTTTTCCTGACCCCCCTGCTTCTACTAGTAATACCTTTATATCTTTATTTTCAGATAATCTTGAGGCTAATGTACAGCCAGCAGAACCTCCGCCTGCTATTATATAGTCAAATGTTTTTTTCATTTTTTAAAAATATAAATTATACTAATAATTAATTTATAAGTAAACTCGAGTAAATTAAATATGAATAATTACAAAGATTGGATTGGAAAGAAAATTTCAAGAAGCGATA
>CACGGX010000020.1 GCA_902572735.1 uncultured Alphaproteobacteria bacterium
TGAAAATGTAGATATTGTAGGTGACATTCATGACGTTATTAAGTTACTCGAAAGCAACAGTATTGATAAAATATATTCAAGTCATTGCTTTGAACACATAAAAAATTTAGAAAAATTATTTATAGAAATTACTAGAGTATTAAAAATTAATGGTGAGTTAGAATTAATAATTCCTCATTTTTCTAACCCATTTTACTATTCTGACCCGACTCATGTAAACTTTTTTGGACTTTACACATTTTCATATTTTTTTCATGATAATTATTTAAAGAGAAAAGTTCCAACTTATAAAGAAAAACTTCCTTTGGAAATTTCAAATATTAATCTAATTTTTAGATCGTTCAGACCAAGGTATGTTACTCATGGAATTAAAAAGATATTTCAATTTGTTTTTAATCTTTCTGTATTTTTTAAAGAATTATATGAAGAAAATTTTACAAATTTAATTTCATGTTATGAAATACAAATCAAACTAAAAAAACTTAATGAAAAAAAATAAAGTTATAAGAGATTTTGGAAATGAATGGGAAAAATTTAATTTTTCCAATATCAATAAATCTGAAATAGAAAATATTTTTCAAGATTATTTTTCAATATTTCCTTTTGATAAAATAAATAAGAATTCTGTTGGATTTGATATGGGTGGAGGTACTGGTAGATGGACCCAATTTCTTGCTCCTCGTGTTAAAGAAATTAATTTTATTGAACCTTCTTCAGCTATAGAGATTGCTAAAATTAATCTAAAAAATTTTGAAAATATTACTTTTATTAAAGAAGAAATTTCTGAAAATATATTAAATAAAAATAGTCATGATTTTGGTTATTGTTTAGGTGTTTTACATCATACAGATGAAACTTTAAAAAATTTAAAATATTGCACATCATTTTTGAAAAAAGATGCAGTATTTTTGTTATATTTATATTACAATTTTGACAACCGAAACATATTATTTAAATTTATTTGGTACATTTCAAATTTACTGCGTAATTTTATTTCTAAACTTCCAAATTCAATTAAAAATATTTTAACAGATATTATAGCTTTTTTAATTTATTTCCCATTAGCCAAAATAAGTCTTACTCTTAGTTATCTTGGAATAAATACTAGTTCTATACCTCTTTCATACTATAAAAATAAAAAACTTTACATAATGCGAAATGATTCAAGAGATAGATTTGGAACTAAATTGGAAAAAAGATATTCTAAAAAAGAAATTTTTGAAATGATGAAGCAATCTAATTTATACAATATCAAATTTTCTGACAAACCACCTTATTGGGTTGCAGTAGGTTTAAAAAAATAAATATGAAAAAAATTTTAATTTTTTCCTTGTATGACAAAATGGCTGCAACTCATAGACATAGATTTTCTCAGTTTGATAATTATTTTTTAGAAAAAAATATTAAGATTGAAATACAATCATTACTTTCTAATGAATATCTTAAAAAAAAATTTAATAGTAATAAGATTTCTTATTTTCAGATATTAAAACTGTATTTTAAAAGATTTATTTTCATATTAAAGCAATATAGATATGATTTGATAATTATACATTGTGAATTATTTCCATACGTTCCATATTTCATTGAGAAATATATGATTTTAAAAAATTATATTTATGATTTCGATGACGCAATTTATTTAAGATATAAACAAAGAAATTTTTTTCTTAATTTATTTTTCAAAAATAAATTTAAAAATATCTTAAAAAATGCATCACTTATTCATGCTGGAAGTGAATTCTTATTAAATCATTCATTAAAATATAATAATAAATCTTATTTATTACCAACTTCAGTAGATACAACTAGATATAAGTCAATTAATAGCAAATTAAAAAATGATAATATTTTTACAATTGGCTGGATTGGCTCACCTTCTTCTGAAAAATATCTAAATCTTCTTTTAGAACCTTTTGATAAATTATCAAAAAAAATTAAATTTAAGTTTATTATTGTCGGTGGAAAAAATAAACCTAATTTTAAGTACTGTGATTCTGAAATAATTGAATGGAGTTATGAAAATGAAATAAATTTGATTAACACCTTTGACGTTGGCATTATGCCGTTGCAAGAAACTGATTGGGAAAAAGGAAAATGTGCTTTTAAGCTTATACAGTGTATGGCTTGTCAGATACCTGTAGTTGCTTCACCAGTAGGTTTTAATAAAGTTTTAATATCTGATAATATAGATGGAATGTTTGCTAAAAATACAGATGAATGGTTTGAAAAAATACTATTGTTATATAATCAAAAAAAAGAGAGAGAGCTAATGGGTTTAGCTGCAAGAAAAAAAATATTAGAGTGCTATAGTAGTGATTACATATTCTCAAATTTGTATAAAAATTTAATAAATTCGAAATTAATTTAATGTGTGGAATAGCTGGAATAATTCAGAATTATAATAAACTAGATTTAAATAAAGAGATTATCAGTATTACTGACGTGTTATCACATAGAGGTCCAGATAATATGGGACACTGGGTGAGTAAATCAAATAATATTGCTTTAGGTCATACTAGGTTATCAATCATTGACTTATCTCAAAATGGTAATCAACCTATGCATTCTAAAAATCAAAGATATGTAATCTCTTTTAATGGTGAAATATATAATTACAGAGAATTAAAAAATAAACTTATGACTAAAGCTAATATTTCATGGAAAAGTACAACTGATACTGAAGTAATATTACAATTACTTGAATTTTATACTTTTGAAGAAACACTTAAATTACTACAAGGGATGTTTGCTATTTCTATTTGGGATAATAAAGAAAACTGTTTATATCTGGCTAGAGATAGAGCTGGAGAAAAACCGCTTTATTACTCAGCTAACGAAAATTTTTTTATTTTTGCATCAGAATTAAAATCTATCAAAAAATCATTATTTTTTAATGATGAAATTAATAAAGAATCTGTATTTGATTTAATTAATCACGGCTATATTTCAGCTCCAAATTCAATATTCAATAATACAAAAAAATTAGAACCTGGAAATTATCTTGTTTTTAATCAAAAAAAAATGGATTATAAAATTAAGCGGTATTGGAATATTAATTACCAATCAAATTTAAATAAACAAATTGGTAAAAAAAGTATTGAAGATAATATTGAAAATATTCTTTTAAAATCATTAGAGAAACAATTGCATGCTGATGTGCCAGTAGGTATTTTTCTTTCAGGAGGTATCGACTCATCTCTAATAGTATCTTTAACAACAAAACTTGGTATTAGGCCAAAGACTTTTACAATTGGATTTGATGATAATGATTTTGATGAATCAAAGGACTCAAAAAAAATTGCTGAATATTTAAATACAGACCATCATGAGCATTACTTAACGAGTAAAGAGGCATTAAATTTAATTCCAAAAATGCAAAATATATACTGTGAGCCTTTCGGTGATAGTAGTCAAATACCAACTTATTTAATATCTAAAATAGCTAGGCAAAATGTTAAAGTTGCACTTTCAGGAGATGGTGGAGATGAGCTATTTGGAGGATATAATAGACATATTTATGCAAATAGATTTTTTTCTTACTCAAAATTTGTACCAAATAATCTTAGAAAATTAATTTCATCATATTTAGAAAAATCAAATATAAGGAAATCCAAGCAATTTTATAATTTGATAAGTAAAGTTATTCCCAAAAAATATGTATTAAATAATTTTTCTGACAAAATTATAAAAATAGCTAAAGTAATTGATGTAAATGGTATTGATGAATTTTATGAAAAAATAACCTCCAATATTATTTTGTATGGAAATATAATGAAGAATCAAAATATAAAATTTAATCAATTTAATAAATTAGAAACTGATCTTAATATTATTTTAGATAAAGATTTTAATACATATTTACCAGATGATATTCTTTGTAAGGTCGACAGAGCTTCAATGGCTAATAGTTTAGAAATTAGAGCACCTTTTTTAGAACAAGAACTTATCGAATATGCATTTAATTTAAAATTTAAAGAGAAAGTCCATTTCAGTAATGGTAAGGTGCCTCTAAGAAATATATTAAATAAATTACTTCCACAAAAATTAATTTCTAAAAATAAAAGAGGCTTTGGAATTCCACTAAATAATTGGCTTAGAGAAGAATTGAGAGATTGGTCAGAAGATTTAATCTCTAGAAAAAATATTAATGAATATGATTTCTTTAATTATGAAGCGGTGCATAAATTATGGAAAGAGCATATTAATGGCACTAGGGAAAATCAAAATATACTATGGCCATTACTAATGTTTCAATCATGGTTACTTTATAAAAATTAATGTCAGTATATATTTTCTCATACTTATTTTTATTTTTATTTTCAAATATTGAAAAAAAATTAGATTTTAAGATTGTAAAATATTTTTTAATTATATTTTCTATTTTTTTAATTTTTCTAATTGGTTTAAGATATGAAGTAGGAGGAGATTTTGATTCATACTTTAAGCTTTTTTATGTTTTAAAATCAAGAGATAACTTTGAAGCTGCTATTTTAACTTCTGGAGGTGATATACTTTACAATATTTTAAATTTAATAGTATCTAAACTTAGCCTTAACTATGCAACGGTAAATTTTCTATGTGCTTTAATTTTTATTTTTTGCCTGTATGAATATTCAAAGAAACAAAAAGATCCAATACTTACATTAATGATTGCATTTCCATATTTAATACTAGTAGTATCTATGGGGTATGTAAGACAAGCATGTGCAATTGGGTTATTTTTATATTCATTAGATTTTATTATAAATAGAAAAATTGTTTACAGTTTTTTTATATTATTTTTAGCAACTTTATTTCATAAAACATCAATAATTTTAATACCTATAGTTTTTTTAGCTATTAATTATAAGAGAATAAAAATATTTATTATCTCAATATTTATTATTTTAATATTGTTTATTATTTTATTTTATAGAGATTTTTTAGGCTATGCTAATAATTATGCTATTAATCCTGTTATGGAGTCTCCAGGGGTATTTTACAGAACATCTTTAAATTTATTTGCCAGTATAATTTTCGGACTCTTTTTTTGGTCATATTTTAAAATAAATCCAATTTTGTACAATATCTATTTTTATCTATCAATTTCGAGTATTTTACTTTTTATTTTACAATTTTACTCTACCACTCTTGTAGATAGATTAAGTTTATATATTTTTCCATTACAATTATTTGTTTTTTCTTCTTTACCGTATCTAATTAAAGATAATTTTCGATCTATATTTATAAATTACTTAATTAAATTTTCTTATTTTTTTCTATTAATATTTTGGCTTTTGTATGCAAATCATTCATATTTATGGAAGCCATATAAAAATTTAATTTTTAATTCTAATTTTGAAAATTACAATGACAGAATCCAAGTAAGAGAAAATATAAAAGATGAATATCTTTTTTAAATACAGCAAATTATCTTTAAAATATTTATTAAGTATATCAATCAATATTGGAATAAAAATATTTAAAATTCAATTAAGAAATTATTCGAAAAAAAAATTAATTATTTTTATGTTCCATGAAATTTCAAATAATCCAAGCTCCTATCAAATTGAGAAATCCTTAAATATAAAAATTGAAACTTTCACTAAACAAATAGATTTTATAAAAAATAATTTTAATATTATTAATCCAAAAGATTTATTAATTAATAAAATTCCAGATAATGCAGCATTAATTTCATTTGATGATGGTTTTTATGGCTCAATTAATAATGCTCTACCAATTCTTGAAGATAAAAAAATATATTCTATTCATTTTCTAAATTCTGATAGCTTAAACAAAAAAATTAACATTGCTGGTTTTCAAAATTTTATAAAAAAAAACAAATATATAATTAAAAAATATTCAATTACAGATAATAATAATTTATCTTTTAATTTTGATGAAAATTTTCTAAATATTTTTGATCAAAATGATATTAAAAAAATTAATAATTACACTGGTAGATTAATAACAAAAACTGAATTATTAGCATTTGTTGAAAAATATAAATATTTCTATATTGGGAATCATCTTTCTAATCACTACAATGCCATGAAAATTGGAAAAGAAAATTTATTAAAAAGTTATAATATATGTAGCGATGAACTATCAAAATATAATAATTATTTAAATTTTTTTAGTTATCCATACGGACAAAAAAATATTCATTATAATAAAATTACAAATGATTGTATTAAAAAAAAATTATGTAAATTTATATTTTCTGCAAATCCAATTAATTATAATACTCACTCATCAATTCTACATAGATTGCCTTTATTTGATAATATAGATAATGAAAATAAACTTTTTATTCATATCATAACTAGAAATATTTTAGAGAAAATTAAAATGAAATGAATAAAAATTTTATTAATTTTATAATTATTAATTTTTCTAGTGTATTAAATTTAGCTTCAATCTTTTTTATACAATATTTTTTATCAATATCTTTAAATATTGTACATTATGGTATTTTTTCATCAGTTATAGCTCTAGTATTTATTTTTTTACCTTTTATAAATTATGGTGTTTCAACTCACATAGTAAAAGATAATATTATTAAAAATGTTTCAAATTTACAAAATATTTTAAATTTATTTTTAATATTATTGATATTAAATATAATTTTATTTTTTATTGTATTATTTTTTTTGTTTGATTTAAAAAATTATATAATTTTGATTGCTTTTAGTTTTCATTTATCATCTTTAGCATTATTCGAAATTATATATTCAATATATCAACTTAAATTTCAATATTTAAGAATACTTTATCTTATTGTTTTCTTTAATTTTTTAAAAATGATTACTTTCTCTTTGATATATTTATTTTTAAAACAAATTTCACTTGATCTTGTTGCTTTAATTCTTTTTATTTTTTCATTACCTATAATTATATTATTTATTTATGAATTCAATTTAGAGATTTATAATTTAATAAAAAATAAATTTAAATTAAAAATAGGTATATTGTATAGTGAATTTAAACGATTATCTGTATTTGGTATAAGCGGTATATTATTTTATTTTTATTACTATTCCGACGTTATAATGATTAATTTTATAATTGGGTATGAAATGTCTGGTTATTTTGCTTTAGCCCTATCATTTATTTTTCTTATATACCTTTTTCCTACTATTACAGTTGATAAATTATTACAAAATTATTTTTATTACTATTATCAAAAAAAAGAATTTAAAAAATTAAATCGGATATATAATTATACAATGATACTTTTTTTTATAGTATCATTAATTTTAACATATATTACTTATAAATTTACTTCTAATATTTTTGATTTCATTTATGAAGATAAATTTATAATAACATCAAATTTAATAACTATTATGGCTTTTGCTATTGTTTTTAGATTTTTATCTATAGCAAACAATGGGTTCGTAAGGGCAATTAGTGATATGAGAGGCTTTACTTACATATTTATTGTTCTTACTTTTTTTAAACTTCTTTTAAATATTATTATTATCTTTAATTTTAATTATGAATTAATTGCATATTCTTTTGTTTTTTTTGAAATAGTATATCTATTACTTTTATTAATTTATAAGAGAAGATTAGAATTAAATGTATATTAAAGATATCGTAATATTTGGTTCAATTGATTGGAATACAAATTGGCAAACTCAGCATAGATTAGTAAATTCGTATTTAAATGAAGGTCATAGAGTTTTATTTATAGAAAATACAGGAGTTAGAGCTCCTAGAATATCAGATTTTAGTAGATTAATCGATAGAATAAGATTTAGGAAAAATAGCGTCAGAGGATTTAGTGAGTATAAAAAAGGGTTAACTATATTATCTCCAATTTTATTTCCTTTGCCATTCACTAAAATATGTATTTTTGTAAACACATTCCTCCTACATAGATTACTTAAACAATGGATCAAAATAAGTAAATTTAATGATCCAATAGTTATTTCTTTCTTGCCCACTCCTTTAATTCATACAGTTACAAAAAAAATAAACCCTAATTTAAGTATTTATTATTGCGCAAATGAAATGCAGGGGATGAGAAAAAAAATTAATTCTAAATTATTAAAATCTGAGATAAAATTTGCAAAATATGTAAATTTAATTTTCGTTACATCTGATAATTTATTGAAAAAATTGAAAGAAATAAATGAAAATATATATAAATTTCCAGCAGGAGTAGAATTAAATAAATTTAACTTAAGTAATAAATTTATAATACCGGAAGATATATTAAATTTAAAAAATAAAAAAATTATAGGTTATGTTGGAGCATTGACAAGAGTAATAGATCAAAATTTATTAGAAAAGTGTATTCAACAATATAATGATTTTAACTTTATATTTATTGGAAGAGAATATGCAGATTTCTCATTGTTAAAAAAATATAAAAATTGTTATTTTCTAGGTGAAAAAAAACATGATTTAATTCCAAATTATATTTATTCTTTTGATATTTGTTTAATACCTTATAAAATAAATAATTTCACTGACAGTGTGTATTCATGCAAAACTAATGAATATCTTGCGTTAGGTAAACCTGTAGTAGCTACTGCAACAAATGAAATAATAAATATCCACTCTATTGATAGTAATATAATTTATCCAGCTAAAAATTATTCTGAATTTATAAATTTAATTAAAACTTCAATTAATGAAGATAATAATTATATTAATCTAAGAGTTAATTTTGCAAATACTAATTCCTGGGAAACTAGATTTAAAAATATTACTAATATTATTGATAAAAATATAAATCAGATATCATTAAAAAATATAAACTGGAGAGAAAATCTATTAATTAACGTTAAAAGATTTAATAAAAATTTAATATTATCGTTATCATCGATAACTATATTATTATTTTTACTATTTTATTCTCCTTTATATTCTTATTCAGTAAATTTTTTCAAAATTGAAAATAATTATGATCTAAGTAACAATGTAGTAATACTCTTAGGTCACGGATCATTAAACTATATAAACCAAAATTATCAAAATCGAACATTAGAGTTTATTGATTTTTATAAAAAAAATAAGAGTATTAATAAAATTTTTATAACAGGTAGAAAACAAAACATAAATGAAACTGATATCGTAAATGCAATATTAATTACAAAAGAAATACCTAAAAATAAAATAGTGTTACTAACACAAACATATAAAAATACATTTGATGAGCTAATTAATATAAATAATAATCTGAAAAATTTAAAAATTGATAATTTTGTTTTGATAACTTCTTATTTTCATTATTTAAGGGCGAGTTTAATTTTAAAGAAAAATTTTCCAAATTTAAAAGTGAATTATTATCAGCAAAATTATTCAGAATCCATTTCTCTAAGAAAAAAACTTAATGACTATCTACTAATTGCTTACGAGTTTACTTCTATTTTGTACAATAAAATTCTAGGAAAAATTTAATTATAATTTGTATCCTTTAAAAGAAGCTGCACCCCAATTTGTGGGTTTTATTTCTAGGAATTTATTTTTTTTCAACCACATATAAACCTCATAAGTTTCATGTGTAGACTGATATTTTGGTGTTACACTGTCAAAAGTATCTAGTAATGACCATTTTAAATCTGGTTCATTACAAAAGGGAAATGGAATCCTAATAATTAAATCAAAAATTTTATGTATTTTGGTTATTGGCCTTAGAAGAAAAATAGTAAAATAACTATAAATCATTGCTGGATAAAAACTAAATATAGGAGACAAAAAATTAAAAAATTTTCGCCAAAAATTTACGTTAGGTAAATCATAGTAGCTATTTTTATTATAAACTGAAAAACTAAAACTTCCTTTATTTTTTATTAAATCATATATTTTAGCAATAACACTTTCTGGTTTAGGTGTATGATGCAAAACTCCAATAGAAAAAATATGATCAAACAAATTATTTTTGAAAGGTAGATTATAAGTGTCACATTGTAACAACAATATTTTTTTCTTATCCATAAAATCTAAATTTTTTTTTGTTACATCTATTGATGAAGAATTATCAATACCAAATAAAACACAATTTTTGTCAGACAATACATCTAAAAACCTTCCTGAGCCGCAACCTATTTCTAATATTTTTTTGTTTTTAAGATTTTCTTTATCAAATTCAGTTATTTTATTAAGCATTTTAGACGTATAATTTTCCATAGGTTTGCCAATATTATTACTATCAAATTGTACTCTTGACCATTTTTTCCATTGCAAACCAAATGATTTAGAATAATTATTTGTGTTAACAAAACGCGGGATACCATTAATGATTTCATAATTTATGTTTTTAGATTTATTAATTAACTTACCTGTGATTATTTCATCTTTATTTTCTTCAATAATATTTAGTTTTAAATCCTCTTCAGTTAATGGGCATTTTAAAAATTTTACAAATGATTTATGCATTTTTATTCTCTA
>CACGGX010000021.1 GCA_902572735.1 uncultured Alphaproteobacteria bacterium
ATTAATTCACTCATCATTTCATTATATCCCTCACGTTGATGGGGCTCTAAGAATGGATGCGCATTTGAAAAACCTGGTAAAGTAATTGGAAGCATTTCTGATGCCGCATTTAATTTCATAGTACAAGATCCAAGAGGTATCATTGATCTATTTAAAGCAACGTCTTTGTTTTCTAGTTTTTTTAAATATCTCATCATTTCTGTTTCAGAATGATAGATATTAAATACTGGATGAGTTAAGATATTGTCTTTTCTTTCTAAATCACTTTTGAAAATTGAATTTTCAATTTTACCCTCGATCTCTTCAGCATATATTTCAATATTATTTTCATTAAAAAATTTAATTAAATTATCTACATCTTGCAGTGATGTAGTTTCATCTAAGGAAATTGAAAAATAATCGTCATTTACAAATCTAAAATTGATACCATTTTCTATAGACTTATTTACCCAGTATTTAGATTTTGTATCTTTTATTAATAAGGTATCAAAATAATTTTTAGATTTTACTTCAAAATTTAATATCTCTAATGATTTCTTTAGATATCTAGACTTATAATGAATATCCTCAGCAATATTTTTTAATCTAGTTGGACCATGATATATTGCATATGAAGCAGATATAATTGCTAATAAAGCCTGTGCAGTACATATATTACTTGTAGCTTTTTCCCTTCTAATGTGTTGCTCACGCGTTTGAAGAGCCATTCTGTAAGATCTTTTATTAGTACGATCAATTGATACACCAATTAGTCTTCCGGGTATCATTCTTTTATATTCATCTAATGTTGCAAAATATGCTGCGTGTGGACCTCCTAGACCCATTGGAACTCCAAACCTTTGAGTACTTCCAACAACTATATCAGCTCCAAAATCTTTTGGTGATTTCATAACTACCAAACTCATTATATCAGCTGCTATAATTGATAACGCATCTTTAGATTTATTTATATTTATTAAATCGTTGAGATTTGCAATTTCTCCGTATGTATCTGGATTTTGAATTAAACAGCCAAATGTATCGTCATCTGGATTATCAAAAATAATTTTTATACCTAGGGGCTTAGCTCTTGTTTTTAAGACAGATAGTGTTTGTGGATGACATTTATTTTGAATACAAAAAGTAAACTTTGCACTTTTTTTAATTTTAAAAGCCATCATCATAGCCTCAGCTGCCGCGGTACTTTCATCAAGTAAAGATGCATTTGCAATATCCATTCCAGTCAAATCAATTATCATTTGTTGAAAATTCATTAACATTTCCAACCTCCCCTGACTTACTTCTGGTTGATAAGGTGTGTAAGCAGTATACCATCCAGGATTTTCAAGAATATTTCTTAAAATAACGCTAGGAGTAATAGTATTATAATAACCCATTCCAATATAAGTTTTTTTGAAATTATTTTTTAAAGATAAAAGTTGAGTATTAATTTTATTAAACTCCTCGGACATACCAGGTCTAAATTTAAGTTTATCTTTAAAAATGATATGATTAGGTACAGTTTTATCAATTAATTCATCTAATGAAGAGCAATTTATTAATTTGAGCATATCTAAAATATCTTCATTTCTCGGCCCTATATGTCTGCTAACAAATTTATCTATTTCAATCATCTATTGTTCCAAAAATTGTTTATACTCGTCTTCTGACATAAGTTCAGAATATTGATTTGAATCAGAAATTTTCATTTTAAAAATCCATCCCTCATTTTCTGCATCTTGATTAATAATAGCAGCGTCATTTTCTAGATTATTATTAACTTCAATTATTTCACCATCAATTGGAGCATAAATATCAGAAGCTGCTTTTACAGATTCAACGACGCATATCTCATCTTTTGCTTTAACCGAATTTCCAACTGATGGTAATTCAATAAATACAATATCGCCAAGAGATTCTTGGGCATGATTGCTAATACCAATTGTGGCAATTTCATTTTCAATTGAAACCCATTCATGATCTTTTGTATATTTTTTTTCACTCATATGTGCTCCCATTTTTTTTATAATTTTTTTTTACAAAAGGTAGATTGTTAATTTTTACTAATTCTAATTTTTTTCTTATTTCACAAAAAATTGGATTATCAGTATTGAATTCAGATTTTATGTAACCGATAGCAATAGATTTGTTAAGATTAGGAGAGAAACATCCACTTGTAATTTTGCCAATTTCATTATTAATATTATCGAATAACTTCATTCCATCTCTTAGCATTGATTTATTGGTTGAAATTAAACCTATTTTTTTTTTAGATAATTTACTTTTTAATTGATCAGATAAAATCTTATATCCATTTAAATTTTTATCTTCTAATCTTTTTTTATCTAGAGCCCATGATAAACCAGCTTCAATTGGTGTAATATTTTCATTTAATTCATGACCATATAAACTTAATCCAGCCTCAAGCCTCAATGAATCTCTAGAACCTAAACCACAAAGCATTGTATTTTCATTTTTAAGTAAATCAGTAATTAAATTTTCTGCACTTTCATTTGGAATAGAAAGTTCAAAACCATCTTCACCAGTATAACCTGATCTACTTACTATTATTTCGTTGTTATTGTATTTACTTATTAAAATATCAAAAAAATTCATATTATTTGGAATATCAATAATATTTTTTAAAACATTAATAGAGTCAGGCCCCTGGATCGCGAATAAACAATTTTTGTTATAAATTTTTTCTACATTAGGAGCGCAAGAAATAAATATTTCTTCGTCTTCTTTTTTTCGAGATGCATTATAAACAATATACAAATATGGCTTATCTTTGATATCAATATTTGAAATAATTAGATCATCAATAACACCGCCATCTTTATTGAGCAAAAATGAATAATGCGATCTATTTTTAATTAAATTTTTTAATTGTAATGGAATGTATTTTTCTAATTTATGTAAATACGATTCATTATTTTCAATTAAAATTTGCCCCATATGACTAACATCAAAAATACCAGAGTTATTTCTGACATTTTTGTGTTCATTAATTATTCCAGTTTTATAATTAATAGGCATATTAAAACCTGCAAAAGGCAAAATCTTTGCACCATTATTTTGATGAAAATTTTTCAGCGGAATGTCTAATGGTAACTGGTTCAAATAAATTCTCCAAGCTACCCCTCTGTCTTTTTACCTGAGAGCTTTTCACCTTCGGTAGAGCTAAATGCTCTTTTCCAGAGTTTTTTTTTAACGGTCCATTGTGCCTGAGAGTTTCCGGGTCGTTGCTCCTTCGGCTCTGAAATTTCAGTATCTCCCGTTAATTATTTGTATACTTATTTTTATAATTTAACAATTAATTTAGAGGAATTTTATTATCAATTTTTGATTTTTGATAAATTTCTGACATTTTTTGGTACTCTTCTTTGATCTGATATATTTTATCTGATAATGAGCTCTCTATGCCTAATCTTTTAATTTCCGATAAAATTGAGTAACTCTCCCAATAATCATTATTAATATTATACTTACCATCTTTGATTTTAAATACTTCTGTCAAAATTTTAAGATCGTGTGGAATATGAAAACCTTCTTTTGTATCAGTATAGGAAAAAAAATAGTAGAAATTGTCAAATCCAGCCCAGGTTATAGCTGATAAACACATAGAACAAGGTTGATGAGTACTTATGAAGTAATAATCTTTTGTATTAAACAGTTTTTTTTCAAATAAATTAAAAAGAGTTGAAATTTCGCCGTGAAATAAAGGATTTTTGATTTCCTGGTTTGTACCCAGACAAACAAGACTTAGGTCAGATTTTTTAACAATAAATCCGCCAAATATTTTATTTCCTTCATTAATTGAAATTTTTGTTAATGGGATAAGATCATCTAAAATAATATCTAAAACTCTTTCATAATTAGTTATCATTGGGAATGCTTGATACTTGATTTATAAGATTTGTCCATAAAACAAAAAAAAAGGACCCAGCAAGCTAGGTCCCTTTTGTGTATCGTGCATTTCCTCCCGATACAATTTAATAATCGTTTCCGTTTATTAAATTGATTATTACCTTTGCGTGTAATAATTAAAATTAAATTATCTATTTGTTATTTATCAATCAATAAAAAAATGTATTTTTAAAAATAAATAATCTTTTTTTGTTGATATGTTTGTTAATAAAATGTGCAAAATTAAATTTCATTAAAAATGAGTAAAAATTCAAAACTTAATGTCTTAGGAGTTATGACAGGCACATCGATGGATGGCGTTGACATCAGTTTGATTAATACAAATGGGACTAACTTTGTAAAAATTAAATGTGAAAAATCATATAAATTTGATAAAAATTATCAAAATACAATAAATAATCTAATTTTAAATAAACCAAAAACCAATAATAAAATTAAAGAATATTTTTTAAAAAAAGATGATTTCGTTACAGATATTTTAGAAAAAAAAATAATTTTATTTCTGAAACAAAAAAAAATTAATAAAAAAAATATCGATTTAATATCAATTAGTGGACAGACTGTTTATCATGACCCATCAAATAAAATATCTATACAATTAGGAAATGGAAACAAAATTGCAAAAAATCTTAAAGTTAAAACTATAAGTAATTTAAGAGATAATGATATTAGAAATGGTGGTCAGGGAGCACCAATTGGGTCATATTATCATAAGTTTTTAATACAAAAGTTTAAGGAAAAAGCGATTATAGTAAATCTTGGAGGTATAGCAAATTTTTCAACTGTAGTTTCAAGAACATTATTATCATCGGATATAGGCCCTGCAAATTGCTTAAGTGATGATCTTTGCAATTATTTTTTTAAAAAAAAATTTGATAATGATGGAAATTATGCAAGAAAAGGTAAGATTGATAATAAATTAATCGAAAAATTCAAAAAAGATAAATTCTTTAAGAAAAAGTTCCCAAAATCATTAGATAGAAATTATTTTAGAAATTATTTTAATAAGCTAATTAAATTGAACAAATATGATGCGCTAATGACTGCTAACTACATGACTTATATTGGGTTTAAAGAATTATTAAAAAATAAAAAATTTAAGATTGAAAGAATCTTACTTACTGGAGGAGGAAGAAAAAATAAATTACTTAAAGAAATATTAATCAATAAACTAAATAAAAAAATTGAACTTATAGATAAATATAAAATAAATGGTGATTTAGTAGAAGCTCAAATGTTTGCGTATATTGGCATGAGATCATTTAAAAATTTAGAAATAAGTAATAAAAATACTACAGGTGTGAAAAAAAATTTAAGTGGTGGTATTTTATATTTTCCAGATTAATTTGTTAAATCTGACCATGTTTTTTTATCAATATTTGAGCCACACAATATCACCATTGTATTTTTGCCAATAAGCTTGTTATTGATTTTATATTTTAAAGCAGCAAGTCCAGCAACACATGCAGGCTCAAGAAATAACTTAAATTTTTTATAACAAAAAACCATAAATTTTTTCATTTCATCATCAGAAACAGTTACCATTTCATCAATTACTTCTTTTGCTACATCAAAAGAATATTGCATATGTAAAGGTGCAGAAAGACTGTCAGCAATACTATTTACGTCAACATTATTTAGTGGTTTGTTAGCTCTTAAACTTTGATTTAAACCATTAGCATTTTCAGGTTCAACGCCAATAATTTTAATCATAGGATAAAATTGTTTTATATACGATGAAACACCGCTTATTAATCCCCCTCCTCCAACTGAAATTAGTAAATTGTCAATTTTAGTATTATTTGATTTTAAATATTCTACAATTTCTAATCCCAAGGTAGCACTACCTTGTAATGTCAATGGGCCGTCAAAAGGGTGAATAAAATAGTAACCTTCATTTTTAGCATTTTCAGCATCAAGAAAAGCTTGTTTTGGATTTGTAAAAATAATGTTAGCACCATAATTTTTGCAAGTTTGAACTCTATATTTATTTGCGCTTTCGTATAAGAAAATTTTATTTTTCAATTTAAATTGATTGGCGACAAATGAAGCAGCAATTGCATGATTTCCAGCACTAACTGCTGTAATTCCTTTATTAAATTTATTCTGATCTTGAGAAATTATATTATTAATAGCACCTCTTGCCTTAAATGAACCAGATTTTTGTAAAAATTCGCATTTAAAAAATAAATTAGTAGAAAAATAATTATCAATATCATCAGGACACTTTAAAAAAGGAGTTTGATTAATAAATGGTCTAATTTTTTTATAAATTTTACTAATATTATCGACAGATAAATCTTTAGGTATCAAGAAATTCCTCTAATTTCTTTAATTTTATCGTAAGCAATATTAATAGCCGCTAATTCTTTATTGGATTGTTTAATAAATTCTTTAGGCATACCTTTGGCAATTAAATTATCTGGGTGATGTTCTTTATTTAATTTTATCCATTTTTTTCTTATCTCATTATCAGTGCTTGATCTATTCACACCCAATATTTTGTAAGGATCAGATTCACTATTTTTTAAATTTGATTGAAAAATTCTTTGAAAATCTTTTTCACTAAATTTAAACGATTTAGAAATTGATCTTAAAAAATCTATTTCACTAATAGATACCTTTCCATCAGATGCAGCAATATAAAATAAATTATTTAATAATTCTTCCAATAAAATTTTATTAGCTGAAAATAAATCTCCTACTTGATTTGCTATTTGTTTATAACCATACGTATCTTTTTTTGCCTCATTGAATATTTTTGCAACTTTAGGAATTTCAGATTTTGGAACTTTAAATTTTTCTTTAAATGCTCTGATTTCATCATCTGATACAATGCCATCTGATTTAGCTAATTTTGCAGCTAGAATAATAAAACTTAATGTAAAAATTTGTTGTTTTTGATTATTATTTATTCGATTGAAGTTAAATGATGATTTTGATTTAGATCTTCTGTCAAAAGCACCACCAGCCATTACACCTAAGATAGCCCCTATAGGTCCTCCTAAAGCAAATCCTGCTGCTCCGCCTATTACTCTTCCCCAAATACTCATCTTAAAGTTTCAATTATGCTTTTTAATTCATTTATCTCATTTTGAGAAATTTTATTATCTTGATTCAGATCTATAATTTGAAAGAGTAAATTTAATGATTGTTCAATTTCTTCATAGGAAATAACTCCATCATTATTTAAATCAACAAAATTAAAGTACATTTCTTCTTCTTCATTTAATTCAGAAGAATATGCAATTGAAGAATATAAAAGTAAAAATAAAAAAAATGTTTTTATCCAAACCATCTATACATTCCTATAATACCTGCACCAGCGTAAAAAAATTGTAAAAACAATATTCCATTGTGTTTTAATTTATAGGCCCAGATTCCAATTAAGACTGCTGATAGAAATAATAATGAAAAACCAATAAATTCTAATCCAATGTTAAATGCAACTAGTAGGGAATAAAGGATTGCTGTAGTTACGCCAATCCATTCTAAAAGTTTGTTTGAATTCAATTAAATATTATTTTTTCTTAATATTAATAGCGTTTTCTTTTCCACGGTTTTCACCGATTTCAAATTCAACTGGCATACCTTCTTCTAAAGTATCAATACCAGCAGCTTCTAAAGCTGAAACATGAAGAAAAACATCTTTTCCTCCATCATCATTTTCTATAAATCCATAACCTTTGGTCGGATTAAACCATTTAATTTTACCACTTGGCATATTCTATTCTCCTTATTTATTATTGGGGGATTAAATTTATTTAACTTATATAAATATTGTATATTGATTAATTAAATACATTAAATAACTAATAAGAAATTAATTTCAACAATTTTTTTATTTTTATGCTTAGCTATAAACACGGATATCATGCTGGAAATCATGCAGATGTTATGAAACACATTATAATGCTTTACTTATATAATCTTGAAAAAAAAGTAAATAATTCAATAAGTTATGTTGATACTCATTCTGGTAATGGAATTTATAAATATATATCAAAGTATATGGATAAAAATAAAGAGTATAAAGAAGGAATTAAAAAGATACAAAATTACAAAGGTAGTAATATTTTAATTAGAAATTATCTTTCAACTATTTCTAAAATTACTGGAAAAAATAATTTTTATCCTGGATCACCTATATTTATTTCATCCATAGCCAATGAAAAAGATAAATTATTTTTTTGTGAATTACACAATAATGAATATGAATTATTAAAAAAAAACTTAAACAAATATACCAATGCTAAAATTTTAAATGCTGATGGATTTAACTTTATTTTTAATAAAGTTAATAAAGAGAAGAATTATTTTGTATTTATAGATCCATCATATGAAATAAAGGATGATTTTGAAAAAGTAGAAGAGATACTAAATAATATTGATAATTTATTTTCAAATTCCAAAATCATAATATGGTATCCAGTTTTGAATATTTTGGAAAATGACTCTTTTATTCAGAATATTAGAAAAAAAGGTATAAGTAATATTATCAATGTTGAAGTTCCTATTATGAAATATGGAGACAATGTTGGAATGCAAGGAAGTGGCTTATTATTAATAAATTTTTCAAAT
>CACGGX010000022.1 GCA_902572735.1 uncultured Alphaproteobacteria bacterium
TTCAATATTTTTTAAATCAATCACAGTTCAATTATATTTTAACTTTATAATATTTTTCAGGATTAGTAGCCAAAGCTATAACTGATGGAAGAACAAGTCTATAAAATTGAAATAAACTTTTGAAAGGTTTGGGTAATTGATCATCTATTTCTTTTCTTAATTTTTTAAGATTATATGAAGGTATCATCGGGAACATATGATGTTCTAAATGATATTCCATATGCCAATATAAAAAACTTAATATTGGATTTATTCTCACAGAGTATGTGCTTAAGCGGTGATCCTTTGTGTCAACTTTAGCAGCTAGGTGTTGAGTCACATTAACAGCAAACCAAATAGGCTTCCCAATATAGGTTGGTAAAATAATATAAATAATTGGTAAAAAAGAGCCAATATAAAAAGAGTAAGCAAATACTAAAACCCAAATAAAGACATACAATCTCGAGTTCCAAAGAATTTTTTTCTTTTCTTCTTTAGGTGCAGTTATATCAATAACTGGAGTAAATTTTCCAAATGCATGTTTTAAAACTTCAAACTTAATTAATTTATGTGGGTATAATAAATCTGTAAGGGGTATAAAATTTAAAAAGAATGCAAATAATTCAATTGGTCTTGATACTTGTATTTCGTGATCATAATCATCTTCTGTTTGTAATGTTTTTGAATGATGAAAAGTATGACTCCAACGCCATCTAAATCCTTCAAAATCACACATGAAAGAACTGATGTGATAAAAACATTCATTAATCCATCGTGTTTTGAATGCTGTACGGTGAACAGTTTCATGCCAATTAGCAACACTAAATGCATAAATAGTTCCATAAATAAAAAAGAATAAGAAAGTCCACCATGTGCCTAGAGTTAAATAAGCAAGATAACCTGAAACAAAAAGTGATAAAAAGTAAAAAAAGAAATGTACTAATCCAGGAAGGTCTCTTCTTTTGGATAAATTTTTAAGAACCTTTTTATCAATTTCAGGTTTATACCAATCTTCTAAATTGACGTGCATTATATAAAGTAAACCTAATTATCCCAACGCTCAAGCCAAGATCCATCAACAGAAGAGTCAAATTGGTCTTTTTTTGAAGTACCTCTAAACTTAGTGTGCTCTTCTTCATATCCTTTAAACCATGAGTTCCAATCAGCAGTATAACTTGGATCATCTGATTTTCTCATAATGATCGGGTCAACTAAACCAGTGTGGAAACCAGCTTCATCTTTTGGGTTTTGAAATCTTAAATCAACACTCCATCTTACATCATCAGATAAATTTTCAAGAGATCGATGAGGTACTAATTGATGTAAAAATAAAACTGAACCAGCTTTCATTTCACAAGTAACAACTTTTTCTTCTGGGATATCTTTTTCTTCTATAAACAAATACCAAGAGTCTTTTACTGACCCATCTTTTTTTTCAAGCTTATGATTTAAAACTCTTTCGGGTCTATGTCCTCCAGGTACAACTTGCATACAACCATTATTTTTATTAACATCTAAAAAAGGTATCCATGCTGCAGGTTGAGTAGTTTTTTCTGCTCCGTCTTTTAAATACGCTGAATCTTGATGCCAAGGAACAGTCATTCTCGCAGTTTGCGGAGTTTTAGATCTAATATTCCAAACAGGGTGACCAGAAATATCTTTACCAACCCAATTTTCGACCATATCTAAAAGTTTTTTTGATCCCCAAAGATTTGCAAGCTCGGGTTTTAATTCACCTCTGTGATGAATTAACACTGAAGATCCTTTAAAGTCTTTTTCTAATGCGGCCAGTCTTTTGAATACATCTTTATCATCATGTTTGTTTGTAATCTTACCAGCTTGAAAAGCTTTTTCTGCAAAATCATCTACAATTTCATCAAATTCATTTAGTATAGGACTTAATTCCTCCATACTAAAAACATCTTCTACGATAGTATAACCTTCTTCATTATATTGCTGGATTTGTTCTTTGCTAATCATTATTCCCCCCTATAGTAATCCAAAATCTTATTTACCCATTTACTAATAAATCAGTTAGCTCATCTATATTAGTATCCTCTTTTGCTAAGTCAGCAATTTTTTCACCTCTTGCCATAACACAAAGATGATCTGCTATTGGATAGACATGACTTAAGTTATGAGTAATAAAAATTGAAGTTACACCTTGTTTTTTTAAACCCTCTACAAATCGTAAAACTTTGTTAGTTTCTTTAACAGATAAGTGATTGGTTGGCTCATCAAGTATTAAAACTTTTGACTTAAAATACATTGCTCTTGCAATTACGACACCTTGTCTTTCTCCACCAGACAGTTGATTGACTGGCGTGTCTGGTGATCTTAGATGAAGCTCAACATCATTTAAGGCATCCATAGCTGCTTTATCCATAGATTTAGTTTTCATTAATCCTATTGAACCAAGAGAGAAAGTAGTTTGTTCTCTTCCAATAAAAATATTTCTAGCAATAGACATCTGAGGAATAAGAGCTGAATATTGATAAATTGTTTCAATACCAAGATTCATAGCTTCTTTAGTAGATTTAAATTTAACTTCATTTCCTTCAAAATATATATGACCTGAGTCAGGTGAATGAGCTCCTGATAAAATTTTAATCAACGTTGATTTACCAGCTCCATTATCTCCAATGAGGCCAACAACTGAATCTTTTTTAATTTTCAGACTAAGGTTTTTAAGAGCGTGAACACCAGAGTAGTATTTATTAAGATCTTTACACTCAATTATGTTTTCATTACTCATCTTTACTCTCCGTTACACTATTATTTTTTTGAGAACTATTTTCATTTTCTTCTGCTTGATTTTTGTGAACCATGTTTTCACCTCTTCTAACTACCCAAGTATTGAAAACTACAGAAATAATAATTAATGAACCTAGTCCTGCTCTAAACCATTCCGCATCTATTCTTGCCATAATAATTCCACTTTCTAGAAAACGAATTAATATTGCTCCTATAGCTGCTCCAAAAATAGTTCCTACTCCACCAAATAAACTAACTCCTCCAATAACTGCAGCGGCAATTGATTCTAGCTCAAGCAGATAACCTTGCGAAGGTAGTGGAGCTTCAATTCTAAATGTTTGAATCATTCCTGCAAAACCAGCTAAAAATCCACAAAGAATAAAACAAAACATTTTTACATTATTCGTTTTAATACCCATAGATGATGCAGCTGCTGTATCGCCACCAGTAGAATAAATCCAATTACCTAAATTACTTCTATGCAACATAATGCCAGCAATAAAAGCTACTCCTAACATCCAAAATAATGAAGCTCTGAAAACTTCAAATTGAAAAACAAAAAGTTCGTTTGGTAATTCATGTGGGAAAGGAGGTGGAAAACCGCCTGTTGCAACTGTTGTTAAACTTCTAGCAATATAAAGCATTCCTAGTGTTGCAATAAATGAAGGGATACCAAACCTTAAAGTTATGAAACCATTAACAAAACCAACTGCAATACCAATTGATAAACCTAATGCAATTGCAACCCATGGCGGCATACCTTGGTGAACAAGCTGAACCATAGTCATTGGAACAAGTGCAAATACTGACCCTACAGATAGATCAAACTCACCTGATATCATCAGTATTGCAATACCAATAGCTACAATAATATACTCAGGTGTAATACCCATAACAATTCGAATATTTCGGGCACTTAAAAAATTCTCGTTAGCAATAAAAAAACCTGTCATAATCACCACAAACATAATAAAGGTGCTTATCTCAGGACGCATTAAAATTGATTTTAAATTATTAGTGTTCATATTTTTTTTAAAAAAGAAGCCGGATAGGAACTATCCGGCTAAAATTAAAGTTAGATTATCTAACTGACATACCTTTGAATGAACGGATTTTTGCAACATCATCCGGTCCAATCATAGCTTTACCAGTGTTAATATCTAATGCACTTAAACCATATTTATTCATTAAATATAGTTGGTGTACTGACATATATCCTTGATAGTATGGCTGTTGGTCAACTGTAAGTTGAACATAACCTTTTTCCATTTCTTCAAATACAACGTCAACTAAGTCAAATCCTGCTAGTAACATTTGACCAGGCTCATAACCAAGGTTTCTTATACCTTGTGCAGCACCTGCTTCCCAAAATCCTACGTCAAAGTAAGCAGTAGTGTTTGGGTTAGTTTGTACGTATGAAGCAACTCTGTTTCCAACAGTTGAAAGGTCCATACCAGATTCAATTTTTTCATATGTAATTTCTCTATCTGGGTTAGCAGCTTTGAAATCATCCATGAATCTAGCGATACCATTAGCTCTTGTGTAAGCCCAAGATTGGTTCATATCAGCAACACCAATTAATACGTGTACTGGACCATCAGGGAATTGTTTTGATAAAGTTGCTGCAAGTTCATAACCTGCTGCTTCTAAATCTTGTCCAACATAAGCAAGTCTATTACTACCTGCTGCACCTTCTGGATCGTCAGTGTTAGCTGTAATTACTGGAATACCAGCAGCTAGAGCTTCATCAACAGCAGCATCAAAGATAGTTGGGTTAGTAATTGTAGTTACGATACCGTCAACACCTTGAGCAATTGATGATTCTAAGTTTTGTAATTGCTCTTGTTGATCTCCATCACCAGATAGAGTTAACATTTGGCAATCAGCGCCAACTTGTGCACAAGCATCTTTAAAACCTTTGTGAACAGCTGCCCAGAAAGCATTGTTTGTATCACTGTGCATAACGAAGTTAAATTTATATTCTGCCTTTGCTGAAGTAGCAAAAAGAGCTACTGAGGCAAGAATAATTGAAGCAAATTTTTTCATGCATTCCTCCTATAAATAATAATTTCCTAGCAAGAATAGATATCTAAAACAAGAAGAAATGTTGCGAATAAGATAGTAAAATTATCGCAGTAATTGGTAGTTGAATGAGATTTATATTTTTTTAAGGATTTGCCTTACAAAATCGTCATGCATGGGTTCAGGCTTCACACATGAAGAACGAAGTTCTACTTCAACTTTATAAATTGATGAAATCATAGCACATTCGATTACATCTAAAACGTGAAGAGCAAGCTCTCCATTACATCTATGCATTCTATTATTTTCAATTGCATCAATCATTTCGGCAAGCCCAATACCTCTGTAGTTTGCTTGTTTTGGAGCTTCATTACTTCTTCCACTATGATTAACAATATTTGTTTTTCCAAGAGGTTTATCTTCCACACTAATATCTTTCCATTCAGATCCAAGCTCTCCTGATATAGATACCGGACCACCAAACATATTTGGATCAGGAACTACTATTGAACCTTTCGTTCCATAAAGCTCCATATGATTACGTTTATGATTTAAAACGTCAAATGAAATGAAACCTTGAATGATAGCTTTATTTTGAAACTCGATATTAAACATATAAGAAGTTGGAATTTCAACATTAAAAGTTTCTCCTTTTTTTGGACCAGCTTTGTATTCTCTTTTATTAAAAAATTTTGCTCCTCTTCCTCGTATATTTTTTACAGGACCTAGAAGATTAACAAGTGTTGTAAAAAAATATGGACCCATATCTATTACAGGCCCTCCTCCTTCTTGAAACCAAGACTCAGGACTTGGGTGAAAATCTTGAACACCTGGAAAAGCAAATATAAAATTACCAGTTAAAACTTGTCCAATATCATTATTGTCAATTAAATTTCTAGTAAGCTGTCCTCCTCCTCCTAAAAAAGTATCGGGTGCATTCCCAATATAGAGACTATTTTTTTTTGCTAAATTTAATAATTCTTTTGCCTCATCAAACTTTACACACATTGGTTTTTCACAATAAACATGTTTATTTGCATCAAGAGCTCTTTTAGATATTTCATAGTGTGCTTGGGGAATTGTGAGATTAAGAATAATATCTACATTCTTATCATTAAGAATCTCATCAACTGATAAAGGAATAATATTATATTGATGAGCTGTTTTTTTTGCGGCATCTAAATTAATATCAGCACAAGCAACAAAATTTATATTATTAAAATATTCCTGAGCCCGGAAATAGGTCTCTGCAATATTACCACAACCAATTAGACCAATATTTTTCATAACTTGTTTCTATAAATCAATTGTAAAAAATGGAATAGTAAAAAAAAAGGCCGTAAAAAATTACGGCCCTTTAAAAATAATTTAGCTTTGACTTACATAAAGTCTGCAGCGTTTTCTTTAGTAACTAATACAGTTCCAGTATCAATGTTATCTGGAATGCTCTCACCGTTAGCTAATTTAAGTGCATTTTCTACACCCATGTATCCCATGTTGTATGAGAATTGAGCAATAGTAGCTGACATTTCACCAGCCATTACACTTGCAGCAGCATCAGGGTTAGCATCAAATCCAACAACGACAACATCATCTAGCATATCAGCATTTTTTAATGCTTGGATAGCACCTAGACCCATATTATCGTTAGAAGCAAAGATTGCTTTTAGATTTGGGTTACCAGTGATGATATCTTCCGTTACTGACATACCTTGTGCAGTATCCCAGTTAGCAGGAAGTTCAGCAACAACGTTCATACCACATGCTTTAAGACCTTTGCTAGATCCTTCAGCTCTGTGCTGACCAGTAGTTTGAGTTATCATTCCTTGAAGAATTGCAACATCAGAACCACTTGGAACATTATCACAAATGTATTGAGCAGCTAAAGCAGCACCATTGATATTGTTTGTACCAATGAAAGTTACACCTTCATTAATTCCATTAGTATCAATGTATACAACTGGAACACCTGAGGCCATTGCATCATCAAGAATTGGTGCAACTGCGTTAGGGTCAGTTGGTGCAATCGCTATACCGTCTACACCTTTTGCAATTTGGTCTTCAATTTGAGCTACTTGAGCCATAACATCACTTTCTTGTGGTGGTGAAAGAATGATTAGGTTTACACCAAACTCTTCAGCAGCATCTTTAGCACCAGCTTCAACTGAAGCCCAAAAAGGGTTTCCAGCACCTGGTCCTTTAGTACTTAGCATTATTGTTTTTGCATGTGAGCCTGCTAAAAGACTACCTGAAAAAAACAATATAGAAGTAGTAATTAAAGAAATAAAAAATTTCATTTTTCCTCCTTAAATTTTTTTTTAACCATTAATCAAAAATGAAATCTAATCAAGTGACTGTTTGTCAGAAAGTAGTTATTTTTTAATATTATGTTCTGGTCGCAAGTTGTCTTCTTAGAACATCGATATAAACAGCCAAAATAATAATTGAGCCAATAAGAACTTGTTGCCAGAAAACACTAACATTCATTAGATTTAGACCATTTCGGAGTATGCCCATAATCATAACTCCAGCAAACACACCTAAAACGGTTCCTCTGCCCCCAAAGAAACTTGCTCCACCTATGATCACTGCTGCAATCGCATCTAGTTCAGATTGTAAGCCAGCATTTGGATAAGCAGAATTCGTTCTTCCAGCTAAAATTAAACCTCCAATACCAGCTAAGAAACCACAAAGGGTGTAAACTACAATTAAAATACGATCGACATTTATACCTGCTGCTCTTGCTGCACCAGGGTTACCACCAATCGCATAAATCCATTTACCTATTCTTGTATGATTTAAAAATATCCAAAAGATAAAAAATATAACAATCATTAAAATTAAACTAGTAGGAATGTACTCTCGCGCCCCTTCTCCAAAAAAAACATCCAGTTTAATTTTACCATTTCCAATAACTCTTATCTGTTCAGCAAAACCTGTTATTGGCACTCCTCCAGAAATAAGGTTTCCAATTCCTCTAAATATGTACAGCGTTCCTAACGTCATAATAAAAGGATGAGGCATTCGAAGTAAGGTAATGCCAATACCATTAAACATACCGCACAAAAATCCAATTGCTGGTGCAACTAACATGACAACGTACCAAGGCATTCCTGCCTTCGAAGCAATAGCGAGTCCCATTAATGATAACATAATAATTGAACCGACTGATAGATCTATGCCTGCAGTTACAATGACCATAAAGACACCAAGCGCTAACATAGACTGCCATGACACTTGTTTAAAAATATTTGTTACATTTCTCCATGATAAAAACACATCAGGTTGTAACAAATGTAGGACAGCAATCATTATTAGGATCAGTAATAAGATTCCATATCTCTCAAAAAAAGGAATAAGTCTGACAAATAAAGTTTCTTGATTCTTATCCATTAATCTTTTTTCCCCATGATCCATCCAATCACTTCGTCTCTTGAAGTGTTTTTTAATTCTGATTCAGCGAAGTTTGTTCCTTGAAAAAGTGCCATTACGCGATCACAAACAGTAAAAATATCATCCATTCGGTGACTAATTACTATTACACTAACACCTAATTTTTTTAGATTTAAAATTAAATCTAGAACCTTTCCAACTTCTTTAACAGCAAGTGCTGCTGTTGGTTCATC
>CACGGX010000023.1 GCA_902572735.1 uncultured Alphaproteobacteria bacterium
TATTTTCATTACTTCATCATCATCATTTGGAACACGAATTATTGGGATAACTGGGCCAAATGTTTCTTCTAAAACTAATTCACTTCTGGGATCAACATTATCTACCACTATTGGAGGTAACAAAGCGCCATTTCTTCCAGGATGATATAAAATTTTTGCACCATCTTCTTCTGCTTTTGATACTCTCTTATCAAATAGTTCAGCAGCTTCAGCATTTACTACTGTACCGAGGTCTGTCTTCAAGTTCATTGGATCACCAAAATTAATTTTTTTAGCTCTTTCTAAAGCCATTTCCACAAATTTATCAGCAACTTTGTTCTGACACAAAATCCTTTTTACTGCAGTACAACGTTGTCCTGAATTTTTTGTTGCACCAGTCACAGCTAAGTCCGCTGCTTTTTTTAAATCATCATCATCAAGATCATCTAAAACAATCAAAGGATCATTTCCTCCTAATTCAAGAACGGTTCTTTTGTAACCTGCTTGCTCAGCAATATACTTTCCAACTCCTACGCTGCCAGTAAATGTAATTAAATCAATATTTGGATTTTGAATCATTTCTAATCCAATGTCTTGAGGCCATCCAGTGACTACAGAAAACATTTCTGGAGGCAGGCCTGCTTCATATAAAATATCAGCAAGAATCATTACGGTCATAGGTGTTAATTCTGTTTGTTTGCAAACCGTACAGTTATTTGTCGCTATTGATGGAGCAATTTTATGAGCAACCATATTTAAAGGATGGTTAAAAGGTGTGATGGCAGAAATTACATTTAGTGGCTCTCTAATTGTAAAAATTTTTCTAGCCTTACCATGAGGAGTTAAATCACAAGAAAATATTTCCCCATCATCTAAAATACATAATTGAGCAGTTAAGGAAAAAACATCAAATGCTCTTCCAACCTCGTACAAGGAGTCTTGTTTTGATATGCCAAGCTCAAGTGTAATAATATCTGATATTTCTTCTTTCCTACGCACTAATTCTTCTGCAGTTTTTTGAAGAATTTGTTGTCGTTCATAACGTGTTAAGTTTGGTTTATAGTTAGCTGCAATGTTTATAGCATCTTTTGCATGCTGTGCGTTCCCAGCTGGGACTGTTCCTATTACTTCATTTGTGTATGGATAATGGACATTGATAGTTTTTTCAGTTTCAATTTTTTTTCCTGCTATTCTCATAGGTTGATGAATAATAGTTTTATTCATGAAGTTGCTCCTTCTAATGCATAATAGAAAGCATCATAATTATTTAACTTATCAGTACTTTCTAGTGATTTAATTTTTTTATTAGAAATAAATGGTACTTCTCTTTCATGTAAACCACCATGTGAACGGAGAGGTTCTTTTAGGTTTGTAAAATCATGAGCTGTTTCTGATGAGCCTATTGTCATGTATTTAGAGCTCATACATATTATATCTCCCATTCTATCCTGAGGTAAATGATATTTTTCACATGCAACATCATTTGTTAATACAATTTCAATGTCATCAAATTTTTTTATTTCTGAAATTGCATGATTTATCATCGATTTATCAGACAAATATATTGTTGCAAAAGAACCTAGAGCTCCATGATGTACTACATATGGATCTGTAATAGGTAAAATAACCTTTGATTCGTTTTTTCCAAATTTTGCATCGAGAATGTCCTGTAAGTAAATGGCATTTGGTGTTCCATCAGATTTTGATTTGGGTTGCATGCCGTGATCTGCTGTTATAATTATTGAATTATTATTAGTATTTAATTCACCAATATACTTATCAAACATAGCATAAAAAGTGTTGGCCACTTCTTCACCTGGTGCATATTTGTGTTGAATAAAATCTGTTGTAGATAAATACATTATATCAGGTTTAAATTCATGAAGTAGTTTTACTCCCGCAGCCATTACAAACTCAGAGAGTCCTTGTGAATATACTTCTGGCACTTCCATTCCTAGCCATTTATTAACTTCCTCAATACCATTTTCCTTTAATGACACTTGATCAGATTTTTCTGAAGAAAAACATATTGCCCTTGCATCATCAAATGCAAGTCCATGGGAAAGTAACTTACGAAGTTTATCTTTAGCAGTGACAATTGCTATCTTAGCTCCAGACTCATAATATTTTTGAAAAATTGTTGGGGCTCTTAAAAATTTAGGATCATTCATCATCACTTCTTCACCTGTAGATGGGGTGTAAAAAAAATTTCCACAAATGCCATGAATCGAACTTGGTCTTCCAGTAACTATCGATATATTATTTGGGTTAGTAAAACTAGGTATAGCACTATTAACTAACAGGTCTTCTCCATTTTTTTTAAAAGAGTCAATGTTTGGTGTTAATTTAAGCTTTGATGCCTCTTCAAAATATTCTTTTTGACTTCCGTCTAAACATATTACAATTGCTGTTGATTTAAGAATTCCAGGATAAATCCTATCGTTAACTTCTATAGCTGCTGTCATATATCTTTAAAAATTGTAGCCTTATCGATGGTATCTATATCGATTTAGATATAAAACCAACTAGTTTTGTCTTCGGCATTAGTTTTTTTGTTAGTCTTGTTTGCAGCTTTATGTCACGCTACGTGGAGTGCCATTGTAAAAAAAAGTAATAACGGGCTGGCAATGATGGCAATTACATCTGTGGTTGAGATTATTGTTTTTTTACCATTAATTTTCACTGTACCTTTTCCATCTACAACTTTATGGATATTCATCGCGGCAACAACAATCATTCATGGTTTTTATCGCTATAGCGTTATTGTATCTTATAAGTTTGGTGATTTATCATTTGTTTATCCAATAGCGAGAGGGGGCTCTTGTCTGATAATTGCAATTGTTAGTTTATTTATTATTAAAGAGAATATCACCACTCTTGGTATTGTAGGAATCTCGATAACCTCTATTGGATTATTTATAATTGCTTTTTCGTCAGCTCAAAAATTTAATTCAAAAGCTTTTTTCATTGCAATCACTACTTCTATTTTAATTGCTGGTTACACAATTCTAGATGGTATTGCGGTAAATTTAAGTGCAAATGCTTTCACATTTATTTTTTGGATGTTATTATTAAATGGAGTACCTATGCTTATCTATGGCGTTATATCTAAAAATGGAATTCGTCTAACTAAAAGCTATCGAGTTTTGGATGGTATTGTTGCAGGAATATGCGCAATCATAAGTTATGGATTAGTGGTATGGTCATTTCAATTTATTAAGGTTGCATATGTTTCAAGTATTAGAGAAATGAGCATAGTTTTAGCCACTGTCATAAGTCTTTTTATATTAAAAGAAAAAGAAGCGGTGGGTAGAATTATTCCTTCCATAATTATAGTCTTGGGAGTTACTATATTGTATTTTGAGATAACTTAAAAAATGACTAAAAAACTGGACTATTCTTAATTTATTTTTTATAGCGGATTAAGTGGAAGAAGATATTAAAGTAGTTAGCTCGGATACAGAAACTATCTCTTGCGATGGTGGTGAAGATGGTTTAGGACATCCCGCAGTTTATTATACCTTCAATAATGAGAACAAAATTGTTTGTGGTTATTGCGGTAAAATATTTATAAAAAAAGAAGACTAGAAATGTACAAAGAATCTTGGGGTTTAAAAAGAATATGTCCAATGTGTAGTAAGCAATACTACGACTTAGGAAGAACTGAACTGGAATGTCCTGAGTGTGGTAAAGAAATTGAAGTTACTACCATGACTAGACCAAGACGTGGAAGAAAACCTGGAAGTACTAATGCTGCTCCTTTAACTAATCCTATTCCTCCAAAACCAAAAGAAAAAGATGATGATCTTGATATCGATAATTTGGATTTAGATAACAACGAAGACAATCTTGAGGATGATACTGTTTTATTAGAAGATGAAACAGAAATTGATCCAATAGCCGAAGGTATTAAACCTAAAGAAGACGGCGAAGAAGAATACTAAAATTTCAATAAAAATTTAGAAGATGTTTAAGGTACTACAAAACACTTGGGCCCTTTTTTTTGGATTTGCTTTAATTAGTCTTGGTCACGGTTTGCAAGGAACACTTATCGGTGTTCGCTCTGTTTTAGAAGGTTTTAGTTTTTTTGCATCAGGACTTATTATAGCTGGTTATTACGTTGGATACTTAACTGGTGCTTTAACAATTCCAATTTTTTTACAACGTGTTGGTCACATAAGAGTTTTTGCTGCTTTAGCATCGCTTGCTTCTATCGCTATATTATTACACTCAGTATTTGTTCATCCCTATTCATGGATGTTTATACGAATATTAACTGGCTTAAGTCTTGCTGGGATTTATGTAATCATGGAGAGTTGGTTAAATGAAAAATCAACTAATCAAACTCGTGGTCAATTACTTTCCGTTTACATGATTATTACTTTTGTATTTGTTGGAGCAGGACAATTTTTATTAAATTTAGGCGATCCAGCTAAAGTTGATTTATTTATTTTAGTATCAATCTTATTATCATTCGCACTTCTTCCTATTCTTTTGTCTTCAACAGAACAACCTAATACAGAAAGTCCTAAATTTTTTTCTTTAAGAGAATTTTATACTGTTTCACCTTTAGGTTTTGTTGGCGCATTAGCAACTGGTTTATCGCATAGTGCAGTTTTTGGTTACGGTGCAATTTATGCATCATCTATTAATTTAAGCTTATTTGAGATTTCTCTCTATATGATGATTATAACGTCAGCCGGCGCCCTATCTCAATGGCCTATTGGATATTTGTCAGATAGAATTGATAGACGAGTTATTCTTATTGGTGTTTCTTTTATGGCTTCAGGTTTGAGTTTATTTTTTATTTTTACAAACTTTATGCCGCTAACATTATTCTTAATTTTTACTGGTCTTTTTTCAGTTGCATGTTTACCAATGTATTCACTTACGGTTGCTCATACAAATGACTTTT
>CACGGX010000024.1 GCA_902572735.1 uncultured Alphaproteobacteria bacterium
ACTTTCCAATAAATACAAATAAAAATATTACTGGTAAACTTGCTAGAACAGCTCCTGATAATAAAAAACCCCAATCAATTTGGTACTGGCCGACAATTCCAGCCAACCCAACAGGTAAGGTTTTTAACTCATCACCACTTATTAATATTGATGCAAAAAGATATTCTGTCCAAGATATTATAAAACAAAAAATTGCTACACTTGCTATACCTGGAGCAGCTAAGGGAACTATAATTCTTGAGATTACAACATATCTTGATGCTCCATCAATATATGCTGCCTCTTCTATTTCATTAGGAATTAACTTAAAAAAAGCTTTTAACATCCAAACAGCAAATGGAGTGGCAAATAAAACATTAACAATAATCAATGCAAAGTAGCTGTTAAGTAAATTTACTTTTGCAAATAATAAATAAATAGGAACTAATAAAATGACTCCTGGGAAAGCATAGGTTACTAAAAGCGAATATTCTACAAATTTATTTCCATAAAATTTAAGTTTATGTAAGCCATAAGCTGCTGATACAGATAGAAAAATGGAAATTATCATGGAGGAAAATGAAACTATTAAGCTGTTTTTCAAATATATAAAAAAATCTGAGTTAAATAATATTTTATTATAATGTTCTAAAGTAAAAGATCTTGGAATAATAGTTGTAGATGTAGCAATAATTTCTTCAGGACTTTTAAAAGATGATGTGATTATCCAAAAGAAAGGAAAGAAAAAAATAAGTATAATTAACAATAAAGATAAGCTTAAAAATATAAGTTTGATATTACTTTCTTTAATCATCTTCTTTTGGTGCCATGGATTTGATAAATATTATTGAGAATAATAATAACAACAAACTAGTAACTATAGATAGGGTCGCAGCTTGGCTAATTCTAAATTTAGTAAACGCTGTTTCATAAATTAATAATGGTAATGTTGTTGTAGCACTAGATGGCCCACCTTTTGTGATTAACCATATAATGTCAAATATATTGAATGATAATAATGTCCCAACTAAACCTAAAACAAAAAGAACACTTTTAAGATTTGGAAATGTGATGAAAAGAAATTGTTGAATAAAATTCGCTCCATCAACTTTAGATGCATCATACATTTCCCTATTTATGGAATTAAGTCCAGAAAGAATAATTAATGCTAAAAAAGGACTCCAACGCCATGAGTTTATTAGAACTAAACTTATAAAAGCTTTTTTAGGAGAACTGAAGAAACCCGTTGCTTGATCTAATAATCCAATATCTATTAAAACTGAATTTATAACACCGCTACTACTACTCAACATTAATTTCCAAATTACAACAACTACAACTGTTGGAATAATAAATGATAAAATAATCCAGTTAGCCATAATTTTTTTACCAGGAAATTTATAATTAATAGTTAAGGCAATGGTGAATGCAAAAAATGTTTGACAGATTGCATTTCCAATAATCCAATAAAGGCTATTTAATGAAGCATTTACAAATTTTGATTTGCCAAATAATTTTATGTAGTTATCAATACCTACGAATTTTCCTGATGTACCAATAATCTTTACATTAAATAAACTTAATTCTAATGCTATGTAAATTGGAACTAAAATAATAAGTGATATCCAAATGACTAATGGAGATACAAACAGCCAACCTTCAATATTATTTTTTTTCACAGGAATGACAGCACCTCTAAGAGAGGTGCTGAAAATATTATAAATTATTCAATAGCTTCAGTCATTATTTCCATACCTTCACTAACTGCATCTTTTGCACTTTTGCCATCAATTAAAGTTAGTTGAAGAGTTTGAGCTAATAAATTCTGAGCTGATATAGATGATATGCTTGTAAAAGTATTACCATTTGTAAAACCAAATAGACTTCCTCTTGTTGAATTGTCTAACATTGTTTCTACTTGTGATTTATATTTTACAACAACCGGATCATCCCAATAAGTTGAATCTTTACTTCCAGCTTCAGTTATTGGTAAAAATAATCCAGGCTCCATGTTAATAAATCTTCCATAGTTTCCAGGTTCCATTAAGAAACTTAAAAACTTTTTAGAAGCTTCCATTTTTGCTTCATCATCTGTCATAATCATTGCAGAATTTACATATGAAACAGTTCCAGCTCTATGAGCTTTACCATTTGCATAAGGAATTTGGATAACGCCTAAGTCACTAGCATCTCCACCAGCTTGTGTATCATATGTCGAGATAACAGTGAACTGTAATATCATTGCACAGCCTTTACTAGCAAAACAAGCTTCTGCTTCACCCCAAGTCCAGTTTGCTGCATCAGGAGCTGAATATTGATATAGTTCTTTATAAACATCATATGCAGCTACAGTTTGAGGATTATCAAATCTCAAAGTTCCATCAGAATTATAAATTTCTTCCGCACCTGAATTAACCATGAAACTATAGATTGTTTGATCGGTATACAGTTGTTTATTACCAGGAAGACCTATTCCATAAACACCATCTTTAGTTAAAGCTTTTGCAGCTTTCTTTAAATCAGACCAAGTTTTAGGTGGCTCAATTCCAGCAGCTTCAAAATCACTTTTTCTGTACCATAGTGATAAACCCATGTTCCATAAAGGAACAGCCCAAGTATGACCATTATAAGTATATTGATCGAGTGCCTTTTGGTAAAAACCATATTTTGAATCTAACTCTGCAACAAAATCCTCAACAGGTTGTGCTGCACCCATATCAGCGAGTATAGGTGTAAAATCTGGAATACCAACTAATATTTCTGGTGCAGTTCCAGCAGCCACTGATGCAGGAGCTTTAGCATAAATTTCACCCCAGTTTTGAACTTCTTGTGTTACATTAATATCTGGATTTGCAGAATTAAACTCATCTATTAATGTTTGAATTCTATCTACTCTATGCGGAACACCTTCCATATGCCAAAAAGTAACATTTGTTACAGCATAAGCATTCATAGAAAATAGAATTGTAATAAAAAATAATAATATTTTATTCATTTTTCCTCACTTAATTTATGATTAATATTTTAATATAAATATTCTAACATTATCAACTAAATTTGAGACTTTCACCATATATTATTCAATGACTCCCTTAGTTTTTTATATTTTTGATATTTATTATTAAGATATATGGATTGTTTTCTTTGGGGTGTGTAAATATGACCAATATTTTGGTGATCATTAATTAAATTTTTTAAATCTTTTTTATTTAAATAATTGTCAATTAAGAATGAAATACCTAATGCTCCTAGTTCGGAATTAGTTAATATTTTAACTTTAATATTTAAAACATTTGAAATTAATTGAGGTAAAATTTTACTTTTTGATGCACCTCCTGCAAGATAAAGACTGTCTTTGGTTTTAATTTTATTCGCATAACAATCTTTAATAGATAATGCTAAGCCTTCATAACAAGCAGTCATAATATCAAAATTATTATGATGTGGTAATATTCCAAAAATTTCCGCTTTAGATTTTAAATTTACAAATGGAGATATAGAGCCTCCATAGTTTATGTAAGGAAGAAATACTAATGAATTTTCTGGATATTTAAAAGTTAAATATTTTTTTTCAAAATTTTTAATTATTTTAATTTTATCTAAATACTTTTTAGAATTTTTGTAAAAATTATCAATAACCCAATCAATATTAGTTGTTCCTGCTACATTTATTTTAGTTTCTAACCATGTATTATTTAAAGAAGCGAAAAATAACCCTGAACCATCTTTAGAGATTTTTGAATTATTTTTAACTATAATATTATGACATGTAGTGCCAATTATGCTTATTTTTTTATTATGGTTAATTCCTCCAGCTCCTAAAATAGAAGCTATTACGTCACCACATCCTATAATAACAGGTGTACCAACTTTTAAACTTGTTAATCTTGATGCACTTTTAGTAACGCATCCACCTAATTCATTTGATTTTTTTATTTCTGGGAATAGTTTAAAATATTTAGTACTTAAATTAAAAATTTTGAAAATTTTTTTTGATAATTTTTTATTTTTTATATCTCCTGGATATACTGAAACTTCTGTTTCATCATTATTTATATTCCCTGTTAATTTAAATCTTAACCAATCTTTACAGGTTAATATATATTTAATTTTTTTTAAATTTTCTTTTTCAAATTTAGTCATCCACTTAAGAATAGGTATAGTGCACCCGTATTGCGCGATAGAGCCTGTAATTTTATAAATTTGATCAAATATTTTTTTATTAGTGAAAACTTTTTGGCTTCTTGTGTCATTCCACAAAATTGCATTTCTTACTGGTTTATTTGTATTATTGATAGACCAAAATCCGACCATATTTCCAGTTATGCCTAAACCAACAATTGATTGTGACTGAATTTTAGATTTTTTTATTAAAAGTTTAATACACTTTGCTGTAAGCAGCCAAAATTTTTCCATTTCAATTTCAGATTTACCAAATTTATCAGTTACGACTGGATTTTTTACACTATGAGAATTTATTTGTTTGAAATTTGTATTGAAAATTACAGTCTTTATTACTGAAGTCCCAGCATCAATTGCAAGATAATATTTCAAATTTTATCTCTTAAGTTTACAGCCACGAATAACCAACACAAACCAAAGCTATAATTAAAAAAAAATTCATAACTCTCTTTCTATTTTTAACTTGTTGATCATCTAAATTTTTATTTCTAGAGAGATAATATACGTAACATCCGATTGCGAATGCTACAAATCCTCCAAGATA
>CACGGX010000025.1 GCA_902572735.1 uncultured Alphaproteobacteria bacterium
TCTCTTTCAGCTGCTCTAGGGTGAGGAATTATTAAATTTTTTTTATTAAATATTTGTTTGCCAAAAAAAATAATATCTAAATCAATAATTCTTGGACCATTGATTATTTTTTTATTTTTTTTTAATTTTTTTTCAATTTCATAAATATTATTTATTAATTCTAATGGCTGCTGATTGGTTAATAGTTTAATTGCGGTATTAAAAAAATTACTTTGTGATTTGTATCCATAAGGAGAAGAAATATAAATATTAGCAATTTTTTTTATATTACCAATATTTTCTAACTCTCTAACGGCAGAGCGTAAATTAAATATAGCATTACCTAGATTTGAGCCAAGTGCGATTATTGTTTCAGTTTGATACACTTAGTGATTCAGCTCCATATTTTTTTGCTACAGCTGTTTTATTAATTGAAATTTTAACTTTTTTTATTTTAAATTTTTTTTCAAGAGCATTGGATGTTTTTATTATTAAATTCTCAAGAGTATGTGATTGAGATTCCTTTATGAAAGTTTTTAAATATTTAGTAATAGATGAATAATCCTTCACATTATTTATATTATTTAAATCTAGTGAGTTTTTAACAGGATAACTAAATTCTAATGTTACCTTTAATAACTGTTTTTTCTTTCGCTCTTGAGCAGTGATACCTATGTTTGCACTGATGGATAAGTTTTTAATTTCTACTTTGAACATAGTTTTTCAAAAATTTTTAATGATTGAGACGTTTCTTTTATGTCGTGAACTCTAAATATATCAACTCCCTTTTGATAACAATATAATGCAGAAGCGATTGAACCTCCCAATCTTTGATTTGTTTCACTCTTATCTATGAAGTTGATCCAGCTTTTTCTAGATGATCCTAATAATAATCCATATCCCTTAAACTTAAACTGATTAATTTTTTGCATAATTTCTATATTTTGTTTTAAATTTTTACCAAAACCAATACCTGGGTCAAACCAAACTTTGGATGAAGGAATTTTTATTTTTTCTAATTGTTTAATTTTCTGAAGAAATATTTTTTTAATATCTTGTACAACATTATTATATGAGTGTATTTTCTTTTGCATCGTTTTGGGTGGTGCAGGTGTGTGCATTAAAATTAAACCTGTTTTAAATTTTTTAGTTAAAAAGAATAAATCTTCAGAACCACCGAAGACATCATTTATAATATGTGCTCCCATATTCAATGCATATTCTTGAGTTTCAATTTTATTAGTATCAACCGATATGACAAATTTATTTTTTGGCAATTTTTTTAATATCGGTTCTAATCTTTTAACTTCTTCTTTGTGTGTTAATGGATCTGAGCCAGGTCTTGTACTTTCTGCCCCAATATCAATAATACTTGCTCCATTTTTAACCATTTCTTTAATATTTTTTAGTGCATCTGAGCTTTTAAAACTCTTTCCACCATCACTAAATGAGTCGGGAGTAACATTGCATATTCCCATTACCGTTGGACTAGTTAGTTTAAAATTATATTTCCCTAATTTCATTTTAATAATATTTTTGAATATTTTTTTGATAAAAAATTATATATTTTCATTGAAGACCTATACCAATTAAATTGTTTAATAAAAGAAATACTAACCACACCTTTGCCAGAACCTACCAAAAGTATTTCACTAAATTGATGTAAACTAGAAATATTAATATCTGTTCTATAAATTTTATAAGGTAGATTTTTAATTAAGTATTCTAGAGTAATTCCATAATAATAGTAATTTTTTGGAATAAATAATTTATTACTATTTACAAAAATTAAATTCGTCGTAGAACCTTCTAAAATTTTATTGTTAAAGTAAAAAAGAATTTCTTCTTTTTGTAAGTTAATTTTTTTTTGTAAAGAAATTATTTTTTTGTACTGTAAGTTTTTGAAGTTAGGTAAAGCACGCTGGAATCTAAAAAACTTTGCAGTAAAATACTTATGATCTTTGTTTCTTTTACGTACAGATAATGAAATTATTTTTTTTGTGACTGCAATTCTTAATAGGTGGTCGTAATTTTTAATTTTAGAATATTTATTTAAGAAATTAGTTAAAAAATTTTTTGAAATCTTAACATCAATGCCAAAATATCTTAAATCTTTATTAAGTTTTTTTAAATGCTGATCAACTAAGATAAAATTTGGTTCTTTGCCAAAGAGTCTGATGGTTGTAAAGATACCCTTGTAACCCCAAAGAGAATTGAACTTGAGTAATTTAAAATTCTTAGCGTGAAAGGATTTTTTTAATAAGATATTTTCCATGTGGAGTTAAAAATGAATCTGGGTGAAACTGTAATCCATAGACTTTATTAATATCATCTTCAACCGCCATTGCTACATTTGTTTTTACACAACGCATTGTAATTATCATTGATTGAGAAACAAATGGTTCAGCCATTTTTAAAGAATGATATCGACCTCCTAAAAAATTAAAATTTTTTTTAAAAATTGATTTATCGTTAGTAACTTTAATATGACTCTGATAACCATGAAGGATATTTTTTTGTTGAACTATTTTAGCTCCTTCACAAAAAACTATTTGTTGAAAACCTAAACATATTCCTAATATTTTTTTCTTTCCTTTATATTTATTGTAAATCTTAGTTGTTGATGGATAATCTTTTGGTTCACCAGGGCCTGGTGAAAGAACGATGGTCGAAGATTTTTCTAGTTTTGTTTGGTCTATTTCATAATAATTTGAAACAAATGTTGGCTCAATACTATCTAGTAGATGAGCTAAATTGTATGTGAATGAGTCTTCGTGATCAATAAGATAAATCATTAGTTAAAAAGATCTAAAAGTGATTTAGCTTTAATATAATTTTCATTATATTCTTTTTTTGCGGTACTTCCTAAGATCACACCACTAGCAACTGATAATTCAATATCATTTTTAAAATTAAGTAGTGTTCTAATCATTATGTTAAATCGCATATCACCATTTGAATGTATAATTCCAAAACTGCCTGTATAAATATTTCTGTTAAATTTTTCTTTTCTATTTAGAAGTTGAATAGTACTAATTTTTGGACAACCAATGACTGAACCACCTGGCATTAAAGAAGAAATTATATCATGGTTACTCATTTTATTTTTTATAACTCCCTTAATTGTCGTAACGTAATGAAAAAGATCTCGATATTCCTCAACCTTTTTTAGTTTATCTATTTTTACAGATCCTGTTTTACAAATTTTAGACAGATCATTTCTTTCCATATCAACAATCATATTATGTTCTTTGGTTTCTTTTTCATTTCTTCTAAAGAATGTGAGAGCTTTATTTTTATTTAAATGTTTTGTTTTTCTTAATGTTCCAGCAATAGGTTTAGTTCTAATTGTGTTATCTTTTTTCAATATGAGTGTCTCTGGTGAACAACTTACAATATTATAGTCTTTTTCCCTTATAAGAAAACTTTCAGGTGATTCATTCATTTTCATTAACTTCCAAAAAAGATCAATAGAATTGATATTGCCTTTTTTCGAATATGTTTGAGCTATTTTAATTTGATAAGTTTTTCCCTGTTTAATATTTTTAGAGAAATCATTAAATATCTTAGAGT
>CACGGX010000026.1 GCA_902572735.1 uncultured Alphaproteobacteria bacterium
TAATGGACCTTTTTCATGAGGATAATTTATTGTAACTTTAGATTTAAATATGTATTTGAAAGTTAAAAATAGTCCTTGAAATAATTCAAATAAAGTAAAAGATTTAATTAATTTATACATATTAATTTGGCAGCATGTCAAAATATACTAAAAAACCAGAAGTTGCCACAACCCAAAACAAAGAAAATGGTAGAAAAACTTTCCATCCAAGTCTCATTAACTGATCATATCTATATCTTGGGAAAGTTCCTCTAACCCAAATAAATAAAAATAATATAAATATTACTTTGACAGTAAACCAGATTACTCCAGGAACAGCATTTAATGGGTATACATCAAATGGAGGAAGCCATCCACCTAAAAAAAGAATGACGGTCATAGAAGACATTAAAATCATACTCGCGTATTCACCTAAAAAAAATAATACAAATGAAGCAGATGAATATTCAGTAAAAAATCCCGCAACAAGTGTTGATTCATCTTCAGGAAGATCAAAAGGTAATCTATTTGTTTCAGCTAACGCAGAAATAAAAAAAATAATGAACATAGGTAATAATGGAATTGCAAACCAGACAGTCTGCTGAGCTAAAACTATCTTTGATAAATTTAAAGAACCTACACATAATAATACTGTAATTATTACAAATCCAATAGATACTTCATATGAAACCATTTGAGCAGCTGATCTTAATGCTCCTAGAAAAGGATATTGAGAGTTACTAGCCCAACCGGCCATTATTATTCCGTATACTCCAAGAGATGATACTGCAAACAGATACATAATACCTACGTTAATATCAGAGATTACCCATCCTGGAGCAAAAGGTATAACTGCCCAACCTGCTAAGCTAAGTACCATTGTTATTATGGGTGCTAAAATAAAAACAATTTTATTTGATCCACTAGGTATAATATTTTCTTTAGTAATAAGTTTTAATGCATCAGCAAAGCTTTGTAATATACCAAAAGGCCCTACTATATTTGGACCTCTTCTTAATTGAATTAGGGCTAAAACTTTTCTTTCAGCATAAACTAAAAAAGCTACAGATATTAAAACTGGCACAACAACAGCAAGTATTTGGGCAACGATTATTAGCCCTGTAATTAATATATCATAATTCATATAATTATTATGCTGCCTTATTTAAAATATCTTTAGTACATTTTGCCATTGTTTCTGAAGATCTAGAAATAGAGTCGGTCATATAAAAATTTTTAATATTATATTTAATTTTAATGTTCTCAATTTTATTATTTTTAGCAAAAGTTATTTCGCTAACAGAATTAACTTCATTTAAGAGAGCAAATTGACCATAGGTACTTGTAAGCTCATTTCGAAGCTCTCCAAGATTATTAAAATTTAAATTTTTTTCAAATAAGTCGCTTAAAACTCTAAAAATTTTCCACTCCTCTTTTGCTTCACCTAATGGATTATGACACTTAGTTGTTTGAATAACTCTACCTTCTATATTCATATAAGTAGAACTTTTCTCAGTGTATGCAGGGGTTGGTAAAATTATATCAGCTATAGATGCTGAAACATCTCCATGATGTCCAAGATAAACAACAAAAGCATTTTCAAATGTTGAAAAATTTATCTCATCTAAACCCATTAAGAAAACTACAGGCTTTGTTTTATCAATATGTTTTTTTAATTGTTTATTGTAATCATTATCAAATTTTTTATTATAAAATTTCAAATCTAATGCTCCTACTCTAGAAATATCTTGGTTAAGAATATTTAATGGATTTATATTTTTATTTTTTTGAATTTTTTTCGCAATTAATCCTGCAGTTTCTAATATTTTTTTTCCATGATCATTATTTATTGCTGAAGTACCCAAAATTATAAGTGGGTTTTTTGCAGATTTTAAAACTTTATTGAATTCAGATTTATTATTGGATAAATTATTAAGGTAATCTAAAGAATCAGATAAGTGATGATAATCGTAAGTAAGATCTAATTTAGGACCTATAAGACCAATTTTGCAGTTATTTTCAATATATGCCTTTCTAATTCTAGCGTTTAGTACCGCCGCTTCCCATCTAGGATTAGATCCGATTAAAAGAATAGCATCAGCCTTTTCAATTTCTTGAATTGTTGAATTAAATTTATAACTTGAAGATGAATTATCGATAATTTGTGTATTATCAAATCTGCAATCATAGTTTTTTGATTTTAGTGAATTGCTAAATTTTTGTGCAGAATATAAAGTTTCAATATCGGTAAACTTACCAGATAGGAATACAGTATTTTCTTTACCTCTTATTGTAATTTCTTTTTTAATTAATTCAAATGCATCATCCCATGAAGATTTTTGGAATTTTTTATTTGATTTAGAATATACACTATCCAATCTTTGACTTGAGAGTCCATCAATTGCAAATCTAGATTTATCACTTATCCATTCTTCATTGGTTTCTTCATTTATTCTAGGAAGAGCTCTTAAAACTTTTTTTCCTCTTGTATCAATTCTAATACTTGAACCTATGCCATCAAACACATCGAATGTTTCTGTCTTAGTTAGCTCCCATGGTCTAGATTTAAATGCGTATGGCTTACTTGTTAAAGCACCAACAGGACACAAATCAATTACATTTCCAGATAATTCTGACTCAATAGTTTTTTCTAAGTATGTAGTGATCTCAGCATTTTCACCTCTGCCAAGCAATCCTATATCGTCAACTCCAGCAACTTCTGTAGAAAACCTTACGCATCTTGTACAATGTATACATCTTGTCATAATTGTTTTGACAAGTGGTCCCATATTTTTATTTTGAACTGCTCTTTTATTTTCTTCATATCTAGTTTTATCAAAACCATAATACATAGCTTGATCTTGAAGATCACACTCTCCTCCTTGATCACAAATAGGGCAATCCAATGGATGATTAATAAGAAGAAACTCCATTACGCCTTTACGAGCTTTTTTAACTTTTTCGGTATTAGTTTTTATAACCATCCCCTCTGCAGCTGGCATAGCACATGATGCAATAGGTTTTGGAGCTTTTTCCATTTCTACTAAACACATTCTACAGTTTCCTGCTATTGAGAGTTTTTCATGATAACAAAATCTTGGAATTTCAGTTCCTGCTTGTTCACAAGCTTGCATTACGGTCATACCGTTTTCAAATTCGTATTCTTTATTATCAATTGTTATCTTTGGCACTAAGCTACTCTGCTATTTCTTTCTTGGATTCTTTTTTCAATTTCAGGTCTAAAGTGTCTAAACAAACCTTGAATAGGCCAAGCAGCAGCATCACCTAAGGCGCAAATAGTATGACCTTCAATTTGCTTAGTCACATCTAAAATTTTATCAATATCTTCATGTTTAACATTTCCATGAATCATTTTTTCCATCATTCTGTACATCCATCCAGTACCTTCTCTGCAAGGTGTGCATTGACCACAGCTTTCATGCTTATAAAAATGTGATAATCTAGCTATTGCTTCAACAATATCTGTTGATTTATTCATTACAATAACAGCCGCAGTTCCTAGTCCACTTTGAACTTCTTTTAGGCTATCAAAATCCATTTTAACA
>CACGGX010000027.1 GCA_902572735.1 uncultured Alphaproteobacteria bacterium
TAATTCATTTTTTACTCTTTTTGACTCTTCAATAGTATTAACCACGTAACTTTTAGGACAGCTAAGACCAATTTCTTTCATAGCATCTTTAAATTTTTGCCTATCCTCAGCTAATTCTATTGCTGTAGGATTAGCTCCAATCATTTTTACTCCGTGTTTTTCAAGTATACGATTATTAAATAGTTCCATTGAAACATTTAAAGCAGTTTGCCCTCCCATAGTTGGTAGAAGAGCATCTGGTTTTTCGATTTCAATTATTTTTTCTACAAATTCTTTAGTTATAGGCTCAATATAAGTTTGATCAGCTAATTCTGGATCAGTCATTATTGTTGCAGGATTTGAATTAATTAATACAATTTTGTAACCTTCATCTTTGAGAGACTTACATGCCTGAGCTCCTGAGTAATCAAATTCACAAGCTTGACCAATAACTATAGGACCCGCACCAACTATTAATATTTTATTTATGTCAGTTCTTTTTGGCATTTTTCTCAATAAGTTTATAAAATTCTTCAAATAAATAATGACTATCATGTGGACCAGGAGATGCTTCTGGATGATATTGAACACTAAATACTGGTAAATGCTTATGTTTTAAACCTTCATTAGTCCCGTCAAATAGTGAAACATGAGTTTCAATTATATCTTTGCCAAAACTCTCTCTATCAACTTCAAAACCATGATTTTGTGAAGTAATTTCAACAATGCCTGTTGTAAGGTTTTTGACGGGATGGTTTGAACCTCTGTGACCTTGAAACATTTTTTTAGTCTTTGCATTTAATGCCAATCCTAAAATTTGATGCCCTAAACATATGCCAAATATTGGAATATTATCATCAATTAATTTTTTAATCACATCAACTATTTTACTACCTGTGGCATAAGGATCACCAGGACCGTTTGATAAAAAAATTCCCGAAGGATTGGTTCCTATTATTTCTTCGTAGCTAGAAAATAAGTTTAATACAGTTGGGTTAAGATTAAATTCATTTAGATTTCTTAAAATGTTATTTTTGATACCAAAGTCTAAACAAGTGACATTATATTTAGATTGACTTTTATTTGATTTATCACTTTTCCATATACCTTTCTTCCAATTATAGTTTTGCTCTGTCGATACTATTCCAGCTAAATCTAAATTTTGAAGACCTTTCCACTCATTTATTTGAGTTTTAAGTTTTTCAATTTTATTTTCACCTTCTCCAAAGTAAATAATTGCAGCCTTCTTAGCCCCCTCAACAGATAATTTCTTAGTTAAGTATCTAGTGTCAATTCCAAAAATACATGGAATTTTGTTATTTAAAAAATATGAATTTAAGTCACTTTCCGCTCTCCAATTTGAATACTCTGATAATGGCTGATTTATTACACAACCATCAGCGTAGATTTTTTTTGACTCTTGATCTTCTTGATTTGTACCTACAATTCCAACATGTGGAAAAGTAAATGTAATGATTTGTTTTGTATATGAGGGATCAGATAATGCTTCTTGATAGCCTGTTTGAGAGGTATTAAAACAAAGTTCACCTACGGCAGCTTTTTTCTCTCCTAATCCATAACCCCATAAGATTTCACCATTTTCTAATACAAGAGCTGCAGTTTTATTGTGTATATGTGGTTCTTTTTTTAAAACTTCCATTATATTTAGTTGAAGCAAAATGATAGTTAGTAGGCATTTATAACAATGTAGTCAAGGATTAGTTGAAATTAAAAAGAAGAATTATATTATTAAATTAAATTTATTAGAAAGTGAAAAAACATGAGCTTAAAGGATAAAATTGAAAGCGATTATAACAATTCTATCAAAGAAAAAGATAGTAATTCCATTAATACTTTAAGATTAATAAAGAGTGCTATTAAAGATAAGGAAATTTCTCTTAGAGGTAAGCAAGACTCTTTGATCGATTCTGATATTTTAAGTTTACTTCAAAGCCTAGTAAAACAAAGAAAAGATTCAATAGAAGCTTTTAAAAAAGCGAATCGGAATGATCTTATTGAAAATGAACTAAACGAAATCAAAGTAATAGAGAAATTTTTACCCAAGCAAATGGATGAAGATGAAACAAATTTGATTATAAAAAATATAATTTCTGAGAATAATTTTACATCCCTAAAAGACATGGGTGAACTTATGAAAATAATTAAGGAAAAATATACTGGAAAAATAGATATGGGATTAGTTGGAAAAATAGCTAAATCTTCACTAGGTAATTAATGTCATTTTCTAAAAATGATCTTGAACTAATTAAATCTAAAATTATTCTCTCACAAGAAATAGAAAAAAAAACAAAAGTTATAAAAAAAGGTAAAGATAGTTGGTGCTGTTGTCCTTTTCATGATGAAAAAACTCCATCTTGCAAAATAAATGATGATTTGGGTTCTTATTACTGTTTTGGATGTGGGGCTAAAGGTGACATTTTTACAATTTATACTGAACTTTATAATTTTTCATTCCCTGAAGCTGTAAAAGAATTAGCTCAAAGAGTTGGCATTAGAATAAACGACAGCTTTGATTCAAATATAAATAAAAAAAATGATAAAATTTATAAAATTTTAGAAATTTCAACTAAATGGTTTCAAGATAATCTTGAAGAAAGCAATCTTTGTAAAAAATATTTAAGTAAAAGAAATTTAAAAGATGAAACAATTAAATATTTTAAGTTAGGATTTTCCTCTAATCCAAAAAAAACTCTTTATGAATTTCTAAAAGAAAATAATTTTAATGATAAAGAAATACTAGAAAGTAATGTTGTAAAACTAAATAAAGACAAAAAGATTCGAGATTTTTTTTATAACAGGCTGATGTTTCCAATCACAAATGAATATGGAAAGATTGTTGGTTTTGGAGGTAGAGTTCTAGATAATTCAAATCCTAAATATATTAATTCACCTGAAAGTGTTTTTTTTAAAAAAAGAAACATTTTATATAATCTTTATAATGCTAAACAAGTCATTAGATCCAAAAAAAATATGTTGATTTGTGAAGGGTATATGGATGTAATAAGCTTATATGACAAAAATATTAAAACAGCTGTAGCTCCTTTAGGAACTTCTTTAACTGATAGTCATCTTTTATTATCATGGAAGTATGTAAATAAACCAACTTTGATGTTTGATGGAGACACATCTGGTTTAAAAGCTTCTTTTAAAAGTGCTATAATGTCATTACCTTATCTAACTCCCTCAAAATTATTACAATTTGTTTTACTTCCAAATGAATATGATCCTGATAC
>CACGGX010000028.1 GCA_902572735.1 uncultured Alphaproteobacteria bacterium
AATATGAATTAAAATTTAAATTAAGTAGGTCATTTTTTAAATTTGAAACTTTATAAGCCTTAACTCCACTTAATAAATCAACTCCATCATAGAAAATTTTTGAGTAAAATGATAATATATATTCTGATATCCTATTTTTAATATTTCTTTGAGTGATTATTAGATCACAGCTATTATTTAATTCCTTAATAAATTTACTCATATCTAAGTTAAGATGTTGGCCATCTGCATCAAAAGTTATTGCAAAATCATATTTAAGTTTTTTAGCTTCTTGTAAACCAATAATTACAGATTTCTGATATCCTTGTTTTGATTTATTTTGTAATTTAATAACATTTTGATCTAATAAAATATTAAAAGTATTATCATCTGAACAATCATCTATAATTATTGTATCACCGTAATTATTTAAATAATTTATAACTTTTAATATTGATCTTTCTTCATTTCTAGCAGGAACAACGAATACTATTCTAAATCTGTCCATTTAATATATTCACCTTTTGTTTTTTTATTTATTAATTTTTTTCCTAAAACGTTTTTAAACTCAAAAGGTTGAATACCATCCTTTGGGCATGGTCTTAAAAATACTATATCATTTAGTTCAATAATCTTTCCCATATTACTATTTTCTTTGACACAAATAGATCTTCTTTGAAGAACCGAAGTTTCAATTTCATTTTTTTCTATTTTTTTATTACCATCACCTAAACTTGCTTCAAGTTCTCTTGACCTTAGAATCATTTCCTTCCAAGTTTTAGGTGTCATTGAAAATTTATGGTCTGGACCATTCCTTTCATTATCATCAGTAAAGTGTTTTTCAATAATTTTAGCCCCCTTTGCTATTGCTCCAAGAACTGTAACATGTCCAGGTGTATGATCGCTTAGACCTAAAATTAAATCTGGATATCTATTTTTTAAATAATCAATGACATTAAGATTAATAAATTTAAAATTTTCTAAACTAGCGGTGTAATTAGTATTACATTGTAACAAAGCAACATCAGAATTTAAATTAGATATGGATGAAATTGCTCTATCTATATCCGTTAAATCAGAGGCGCCACATGCTATTATTACAGGCTTATTTTTATTAGCAATATATTCTATTATTTCGATCCAAGTAATGTCACCAGAGCCTATTTTATAAGCACTTACATATTTATCTATATAATCAACAAGTTCTAATGAATATGGACTAGTAAAAAAATCAATGTTAGCTTTTTTACAAGCTTCTACTAATTTATCAGTCCAATTTAGATTAATTTCAGCTTCATTATAGGTATCATATACTGATTTTTTCCACTTTGATTGATGTGAAAGTAAAGAGTTATTTAATGATTTAAAACCAAAATCACTAACTATTGTATTTGCCTGAAAATGCTGAAATTTAGCAGCATTAGCACCTGCTTCAGCAGCCAGATAAATTAAATCTACAGCTCTATTTAGATCCCCATCATGATTTGCTGCTATATCAGCGATAAAATAAGTTGGGTAATCAAAACCTATTTTATTTTTGTTAATTTTGAAATTATTTGAAAAAGCCATGTGAATTAAATTACTTTAAATCTTTAATTTCATCAATAAGATTTGGCAAACTAATATTAAATTTATTTTCAAATTTTGATACATCCATTCTCATATCAAATGGCCTCTTAGCAATTAGCTGCTTATCTTCTAAATTAATCATTTTAATTAATGAGACATCATATGAATATAATTTAGCTAATTCTATGCCAAAATCATATTTTGACATTCCTTTTTTAGATCCAAGATTGTAAATACCATTAACATTTGTATTTAAAATTTTCAAAATAATCTCTGAAAGAGTTTTCATAGATAATGGTGAAAAAATCACATCATTAAAAAGTGATATAGATTGATTATTTTTTAAAGAATTAATAATTATATCAGAAAAAGATAATTTATTTTTACTATAACTTTTTCCAAAAAAATTAGTTCTTAAAATTAATGAATTAATTTTTGATGCATATATTTCAGATATATACTTTGAAAATGTATAATTATTAATGATATTTATTTCATTTTCTTTGTTTAGTTTATTAAGATTATAATATTGATCTGTAGTTAGATGAATAAGTTTTATATTTTTTTTATTTATTAAAATATAATCTACAATATTTTTAATGATATTAAAATTAATATTGATACTTTCATCAAAATTACTTTCTAATGAATCTAAATTGGTATTTGCAGCTAAATTAATTATTAGATTAGGCTTTATTTCATTAAATAAGTTCTCTGTTTTATTATAATCGCATAGATCAATTGAGTAAGGTCGTTCACTTCTTGAGATTTCAAATGTTTTATACTTTATTTTTAATTTTTGTTTGAGAGTACTGCCTAAAAGACCGTTAGAACCAGTCAAAACAATATTCATATTATCTTACTATATTATTATTTTTTATAATATGATAATTTATGTTCATCAAATCTTGATTTTTTTGTAATAATTTTAGTATATCGTTCATGTCAAAGTATTTATTGCTACTATATAGTTTATTATAAATTTTTTTTGTAAATAAATAATCCTCAAAGTAATCTATTGTCCATCGATGATGAGATAAATTAATTATTGAAGAAAAATTCTTAGAAATAATTTTTTTGTTATTATAAATATAGGGTGTTACATGCTCTCTTCTTTTCATTGATTTACAATTTCTATGAGCTTTATTAAGAGTTTTTTTTGTAAAAATTTCTATATGCATTCCAATAGGAAAAGTTTGTTCTAATATATTTGATAAGTAATCTATCTTTTTATATTTTTCGAAATTATTAATCATCTTATCTAAAATTTTATAATCAATAAATGGGCAGTCTGCATTACATCTAATTATGTATTCTACATTAAGATTTACTGCAGCTTCATAGAATCTTTTTAATACATCATTTTCAGGGCCTCTATAACAATTGATTTTAATCTTATTACATAAATCAAATATCTTATTATCTTTTTTACTATTAGAAGTAAGTATAAATATATCGTCAATTTTTTTAGATAGTTTTAATCTATTTACAATATGCTCTAAAATTGTTTTACCTTTAATTTTTAATAAAACTTTATT
>CACGGX010000029.1 GCA_902572735.1 uncultured Alphaproteobacteria bacterium
TGTAAAATCTATTTGTTCTATTAGCTTGTCTAAAGAGACATACCGAGTCAGAAGTACTGATTCTATCTTATAATTTTTACATTCTTTAATTAATGATTGTATTTTTTTATCACTAACTGTGTTTGGTCCATTCAAATTTTTACTTGCAAAACCCAATGATTTTATTTTATTTTTATGTGCCACTTCAACAGACTTTACATTTGTTATGCCACAAATTTTTAGAGGTATATTTTTCATTAAATTTTATTTTTAAAAATTATAAATATATGTAAACTATTTTTTTTTATATATGTCATTAAATTTTTATAGACGAGTAGCGTTTGGCCTGTCGCCACATGAAAAACCAGATAAAGATCCTCTTAATTGGGCAATAAATCAATTAGATACCATACCCGATCTCTTGTGGCCTGGAACAATCCCAACAGAAAAAGATTTAAGAAAAAAATATGGCGAATGGGTGTACGGAGATAGAGAAGTTTTAAGAAAAAAATTTAAAAATGATAAACATGCGTATAGAAAAGCAAAAGATGAATTAAGAATAAAAACTGGTGAAAGATATTTTGAATTAAATGAACATGCTATTCGTCATTTTCAGACAAAGTATTCCAAGCAACCTGTTTTCGAGCGTTTCTGGCTTTTTTGGGGAAATCATTTTGCAATAAGTGAAAAAGATTTTCTAGCAGAGTTTAGTACCGGACCCTATCAACGTGAAATTATTAGACCTAACATGGTTAAAACTTTTGAAGACATGGTTCAGTCAGTAACGACTTCATGGTGTATGATTCATCACCTTGATAATTCAGAATCTTTTGGTCCCAATTCTAAAAAAGGAATGGAGTGGGGAGAAACCATAAACGAAAATCATGCAAGAGAATTATTAGAGTTACATACAGTATCTCCAAATGCTGGATACACACAGGAAGATGTAATTCAGTTAGCCTATATCATGACAGGTTGGGCTCACAAATGGGATAGAAAAAACTTAGAAACCGGTGATATATGGTTTGATCAAGAAATGCATCAAAAAGGAGATAAAATTGTTTTAGGAGTTAAATATAAAAATGACGCAAAAAGAGAACTTGCTAAAGTAATTCATGATTTGGCAACACACCCAATCTGCATCAAATTTGTTTCAACAAAATTATGTAGGCATTTTATTACAGATGAACCAACAGACGAAATGATAAACCCAGTAATAGAAGCATGGAACAAATCCGATGGAAACTTAATTGAAATTCACAAAGCAGTTATAACGCAAGCTTACAAATATAATGAGAATACACATAAATTTCATCCACCTGAAATATGGTTAATGCAATTATCTAGAATGTTTGATTTAAATATTCCGCTTTCTTTTGAAAAAATGAATTATACTTTTAAGTCAAAGCCAAATAATAGGCAAAGACAATTATCATGGATACTTAGAGAAATAGGTCATTCGCCTTATCGTGCCAAACAACCTAATGGTTGGAGTGATTTGGAGGTAGATTGGGTATCACCAGAATTATTATTACGCCGCTTTTGGTTTGCTTCAGTTGAACTTCCAATGCTTGTTAAATCTGGAAACAGATCCCATGGTTTTATTTTATCTTGTCTTAAAAATAATTTTGAAGATCATGAAAATATGGCATCACTTATTGATAATTTTAAATTTGGCACATCAGATTATGATTTAGGTCAAAAGTATGGAGTCATTTGTAATTTGCCAGGAGTATTAAAAATATGAACTGCACAAGAAGAAATTTTTTAATTGGAGGATCAACAACATTGTTTCTTTCTGGATATTTTCCAAAAATAAGTTTTGCTTCAATGCAGAAAAAAAATCTAATTATTATATCACTTCGCGGAGGAATGGATGGTTTAACAGCTATTCCTGTTATTGGAGATAAACGTCTAAAAAAATTGAGAAAAAAACTCATTCTGGAAGACGTTCTTAATCTAAACAGTGACTTTGGTCTTCACCCTAAATTAGAATTTTTCCATAAACTCTGGCAAAAAAATCAAGCGGCATTTGTTCATGCCACAAACATTCCTTACACAGGCAGATCACATTTTGATGGGCAAAATTTAATGGAAACTGGAGCACACATTCCATACAAAGAAAAAACAGGATGGCTTGGTAGGGGATTACTAGCTTCAAATATTATAGGAAAAGGTTTGGCAATATCTTTACCAATGCCACTTTTATTAAGAGGTGTGCCACAGAATAATAATTTCTTCCCATCACCAGATTTTGTTGAAACAAAGTTAATAGATCAAATTTATAATGAATTTAAAGGTGAACATAACGAGCTAATAAAATCTACACTTGATACAATTAGACAAAGACCATTGTCTATGCAAATAGCTACTGACTCTGATGATAGAAAAAAACTTGCTCTTGAAGCTGCTAAACAATTAAAAGATCAAAGTGGTCCTCGAGTTGCTGTATTTGATTTAGATGGTTTTGATACCCATGCTGCTCAAGGAGGTGTTGATGGAGCTCATGCTGATGAACTAGAAGAAGTAAATAAGATTGTTACTATTCTACATGAAAATCTTGGCCAAGCATTTGATAATACACTAATTCTTACTCTTACTGAATTTGGCCGAACTATAAAACAAAATGGAGGCTATGGAACTGAGCACGGATATGGAAGTGCAATACTAATGGCTGGAGGCTTGTTAAAAAAATCTCAAGTTTATACAGATTGGCCTGGACTAAAAAAGAAAGAATTGTTTGAGGGAAGAGATCTAAATTCGACTATTGACTCCAGGGCTGTATATAATTCTGCAATGTCAATTTGTTTTAACCAAGATCCAGAATTTTTACGTAAAGAAGTTTTTTGGGGAGATGAACTTCCTGATTTGTCTCAAGAATTGTTTAAGATTTAGAAATAAATAATTTTTTTAGTAATTTCATGTTAAACAAGAATATGGTTTCAGAAAATTTTGATACTTTATTTAAGGCTGCAAAAAAAGTTAGAGAGCAAGCTCATGTGCCATATTCAAATTTTAAAGTAGGAGCAGCTTTTCTAACAGAAGATAGTAAAATTATTACTGGCTGTAATGTTGA
>CACGGX010000030.1 GCA_902572735.1 uncultured Alphaproteobacteria bacterium
TCAATTTTTTCAAACTCATATGCTACAAGTCCATAGGCTAAATTTGATGTACCAGACCCACCATGTGTTTTTAATGTTTGTCCTAACACTCCAAGTGATCCAAATTTTGGATAGAGGCTTTGATCAAATTCATTTTTTCTGTTTCTTTCAACTACTGAAGGTTTCAGTTCATTATTACAAAAATCCCTAACATTTTTCTGAATATTACTTTCTTCTTCATTTAAATGACTTTGAATATAAAATGGATCAAACCAATTATTTTCTTTCATACAATATTAGCCAATATCATCATTTTAATGTAAATAACCACAAAAATTATTATGCAAAATAAGAATATATACATTGCCTCAGATCATGCTGGATTTGATCTCAAAACTAAATTGTTAAAGAATTTTCCAAAAATTAATGATTTAGGAACAAAGACAGGTAAGAGTGTTGACTATCCTGATTTTGCACACAAATTAACTAAAGAGGTTCTTAAGAATAAGAAAAACGTTGGTATTTTAATCTGTGGAACTGGTGTTGGAATGAGTATTGCAGCTAATAGAAAAAAAGGAATAAGGGCTGGTCTTGCTAATAATTCAAAAATAGCAAGATTGATAAGAAAGCACAATGATGCTAATGTACTTGTTTTACCAGGTAGATTTATAAATACTAGCGAGGCAAAAAAAAGTGTTCAGGCTTTTCTTTCTACAAAGTTTGAGTCAGGACGACATAAAAGAAGGATTAAAAAACTATGATTTCAGATTTGTTTACTAAGGGAATTAAAGAAGCAGACCCAGAGGTTTATGGGACTTTAAGCCGTGAACTAGAAAGACAGCAAAACCAAATAGAGTTGATAGCATCTGAAAATATTGCTTCAAGATCAATTTTAAATGCTCAAGGCTCTGTCATGACGAATAAATATGCAGAAGGTTATCCTGGTAAACGATATTATGGTGGGTGTGAATTTGTTGATCAAGCTGAAGAGATTGCTTTAGAAAGAGTTAAAAAACTTTTTAATTGTAAATTTGCAAATCTACAACCGCATAGTGGAGCTCAGGCAAACCAAGCGGTCTTTCTAGCATTACTTCAACCACATGATACTATCTTAGGTATGTCTCTTGCATCAGGCGGTCACTTAACTCATGGAGCAAAACCTAATCTATCTGGTAAATGGTTTAATGCTGTTCAATACGGTGTAAAAAAAGATGGCAATGATAAAGATTTAATTGATTATGATGAAGTTGAAGCTTTAGCTTTAGAGCATAAACCAAAAATGATAATAGCTGGAGCATCCGCTTATCCTAGAACAATAGATTGGAAAAAATTTAGAGAAATAGCTGATAAAGTAGGAGCATATTTTTTAGTTGATATGGCTCACTATTCTGGTTTGGTTGCTGGTAAACAATATCCAAATCCGATTGAGCATGCCCATGTAGTAACTTCAACAACTCACAAAACTTTAAGAGGCGCAAGAAGTGCAATGATTTTAACTAATCATGAAGATTTATATAAAAAAATTAATTCTGCTGTTTTCCCCGGATTACAAGGTGGTCCACTAATGCATGTAATTGCAGCTAGAGCTGTTTGCTTTGGTGAAGCACTTAAACCTGAATTCGAAGAATATATTAAAAATGTAATTGCTAGTGCTAAAGTTATGGCAAAAACTTTAGTCGATAGAGGATTTAGAATTGTTACTGGGGGCACAGATTCACATATAGTTTGGTTAGACTTGACACCAAAAGGTTTAACTGGTGATAAAGCAGAAAAAATTTTAGAAGAAGTTGGATTGGCATGTAACAAAAATGCAATTCCATATGATCCTAATCCACCAAAAATAACTAGTGGACTTAGATTTGGTACAGCAGCTGCTACGACTAGAGGTTTTAATCAGAAAGATTTTGAACAAGTTGGAAGTATGATTGCCGATATTTTGGATAGTCTTTTACTTGAAGAAAATGAGAGAAATGTAGTTTTTAATAAAACAAGAAAAGATGTAATTGAGCTTTGCAAAAAATATCCAATTTATAGTGAGGCATTTTAAATGAGATGCCCCTTCTGTAGTAATGAAGATACACAAGTAAAAGACTCAAGACCTACAGAAGATAATACAGCAATAAGAAGAAGAAGAGTTTGTGATGCTTGCGGCTCTAGATTTACAACTTTTGAGAGAATTCAGCTAAGAGATTTGGTCGTAATGAAAAGTAACGGTCAAAAAGAAAATTTTGATAGAGATAAAATGTATAGATCTCTCTCTTTAGCTTTAAGAAAAAGAAATGTTGATAATGAAAAAATTGAAAAAATTGTTAATGCTATTGTAAGAAAATTAGAAAACTCAGGTGAAACTGATATAAAATCTAATATTATCGGTCAGTACATTATGGAAGCTTTAATGCATTTAGATCAGGTAGCATACGTCAGATTTGCATCTGTTTACAAAAATTTTAGAGAAGCAAAAGATTTTGAAGATTTCTTAGGTAATTTAGAAGATAAATAATTTTTAGTGTCTCAACAAAATGTAAAGATGATTAATTTAGCGCATGATATTGCTAAAAAAAAATTTGGAAAAACTTTCCCTAATCCAACAGTCGGCTGTGTAATAGCAAAAAATTCAAAAATAATTTCTAAAGCTGTAACAAATAAATCTGGAAGGCCTCATGCCGAAGAAATAGCTCTAGCTAAAGCTGGTCATAAAGCTAAAGGAGCTTCAATGTATGTCACTTTAGAACCATGTTTTCATAGTTCAAAAGATGGATCATGTACAGATCAAATATTAAGATCAGGAATTAAAGAAATATTTATATCTGCGGCTGATCCAGATGTTAGAACTAATTATAAAAGTATTAAAAAGTTAAAAAAAAATAATGTAATTGTAAATGTAGGTTTAGAAAAGAATAGAACATATAATTTAAATAAATTTTTTTTTAAAAGTGTTTTAAAGAAAAAACCATTTACAAAAGTCAAAATTGCAACTTCTACAGATGAAAAAATTGCATGGCATGATTATAAAAGTAAATGGATATCTAATAAATCAAGCAGAGAATATGCGCATAAGTTAAGATCAATGAGTC
>CACGGX010000031.1 GCA_902572735.1 uncultured Alphaproteobacteria bacterium
CGCTCTTGTCTTTTAAAAATACTATTGAAATATCTAAAAATAATTCTAATGAATTCACTGTTTATTCTCAACATTTTAAAGAAAAAAAAATATTCAATGATTTCAAAAAATCGAGCAACAATGAGTGGGTTGATTATATAAAAGGTTGTTTGTATATTTTTTTTGATGAAAATAAGATTTCATCAAAATTTTTAAATATTTATATTTCATCTGATATACCTTTAGAAAGAGGTATTTCATCATCTTCAGCATTGTGTGTAGCCACACTAAAGGCACTTAATAGTTTTTTTGAAACAAAGATTAAAGATCCAAAAATTGCAAAATTAGCTAAAAAAGTAGAATTTAACTACATAGGTGTTTCTGGAGGAATAATGGATCAAATGGTTTCTTCTATTGGTATTCATGGCAAAGCATTTTTTATGAATTGTAAGAATTTAGAATACGAACTTATTAATTTTCCAGAAAATTGGAAATTTTGTTTGATTGACTCTGAAGTACAACGAAATTTAAGAGATAGCTCTTACAATGAAAGATTTGCTGAACTCCAAGAAGCTGAAAAAAAACTTGGTGTAGAATATTTGGGTGGTGTTAAAAAAGAGAATTTTCAAACAGATAAATTTGACAATAATACTATTGCAAAAAGAGCAAAGCATGTAGTTTTTGAAAATGATAGAGTGATTAATGCGAAAAAAAATTTGATAGAAAATAATATTCACGAGTTTGGAAAATTAATGAATGAAAGTCACGAATCATATTCTAAAGATTTTGAAGCATCTACTTTAGATGTTGATTTAATTATTCAAAGATCTGTTGAATGTGGTGCTCTAGGCGCTAGATTAACTGGCGGAGGATTTGGTGGTTTTACAGTTTCATTAATTGAAAGAAATAATTTTAGTAATTGGTATAGTAAAATATTAAATTTTTATCCTGCTGAAAAGATCTTCGAAGTCAATTAGGGTTTTAATAACCTTCTAAGCTTACCTTCAGTTACATCATGGTCAATATAACATCCTTGTAGATGTCTAAAGCCAGTATTTGGATCAAATTTAGTTCTTCCATGTAATAATCTCAAGTTATCAAACATTGCAATCATTCCTTTAGATAATCTAAATTTAATTTTGAAATCATCAGAATTACAAAGTTTAAACATATATTTTCTAGCTCTATAAAAAAGATCAAGATTATTTTCGTCTAATAATGGAACATAATCAAGTCTTCCACTAAATCGTATTTGTCTAAAATTATTATTATGATCAAGTTCAATTAATTTTGCTTCATCAACTAAAATAGTATCAATATCTGTAAATTTAAAAGTAACATTAGTTTTAGATAATACTTTATAAAATTCAGGTTGATTATGTTGTAAAAAATTTGCAACACTAAAACCATCAACTAAACTTGAATCGCCTCCTGAAGATTCATTAGCAATACAATGAAGTAATTGAATTCCAGGGACAGGTTTTCTATATGGGTTATCTGAATGCGATGTTAACTCTAATGCAGTATAAGCAAGATCATTTGGATTTGGCTTTGAGACAACGTTAAATAATTTTCCAAAATTTGTTGCTCGGACCGGGCCTAATTTTTCAGCAAAATTTATAACTTCATTTTCTTCTGCTTTTGTATTTTCGATAATTACGTAACCATATTGATAAAATACTTTAAGCATCTTGATAAGCTCATTTTTATTATCAAAGATTTTATTATTATCAAAAATTTCCAAATTATGTTCACTGACATCCCATATTTTTTTTTCAGGTATGACATCTATATTGTTGATTTCATTATAAAGATCATCGATATTAAAAGATCCTTTTGCTCCATCACTAAATTCAACATTTAATATATTTTCATTTACACTATGAGTATTTATTAATAGATTATCATCTAATAGACTTGGTTCATATAAACGTTGTAGATTATTTTGGTCTACAAATTGACTCCCATTTAATCTTTCACGAAGCCAAATACTATGAAGTTTAAACTCAGATAATTTTCCTTCATTAATAGAAATTATTTTTTTTCCCATTTTTAATTTATTAATTAATATTTAAATTTGTGTAAATTATAAAGTATAGTCAAAAATTAAAAAATGGTTGAGAAATAAATGATTAATTATTCTCCTAAAAGAGAATCATCCAATAATCTTGTCTCATATGCTGAATAAGAATGCCAACCATGTACTGTTTGATCAAAATCAATTACACTGCCTGTCATTAATCCAGATTCTTCTGAGCACATAAATGCTAATCCCTTTGCTACATCGATAGGCTTAGTCAATCTATTAAAAGGAACTTTTTTTTCTTCATCTTTCAACCAATTAGGATTTTTTTTGTGAACCCTTGTCTGTATATCATGTTCAGCAGGAGTATCTGTCCATCCAATATTTAGGGCATTTACTCTTATTTGATAACTAGCAACAGAATTTGCAATATTTTTTGTCATTGCAGCTAAAGCAGCTTTTGACCCGCTGTAAGCAACAATAAATGGCATACCACTATACATGGCCATAGATAATAAATTAGCAATTGTTCCTTTGTTCTTATCTCTAATCATTATTTTAATTGTCTCTTGCATTAATATGAAAGGCGCACGGGTATTAATATTATAATTATTTTCATAATTTTCTAGAGTAGCACTTAAAATTGTACCTCTTTCTGTATATCCGGCAACATTAATTAAAGAATTTATGGTTCCAAATTTTTTATCAGTTTCTGAAACAATTTTTTTGCAATCAGTAACATTTTTAAGGTCTGCTTTTATATACAAACACTCAGTGCCTAATTTTTCTATCTGATTTTTAACTTCAAGACCTTTATTTTCTTGTCTCCCACAAATTG
>CACGGX010000032.1 GCA_902572735.1 uncultured Alphaproteobacteria bacterium
CAAATATCTCCAACAGATATATCTTTGCATAAATTTGTTGCTAGTTTTTCGATTTCACGAAGGTCTAAAATTTGATTACTTAATTTGCGCAAATTTTGTTATGCTATACCTTTTAAAACTTCAACTAAATCAGTTTTTTCCCAAGTAAAATGCCCCTTATCACTTGGCTCTCTACCAAAATGGCCGTAAGAAGAGGTTGGAACATAAATTGCATTTGTTAGTTTTAAATGTTCTCTTATTCCTCTTGGACTTAAATCAAATAAATCTTGTACAGATTTTTCAATCTTTTGTTCATCAACTTTATTTGTTCCATTAGTATTTACATATACTGATAAAGGTTTTGAGACTCCTATTGCATAAGATAACTGTATAGTACATTCATCTGCAAGATCAGCTGCAACAACATTTTTTGCTAAGTATCTAGCTGCATATGCTGCAGATCTATCAACCTTAGATGGATCTTTTCCAGAGAATGCGCCTCCGCCGTGAGGGGCTGCACCGCCATATGTATCAACAATTATTTTTCTGCCTGTCAGGCCAGAATCACCATCAGGACCTCCAATAACAAAGTTTCCTGTAGGATTAACGTAGAACTCTTCATCTTTAAGACCTTCTAATAAGTCATTAGGTATACACTCATATACATAAGGTTTAACAATTTCTTTTACCTCTGCGGGAGACAAACCTTCCTTATGTTGTGAAGAAATTACTAAAGATGTAACTTTGCTTGGTTTTCCGTTTTCATAAAGCATTGTAACTTGGCTTTTAGAATCAGGTTCTAAACCAGATGCAGATCCATCTTTACGGGCTTGTGCCATTTTATATAAAATTTGATGTGAATAATGAATCGGTGCTGGCATTAATGATTCAGTGTCTTTACAAGCAAAACCAAACATGATTCCTTGATCACCTGCGCCCTCATCTTTATTGCTACCAGAATCAACACCCATAGCAATATCGGCGGATTGTTCATGAAGAAAACTTTCAACATCACAATTCTGCCAGTGAAAGCCGTCTTGTTCGTAACCAATATCTTTAATACAATCTCTAACTTGAGATATTATCTGATCTTTAGAAACTGATGGCCCCCTTACTTCTCCTGCTAGAACTACTTTGTTAGTAGTAGTCAATGTCTCACAAGCTACCCGTGTTTGTGGGTCACCAGATGATAAATAAGTATCAACAACCATATCTGAAATTCGATCACAAACTTTATCTGGATGGCCTTCAGAAACTGATTCACTAGTAAATAAATAAGATCTTTTCATATTAACTCCTAATATCTATATGTATCGTCTTTAAATGGGCCCTGCTTACTAACACCAATATATTCTGCTTGCTTATCAGTTAATTCTGTAAGTTTTGCGCCAACCTTCTTTAAGTGCAATGATGCAACTTTTTCATCTAAATGTTTTGGTAAAACATAAACTTTATTTTCATAATTTTTAGAATTTTTCCAAAGTTCCAGTTGCGCTAAAACCTGATTAGTAAATGATGCACTCATAACGAAACTTGGATGGCCAGTTGCATTTCCTAAGTTAACTAACCTTCCCTCTGATAATAACAGTATTTTCTTACCGTCCGGAAATTCTACTTCTCTTACTTGTGGTTTAATCTCATCAGACTTGTAGTTTTGCAGAGCTTCTGTTTGTATTTCATTATCAAAATGTCCGATGTTACATACGATAGCACGATCTCTCATTTGTCTCATGTGATCTTGAGTGATAACATCTAGATTTCCAGTAGCAGTAACAAATATATCACCGTATTTACAAGCATCATCCATTGTGACAACTTCGTAACCTTCCATTGCCGCTTGAAGCGCATTAATTGGATCTATTTCAGTCACACAAACACGTGCACCTGCACCTCTTAAGCTGGCTGCTGAACCTTTACCAACATCTCCATATCCAGCTACAACGGCTATCTTACCAGCCATCATTACATCAGTGCCTCTTCTTATTCCATCTACTAGACTTTCCTTACAACCATATAAATTGTCAAATTTAGACTTTGTAACTGAGTCATTAACGTTTATTGCTGGCACTTTTAATGTTCCATTTTTTTCCATTTCTTTCAAACGGTGGACACCTGTGGTTGTTTCTTCGGATAAACCTAAAATTTCTTCCAACATATTTGGATAGTTTTCATGAATTATTTTTGTAGCATCTCCACCATCATCTAAAATCATATTTGGCTTCCATCCATCTGGGCCTTCTAATGTTTTCTCAATACACCACCAAAATTCTTCTTCTGTCATTCCTTTCCAAGCAAATACTGGAATGCCTTTAGCAGCTATAGCTGCAGCAGCATGATCTTGAGTAGAAAAAATATTACATGAACTCCACCTAACAGTAGCACCTAAAAAAACCAGAGTCTCAATCAAAACAGCAGTTTGTATTGTCATATGTAAACAACCTACAATTCTTGCCCCCTCTAGAGGCTTAGAATCACCATACTCTTCTCTTAATGCCATTAAACCTGGCATCTCTGTTTCAGCTATTGCAATTTCTTTATTACCAAAATCAGCCAAACTTATGTCTTTAACCTTAAAATCTTCACTCATGATTGTATCCCTTTATGATTATTTTAACTTTTTAATGGTAATTTAATTAGAAAACAAGCACCTCTAAAGTCTAATTTGTCACTTTCTGT
>CACGGX010000033.1 GCA_902572735.1 uncultured Alphaproteobacteria bacterium
CTACTGAGGTTGGAAAAATTCTTTTAGAACAAAGTGCCTCAACAGTAAAAAAAGTATCTATGGAGCTTGGTGGTCACGCACCTTTTATTGTTTTCGATGATGCAGATATGGATGAAGCTGTTGCAGGCGCACTTCAAAGTAAATTTAGAAATAGTGGTCAAACATGTATTTGTTCAAATAGAATATTTGTGCATGAAAATATTTATGATGAATTCCTAGAAAAATTTACAAATGAAGTCAGTAAAATAACAGTGGGCAATGGACTTGAGGATGGAATTACATCTGGCCCGTTAATTGATCAATCCTCCTTAGAAAAAGTAGTTGATCATGTTCAAGATGCAGTGAACACAGGAGCTAAAATAGCAATTGGTGGTGATGTGCATTCGCTTGGCGGGAATTTCTATCAACCAACTGTTCTCTCTAATGTATCTACAAAGGCAAAAATTACTTTTGAAGAAACATTTGGACCTGTTGCTCCTCTTTATAAATTTTCCAGTGATGATGAAGTGATTAAAATGGCTAATGACACTCCATACGGATTAGCTTCATATTTCTATTCGAGAGACATAGGAAGAATTTGGCGAGTTGCTGAAGCACTTGAATATGGAATTGTATCTATTAATAATGGACTACCAACAATTGCAGAAGTTCCTTTTGGAGGTGTAAAAGAATCGGGAATGGGAAGAGAAGGTTCTCGATATGGTCTTGATGACTATTTAACTATAAAATATATTTCAATGGGCGGTATTTAAGAAAGCCAAGCAGCTCCTCTTACACCACTTGAATCCCCATAAACATTTTTAACAACTTTTGTTTGTAACGTATCAGTAAAAACATATTTTTTTAGAGTATCGTTAATATTTTCATAAATAAAATCTATATTAGACATGCCGCCACCCAAAACAATTACATCTGGATCAAGGATATTACATACAACAGATAAGCCTCTAGCTAAATGATCAATGTATTGATTTAGTGCAAAAATACTATTTTCTTCTTTATTATGAAAGCCTTCTAATATTTGGTGTGAGTTATAATTTTTGTTGAAGCGCAAATTATAAGTTGATGAAAATCCCGGACCAGATATATAAGTTTCTAAACAACCATTTTTGCCACAATAACATTTTTTTACATACTTTTTTTCTTCTTCAGTTCTACCTGGCAGTACTATATGACCCCACTCTCCGCTTATACTATTACGACCCCTTATAACTTTTTGATTAATACTTATACCACCACCAACACCCGTTCCAATAATTACTCCAAAAACAACTTGATGACCCTTGCCTGCTCCATCTACTGCTTCAGAGAGCGTAAAACAATTAGCATCATTTTCTATATTAATATTCCTATTAAGAATTTTATCTAAATCTTGTTTAAATGGTTTACCATTTAACCATATAGAATTAGCATTTTTAATTAAAGCTGTATCGTTTGAAATGGCCCCTGGCATTCCCATGCCTACAGATTCTGCTTTACCATGTTTTTCTTCAAAATGATTTATAATGGAGAGTATTCCGTTAATTGTACCATCATAACTTTTTTCAGTATTAATTCTTTTTCTATCTACTTCAGTTCCATTTGGATTTAGAAGAATACCTTCAGTTTTGGTACCTCCTACATCAATACCTATTTTCATTAATTATTATTTTGTAATAATTTTATGTAAAGTGGGAATCAGAGCAACTGCTAATGCTATTTTAAATAACTCACTAGGAATAAATGGTAAAAGACCAGCTGCTAATGCTTTTTCGAAACCAATAATATAACCAAGATAGATGATACCAAATGAGAATATAACAACAGAACCAATTAATAGAGATAACGCAGCCTTAAAATATGTTTTGCTAAAACCTAAATTTGCGAAATAACTTATAACGATAGAGGCAAATAACATACCATAAAGGTATCCTGCTGTTGGTCCAACTAAATAAGCAATTCCTCCACCTGCTGCAAATACAGGAAGTCCTATAGCTCCTTGAAAAAGGTAAAATGCAACTGTGGCAAAAGATAATCTAATACTATAAGTCATTCCTATCAAGAAAATAACAAATGTCTGCATTGTCATTGGTACTGGCCAAAATGGTACTTGAACCTTAGCTGAAATCGCTAGTAAAATTGAACCAAATAACATCAATGTTATTATAAGAAAATTTGAATTTATATTTTCAAAATTTTTTAGTTTGTGTATTAAAATTCTATTTTCGTCCATATATTTCCCTTTAATTATTGTAATTAAACTAATTTATATTTTCCTTCAAGCTTATCCCAAAAATCTTTTTCTAAATTTACATTATTTAATGCATTAATTTGCTTCAATCCTGTAGGCGAAGTTACGTTTATTTCTGTTAAATAATTTCCAATTATATCAATTCCAACAAAAAATAGATTATGTTCTTTTAGTTTTGATCCCAAAATTTCGATAATTTCTTTATCTCTATAAACTAGGCCAGTTTTAACTGCCTTACCACCAGCATGAAAATTTGCCTTTACATTACCTTCTTGAGGTATTCTAGCAACTGAACCGTAATATTCACCATCGAAAAAAACTAATCTT
>CACGGX010000034.1 GCA_902572735.1 uncultured Alphaproteobacteria bacterium
AAAGTCAGAGCATTATCTCTTGGGACAGGTCAAGCAATTAAAGTTGCAATGGATGGAAATGTAGAAATTTTATTAGTTCATCATAAAAAATCAGAGCTAGAATTTATGAATAAGGGATATGGCACCATAAGATATGATTTGATGTATAATGATTTTGTCTTGATAGGACCAAAAAAAGATAACAAAACATGCTCTTCAATTGAAAATAAAATGATTGAAATTAAAAAATCAAAATTATTATTTGTATCAAGAGGTGATGAGAGTGGAACACACAAAAAGGAAAAAGAGCTTTGGGAACTATCAAATATAAAAATACCATTTAAAGAAAATTGGTATCTCAGTGTTGGTCAGGGAATGGGTTCAACATTATTAATAGCAAATCAAAAGAATGCGTACACTCTTAGTGATCGTAGCACTTGGATAGCTTTTAATAAAAAAGAAAATCTACAAATTGTCTGTGAAAATTTACCACCATTATTTAATCAATATGGGATAATTTTAGTAAGCAATAAGATAAATAATAATTTAAATATTGAAGAGGCTAAAAAATATATTGATTGGATTACGTCAGAAGAAGCAAAAAAATTGATTAATAATTATAGAGTAAATGGAAAACAATTATTTTTCTTTAATCATAATTAGTTAATTCTACCAAAAAATGTTAATCTTGCATTTTCTGAAAGCATTGTGCCCTCTTCTTCATTATAATTAAGTGTTACTAATATTCTTGGTTTTTCAGATTCTACTGGTGTTACACGATGCAAATAATTTCTACCATAAAATAATATAAGAGTACCGGCATCAACATCTGCTTTTTGTGGTAAAATTTTTCTATCTAAAATATCTTTAATATATGATTTATCGATATAGTTTTCAGAAAAATTTCTACCTCTACTAACATATTCAAATTCACCACCTTTATCTGAAGATTGTATCATTAAAGTGATAGCAAATGATGCATTATCAAAATGCCATCCTAGCTGTTGTGATTTTTGATAATAATTATAATTTATGGAAGATAAGGTATCACTGTATGGATAAATATTTTTTAAATTTAAGACACCTTTTAAAAAATTTTTAAAAATATTTGATTGATATAAAATATTTAATTTTGATTGCTGATTTAACAGATCATGAGGGACACAACCTTTATCACTAACGACCTCTCTATTTAAAGGATCATTCAAGTCACTTAATTTATCTTGTTTATTAAGTAAGATAGTATGATTTTGAGAACAATAGAAAGCTTGATCTTGTAATCCATGTGCTTCAGTAATTAATTCACTTAAGCAGTCATTTGTTAAAAAATCATTTAACATTAGTATAGAATTTTTTTTAATCTCATCATTGCAATATTGTATATATTCATCGCTATCTATTGGATGTTTTGACTGATTAACTATATCAATTATGGTATTCATTACTGACTTAATACTTATATACTAAAGTTGTAGATGTTAAATTTAAAAAATTTATATATATTTATTCAATATGGTTTGGAATTTTCAAGATAGTTATACGAAACTACCTAGTATTTTTTATAGTAAAGTTAATCCTGAAAATTTTAGTAATAAAAAATTAGTTTTGTTTAATAATGATCTTGCAAGGGACTTAAATTTAGATTTTAGTAAATATGATGATGATGAAAAGTGTAATATTCTTTTGGGAAAAAATAAATTAAATAAAAATTACTTTTCTCAAGCTTATGCTGGACATCAATTTGGAAATTTTACAATTTTAGGCGATGGTAGAGCTGTAATTATTGGTGAACATATTACTAATAATAAACAAAGAGTAGATATACAATTAAAAGGGTCAGGACAGACACCCTACTCTAGAAATGGAGACGGAAAGGCTGCATTAGGCCCAATGATAAGGGAATACATATTGAGTGAAGCTATGCATAATCTTGGCATATCATCAACCAGAGCACTAGCAGTTATTACTACAGGTGAAAATGTATTGCGTGATAGATTAGAGCCTGGTGCAATTTTAATTAGAGTTGCGAATTCGCATATTAGAGTAGGAACTTTTCAATTTGGAAGCCTTTTAAAAAATAGAGAGGAATTTCAAAACTTTATATCTTATACAATATCAAGGCTTTATCCTGATATAGATAATAATAATGATAAATATTTAAAATTTTATGAGACAATCTGTGATTTACAAATTAAGTTAGTCGTAGATTGGATGAGAGTTGGCTTTATTCATGGTGTTATGAATACCGATAATATGTCTTTATCTGGTGAAACTATAGATTATGGTCCAGCAGCATATTTGGATGAATATAATCCAAAAAAAGTTTTTAGCTCAATTGATAAAATGGGAAGATATTCTTTTAAAAATCAATCAAAAATAACGTTGTGGAATTTAGCAAGATTTGCTGAAACTTTTCTTCATTTAATTGATTCAAATGAAAAAACAGCAATTAAAAAAATCGAAGATATATTAAATAAATATAAAAAATTGTTTGACCAATCTTGGTTAATAATGATGTCTATGAAATTAAATTTAGATA
>CACGGX010000035.1 GCA_902572735.1 uncultured Alphaproteobacteria bacterium
CTTAGATGGTTTATTTTCTTTGAAGGATTTAGATATTATTACAGACATAAGAGGATATGGAATGATGGGAGGAATTGATATTAAAATGGATGAGCGGTTAGGCAAAGCTGGATATGCTTGTTTTAAAAAATTATTTGAAGCAGGTTTAAGCTTAAAAGCAACAGGTGATTGCTTAATCGTTGCACCTCCATTTACTTGTGAAAAAAAACATATTGATGAGATAATTGAAAAACTAAGAACAGGTATCTCAAATTATATGCATGATAGATAATGAAAATAGGTGTTCCATCCGAGATTAAGGCTCAAGAGTCTAGAGTTGGGCTTACTCCACAAAGTGTTAAAGAATTAGTAAAGGATAAGCATACTATTCTAATACAAAAAGATGCCGGTGCTGGTGCTGGATTTTCAAACAGTGATTATGAATTGTCAGGTGCAAAAATTGTAAATTCAGCTGAAGATATTTTTAATGACTCTGAAATGATTGTAAAAGTAAAAGAACCTCTAATGAATGAAGTAGCAATGATAAAAGAAAACCAAATTTTATTTACTTATTTACATCTTTCAGCTGCTCCAGAATTGACAAAGGGTTTGATTGATTCAAATTCAATTTGTATAGCTTATGAAACGGTAAGTGATCATAATAATAAATTACCTCTACTAGCACCAATGAGCGCTGTAGCAGGTAGAATGTCGATACAAGCCGGAGCTTATTCTCTTGAAAAACATAAGGGTGGAAGTGGTTTACTTTTAGGTGGTGCGCCTGGAGTTCAACCTGGAAATGTCTTAATTTTAGGCGGAGGTGTTGTAGGAGAAAATGCAGCAATAATTGCCACAGGTATGCAAGCAAAAGTTTTCATTGTTGATAAATCAGAAAAAAGATTAGAAGAATTACAAGAAAAATTTGGTGATAAAATAGAACCACTTCATAGTGATAAAATAAATCTAAAAGATTATATTTCTGAATGTGATTTACTAATTGGAGGAGTGCTTGTTCCAGGTTCTAATGCTCCTAAGATTATAACTAAGGACATGATCAAAGAGATGAAAAGTGGATCTGTGATTGTTGATGTTGCAATTGATCAAGGTGGTTGTGTTGAAACTAGTAAACCAACAACTCATGCAAACCCTACGTATGTTGTAGATGATGTTGTTCATTATTGTGTTGCAAATATGCCAGGGGGAGTTCCTAGAACCTCTACACTTGCTTTAAATGCAGTTACTTTACCATTTATTCAAAACTTAGCTTCTAACGGTTTTAATGATGCTTTAAAAAATGATAAAAATTTTATGAATGGTTTAAATATTTTTAAAGGTGCCGTTACATATAAAGCTATTGCTGATGATTTAAATTATGATTATGCTAATCCAGAAACTTTAGTTCACTAGAAATTATTAGAAGCTTCCACCATTATTTTTAATTTTATTTTTGCTAAATCTTTAGGTAAGTGACCAAGACCGCAATCAGGAGCAACAATTAATTGTTCCTTATCAATAAATTTCAATGCTTCATTTATTCTTGAAACAATTTCTTCTTTAGTCTCTATCTGAGAGCTTGCAATTTTTATCAAACCAAAGATAACTTTCGTTTGATTAAAATCTTTTAAAAAATTTAAATCATTATATCGATGAGCATCTTCTATAGAAACTGTATCTATAATTGATTCATCTAAAGCTTTACTAATTTTACTGTAAGAATCTAAAGGTGCTTTTGGATAATCTACTGCATCTAATTTATCAGGATAGCCGCAACAAATATGAGTAATTTTTTCAATACTTTGATTATTTATATCCTTAAAACATCTCTCTAAATTTTTAATTCCAAAATTAAGAGCATTTTCTGGTTTTCTCGCAAACAAAGGTTCATCGACTTGAATATATTTACAACCTGCATCAACTAATCTTTTAATCTCTACATTAATAGCATCAGCTAAATCTTCACCCATATGCTCATCTGAATCATAAAATGTATTTGCTATAGTATCTGTTATAGTCATTGGTCCTGGAATAGTAATTTTCAAATCCTTATTGGTTAAACTCTGATTTTTTTTCCACTCTTCAACTAAAAAAGATTCTTTTGCTTTAACTTTTGAAGTTATTGTTGGTAACCAGCATTTATAATTCCCTGTCCTAGCAACTTTTTCTGTGAGATTTGTAAAATCAATTCCTTCTAAATATCTACAATGATAGTGAATATAATTTTCTCTTCTAACTTCACCATCGGTGAGGATATCAATACCACATTCCTCCTGATCTCTGATTATTTCTTTTGTAGCTTTATTAAATAACTCTTCAACATTATTGCCCATTTTTTTTATTTCATCTTCATAAAATTTAGTTGGATATTCAGTATCTGTACCACCAGAAGCATTAAACCAATCAGTTATTTTTAAATAACTTGGCTTTGGGTAGGCACCTATAACAGTTGTTAACATAAGTTAATTATCCCA
>CACGGX010000036.1 GCA_902572735.1 uncultured Alphaproteobacteria bacterium
ATTTAAATCCAAAATTATTATAGGAAAACATGGTAAGCCAGCTATTATTGGAAAGAAACTTAGTCAATTAAATTTATCTTTAAATGAAAGAAAAAAATTCAAAGACGACATATATACAAACTATCAGGTTAATTAATGTTTACAGGTATTATTCAAGATTTAGGAACAATAAAAAATAAAGATGCGGGACTTTACCAAATATCTACGAATCTTGATTTGAGCAATTGTAAGGAAGGTTCTTCAATTTCTTGTAATGGAGTGTGTCTTACAGCAAAGAATATAACTCCATTAAACAACAATTCATTTAGCTTTGATGTGAACATAGGAGAAGAAACCTTGCAAAGAACTAATCTAGCTAATTCTATTTTAAAAAATGAAAAAATTAATTTAGAAAAATCTCTTATGATAGGTGATGAAATCAGTGGTCATTTTGTTTATGGTCATGTTGACACCACAACTGTCGTTAGTGAAATTTTAGAACTTCAAAATAGTTGGGAATATCATTTTGAAAAAAAATTTAATAAAAATAATAGATTTATTGTTGAAAAAGGATCTATTTCAATAAATGGTATTTCTTTAACAGTGGCAAAAGTAGAAAATAATACTTTTATGATTTCTGTAATAGACCATACATTTAATCATACTAATTTAAAATATTTACAAAAAAGTGATCAAGTAAATATTGAATTTGATTATCTTGCACGCTTTATCCTTAACAATGAATAAAGATAACATTGAAGAAAGTTTATCTTCTATTGAAGAAATTATAGAAGATGCAAGAAATGGTAAAATGTATATTCTTGTTGATGATCCTGATAGAGAAAATGAAGGTGATTTAATCATTCCAGCTCAATATGCTAGCCCTCAAACTATTAATTTTATGGCAAAGTATGGAAGGGGATTAATTTGTTTAGCATTAACTAAAGATAGAATAGAAGAATTGGAACTTCCCTTAATGAACCCAAGTAATATAAAAAATGATTTAACTGCTTTTACTGTTTCGATTGAAGCAAAAGAAGGAGTTACAACTGGAATATCTGCAGCTGATAGAGCTCATACAATATCAGTAGCTGTAAATAATAATAGAAACAAGAATGATCTTGTTTATCCTGGACACGTTTTTCCTCTTATGGCTTGGGATGGAGGTGTTTTAGTACGTGCTGGTCATACAGAGGCAGCAGTTGATATTTCAAAACTTGCAGATTTAAATCCTTCTGGTGTTATTTGTGAGATTATGAGCGAAGATGGATCTATGGCAAGATTACCAGAAATTATCAAGTTTGCAAAATTACATAATTTGAAAGTAGGAACGGTTAGTGATTTAATTAAGTTTAGACTTAAAAAAACTAAAATTGTCGAACAGATCTCCGAAAGGCCATTTGAAAGTGAGATGGGGTCACAATTTAATCTTAAAGTATTTCAAAATACTATTTCTGGTGAAAAGCATTACGCTCTAGTAAAAAATTTAAGTGATGTAAAGCAACCTGTGCTTGTTAGAATGCACAGATTAGATGTCACAAAGGATATATTTGAAGAAAAAAATATTTTTGGAAGTGAAATTAAGTCTGCCTTTCAGCTTATAGAGAAGAATGGATCTGGAGCTATAGTTTTAATAAATAGTGATATGTCACCAAATATACTCAAAACTTTTAATAAAAGAAAAAGATCAAAAAATAAATTAGAATTAAGAGAATATGGTGTAGGTGCTCAGATTTTATCATTACTTCAAATAAATAAAATTATATTATTAACAAATACTAAGAAAAGAATTATTGCCTTGGATGGATTTAATATTGAAATAGTTGATCAGAGAAAAATATGAATAATAAAATTCTAATAGTTTCCGCAAATTATTATAAAGAAATATCGGAAAACCTTGTATTGGGCGCAAGCAAAACACTTAAAGAAAATGGTTGTGAGTATGAAATTATTAATGCACCAGGTTGTTTTGAAATTCCTTATTTAATAAAAAAAAATATACACAATTTTAAAGGATTTATTTCTTTAGGATGTATCATTAAAGGTGACACATATCATTTCGAAATTATTGCTAATGAAACTTCTAGAAAAATTATGGATCTATCTGTTGAGTTTAATGTTCCAATTGGTTTTGGTATCTTAACATGTTATGATTTAGAGCAAGCAATAATAAGAAGTGATGTTAATCAAAAAAATAAAGGTCAAGAAGCTGCATTAGCTTGCATAGAGTTACTAAAATAAAAAATGCAAAATTACATCAAGTCACAAACAAGACTTGCATTTGTGCAATATATTTTTCAGAATGAATTTATAAGTACAGATACTTTAGAGAGTATTGAAGATTTTCAAAAGCATTTTTATGATACTAATATTGCGATAATTGATGAAAAAAAAGAATTTAAGCTTAAATTTAATA
>CACGGX010000037.1 GCA_902572735.1 uncultured Alphaproteobacteria bacterium
TTAATGAAAATCTTTATAACAAAGATAAAATTATAACAAACTCATTTATAGATTTTAATAAAATTAAATTTAATAAAATTAATTTTTCTTATGATAACAAAAAAATAATTTTAGAAAATATTTCTTTTGAAGTCACTCGGGGTTCAAAAGTTGGTTTTATTGGAGAAAGTGGATCTGGTAAAAGTACTTTGCTTGACATATTTAGTAAATTTCAGCTTCCAAATTCAGGTACAATAAAGTTAGATGAAGTTGATATTAATAAACTTAATGAAAATTGGTATCAAAATTATTCTTATGTTTCACAAAAAACTTTTTTATTTGATGATACTATTAAAAATAATATTACTTTCAATGAACAAGAAGACATAGTAAACTATGATAAATTAAATAAATCTTTAGAAATGTCTTATTTAAATGATTTCATAAACAATTTAGATAATGGCATGGATACAATAGTTGGTCATGATGGAGTTAATTTATCAGGTGGACAAAGGCAAAGAATTGCAATTGCTAGAGCTTTATATGCATCAAGACCTATATTACTTTTAGACGAGGCAACAAATTCCTTGGATTCAAATACAGAAAATATAATTTTAAATAATATTATTAATAATAATAAAAAAATAACTGTTTTTATTATTTCACATAGACCAGATTCATTAAATTCTTGTGATAAAGTTTATGAAATAGTAGATAGAGGATTAAAGGTAATAAAATAAATGTTTAATAATAAAAATATTCTAATTACAGGTGGGACAGGGAGTTTTGGAAAAAAATTTGTAGAACACTTAACTTCTAATTTTAAAAATATAAAAAGATTAATAATTTTTAGCAGAGACGAACTAAAACAATATGAAATGCAAAAAATTTACCCTCTCGAAAAATATCCTTACATTAGGTTTTTTTTAGGTGATATAAGAGACCTTAATAGATTAAAACAAGCATTTGAAGATGTTGATTATGTAATTCATGCAGCAGCACTTAAACAAGTACCTGCTGCTGAATATAATCCATTTGAATTTATTAAAACTAATGTTCTTGGAGCTCAAAACATAATTGAAGCATCATTAATAAATAATGTTAAAAAAATTGTCGCACTTTCAACAGATAAAGCAGTAGCGCCAATAAATTTATATGGAGCTACCAAATTATGTTCTGATAAATTATTTTGTGCAGCAAATAATATAATAGGTAAAAGAAAAATGAAGTTCACTGTTGTTAGATATGGAAATGTTCTTGGGAGTAGGGGGTCAGTACTTCCTTTTTTTATGAATAGAAAAAAACAAAATTCATATTTTCCAATAACAAATAAAGATATGACAAGATTTAATTTAACTCTTGATCAGGGAGTGGAAGTAGTTTTATGGTCATTAAAAAACTCATATGGCGGGGAGATAGTTGTGCCAAAATTAAAAAGTTTTAAAATAACCGATCTTGCAAGAGCAATTGATTCAAGTTTAAAAACTAAGGTTATTGGTATTAGGCCAGGTGAAAAAATTCATGAAGAACTGATTGCTGAAGCTGATAGTAATAATACTATTGATATTGGTAATTATTATATAATTTTATCAAATAAAAATTCACAATCGATAAATTATTTTAAAAAGATTAGTACTAAAAAAATAAATTCAGATTTAAAAGGATTTACATACAATAGTTTAAATAATAAAAATTATTTAACTGTAAATGATTTAAAAAAATTAATAGTCAGCTATAATATTAGTGATTAAATTAGGTATTATTGGAACTAGTCAAGGTAATGGCCATCCTTATTCTTATTCTGCAATATTTAATGGTTATAATAAAAATGAGTTAAAAAATAATTGTCCTTATGAATTGATTAGAGAATATCTACCTAAGTATCATAAGAATAAAAATTCAATAAAAAATGCTAAAATTACACATATATGGACACAAAGTAAGAAAGAAAGTTATAAGATATCTAAAGTTTCAAGAATTAAAAATGTTTGTAATAGTCTTAACGAATTAATACAAAGTGTTGATGCCATTATATTAGCAAGAGATGATCCTCAAAATTATTTTAAAATTTTATGCTTATTAATTAAATCAAGAAAACCACTATTTGTTGACAAGCAATTTATTCATACAAAAAAAAACTTTTCAATATTTAAAAAAATTTTAGATAAAAACCAAATATTTATGTATGGATCAGCTATGAAGTATTCTAATGAGTTAAAAAAAAGAAAATCATTTGATGAAATCTTTGGAAAATCTAAATCAACTTGGTTAAGTTATGGAAATC
>CACGGX010000038.1 GCA_902572735.1 uncultured Alphaproteobacteria bacterium
ATATTTCAAATTTACCAATTTATTTAAGAGGTAAAATGGGCATAAGTTACCTTCCTCAAGAAGCTTCAATCTTTAGAGGTATGAGTGTTGAGGACAATTTGTTATCGATAATTGAAATTAAAGAGAAAGATAAAAATAAACAAAATATTTTATTACAAAATCTTCTTAATGAATTTGATATTAATCATGTACGAAAATCTAAATCCATTGTTTTATCAGGAGGAGAAAGAAGAAGGTTAGAAATTGCTAGAACTCTTGCAACAAATCCGAAATACTTATTATTAGATGAACCATTAACAGGTATTGATCCTGTATCGATTGAAGAAATAAAAGTAATAATTAAAAAATTAAAAGAAAGAAATATTGGAGTATTAATTACTGATCATAATGTAAGAGAAACTCTAAAAATTGTTGATAGAGTTTATATAGTTAACGAAGGAGCTATATTTTATGAAGGTGATCCAATATCTGCGGTGAAAGATGAGAAAATAAAGAAATTTTACCTAGGTTCAAATTTTCAAATTTAATATGATTAGTAATTTTATATCAAAAGGTATCAATGGTGTGCCGATAATACCAGGTGATAAATCAATATCGCATAGATCAATAATAATACCGTCAATTTCAAATGGTATTTGTGAAGTAAATAATCTTCTAAAATCTGAAGATGTTTTGCATACACTTAAAGCATTTAAATCAATGGGGGTTGATATTATAGAAAATAAAAAAAAAATTATAATTAATGGTAAAGGACTAAACTCACTAAATGAGCCAAAAGATGAAATTTATCTTGGTAATTCTGGAACAAGCGCTAGATTACTAACTGGACTTTTATCTAATCAAAAATTTAAATCTGTTTTAACTGGTGATAAGTCGCTGTCTAATAGGCCTATGAATAGAATTTCAAATCCTTTAATTGAAATGGACGCAAAAATTAATACAACTAATGGATCCTTACCAATAACAATTGAAGGAGGTAGTTTAAAACCAATCGATATAGATTTAAAAATACCATCTGCTCAAATTAAATCAGGATTATTATTAGCTGCTCTAAATACAAAAGGAGAAACAAAAATTACAGAGCATAAAATAACAAGAGATCACACCGAAATAATGTTGGAATCATTTGGCGCTGATATAAAAATAGAAAAAAAAGATAATAAAAAAATTATAAAAATATTTGGACAAAAAGAGCTTTTTCCAAAAAATATTGATGTACCAAATGACCTTTCAAGTAGTGCATTTTTTATAGTATCAGCTTTAATTAATAAAAATTCCCATATAATTCTTAAAAATATAAATAATAATCCAACTAGAAATGGAATTATATTAGCACTAAAAAAAATGGGTGCAAAAATCAAACTTTTAAATGAAAGAAAAAATAACAATGAAAATATTTGTGATATAGAAGTTAAAACTTCAAATTTGAATGGATGTGATTTAGGCCCAGAGTTTGCTGATTTGATGATTGATGAATATCCTATAATTGCAGTTGCTGCGTCTTTTGCAAACTCCCCTAGTATTTTTCGTGGTTTAAAGGAACTAAGAATTAAAGAGAGCGATAGATTAAAACTTATTTTATTAAATTTACAAAATTGCGGTGTAGATTGTAAATCTGAAAATGATGATTTGTTTATTAATCCTTCCCAAAAATATGAAATTAAAAAAAATCTTATACAAACTGATTTTGATCACCGTATAGCAATGGCTTTTTGTGTAATGGGAACGAGGATAGGTCCTTTGGAAATTAAAGATGCAGAATCTATCAATACTAGCTTTCCTACTTTCATAAGTGAATTTAATAATTTGGGTGGTAATATTTTTTGAAAAAAATGATAATTACTATCGATGGCCCAGCAGCTTCTGGAAAGGAAAAAATATCCAAATATATAAGCAATAAGTGGAAACTTAAACACTTAGATTCTGGAATACTTTATCGAAGATTGGCGCTTATTTTTTCAATGAATAAAATAAACGTGAAAAATGTTAAACAAATAAAAAAAAAATTAAATGAAATTGAAAATTTGTCTTTTAGAAGAAGTAAAAAAATTAGAACTCAAAAAATAAGTAGGATCGCTTCTGAAATTGCTGTCTATAATTTTGTCAGGGTTTACATAAATAAATTACAATACGAATTTGTTAAAAAAAATAAAAATAGACATGGTTTTGTAATTGATGGTAGGGATATAGGATCTGTAGTTTTCAAAAAAGCCGATTTAAAACTATATATTGAGGTAAATCCAGAAATTA
>CACGGX010000039.1 GCA_902572735.1 uncultured Alphaproteobacteria bacterium
TAAGTTTTTTTCATCTATTTTAGGAATATAGATTTCTCTAAAACTAAAATTATTTAATTTAAAAGTTTCAATGGTTGCGCGCTGTTCAGCCTCCATTAGATCTCCCATTGTTTTATCTTTAAAATAGTCAATATCGGTATTTTCAAACATATTATTATTAATTTTAATGCCCTTATTTGCATGATCTGTAGTGATAAAGGTGAAATATTTATCTTTAGGCCCATCTAAATACAGTTGTAATTGACTATGTTGATCAGTGGTCCCTACTGAATGAATTGCTGTAATACCTTTATTATTTTTTCCAATACTTTCTGCCCAAAGTTGCAGATACCATTTTCCAAAAAAATAAAGTGAATCAGAATATGTCATTAAAACATTATTAGTAAATTTTACATTTTCTTTTTGAGTTAAATATCTTCCAAGATCATAAGGTCTATAATTATCAATATTATTAATTACTTCAGATACTCCACTAAAAAGTTCATTAATATTTAATCCAGAAATGATTGCAGGAACTATACCAACATTGGTAAATATAGAGTATCTGCCTCCAACATCTTTATGATGCTCTAATAGTAAACAATTATTATCTTTTGCAATTTTAAAAAGTGGTGATTCTTTAAATTCAGTTATGATTAAAGTATTTGAAAAAAATTCTTCAACTTTATTAGCTTCTGTTGCTTTTTGATAAAGACATGAAAATTGTGATAATGTTTCGGGAGTAGTTCCCGATTTTGAAATAACCAAGAAGCCAGTTATCTCAAAATTAATATTTCGAAAATTTTTTTCAAAATTAATAGGATCAACATTATCATAAAATTCTAAGATAATTTTATTATTGGAAATAATATTATTTAATGCTCTAGCTCCTAAATTTGAACCTCCTGTACCAAATACAATAATTTTTTCCTTTTTCTCTTTAAATTGTTTTGAAATTTTTATGGTTTCTTCTAATAAATTTTTATCTGAAACAATATTCAGAGAAGGAAGTTTTTCTATTAAATTAGTTATACTTTGATCAGTATCTTTATTTTGAGTGATTTTATCAAAATTTGAATTAAAGTATTTTATTTCCATTTACAAAATTAAAAGAAGAAAAATCTTTTTTTCTTTTTAGGTTCGCCTTCTTCGTCATCTTCATTTTCTTCTTTACTGTTGAAAAAGAAAAATCTTTTCTTCTTTTTTGGCTCTTCTATATTTTCACTTTCAACATCTGTATTATCTTGGCTTATTTCATCTTCTGAGTTTCCATCAAGATCTTCCCTGATACTATTATCTACTTGATCTGCTTCAGTTTCTTTTAAAATATTATCGATAACAGAATTTTCAGTAGGTGTTTCATCACTTTCTTCATCCAGACCAAAGAGAATTTCCTTTGCAAGCTCAGTATCGGTATCATCAATATCTTTTGATTCAATTTGATCAGGTGGTAGCAAATTAAAATTTGGTGGAATTACTAATGGAGGATTTTCAACTACATTATATTCATCTATTACTTTTCTTTCTACACCGGCACTACTTCTTATAGTATTACAAGAAGACAGAAAAATTGAGGAAATGATTATTACAAAAATAACTTTTTTCATTTTACTGTTTTTGATTTTATAAAAAAACTCATTATTAACATGATAATTCCAATTGTAATATAGATATCTGCTAGATTAAATGCTGGCCAATAAAAATTTTCATAATGTAGTAAGATAAAATCAACAACATAACTATTTATCAATCTATCAAAAATATTTGATAAAGCCCCAATTATAACAAAGAAATAAGCCAGTTTTTCTAGTTGTTTATCTGATTTAATAAATAAATAAAAAATTAATATAACAACTATTAAGGCTATAAGTATTAATATCCAATGAGAAACATAGCCTGAAAATAAACCGAAAGAAACTCCAAAGTTCTGAACATAAACTAAATCAAAATATTCATTGATTTTTATTGATTGATTTAAAAACAAATTATCTTGAATTAAATATTTAGTTAGAAGATCAAAAAAAATTAATGATACTAGTAGAGCTATCTTAATCACTTAACTTATTGCATCATTACAACGATTACAAATTTCATTTTTCACTAATTCTTGTTCATATTTCCAGCATCTTTGACATTTTTGACCACTAACTTTTGATGCTTGTACCTTTACATTTTCTATTTCATCTATTGAAAAGCCCTGGCTATTTTCATTCAGTTCATGCAGTTTATATGATGAAGTAATTGC
>CACGGX010000040.1 GCA_902572735.1 uncultured Alphaproteobacteria bacterium
ATTGGTAAAATTTTATCTAAGTATAAAATTCCAACTTCAATACAAAAACCATTTGCTGAAAATTTATCAAATGCAAAAAAAATTGTTTCTTTATATAAAAAAAACAAAACACCACTTATGGTGCATGAGAATTTTAGATGGCAAAGCCCTCTATTAAAATTAAAAGAAATTATAAATAAGGAGAAGTTAACTATACCTCATTATGCCAAAATATCTTTTAGACATGCTAATCCTGTTGGATATACTAATCAAACATATTTATATGATTTGAAAGAGTATTTAACCTTAGACGTGGGAATCCATTTGTTTGATTTAAGCAGATTTTTTATGGGAGAAGCAAAAAGTATTTATACAATAAATCAAAATACAAATAATAAATTTAAAGGTGAAACAGATTTTATATCCTTAATAAGAAATAAAAATAAAAGTATTACCATTGTTGATGCATCTATTTCTTCAATAAAAAAACCAGATAGATTTGCTCAAACACTAGTTAATTTAGAATTCTCTAACGGCTCAATTGATTTGGACTACAATTACAAAATTACTCTTCATAAAAATAATAAGAAGAAGATTTATGATGGAAAACCAAAGAAATATAAATGGATTTCAAAACCTTGGGATCAAATTCAAGAAAGTGTGATCAATACGCACAAACATTTTATTGATTCATTAATAAATAATATTGAGCACGACACTAGCGGTGAAGATAACATAAGGAGTTTATTGTTAGTCTTCAATTCATATAAATCTGATAAGCTAAGAAAAGAAATTAAAATTTAATTATTTATTTAATTTTAAATTGTAAATTTAGATATTTCATCTCTAATTAATTTACTTAAGAGACTGTAACCAAGTACATTCATATGTAATGGATCTTCTGAATAGAATTTTTCAAATCCAGCATCAAGCATAGGAGAGCAAAGATCAATATAACGCCATTGACTAAAACTCTCAATTTTGTTTTTTATCCGTTCATTTGCTTCTAAAATTGTATTTAAATAATTATTCCTAAATACACTTGGTTTTATGGATACAAAAAAACATAACGTATGAGGTAATTTTTCATTAACTTCAGAAGCAAATAATAAAAATTCATTTTCTAAATCTTCAGCACTCATTCCACTACCTATATCATTATCACCAGCATAAAAAATCATCTTGTCAGGATTATTTGGGACTACTATTCTGTTAAAATAGGTGCGACATGACACTAATGTGGAACCACCAAATCCTAAATTTAATAAGCTATCAAATGACAAATCAGTTTTTGCATTTTCCCAATCTCTAAATGTCGAACTTCCAAATAAGACTATTTTGTTATTTTTATATTGATCTGAATGTAATTTAATTTCTAATTCTCTCACGTCTGCTTCAAATTCTTCTTCAATAGGGCTAACTAAATTTAAGTTACTAACCACATCTTCATTATTAATTTTATTTTTTGAAGCAGATTTTGCTAATTCAATTGCTTCCTCAACATAGGTTCTAAAAGTTTTTCTATATTTAGATAAAAAATTTTCTAACTCTTTTTTATTTTTCATATCATTTACAAAATCTTTAATTTTAATTGGTTCTTTAATAACTGCTGAATAAATTGTATCAGAAATTGAATAATCAAAATTAGCTAATGCAATTGGAACAAGAAGAGGCTCTGGTTTTAATTGGTCTGCTAATAAAAATGCACCTGGTTTTAATGGACCTGGGGAATTTGGGGTTAAATTATCTTCAGTTTCAGATGTGCCTTCTGGTGCTATAACTAAAGGTCTGTTTTGATCAAAAATATTTTGAGTTTCGATAAATAATTTACTTTTTCTCTTCTTTTTTTGTTCTAGAGTTTCATTTAAATAATCTGATTCTGGTGTATGGACGAAAATATAATCTAAATTCTCATAATAATTATATCTCCAGAATTCTGTATTTCTAGAATATCGAGCAATTCTTTGACCACCATCACCATATTTTGGGAATAAAATTTTTGCACTTATAAAGTGGCTATCTATACTAAATTGATGTCCATTAGCTAAACCATTTTCTTCAATGCTTGCCAAATGATTATAAAAAAATATGTTTGTAGGTTCGTCAGGTAAATTCTCCATACCTTTAATAATATAAGGTACTTGATCAAAAGCTTTTATAAAATCTGAATTTGTT